>JAZOQY010000029.1:0-126004 GCA_045656285.1 Kiritimatiellia bacterium
TACGAGTCCCCAGAGAACTCCTCGGGGCATACCCTTCGCTATTCCGAAAATCTGAATTTGCTTCTATATAGCCTTGAGAACAATATAACATATTAAGGTCTTTCCTCATTCATTGAATGATATTGAATATTCTATACTTGAATAAGCACTTATCTTCATTAACGTCAATTATACCACACTTTAACTCATAAAACAAAGAGAATAATCCCCCCGAAAGTTGTACAATTAAATGAGTCAAATCGGAAAGGCAAGTTGTCGAGGTGGCGAAAGGATGCTCAGAAGAAAAGAGACAAGGAACGAAAGAAGAAGGAAAAACGCAGGAAGGAACGCCCCCATGGGGGCGTCGCGCAAAAAAATAGCAATGGCGTCGCAATTTGTAGTATGATGAGAGCTGCTAAAACAAATCATCCATCTACAAAAAAGGACGCCATGAGAAATTATATCACACAACACGTGCCAGGAAAACACCTAACATTTGAGCAAAGACAAATTCTTGCCGCTGACTGGAACAAGATTATCAATTCAGGATGTCGGATAACGTTACGACAATTCGCGGCGAAGCATGGTCTACGATACGAAACATGGAGGCGGGAATATCTAAGAGGAGCCACAGGATTTGCGATTCCCGACCCTAAAGACAGACGACGACGCAAATACTGCGAATACGACCCTTTTGTCGCACAAGACAAAATTAACGAGAACAACGAAAATAAAGGAACGAAAATGCGTGTAACCAATCAAATGGCATTTCTTTTCAAAAAGCATGTGCTTGAAGAAAAACTATCTCCATATGATGCAATCTGCAATATGAAAAAAGAAATGCCGGGCCAACGTATCCCATGCCTCTCGACATGGTACAAACACATCAACGTTGGAGATGTTGGTGTCAGGTACGGTGAAACACCTTATCATCCGAAGAAGAAGCCGAAACGACCTAAACCGCATCCAGCTATGACCGTTCCTGGTCGACTAATGCTCAATGAGCGTCCAACAGGCGCCAAAAACCGTAGCAGATTTGGACATTTTGAGATGGACACGATCGTCTCATCTACAAGCGGCAGAGGCGGCCTACTCGTACTCATTGACCGTAAGAGCAGGCGCTACGTAATTGAGCTTTTAGCACACGTAACACAAGATGATGTTGTAGCCGCACTTAAACGGATGATTACCAGAAAAGCTATTAGTAATGTAATCTCCATCACAACCGATAACGGCTGTGAATTTTTGGATCCAGATAAAATCAAGTCCGTTGTAGGTTGCAATGTCTACTATACGCGCGCATATGCCTCATGGGAGAAAGGCTCCGTCGAAAACTGCAACAAACTCGTACGCAGATGGTATCCTAAAGGAACCGACTTCGCAAAGTGCACAACCGCAGAAATGCACCATCTGGAAAAGATTATCAACTCAATTCATAGAAAGCTACTTGATGGGAAAACCGCATATGAATATGACACAGCCTACAACAAAGCCGCATAAAGAAAGATCCTTACAATGAGAATGTTTGAACTATTACCAAGACCCCTCGGAGACATCTTCAGAAAATTGACTCACTTGACTTGCAATTTGCCGTCCAAAAACTATGAAAAATTAGATCAGCTCAATAAAAAAAGAGTCATCGCCGCAATGACGATGACTCTTTTATGCTTATGATGTTTAAGATATTACATCATGCCGCCCATGTCGGGAGCGCCGCCGTGACCGCCGCAGCCGCAACCTTCCTTCTTCTCGGGAAGGTCGGTGACCATGCAGTCGGTCGTGAGGAGGAGGCCCGCGATAGAAGCGGCGTTCTGGAGAGCAGAGCGCGTAACCTTGGCGGGACCGACGACACCAGCCTTGAGGAGGTCGCAGTACTCGCCCGTGCGGACATTGTAGCCGTTCGTGCCGGTCGCCTTCTTAACGTTGGCGATGACGAGAGCCGCTTCCTGACCGGCGTTGTTGACGAGCTTGCGAAGAGGAGCTTCGATAGCGCGGCAGATGATCGACGCGCCAACCTTCTCGTCGCCTTCGAGCTTAAGAGCCTCGATGGCCTTCTGAGCGCGGAGGTAAGCGACGCCGCCGCCAGGAACGATACCCTCTTCAACCGCAGCGCGGGTAGCGTGGAGAGCGTCGTCGACGCGATCCTTCTTCTCCTTCATCGCAGCCTCTGTAGCAGCGCCGACCTTAATAAGCGCGACACCGCCGGAGAGCTTGGCGAGGCGCTCCTGGAGCTTCTCGCGATCGTAGTCGGAGGAAGTCTCCTCGATCTGCTTCTTGATGAGCTCAACGCGAGCCTTGATATCGGCGCCCTTGCCGAGACCCTCGACGATCGTCGTGTTGTCCTTGTCGACGACGACCTTCTTGGCGCGACCGAGCATATCGATCGTGACGGACTCGAGCTTGATGCCGATGTCTTCGCTGATGAGCTTCCCGCCCGTAAGGATGGCGATATCCTCGAGGATGGCTTTGCGGCGATCGCCGAAGCCGGGAGCCTTAACGGCGCAAACCTGGAAGGTGCCGCGGAGCTTGTTGACGACGAGAGTCGCGAGAGCTTCGCCCTCGACATCCTCGGCGATGATCATGAGGGGACGACCGGACTTGGCGACGCCCTGGAGGAGAGGAAGCATATCCTGGAGGTTGGAGATCTTCTTCTCGAAAAGGAGGATGAAGGGATTCTCAAGCTCGCACTCCATGCGCTCGGGAGCTGTGACGAAGTAAGGCGAGAGATAGCCCTTGTCGAACTGCATGCCCTCGACGACATCGAGAGTGGACTCGAGCGTCTTGGCCTCTTCAACGGTGATCGTGCCGTTCTGGCCGACCTTGTCCATCGCGTCGGAAATCATCTTGCCGATTTCGGTATCACCGTTGGCGGAAATCGTGGCGACCTGAGCGATCTCATCGGCCGACTTGACCTTCTTGGCGAGCTTGGCGATAGACTCGGTAACGGCGGCGGTAGCCTTGTCGATACCGTTCTTAAGGGCCATAGCGTTCGCGCCGGCGGTGAGGTTCTTAAGACCCTCGCGGTAAATAGCCTCAGCGAGGAGCGTCGCCGTCGTCGTGCCGTCACCGGCTACGTCGTTCGTCTTGGAGGCGACTTCCTTAACCATCTGAGCGCCCATATTCTCGAAGGGATCGGGAAGCTCGATTTCCTTAGCTACGGTAACGCCGTCCTTGGTGATCTGGGGCGAGCCGAACTTCTTGTCGATGATGACGTTACGGCCGGAGGGACCGAGGGTCGAGGTGACGGCGCTCGAGAGCTTCTCGACACCGGCGAGAATCTTCTGACGAGCTTCTGCATCAAACTTAATCTGCTTAGCCATTTTTTTTGCCTTTCATTTCTTCTAGAAGCGCTAGCTGCGCTAGATATCCTAGACTGAGATTCTAAATTTAGAAAGTTTCGATTTACTTAACGAATACGCCGAGGAGGTCTTCCTCGCGGACGAGCTGGAGCTTCTGTCCGTCGAGCTTGATCTCGGTGCCGCCGTACTTGGGAAGAAGCACCGTGTCGCCGGGCTTGACGTCGAAAGCGATTTCCTTGCCGGCATCGTCGAGCTTCTTGCCGACGGCGATGACCTTGCCCTGCATGGGCTTTTCCTTGGCAGAGTCGGGAATGATGATTCCGCCGACAGTCTGCTCCTTCTCTTCGATTGGTTCAACGAGAACGCGATCACCAAGAGGTCTGATTTTCATGTTTGTTTCTCCTTAGTATGTTTGAAAGTTTTGTTTGATTTTAGTTTTAGTTCAAGTTTAGAGTTGGAGTTGGAGGTTTTAGTTGGAGTTGTGAGTTGGAGTTGGAGGATGGATGGTTAAATTTCCTTTCTCGAACTCGAACTTTAGACTCGAACTCTTCCTTTCTCGAACTCGAACTCTTCGCTCAAACTTAATACTTACTTCATCGTAAAGTCTGCGTCGACGACGTCGTCTCCGCCCTTCTCCTTCTTGGGCTCGTCGGCAGGCGGCGGCTCGGGATTCGCGCCCGGCTGCTGCTGATTGGCCTGTGCGGAGGCGTACATCTCCTGCGCGACAGGTTCCATCGCCTTCATGAGAGCCTCTTCCTTCGCCTTGATGTCGGCGATCGGAGCGGGAGGATTCTTGGCGAGCTCGTCCTTGAGGGCCTTGAGAGCCTCTTCGACAGGGGCCTTCTTCTCGGCGGCGATCTTGTCGCCGGCGTCCTTCAAGGTCTTCTCGACCTGGAACGCGAGACCGTCGGCCTTGTTGCGGGCTTCGACTTCCTCATGACGCTTCTCGTCCTCGGCCGCGTGGGCTTCGGCGTCCTTGCGCATCTTCTCGATCTCCTCCTTGGAGAGACCGCCGGCCGCAGTGATCGTGATCTTCTGCTCCTTCTGGGTGCCGAGATCCTTGGCCGAGACGTTGAGAATGCCGTTGGCGTCGATATCGAAGGTGACTTCGATCTGCGGAACGCCGCGCGGCGCCGGGGGAATGCCGTCGAGGTTGAAATTGCCGAGCGACTTGTTGTCGCGGGCCATCTTGCGGTCGCCCTGGAAGATCGCGATCGTAACGGCGGGCTGGTTGTCGGACGCCGTCGAGAAGACCTGGCTCTTCTTGGCGGGGATCGTCGTGTTGCGCTCGATGAGCGGGGTGAGAACGCCGCCCAGAGTCTCGATGCCGAGCGTAAGGGGAGTTACGTCGAGAAGGAGAACGTCCTTGACTTCGCCCTTCAAGATGCCGCCCTGGATCGCCGCGCCCATGGCGACGACTTCGTCGGGGTTGACGCCCTTGTGAGGCTCCTTGTTGAAGAGGCTCTTGGCCTTCTCCTGAATGAGAGGCATGCGCGTCTGGCCGCCGACGAGAACGACCTCGTCAACGCTCGAAAGATCGGCGTCGCTCATGCACTTGCGGCAAGGCTCGCTCGTGCGGTTGACGAGATCCATCGTAAGCTGCTCGAGCTTCGCCTTGTTGAGCGTAGCGGTGAGGTGCAAGGGACCGGACTGGTTCATCGTGATGAACGGAAGGTTGATGTCGTAGGTCGTCGCGGTCGAAAGAGCGCACTTCGACTTCTCGGCCTCTTCCTTGAGGCGCTGAAGAGCCATCATGTCCTGGGAGAGGTCAACGCCCTGGGCGGCCTTGAAGTCCTCGATAAGCCACTTCATGATCGCCTGATCGAGGTCGTCGCCGCCGAGGTGGGTATCGCCGTTGGTGGCCTTTACCTCGAAGACACCGTCGCCGATGTCGAGAACGGAGATATCGAACGTACCGCCGCCGAAGTCGTAGACCGCGATCTTCTCGTTTTTCTTCTTGTCGAGACCGTACGCGAGCGATGCGGCAGTAGGCTCGTTGACGATACGCTTAACTTCGAGACCCGCGATCTTGCCGGCGTCCTTGGTAGCCTGACGCTGCTGATCGTTGAAGTAAGCAGGAACAGTAATAACAGCCTCGGTAATCTTCTCGCCCAGGAACGCCTCAGCGTCCTCTTTAAGCTTGCGGAGAATCATAGCCGAAATTTCCTGAGCCGTGTAAGTCTTATCGCCCACCTTAACGGCAGCGTCGCCGTTAGCCGCGCGAACGACCTCGTAAGGCATCATCTTGATTTCGTCGGTCATTTCGTCGAAACGGCGGCCGATGAAACGCTTGATCGAGTAAATCGTCGACTTCGGATTCGTGACGGCCTGGCGCTTGGCGGCCTGGCCTACGAGAATTTCGCCAGTCTTGGTGAATGCAACGATCGAAGGTGTTGTGCGCTGACCTTCCTTATTGGGGATAACCGTAGCCTCGCCGCCTTCCATAACGGCCATGCAGCTGTTGGTGGTACCCAAGTCAATTCCTAATACTTTTGCCATAATTTTTTCTTCCTATCCGCCACCTTACTGGGGTGACGCCCTCTATGTAGCAAATACCGTGCCAACGCCCTTTTTGGCGATAAAAACATGTGTCACACCCACATTCGTGTCTCACTAAAACAAAAAACTGGGACATTTTGAGTCATAATGTCCCAGTTTCTCTATTATCGCAAACTATTTTGCTGAACTTATTCCCATTCGATCGTAGCCGGGGGTTTAGGAGTAATGTCCCAAACGACACGGTTTACGCCCTTGACCTTGGTGGCGATCTTCTCGGCGACCATCGTAACGAACTTGAACGGCAGCTCTACGATGCCGGCCTTGACGAACTGCGAAGTCGAAACGGCGCGGATCGCAATCACATAACCAAAGGTGCGCGCACCCTTCGTGACGCCGACGGACTTGACATTCGTCATCACCGCGAAGAACTGCTGGGCCTTCTTGTCGAGCTTCGCCTTGGCCATTTCGTCACGGAAGATGAAATCGGCCTTGCGGAGGATATCGAGCTTCTCCTTGGTAAGTTCACCGAGGCAGCGGACGGCGAGACCGGGGCCGGGGAACGGCTGGCGCATAACCAGCCCTTCGGGGATGCCGAGAAGCTTGCCGACCTTGCGGACCTCATCCTTGTAGAGATACTTTACGGGTTCGACGAGACCCTCAAAGCCGAGATCCTTGGGAAGGCCGCCGACGTTGTGGTGAGCCTTGACGGCCTTGTGGCCGCCGACGCCGGATTCGGCGATATCGGGGAAAATCGTCCCCTGGCCGAGGAACTCGATCTTGCCGAGCTTCTTGGACTCCTCCTCGAAGACGCGAACGAACTCTGTGCCGATGATCTTGCGCTTGAGTTCAGGCTCGACAACGCCCTTGGCCTTGTCGAGAAAGCGCTTTTCAGCCTCGACGCAAATGAGATTGATGCCGAACTTGCCCTTGAAGACCTTCTTGATCTCCTTGCCTTCGTTAAGACGCATGCAGCCGTGATCGACAAAGACGCAGGTGAGCTGCTTGCCGATCGCCTTCTGAAGCAGAACGGCGCAGACGGAGCTGTCGACGCCGCCGGACATGGCCAGAAGAACCTTCTTGTCGCCTACCTGGGCGCGAATGTCCTCGATCTCTTCTTTGATGTATTTCTTGGCGTTGAAGGTCTTGCCCACACGCGCCAACCTCTCTTGTTCGGCTTTTGTCATTTTTTTGTTCCTTATTATAATTTCAGAAATTCACCTGATCGTTCCAAGTCTCTCTCCCGAGTATTTTTTCTCGTGGATCGGCCTCCACCACCATTCGTTCTCGAGATACCATTTGACAGTATTGCGAATGCCCGAATCGAAATTCTCGCGCGGCTTCCAGCCGAGCTCGCCCATAAGTTTAGCGGGGTCGATCGCATATCTCAGATCGTGCCCCGGCCTGTCGGCCACGAACCTTACAAGGCGTTCATGCTTCTCGCCGGACGGACGGGGCCTCAGCTCATCAAGAATCGAGCAGATCGTCTTTACGACCTCAAGATTAGTCCTTTCGTTGTGCCCGCCGACGTTGTACGTCTCGCCCGGCACGCCCTTCTCGTTCACAAGCAGCAGGGCGCGCGCATGATCGTCGACATAAAGCCAGTCGCGGACATTCGCGCCAGCGCCGTAGACAGGCAAAGGCTTTTCTTCGAGACAGTTCAGGATCGTAAGGGGAATAAGCTTCTCGGGGAAGTGGTACGGCCCGTAATTGTTGGAGCAGTTCGTGATCAGAATCGGCAGACCGTACGTATCGCGCCACGCGCGGACGAAATGATCGGACGCAGCCTTCGACGCGCTGTACGGCGAATGGGGCGAATACGGGGTCGACTCCGTAAAAAAGCCGTCTTCTCCGAGCGTCCCGTAAACCTCGTCGGTTGAAATGTGCTGAAAGCGGAACGCCGCCTTCGCCTCGTCGCCGAGGCCCTTCCAGTACTTGAGCGCCGCCTGGAGAAGAACCGTCGTGCCGACAACGTTCGTATTTACGAATTCGCCCGGACCGTCGATCGAGCGGTCGACGTGACTTTCGGCCGCGAGATGGAAGACCGCATCGGGCTCGAACGTCTGAAACGCGACGTCCATAAGCGCCATATCGCAGATGTCAGCCTTGAGAAAACCGAGCCTCCCGTCGGAACTCTCGAGCGTTTCGGAGTTTAGCCCAACTTCCTTAAGCGATTCGGGAACGCCCGCGTAAGTCAGCTTGTCGATGACAAGAACCTTGGCGTCGGTCTCCTTCAGAAGGAGACGCACGAGCGCAGAGCCTATAAAGCCGGCGCCTCCCGTAACAATGCAGCGTTTAGCGAACATCAACAAGCCTCCTCAGATAATCGCCGTAGCTCGACTTGCCGTAATCTTCGGCAAGACGCTTGAGTTGAGAGTCGTCTATCCAGCCGCGATCCCAGGCTATTTCCTCGATGCAGCTCATCTGAAGCCCTTGGCGCTCGATGATGGCCTTTACGAAATTCGTCGCATCGGCAAGAGACTGGTGCGTGCCGGTGTCGAGCCACGCGTAACCGCGCCCGAAAGTCTTGACGCGCAGATCGCCGCGATTAAGATACACTTTGTTCACGTCTGTGATTTCGTATTCGCCGCGCGCCGAGGGACGCAACTCCGATGCGATCTTGACGACATCGTTCGGATAGAAGTAAAGGCCGACGACGGCGTAGTTCGATTTCGGGACCTTGGGTTTCTCTTCGAGCGAAATGGCGTTCCCGTCTTCATCGAACTCAACGACGCCGTATCTCTCGGGATCGGCGACGCGGTAACCGAAGACCGTCGGTTTGGGAGATTCATTCGCTTCGCGCAGAACCTTGGGAAGATCGGCGCCGTAGAAAATGTTGTCGCCGAGAACAAGACAAACGTCATCGTCGCCGATAAACTCGCGGCCTATCACAAACGCCTGTGCGAGCCCATCGGGACGCTCCTGGACCTTGTAGGAAAACTTCATCCCAAGTTGCGAACCGTCACCTAAAAGTTTTTCAAAATTCGGCAGATCGGTTGGAGTCGAAATTATCAGAACCTCGCGAATCCCCGAAAGCATAAGCGTTGAAAGCGGATAATAAATCATCGGCTTGTCGTAGACGGGCAGAAGCTGCTTCGACACCACTCTCGTAAGTGGATGAAGCCTCGTACCCGCGCCGCCGGCCAGGATTATACCCTTCCTACCCATCTGTCACCCCCTCCCGCTTTCATCATACGGCTCTACTTCGGCGAGAGTAGGATGCTTTCTGTCCTTTTCAGAAACGATAAAGTCCACGCCTATATCAGGCCACTTTATCCCAAGCGACGGATCGTCAAACTGAAGGCCGCGCTCGGAAGCGGGATTGTAGAAATTATCGCACTTATAGCTGAAAAGAGTGTTATCTTCAAGAACCAGAAAACCATGGGCGAAGCCGCGGGGAATAAAGAACTGTCGGCCGTTATCCGCAGAAAGCTCAGTAGCGATATGCCTGCCGAACGTTGAGGAGCCTTTCCTGAGATCGACGGCGACATCAAGAACTTTTCCGCGTATCACGCGAACGAGCTTCGCCTGGCCGAAAGGCGCGACCTGCCAATGAAAGCCGCGAATAACGCCCTTCATCGAAAACGACTCGTTATCCTGGACAAATTCAGCGGTAATTCCAGCATCGAAATAACGCTGGCGGTTGTACGTTTCGCAGAAATAGCCCCTCTCGTCGCGCCTTATGTCCGGCTCGACGATTTTAACACCGGCTATCTCCATGTCGATAACATTCATATTATGGAATATTATACCAAAACATCCGTTATTGTGACATTGGCTTTTTTTTGAAATGTCAAAGACGCGCCGCGAATATTCGCGATACCGCGCTTTCGGGCTGCCCGGGATTCGCCGAACGTCAAACTTTCTTCTTCGGCGAATGGCAATACTTCTGGATCGGGCATCCTGTACATTTGGGCCGCACGCCATCGCATCGCGTCTGGCCGAAAGAAACAAGATGGCTGTTCCAAGTCTTCCAGTATTTGACCGGCAGAATCTCGCGCAATTTCATCTCGGTCTCCAGCGGAGTCTTCGTCGACACGATCCTGAGATTGTTGCAGATGCGATGGACATGCACATCGACACATATCGCGGGCAGGTCAAATCCGACGGCGACGGTGAGGTTGGCGGTTTTGCGCCCGACCCCGGGCAATTCGCAAAGTTCCTCGACCGTGCTCGGCACGACGCCGTTGAATCTCGCTCTCAGCACCTCGGGAAGCTTCTTCAGATGCTTCGCCTTCACATGGAAAAATCCGACAGGATAGATCAGCTTCTCGATTTCCCTTTCCGAGAGGCGATCAAGATCGCCGGGGGCGAATCTGGCGCCCGCCGCCGTCGCAAAAAGCCGCCGCACCGCGCCCGCGGTACATGCATCTTTGGTGCGCGAAGAGAGTATCGTGCCGACAAGCACGCAGAACGGATCGTCCGTCTGAGCCTTCACAAGCTCGATCACCGGAGCGGAATGCGTCTTGAACTCATGTTTCAAAGCCCTGTCGACAATATCTATGTCTTTAAGCGTCATCGCTGATGATTTTATCATATTTTTGAACCGGCGGCATGAAAATATCGTTAAAATTTATGGTATACTCATACCCGCTGAAAGTCTTAAACCAAATGATGCAATGAAGTATAGACACCTGATCATCTGGACGATTCTGGTCTTAATCGTCCTTGTTCCTTTTTTCATTTTCGAAGAAAGCATAAACGCGAAAATAAATGCGCTTCTTGCGGACAATCAGGGGAACACCCTGGCCATCGCCGCCATTTTGTTCGTAACATTGGCGTCAGACATTTTTCTACCTGTACCGTCTTGCCTTTTAGGGGCGATGTGCGGAGCTTTTCTAGGCCCGTACCTAGGCTTCACCATCGCATTCCTCGCGATGACCGTCAGCGGACTAACTGGTCTGTTTATTGGACGATCCGTTTCATCTCTTGCGAAAAACATGATCGGAAACAGTTCAGACGCATTGAATTCGGCATCCGGCCTGGGGCCTTTTATGCTATTTGTTCTCCGTCCAATACCCGTACTTGCCGAATGTTCATCAATCTACGCAGGACTTCACCGTTATTCATTATGGAAAAGCACATTATGGCTAACATGCGGCAATGCTACGGTTTCGGCAGTCTATGCCGTAATAGGCCATTTGGGGAGAGCGACCGATTCTTTCGTTCCGGCATTTGCCGCCGTCGCAATCCTGTCCGCCCTCGGATTCCTTTGCGCAAAGACAGTAAACATAAAAAAAAGAGACCGCTGAAAGCGGCCTCTTTTTTTATGCACGCGGCACTTCAGCAGACGCCCTGAGCGACCATCGCGTCGGCGACCTTGATGAAGCCGGCGAGATTGGCACCGGCAACGTAGTTGCCCTTCATGCCGTACTTCTCGGCGGTATCGTAGGCGTTGTCGTGGATGGACTTCATGATGTCCTTGAGCTTGGCGTCGACCTCTTCGGCGGACCAGGAAAGGCGCATGGAGTTCTGGCTCATCTCGAGACCGGAAACCGCAACACCGCCGGCGTTGGCGGCCTTGCCGGGCGCGAAAGCGACGCGGCCGTTGAGGTAGTTGACGGCGTCGGCCGTGCAGCCCATGTTCGAAGTCTCGACGACCATCATGCAGCCGTTCTCGACGAGCATCTTGGCGTCATCGCCGTTGAGTTCGTTCTGGATGGCGCAGGGGAAAGCGATATCGCACTTGACTTCCCAGGGCTTGCGGCCCTTGACGAACTTGGCGCCGAACTTGGCGGCGTAGGGCTCGACGACGTCGTTGTTGCTGGCGCGGAGCTCGAGCATGTAGTCGACGCCTTCCTGGGTCATTCCCTTTTCGTCGTAGATGTAGCCGTCAGGACCGGAGATGGCGACGACCTTGGCGCCGAGCTGGACGAGCTTCTGGGCGGCGCCCCAGGCGACGTTGCCGAAGCCGGAGAGAGCGACCGTCTTGCCCTTGATGTCCTGGCCGAGCTTCTCGAGCATGTACTGCGCGAAGTAGACCGTGCCGTAGCCGGTTGCCTCGGGACGGACGAGCGAACCGCCGAAGGGACGGCCCTTGCCGGTGAGAACGCCGACGAACTCGTTGCGCAGGCGCTTGTACTGGCCGAACAGGTAGCCGACTTCGCGGCCGCCGACGCCGATGTCACCGGCGGGAACGTCCGTATCGGCGCCGATGTGGCGGGAAAGCTCGGTCATGAAGCTCTGGCAGAAACGCATGACTTCGCCGTCGGATTTGCCGCGCGGATTGAAGTCGGAACCGCCCTTGCCGCCGCCCATGGGAAGCGTGGTGAGGGAGTTCTTGAAGGTCTGCTCGAAGCCGAGGAACTTGAGAACGGAAAGAGTCACGGTCGGATGGAAGCGGAGACCGCCCTTGTAAGGTCCGATCGCCGAGTTGAACTGAACGCGATAGCCGCGGTTGACCTGAACGACGCCGTTGTCGTCAACCCAGGGAACGCGGAACATGACAGTGCGCTCAGGCTCGACCATGCGCTCGAGAATGGCGGCCTTTTCGTACTGGGGATTGGCCTCGATCACAGGGGCGAGGGTAGAGAGAACCTCTTCAACCGCCTGGATGAATTCAGGTTCGTTAGCATTTTTCGCCTTGACGTCGGCGAGAACCTTCTCAATGTATTTGCTCATATTTTTTCTTGTTTTGATTTTAGAGTTTATCTTGTTTTTGCCTTTACCTTGCCCGTAGAGATTATCAAGTGGACATTTGGCCAAGTATTATACTCTTTTCGCAGTATTCAATCAAGCACACCATCATATCAGACTAAAAGAAAATCGATTGCCGTACGCAATCGATTTTCCCGCAGTATCCCAATCAATCGGCAGATACAATATGCAACCTGTTGCGATTACATCTTGTCTATCTTGATTTTGACAGCGTGAGAGTTGAGCGAAACCCCGGCGGCGTCGCACGCGGCGAACTCGAGCGAAAGAGCGAGCGTCTCGCCCTTCACGTACTGGGCATGCGTCTCAAGCGCGGAGCGCATCTCATCGTCAGTCTCGACCGTGAGCGCGATGCGCTGGGTAACCTCGAAGTCGGCCTCCTTGCGCATCGACTGGACGTGGCTCACGAATTCGCGGGCGAGGCCCTCGGCGACAAGCTCGGGAGTAAGGGCGGTCTCAAGACCGACGACAACCGCGCCCTCTGACGCGACAACGAGGCCTTCCTTGGGCGAGCGCGTCACGAGAACATCGTCTGCCGTAATCGCAACACCCTCAATCTCCTTCGTCCAGTCGTTCCCCGTTCCCAATTCCCCGTTCCCCATACTCGCTATCGCCGCGGCGACAGCCTTCATCTTGGGACCGCACTTCTTGCCGAGAGTCTTGAAGTTGGCCTTGTACGAAACATTGCAAAGTTCAGTCTCGTCGGAGACGAACTCGACCTTCTTGACGTTAAGCTCGTCTTCGATGAGAGACTCGAGCCCGGCGACATCGCCACCCGCAAGCTTGAGCGCGGAAAGCGGCTGACGGACCTTGAGATCGTTGTCGGCCCTCAAACGGCGGCCAAGCTCGACGGCCGCCTGGACGTCGGCCATGCGGCGCTCGAGATCGAGATCGCGCGCGGCGGCGTTGGCCGTCGGGAAATCGCAGAGGTGCACCGAATCGGGATCGCTCTTGCCCTTCAGGTTGCGGTAGATCTCTTCGGCGATGAACGGCGTAAAGGGAGCCGCGACCTTGGAGAGCTGGACGAGCACGTAGCGCAGAGTCCTGTAGGCCGAAAGCTTGTCGCCGTCGTTCGTCGACTTCCAGAAGCGGCGACGGCTACGGCGGATGTACCAGTTGGTCAAGTCTTCGACGAACTTGACGAACGGACGGACGGACTTCTGGAGATCGTAGTTGTCCATCGCATCGGTGACTTCGGCGATAAGCGTCTCCATCGACGAGACGATCCACCTGTCGAGAACGTTCTCGGACTCGGGGAACGCGACCTCGTCATCATGGAAACCGTCGACGTTAGCGTAAGTGACGAAGAACGAGTAGGCGTTCCACCACGGAATGAGCAGGTCGCGCATGAGCTGCTTGACTCCGTTCTCGGAGAACTTGAGAGACTCCGCCTTGACGACGGGCGAATAGATCATGTAGAGACGGATCGCATCGGCACCGTAGGTGTTGAGCATCAAGTTCGGATCGGGATAGTTCTTAAGGCGCTTCGACATCTTCTTGCCGTCTTCAGCGAGAATGAGGCCGTTTACGATGACGTTCCTGTAGGGCGACTTGTCGAAAAGGCAGGTTCCGAGAACCATAAGCGTGTAGAACCAGCCGCGCGTCTGATCGAGACCTTCGGCGATGAAATCGGCCGGGAAGAACTCATCAATACTCTTCCCTCTTCCCTCTTCCCCATTCCCCGTTCCCTGTTCACCCATATAATGCTGCTGGGCGTATGGCATCGAGCCCGACTCGAACCAGCAGTCGAGCACTTCGGGCGTGCGGTGATAAGTCTTGCCGTCCTTCCTGATGACGATCCTGTCGACAAAATGCTTGTGGAGATCGGTAACCTTCTCGCCCGAAAGCTCCTCGAGCTCCTTGATGGAGCCGACGCAGATCATGTCTTCGGGATCCTCGTCGTTGATCCACACGGGAATGCAGCTACCCCAGAAGCGGTTGCGCGAAATGTTCCAGTCGCGAGCCTCTTCAAGCCAGTTGCCGAAGCGCTTCTCGCCGACGTAATCGGGCGTCCAGTGCACGGGCGCATTGTTCTTGGCAAGACGCTCGTGGAGATCTTCGACGCGAACATACCAAGCGTCGATCGCGCGATAGATGAGCGGCGTATCGGTGCGGTCGCAGAAAGGATACGAGTGGACGATCGTCGCCTGATGGACAAGTTTGCCCTCGGCTTTGAGCCACTTGATGAGATCCTTGTCGCAATCCTTGCAGAAGCGGCCCTTGAGCTCGGGAATCGCGTCCGTGAAAGCGCACGCGTCGTCGAGCGGGTCGACAAACGCCGTCATGCCGGCTTCCTTGCAGACGCGGAAGTCGTCCTCGCCGTACGCCGGCGCAATATGCACGAGACCGACGCCGTCGTCGGTCGTGACGTAATCGTCGTTCGTAACGCGAAACGCGCCCTCGGCCTTCTTGTCGGCGAAATACGGGAAGATCGGCTCGTATTCCGTGCCCTTGAGCTCGGAACCCTTGAATTCGGCGACGATCTCGCAGTCGGCTTCCTTCTTAAAGATGTGCTCGAGCCTCGCCTTGGCCATGATGTAGACGCTCTTGGCCTCGTCGGTCAAATCCCTTACGGCAACATAATCGATCGATGCGCCGGCGCAGATCATCAAGTTCTCGGGGAGCGTCCAGGGAGTCGTCGTCCAGACAAGAAGATAAACCGTCTTCTCGGCCAAAAGGAGCGACTTCATCGTCTCGCTCGTCGCCGCAAGCGCCCTGGTGCGCACCGTCACCGTCGGATCCTGAACATCCTTGTAGTTGTTGCCGGCCTCGAAGTTGGAAAGCGGTGTCGAGAGCTTCCAGCTGTAGGGCATGATGCGATGGGATTTGTAGACGCGGCCCTGGTTCCAGAGCTGCTTGAAGACCCACCAGATCGTCTCCATGAACTCGGGGTTCATCGTCTTGTAGTCGTTCGTGAAGTCGACCCAGCGCCCCATGCGCGTAACCGTCTTCTCCCACTCGTTGACGTACTTGAGAACCATCGAGCGGCACTGCTCGTTGAACTTGTCGACGCCGAGAGCCTTGATCTCGGGCGCACCGGCCACGCCGAGGGCCTCCTGCGCGAGAGCCTCGATCGGAAGGCCGTGGGTATCCCAGCCGAAGCGGCGCTCGACATACTTGCCGCGCATCGTCTGGTAGCGCGGCACGATGTCCTTGATGATGCCCGCCAAGAGGTGCCCGTAATGCGGAAGCCCCGTCGCAAAGGGAGGCCCGTCGTAGAATCTGTACTGGCTCTTGCCCTCATTCTTGGCGAGAGACTTCTTGAACGTACCGTCCTTCTCCCAATAGGAGAGGATTTCCTCTTCCATCTTCGGGAATGCGATCTTGTTGGATACACTCTTGAACATTTTGACTACTCCGTTAAATTCAGCTGTGACGACGCATCTGACGAGTCGGGGAGGGAGGATCGATGACCTCCGGCTCAAGAACCTTCGCCTTGCGGGCGGTCTCGCGGCGCATCATCCACATCTGAATGATGCTGAGAATCTGCGACACCGTCCAGTAGAGAGAGAGAGCCGACGCGAAATTATAGAACATGACAAGCATCATGATCGGCATGATCAGCGTCATCATGCGCTGCTGGTTCGGATCGCCCGCCGAAGGAGTGAGCCTGCTCTGCAGATACATCGTAGCCGCCATCAGGATGGGGAGAATGTTAAGCCCGCCAAACGGGAAGACCGACGCAAAAAGATGTTCCGGCGCAGAAAGGTCGTCAATCCAGAGAAAGCTCGCGTAGCGCAACTCGACCATCGAACGCAAAACGTTGAAGAGCGCGATGAAGATCGGAATCTGGATGAGCATCGGCAGGCACGAGCTCAAGGGGTTGACCTTCTTTTCGCGGTAAAGCGCCCACGTTTCCTGCTGAAGACGCTGGGGATTGTCCTTGAATTTCGCCTGAAGCTCCTTCAGAAGCGGCTGAATCTCCTGCATCTTCTTCATGCCCTCGGTAGACTTGCGCGTAAGAGGCCAGAATACGAGGCGGACCAGAATCGTAAGAAGAATGATCGCAACGCCATAGTTGGGGATGAGCGAATGGAAGAAATTGAGAATCCAGACCATCGGATAGCAGAGGAAGCTCCAGAAGCCGAACTCCATAACTTCCTTCATTTCGTTATCGGCAAGAAGCGCCTGCTCCTTCGGACCGATATAGAACTCTGTCGTGCGTTTTTCGACCTCGCCGCCAAAAAGAACGTCAACGCCGGCATCATACGGACGATATACGGGCAAATCAATATTGCGATTCACATTCGCCTTGAAGCCTTTATTATCCTGGCTTGAACCTACAAGCGAAGTCACGAAAAAGCGATTCTTCAAGGCGATCCAGTCGTGCTTGCCTTCTATCGTCTGAGATTGACCGACAGGATCGTCTTTGCCCACCTCGCGAGGTCCGCTACAACTGCATCCGCCGGCGGCATCGCCCGCCAACAGAGAGAAGAGCTTGGAATCAACGTCGTCATCGGTGCCGTAATTCAGAACCTCTCCCTCGCGAAGCCCGTCGATCGAAAGCATGTCATTCGACGACTTGCCCATGGTCATCACGCCCATGGACATGGAATTGCCGTCTTTCAAGAGCGATGCATCTCCAAACGAATCTTCAAAGACGACCTTGTAATTCGATTTGAGCGTAATCTTTCTTTCAATCTTCGATTCGCCGTTCGTGAACACGACATGATCATCGCCTTTTTCCTTAAGGCCGTAAATGAGCCCTGCATTGTCGTCGAACCCCTTCAAGCCTTTGATGGTACCGAGGGGAGACTGGCTGTAATCCAGCTCGACAGGCGGATTGTCATCACCGATTTCACCCTTGTCCTTGGCATACCGCTTAAGCGTCGCATTTTTTACGCCTGCGCCCCAAGACGTCAACTCAAGTTTAAGATCGTCGTTTTCAAGTACAAAAATCTCTTCGGGAACTTCCGGCAGAAGTTTCACCTTTGATGCCGACTCGGCATTCACCGTCTCGGTAAGATTGGTTTGACTTACGGACAACGCTACAACATTCGTGCCGTTGGTAACGGACGGAACAGCGGCATTGACGGCGTTCGTCACCGACGAAACGTTATTTGTCGCTATTGAAAGCTCTTCGGATTTCTGCTCCAGTGCGCTACCCGAATCTTTCTCGACATCCTTGGGCGGCTGAACATCCTTGCCGGACATGAAGCACCATACAAGCGCCAACCCCAAAAACAGACAGATGATTTTTTCGGTCTTATTCATTTATTTTTCCTTTAACGTTAAATTGTTTCTCCACTTCCCTTTGGGAGGGACGGGATCATACCCGCTTGGCCCGAATGGACGGCACCTCAAAAGTCTCAGCACCCCAAGAGCAAAACCTTTAGCCGCACCGTGCACCTTTATCGCCTCTATCATATACGCGGAGCAGCTCGGCTCAAATCTGCAACAACCCCGAAACAACGGACTCAAGACGATCTGATATGCCCGCACAAGAAAAATCAGCGTCGCCGCGAAGCATCTCGAGAGAAAACCCATTTCATCTCCTCCATCACATCGGCGCACTGCTTCTCGATTATCGCGCGTCGGGCGATAAACACCCATTCGGTCTCAAGAGGAGCCGCGCCCTCCTTGACCAGAAGCCGATAGGCCTCGCGCATCAACCGCTTCGCCCGGTTTCTGTCGACGGCGTCGTGAAACGTCTTCTTAGAAACAACAACGCCGGCCATGCGGTCGGCGTCAGGTTGCGAAAGACGCCACGCGACGAGGAGACGCCCCTTTACGGAACGCCCCCGGTCGAAGACTTGCCTGTACTTCGCGCCGGGGAGTCGCGTGGACATTCCAAACGGCCTTTAGACCTGCGTCAAACGCTTACGGCCCTTGGCGCGACGGGCTGCGAGAACCTTGCGCCCACCCTTTGTCGCCTTGCGAGCGCGATATCCGATTTTCCTTTTCCGCTTGATTTTGGACGGCTGCCATGTCATCTTCATGATTTCTGTTCCTTTCGACTAAAATTGAAATTTAAAATATAGTTTATCATATCCCGCGCTGAACTTCAAGCGCGATATTTCTGTCTGTTGACGATCGCAAAAAGCTCCTTGATCTTCGCATCGGGCGACGAGGATTTCAAATCTTCAACAAGCGCAACATCTGACGAACCTTCTTTATAGAAAAACGCTCGCTTGCCCGCGACCCGAATGAGATTAATGCCCTTATTCGCCGAATCTACGCGCAGTTCTGCAAGTTTCAGAAGCCTGTTCGCCGCAGACGGCAGCCGGCCATAGCGATCCGAAAGCTCCTTTCTTATCAATTTCACGTCTCTCTCATCGCCGGCCTCGGCAAGCCGCTTCATGAAAGCCATGCGCTGCGAATCCTCTTCGATATAATCGTACGGCAACGCAGCGACAGAGCCCGAATCCTCCGATGACGGGGAAAAAACGATGAAATCGAGATTCAGCCTGACATCGACAACATCCTTCGGCTTCTCGCCCTTCATCATCGCCACCGTCCGCTTGAGAAGCTGGCAGTAAAGCGTAAACCCTACGGCCGCGATGTGCCCGGACTGCTGCGAGCCCAAAAGGTTTCCGGCGCCGCGCAGCTCAAGATCTCTCACCGCGAGCGCAAACCCGCCCCCCAGCCCTCCGTGGCGCTTAAGGGCCGCAAGCCTTTCCCTCGCATCGGAGTCAACCGACCCCTCTCCGGGAAGAAGGAATATCGCCCGCCCCTGGACGGACGAACGTCCGACACGGCCGCGCAACTGGTAAAGATCGGCCAATCCGAACGTATGCGCATCGGAGACGATTATCGTATTGGCTCTCGGAATGTCTATCCCCGATTCGATGATCGTCGTGGAAAGAAGAAGATCGTATTCTCCGCGCTCGAACGCGCGCATCTTGCGCGCCAGCGTCTTGGAGTCCATCTGGCCGTGCGCGGCGACAATACGGATTTTCGGACATATCTGGCGGATGCGCTTTTCAACGACGCCCATTGTAGTCACGCGGTTGTGAAGGAAAAACACCTGCCCGCCGCGGGCCAGCTCCGCATCGATCGCCCCCTTGACGACAATGTCGCTGTCCCGCACGACCGTCGTCTCGACGGCGACGCGTTCGCGCGGCGGCGAACTCAAGAGCGACAGATCCCTCGCTCCGGTCATCGACATGTAAAGCGTTCGCGGAATCGGCGTCGCCGACAGCGTAAGGACGTCGGCCGTCGCCCTCAGACGTTTCAGAAACTCCTTGTGCCTTACGCCGAAGCGCTGCTCCTCATCGATGACTATAAGCCCGAGATCCCTGAACTTGATCTTCGGCGAAAGAATTGCGTGGGTCCCGATGACAATGTCGCACGCCCCCGATTTGAGCCTCTCAAAAGTCCCCTCATGGATTTTCCCGCTCTGAAAACGCGAAACGGATTCGATTCTCACGGGCGTTCCGTCGAATCGCGAAGTGAACGTCTCGAAATGCTGCTCCGCCAAAACCGTCGTCGGCGCGAGAACGGCGGTCTGCTTTCCGTTCAACGCGGCGATGTAGGCCGCGCGCATCGCGACCTCGGTCTTGCCGTAGCCGGCATCCCCGCAGATGAGACGGTCCATCGGCTTCGGCGCCGAAAGATCCTCTTCGATCGCCCTGATAGCCGCCAGCTGATCGTCCGTCTCCTCGTAAGGGAACGCCGCGTCAAACGCCTCTCGCCCTTCGCAGTCGACATCATACGAAAAACCCGGAGCGGTTTCGCGCTCGGCCTGCGTCCTCAAAAGCGCAGCCGCAAGATCCGCCACCGCCTTTTCGGCATCCATCTTATCCTTGTTCCAGCGCCGGCCGTCAAGTCTGTGCAGACGCACTTCCTGTCCTTTAACGCCGATATACCTCGAAAGAAGATGCGCCTGCGAAGCATTGACATGGAGCTTGGCGCCTTCGTCGTACTCAATCGTAAAGACCTCGGTCCGCTTTCCGTCCATCAGGATTTCGGACGAACCGATAAAGCGCCCGACGCCATACTGCAGATGGACGACATGCTCCCCCGGCTCGAGATCGTCGAAATCGGCAAGGCGCGATCCGCGGGGCGACTCCTTCTTGACGCGCGACTTGCGCTTCGTAAAGACCCTGTCGGCTTTCGTCACAACGACAAGCCCGCCGAACCCTTCGCAGGGCGGAATCTCGAAACCGCCCGAAAGCCCGTCCAGGGAAACGATCTGTTCGCCGCGCTTCCCGGCCGCCGCCAGATGGCGTTCAAGCCGCGCACGCGCAGCATCGAAGAGTTCGGGATGATGGGCCTCGGCGACATCAAGCTCGCCGAAGCCCGGCAACGGAACCGTCTGAAAATCCGCAAGCGCCGCGCCGCGCGGCGCAGGCTCGCCGGTGTAGACCTTGAGAAACGCATTCCTTGCATACCGCTCGACGTCATAGGCATTGTGATCGATCGCGAGAACAGCGGAACCGCCCGGCAGGAAATCCGTCAACCAGGAAGACTCCTCCTGCGTCTGAAGATCGTCTTTCACCGAAATTACTTCAGCCGATTGAATTCTCTCAAGCGAACGCTGGGTAGCCGCATTGAATGTTCTTATGCTCTCAAGCTCCTCGCCGAAAAACTCGCATCTTACGGGAAATTCGTCACCCGGGCTCCAGACATCGACAATCCCGCCGCGCTGGGACCAATCGCCCTCCTTCTCCACCATGCCCATTCGCTCGTAGCCCAACCCGGTGATTTTCGCGACGACATCGGAAAATCTTGAAACGCCTTCAGCAAGACGCAGAGAAGGAAGGGACGAAACCGCAATCGGACGCGCGAGCGAAGCGAACGGAACGACAACCACGAGAGGATAGGGATTCAAGGACCAGGCCTTGAGCGCGGCGAGAGTCTTGGCCCGGGTTCCGAGCGACGATTTCTCCGCCTGGACCAAAGGCGGAAACTCCGCGATGCGGACTTGATGGGCCAACGGCGAGATTTCGCGCGAACCCGCGAGCAGCGTGAGATTGTCGAAAAGCCTGTCGGCCGACGGAAGACCTTCGGTGACAGCGACAACCACGCGCGGAGAATACGCCGCGGAGAGTGCGAGCGCGAGAAAAGCATCCGCCGAACCGGTAAGAGACGAAAGGGCCACGCTCCCGCCGGAGAAAAAGGCGGGATGCGAAATCCGCGATGCAAAAACCTTCAGCGCATCATCCATCTCATTCCTTTCTCCTAACTCCTGCCCCCTAACCCCTGACCCCTAACTCCTGACCCCTAACCCCTGACTCCTAACCCCTGACTCCTTGCCCTTGACCACCAACTCCTCAAAATCTTCCTTGGCCTGAGCAACATCGACAAAGCGGATAGCCTGCCATCCGCACGAACGAGCGCTTTCGCAGTTCGCCCCGACATCGTCGAAAAAGCAGATCGCATCGGATTCCACCCCTAGACGATCTGCCATGAGCCGATAGATGCGACGCTGCGGCTTGAACATCTTCTCTTCGCCCGATACGACCATGGCGTCTGCCAGCGCGATGAAATCTTCGTAGTATTTCCTGAAGCTCGGCACAAAAGCCGTAGGCATGTTCGTCAGGATGCCGATCTTGTAGCCGCGCTCCTTAAGGCTGCGCATGAAATCCAGAGTGCTCTCGTTGCGGACGTGGAAGCTCGACACGTCAGCCTCGATAAGTTCGGCCTTGTCGGCAGCGGACAGCTCGATATCGTTGTCCGCGAAAATCAAATCGTACATGTCGTCAAAGGAGATGAAATTTCCGTCGAGCTGACGGCGATATTTCGCATAGCCTCCGACGACAACGCTCCAATCCACGCCGAGCCGCGCAACTACCGCACGCACATTGTCGGGCATTGTCGCCGAAGTCATGACTCCGCCAAAATCGAACACGCATGCCGATACGCCACTTCTGTCGATCATCTCTAGCTCCTCCGTTAAAATGCTTTCTCCGGATATTATACCATTTTGGCAACCGGCGGTTTTGATATAATATCCCCATGCTTACCAACATCCATCCATCCTGGCGGAATGTTCTCGACAAGGAATTCGAAAAACCGTATTTCGCATCGCTCATGGCGTTTGTCGAGAATGCATATTCCACGACGACGGTCTATCCTCCAAAGGCCAAAATTTTCGAAGCGTTCAACCGGACTCCGTTCGACAGGGTAAAGGCAGTCATTCTGGGGCAGGATCCATATCACGAACCCGGCCAGGCCCAAGGGCTCTGCTTTTACGTTCCCGAAACGGTAAAACCGCCGCCTTCACTCAAGAACATCGCAAAGGAACTGGGTAAAATGCCCGATCTCCTGTCCTGGGCCGATCAGGGGGTGCTTCTCATGAACGCCACGCTGACCGTCGAAGCGCACAAGGCCGGATCGCACCAGAAAAAGGGATGGGAAGCATTCACCGACGCCGCGATAAAAGCACTCGCAGAAAAACGCGACAATCTTGTTTTTGTCCTATGGGGCGCATACGCCCAGAAAAAAGGCGAATTCATCGACCGCACGCGCCATTTGGTGATCGAATCTGCGCACCCCTCGCCCCTTTCGGCGAGACGGGGCTTTTTCGGCTCTCAACCCTTCTCTCGCGCAAACGCGTATCTGGAGGAGCGAAACATCGCGCCGATCGTCTGGTAAACGATCCGCACAGACGGACCCGGCTCCGACCGCCACTTAAGCTTCAATAAAAAAACCGACAGTCATTCAACCGTCGGCTCCGCAGAAATCACAGAAGACCGGCCACGATCAAACTCAAGCCGACAAACACCAGCACGCCGCCGAATATCCGCGCGCGCAGCGGCTTGGCCAGAAGGATCGCAAGGAACTTCTCGGCGCGCCACGGATAGAACATGCCGTACATGCCGATTATCACAATGATATAGGCCACATAAATGAAGATGTCGACAGGAGCGAATACAGTTCCTGCCGGCGGGCGGTAAGCGTGGGTCGTCCTGAAAAGCGAAGCGGGCATGAGCATCATAAGCCCGGTAAGCGCACGGACCGACAGATTCTTCGGCATCCAGATTATCGTAAGATACGACAGGACGGCAGCCATGATCCAGACTTGGAACGGAAACTTTTTAAGCAGACTGTCAAATGCCGCGATGCCGATAATATGGCACTCGTAGGCGGCCCAGAACCATGCGACAACCGTCAGCACAGCCGCCACAATCTTGTTGTTTTCGAACCAGTTCGAAAATCGTTCAGCCGAATCGCGCGAAACAAGAACAGTCCCGCCGAAGGCGAGAAACGGAAGAGCAAGTATAAGACCCCAGTAGATCATGGCATTTAAGATTTTTTTGCTGTTATTTTACCAAAAATTCGATTGGTCAGGGTACATTTTTCGGCGCGTATCGATTAATATGCCATGCCACTTATTATTTTCACCGCGAAAAGCAGAATTACAACAAGCACCAACGCTACGATTATCCTGTTTTTACGGCATTTAGAGCGCTTCAGATTTTTAATTTTAGCAGCATCACGCCTAATTATATCCTTCAATCCCGCTATTCCAAACATCGCATGTTCGGCAAGCGTTTTGAGGCATACCTGTGCCGTCTCATCACCCGACGGAGATCCAACTCGAACACCTGCTTTAACATCATCAAAAAGTTTATCGTACGCAACCATCTGATCGAATGATTTTACCCTCTCGAATGTAGCGCGATTTGCCGCGCCAGCTTTCGCGCGCGCTTCATCATCCCCTAAGAGCCGACATATCGCATCCGCCGCCGCAGTAACATCGCCCTGCTTTACCGGAATAAAACCATCATTCCCTTTAACCGTCTCAATATACGGAAGATCATACCCAACGATTGGCACGCCGGCCGCCCCCGCCTCCATAAAAGTCAGAGGAAACCCCTCTAATGAAGATGTTGAGAGAAAAACCGAAGCTCTTGAATACCATTCCCAGACATTCGCCGAAAAGCCAGGCAATTTGACTGAAGCGGAAAGTTTCGAGTCAGCGGCGACCATTTTGAAAATCTGCTTCCCATACAAAGACCCGAGTCCTCCTACCATAACCAACTTGGCGTCAGGAATTCTTTCCAATACTCGGCGGAATACCTCTATGACATCAAGCGGACGTTTTACCTCTTCAAACCTCGCAAGCCATAAGATTTCATGCTTCTTCTCGCATCTTTTAAATCCCATCGGAACATCTTCAACAGGGTTTGGGAAATAATGCGCATTACACCCGATCAATCTGAAGAAATACTCGTCATAGCGCGACAAAGTTATGAGCGCATTCGCTTTAACGAACGCGTCGTACCATTCCTTCTTGTCACGCCACATTTCCGGCATCAAGAAGAATTCGCTAAAAACATTATGAATATGCACAACATACGGAATACCCATATCCCTGATGACGGCACAGTCACGAGCGGTCCAGAAGATCCAATGATCTTCCACTAGACATATATCAATATTTTCAGTTTTTAGAGCTGCCGCCAATCGAGTCGCACGATTCTCACCATGACCAACCACTACACGCCTGTGTTCCAGGATATTATGATAGACGTCCTTTTCTCGGTCATATTCCGAAAAAACCACAACCTCACACCCTTTTGACGTAAACTGCGGCAACAGGCGACAGACAACGCGTTCTATGCCGCCTTGCGTAAATCCATGTAAAACAACACCTATTTTCATAAACAGTCTCTCCGCTCTTTTTTCGTTACAATTTCATGAAGCATCTGATTAGTTCCACAAGCCATCTATATTCAACAAAGAATGCTCTCTAAAACCTATACAAGTATTTTATATTAAGCTGCACATTCTTCACTTTCCCAGTACAAACAAATGCCCAAAAAACATAACTCTAATTGATCCGTTCCTGAAACGAACACTTAGCAACCAATGCCTGAAATTACTGAATCGTCTCAAAAAAACGTCTCTAAGAACATACCGTCTAAGTCGCAATGGATCAGTTGCCGCCATTGAATGAAGTTTAACGATTTTATCCCTTTTCTTTTCAGGCAACAATTCCGACATCTCTTTGACCGGTAACTTCTTCGCCATCGCCTTTATTTTCTCGACACACAACTCCATATCATCAATTTTTCTGATCCCGGAAACGATCTGCAGATATACTAATTCCCGAAGCCCCAGCCAAGATCTGATAGGACTCCTGTCAAACCCGTTCGCCTTAAGCCAAACATGTATTTCTTTTGTTCGTTCAAAAGGGATGCGCCAATTTTTCAAAGCTTCACTTGGGGATGAAGAGAACACGCGATAATTGTAAAAAGCCTGTCGAGTAAATCCAATCCGATTAGCCAAACACAATGTCTGAATCTGAAAAGGATTGTCTTGCCATCCAGCCCCCTTAGATTCCACCATGCGTATTTTATTAAACTCAATAAAACTTCTCTTATATATGCAGGTCCATATACTTGGATGATAATAAAAGAAAACGGCAGCCTCATCAACAGTTAAAACTTTATCTTCCGAAGGAGCCTCCGCCCATTTGTTAGGCAATGGACGCAAAAATCTGTTGGCGATATTATGCGGTATAAAATTGGACTTTATCACATCAAGGCTATCACAAACAGCCTTACTGTACAATACTTCATACATCTCGGGCTCGATCCAATCATCAGGTTCCACGATCCCGATATATTCACCCTTGGCCAACTCAATTCCGTGATTTACGGCGCGCCCGTAGCCGCCGTTCTCCTGATGAACAGCGACAACTCGCGAATCCTTGGCGGCATATTCATCGACTATCGCAGGGCAACCGTCGGTCGAGCCGTCGTCGATGAGGATAATCTCAATCTCTTTGAGTGTCTGAGAAAGGATAGAATCAACACATTGACGCAGATATTTCTCTACTCCATAAATTGGAACAATAACCGATACCTTTGGATTCATCTATCTCCTCCCTACAATCGAATGTAGAGCCATGTGCGGCCCAAAACGATAAGTTCAATACGGTTGGAACTACAATGCAGCGACACGATACGGCGTCTCCGGCGTTCTCTTCGGTCAACCTTACTTCCAATTTTGCGAAGCAATTTCTCCGGCGTAGCCAAAAGTTTATATCCGCCGAGCCTTTTGCGGGCCTTTTCCAGAAAATCTCCGCGCTGCTCCGAGGCAAGGCGCTTCATATTCCATAGATACGCACGATATTCAAGCTCACGGATGCAATTATGCGCCCATCCGTCAATGTCGGAGCGATTTTCAAGAAAACGGGCGAGCTCCGAATATTCATGCAAAAGTGAATACGTCTGCCTTTTAGAACGGACAGATGAAGAGGGATTGTCTTGACGATAATCGACAAACGCATCCTGAGTAACAACAAGTCGCTCTGCACTCAAAATCGCCTTAATATTGAACGATGTGTCCTGAAACGCCGCGCCCGGAGTCTCAAGACAACGGATGTCATACTTCTCCAAAAACGATCTTCGGTATATTGCACTCCAAATGGCTGGCGGTGTGCGGCAAAGCGCAAGACGTTCCATCCGCGTAAGAAAATGTCCACGCCATCGACGGTTGATTTTTCCCGCAGGTCGAACATCTCCGGTTTTATTCCACCAAAGATTCCAATCAGCCTTAACCATATCTGCGCTCTCTCGCTCGCCTGTCGCCACCATTGTCGCAAGCATATTCGCCCGGCAAACATCGTCCGATTCAAGGATCGCTATCCATTCGCCTTTTGCCGCCGCAAGCCCCGAATTTATTGCGCTGCCATAGCCTCCATTCGCTTTGTGAACTACGCGAACCCGACCGTCTTTTGCGGCGAAAGCGTCAAGAATCGCAGGCGTAGAATCCGTCGAACCATCATCAATACATATAATTTCAAAATTCGAATAGTCTTGAGCAAGTAACGATTCAATTGTCGCGGAAATGGTTCCTTCAACATTGTACGCAGGAACAACAACTGAAACTAGCGGTTTGATCGTCTGCGTATTCTTCAACAAGATTTCCCATGCATCAAGTATCTTTTCTCTTGAATAATTCGCGCTGCAGTATATGCGAGACTTTTCCCCAAGATCGCGACGGAAATCCCCATTCAACATCAGCCTGCGGAGCGCGGAAGCAAAATCGCGAGGATCGGCAACTTCACCACACCCGACCCAATCATGTATCATTAACGTCGGCTTGGAAAACACGGCCGCGTCCACAATTACCATCCCAAAGCCTTCCGTCTTCGAGGGGAACGCGACAAAAGCGCAGTTTCTGTACGGCTCCTCAAGATCCGCGTAACCATTGAGCAAAATTTTATCGCGCAAAGCGTACGAATCAATTTTCTTTTTGAGCGCCGCTTCCTCTTTCGCCTTGCCCTTACCGTATATATGAACCTGCCAATCTGGAAATTCAGCGGTGACGGCCGTGAACGCGTCAACAAGAAGTGATTGATTCTTATCGGCGTTTATCGCTCCTGGACAAAGGATGACCTTTTCTTCGGATATCGTTGTTATTGCGTGTCCTTCAAAACTGCTCCAGTTTCCAATGGCTGTAATCTTGTCTCCTGAAACGTCGATCAATTTCTGCAACGTCTCGACATGCGCTTTGCGCAATACCTGAAACGCCGCCGCCTTTCTTAGCGCCGCTTTTATGGCGAGATTGCGACGCCACCTCTTAATCCAATGGCGAAACGGATACTTCGGATCCGTATGGAACTGCTGAATAATCGGCGGCAAGCCATCAACTTTCGCAAGATCAAGAATCTCGTTCGTTCCCGTAGAAATAATGACGTCATAATCGCCGTGCACCTTCTCCGCGAATTCCGACTTGTCGAAAAGCGTCACCGCATGAGCGCGCTCCGCGAGTCCCGCGGCAAGATTCTTAACCGCGATATCCGCACCGCGGTTGTTAGCGAACGTGTCTTTATAAATACCGATTTTCAAACTCAATCACCTATAAATTCGACAAAGCGCACGGACTTTTTTTAACTCCATACGCTCTGATTCAAGAGACTTATGCGACCCAAACAATTTCATGCACAATTTAAGATACATTCGCCTAAATTTCAATAATAAATTAAAAAAAGGAATTGAGCCAATCGCTTTAAGCATTCTGGAATATTCAGACTCACGCTCAAAACAGAGCATAGCCAGCATTTGCGTCCGCTCATCTCCAAAGCACCGCCTTTCAAGGAGTTCTTCCCTGTTGCTTGCGGACTTCAAAAACCACTTTGCAATTTTCTCATATTTATCCTGAACATTGTTTTCGATAAATCGTAAATATGAGACATATTTAGAATCAAGTCCAAAGTGCTTCTTAAAGGAAGCGATAAACCGAGTGACAAAAAAAGCGTTGCGCAAATACCTTATCGCACTTCTCTCATCTATATCTTCGTTTGTAACTCCAGTATCCCATTTATATTCGTATCCGACATAATCTATCATTGAAACCGACTCCGCAAGGGCAAGAAACATCAGCGACTCACAGTCATCTTCCTGCTCCACGCACCAACCCTCTGGAATAAGCTCAAAACCTTTAACCAAAAGCTCTCTCTTCCACGCTCTACCCCAAACCATCACCCCCAATCTGGGCGAAGTTGCATAAATCGCATCGATAGCAGAAGTTTTGGACGTCGCAAGCAGATGCCCCTTCTGAATCTGTTTGTAATAATGAATCTTTGAATTTTCATTCGAACAACTATTCAAATCGAAACTATCTGCAAACTTAAAATCAAAGAAAAGAACATCCACCTTCTTTTCGGCAAGCTTATTGATGAGAACATCGACCGTACCATCCGTCAATCCGTCATCAGGATCCACAAATAGGACATAATCTCCGCTTGCCGCCTGAACACCGCTTCTGCGCGCTTCATTTGCGCCACCATTCACTCTGCGCTTGACTATCTTTATTGAATCATGCCTCTTTGCATAAGACTCGAGGATTTCAACTGTATCATCGGTAGAACAATCATCTACACAGATAATCTCACCACCATTGCCATTAACATTACGCAACGCGCTGTCAAGGGCCAACAACAAAAACCGTGAATTATTGAAGCATGGAATAACGATAGAAACCTTCATATATCAAAATCCTTGGTGTCTGATTATTTTAAAAAAAGCTTTTTCTTTTTGGAGTAGAGTTTTCTATTAAATATCGATATAAGGCCATACACAAAGTGAAACCCGAAGAAAGACCTTAAAAAGGAATATTTAAGAGAGTTCCATCTTGCTCTTGATGATATTTCAGAGCCTACCAAGCACTGACGTACATACCCCCACCAAAGCGCATTAACTGCACTAACTCCTTTTTTCCATGGAGATGCGTTGGCGTAATGAATGACCCGAGGAGATGTCACATCTCGCAGTCCGTACGCAGCGGCGAATTCGCCCCACCTGTAATCAAGATAAAGAATGTCCGAAGATTGGAAAAACCAATTGTATACATCTTGATCTGGAAATCTCATGATATCGGAGCTGGTTTTTATAAACTCACGCCATTTCGCAGTGAAATTTCTGTTGCGAAGCTCTTTCAGATTCATCAACATAAGTCCAGAACAGTAATAACCGCCAGGATCAATGTCTCTCCCATATTCAGAAAATTTCCCTGCCCGTTCGTCTCCGCTTGAAAATTCTCGCAATCCCGAACCATCTGGCGCTACGGCTAAAACCGGCACTTGACCGCGCATTGCCCACAATTCCGAAACATCACGAAGCCATAGCGTATCTACGTCAGTATAGATTGTGTAGTCTTCATATTTGAGAATATCATGAAGAAGCAATCGTCCGTAAGCCGTGTGACTTCCACGCCATTCCGACAGATCCTCAAATTGGGAAGCATCTATCGGATGAAAAACAACTTTCGTTGAACGCCCTGGAATCGACGAGAGACGACGAATTAGATCCGTCTTGCTCTTTTCACTTAATCCTGTATCCAATACATGACAGATAAATCGACTTCCCTCTTTAGCATAAGACACAAGGCTATGCAGAGTCACCAACAGCCCACAATAATAGGCCTCGTCGCTTGCGCAGGATATAGAGATTGAATCTATAGACGCATGCCTTTCCATATGATAGCCTCCCTACACAACATAACGCCCAAATTTCCGGAAACGCATACTAGCACACCCCGCCTGCCTTTTTTTCAGACGCTTCCCAAGGCTTCGCCATAATTTATATGTCCATTTGAGAAGCAATGAGTTCTTCCGAAGCTCCTCCGGATCATGCATAGTTCTAATCCGTACCTCATCCATCCAATGCCATTCAACACTTGTGAATTGATTGTCATAAACAATATTATGCGGTCTTGGATATGTGTAAAATCTCATCAGCCCGTCATCTTCTATAATCGTGGAAGCTTTTTCAGCACCCATTTGCATTATTCTGAGCTCAATTTCAATTCCAGGGAACACCTCCACCAAAGCAGCGCGCAATCTTCTTGCCAATTCAATATTGTAGGTAAATGCCGTTTGTAAAACGAATAACACACGTTTTGATTTCCCAAGCACATTATACAGACGATCAATCCTACGTGATATCAAGGTTCTACCAACTTCACATAACTGATAATCAAACTTTTCCCCTTTAAAAAGATGGATAAAACGGAATCCTGACCTTTTATCTTCAACACGAAATGTCTGCTTGCCATATTCATCTACCGGCTGCTCAAACTCATGCATATTCTCCCATGTCATAAAATCCTCAAAACGATTTCTGAACCCATGAATAAGATATTCTATCGGCCGAATATCCACCATCAAAGACCAGTCGAAAGGAAATGCACAAGGTCTTTTCCCTCTATGCACCAGCTGTGAAGCTGTTGAGCAATTCCCACCCAACGATATGATATAATCATATTCGTCATACTTGCAATAAAAGAGGGCATCAGTGCCTTTCATATCGGTCCTCCCTTGTATTTAAGGAATTCATTGTAATCACGAATGTAATCGTCTGCCACATACGACAGCCAAAACCTATCAACCGCCACAATTATTTTAATGAAGTTCCTCTGGAACATAATGGCTGAACCGCCTCTTAAATCTGAACTTTAATCCCAATACCGTAAGAACCTTCGTTCGCTTATTCCAATCATTCTTAACGGAAAACAAACGCTCCCAAAAATTATTATACTTAACCCGATTTTCCTCTTGCTTGATTTCTTTCTGTGAAAAAAAACTTTTTAGAACTATTTCGCGTTCTTTCATCAATAACCAGCGTCTTTTAGGATCTGAGGAAATTCCGTTTTCGTCAAACTTAGTCACTGTAACGGATATATGTTTATAACTGCATTTGCGCAACAGAAAAAACTCTTGCCATTTCTTCCAATCTGAGGCAATCCTTAATGTCTCATCGTATAATCCAAATGCTTCAAAAAGACTTTTCTTTATAAAAGTTGCATTGTGGCAAATCGTGTGCCTGATCCAATATATTCTATCAATAAAATCCGGGAAAGTTTGAACTCTTTTACCGTCACCGCGCCCCACTGGTCTTACATCACCATACACGACATCCCGATCCAAACCCATCTTTATAACTTTATTAATAACTTCTGCATCTTCTAACGCATCCCCCGCATTAAGAAACAACAAGTATTCTCCCGTTGCCATGCGAATTCCCTTATTCATCGCATTATAAATCCCAGAATCCTTCTCAGATACGAATTTATTTATCCGATGACGGTATTTCTGCCAAATTTGTTGCGTTTTCTCATCCGATCCGCCATCAACAACAATCCACTCGAAATTCTGCTCGGTTTGCGCAACAACACTCTCGCATGTTGCCTCTAAATTGGGTTCGTTATAGCAAACGGTAATTATAGATATGGGATACTTCATACGTTACCGAACCTTTCTCCTCCACACTCTGATTCCGCACACTAGATAGCGCGTCACCAGCTTTTTAGTATGCTTGAAAAAGAAAAAGCCTTTAATATGTCCTAAAACGAAACTGAGGGCATTCGATTTATAAGGTGACTTTAACAAATATTTAAGATAAATCGGCCAAGTTGTATTTTTCCAAATATTACACCACGGCTTTTGCGAAGCATTTGCAAAATGATGAATAACAATATGCTTCTTCAGTTTTCTATCGGGAACATTGAACGCATTCCATATCGGATTCAATTCCAAAATCCTATTCCTGAACGTTATATTAATAATATCCTGATCGGGCCATGCGATGCGATTCGCGTATTTAATTGTATTCTCCATCAATATTTCTTGCGCTCTTTCGCTACGCATAGTCGCCAAATCCATAACTAAAAGTCCAGCATTGAAATACGGCGTAGCTCCTTGCAATCCTAGCAACTTCTTTTTAAATTCGCCAGCATTACCTTCTGAAACCGCACCAATAACATTCCCTTTTAAATCCACCTCCCACAAAGGATTCATATTGCCAACACAAAGCACATCGACATCCGAATAAATCGTACGATTTTCATCCACCAACACTTCAGGAAGCAAATACCTATAATATGTTTCTTGCGTTACATGCTCCAATTCTTTAGGTATTGGGAACTTATCAAACAATCTCGCATCAACCAAATGAAACTTTATTTCGCAGTTCGTATACATTTCCTCTAACTTACGAATTCGCGTCTGATTCTCTTCAGAAATATTCCTATGTAAAACATGAAAAATAAACTGAGAATCGGGATTATTTATGAGAAAACTCGCAATCACAACAGCTAAATGCTGCGAGTAATTGTCAGAAACTGAAAATGATATGGAAATAGGGGATTTCATCGGTTCAAACATTATTTTAATACCAGATTCCATGGCGTTTATTTAATTTAATTAAAAAGACGCTTTATATCCTCTTTTAAATGTGCCAAGCCATCACCAATAGCGACAAGAAGATTTTTCTTTCTCAATGCTTTGCGTCCGTAAATCCTGACAGGATGATTAACATCAACTGGCGTCAACGGCTGATCTTTAGAGTCTTCAATCACTTCTATCACCTGTGCATAAAAATTATACTTTTCCAAAATAAGACGCTTCGCTTCCAAAACAGCATCCCGCCTTTTTTCGTACTCACCATTTGCGATAGCAGTTTTTATTATATCGACCGCTTCCTTAGGATCATCTATTGGAATAGGAATAAAAGACTCTTTGGGGAAAACTTCACCTACCGCGGGATCGCCCGCATAAAAAGGCAAGCATTCCGCAAGAAACGCATCCGACAGTTTTTCCGACCAATGATGCTCGGCTATATGATTTTCAATCGTGACATGATACTTGTACGGCTCTAAAACGTCATACTTCTTATCGAACGGCCTTATCCCCTTACCAAACCAATCCATTTCCGGAATAGATTTTGTTAAATATTCCGCCAAATTAAAACGCGCGGCATGCTTTGTAAAGCGCATTTTCTTGGAAGAACTTACAACCGAAACCATCTTATTTTTTATAATCGTTAAATTCTCATATTCCCAATACGTTCTCCCGATATACCACCAATAATACCCTCGACCAAGAAGATAATGCGGATGATTTTCAGCCTCTTTCGGACGATTGGATAAATAGTGCCCAAATTGCCGCGTATACGCTTTTGAATACCGCTTTATACTTACAGGCTCTTGCGTCGCAAGTATCGTGCATTCTTTAGGACACTGCAACTCTTCGCATCCCTTTTTTATAGTCCCGATACTAGTAGAAGGCATCTCATCATAAACGACAAGCCAGTCATAATCCGAGCACGAAGGATCCGTAACAAAAGCATATCCTGGGCGATACTCAAAATCGGCAGCCCCAATCGCCGAACCTCTAGATATAACTTTTATTCGTACGTTTTGCGCCAGACGCTGCGAATAATTGTCTGATACCGAGAATGACATTGAAATTCTGTCTTGTCTACCTAACGGCTCTGCGACATCCGGCATTTCCACGCCTAACTGCATTTTCAGCCATCGCCTAGCTCTTCGCATCGTCTTCATTCTAACTAGCGAAGGCAGCACAGAATCAAAAGGTATAAAACAGCGAGACGCAGGTTCAAAGTCAACTATCCGCAAAACAAAATCATCTTTCGATACTCTTTGAACTAAAAGATTCTGCGGATCATAAAAGCGGACGGCGTAAAAACGAAACTGTTCTATCAATCTTAAAAACGCCGATAACAAACTCTTCTTGATTTTATCGTCCGCCGCGAAATACGCAGACTTGAAATCTTCGGGTTCCGAGCCGTCAAAATCCTCCAAGCGTTCTTCTATGAGACACCATCCGCGAGCGGGAACTAAAACACAATCCATCTTCTGAGGAAAAGCCGCAAAAACTTCAGACGGAAGTTTTTTCTTCAATTTCTTCCAATATCGATATTCCTGGCAGGATGTGTTGCGCTTTTCATCGAATCGCGCTTTGGCTATCTCGCGGACGACAGAGGCCGCGAGCGCCTTCGCCCCATCGTACTTCCCCTCTTTTACTTCATCGTCCGACCGGTAGCACTTAACGCAATATTTCGTTCCGGGAATGCCAAAACACGCTCTTCGCGACCCCATGCCGAGGCGAACCATCTTCCCTTCTCGAAAAAGGGATTCTAGTTCGTCTGCTGTAGGAATTGTCTTCATTTCTGATGCTGCATATCGCAAAGTTTACGGTAGATGCCGTTCATAGCATAAAGCTCGTCGTGCGTCCCGCGCTCCACAATCTCGCCATGATCCATAACAAGAATCAAGTCGGCATTGCGGATTGTCGAAAGACGGTGTGCAATTGCAAAAACGGTGCGGTTCTTCATCAAGTTCGTGAGGGCGTCCTGCACAAGGCGCTCGGTCACCGTATCGAGCGCGCTCGTAGCCTCGTCGAGAATCAGAATCGGCGGATTGCGGAGAATCGCGCGCGCAATGGCGATGCGCTGACGCTCGCCGCCGGAAAGCGCAAAACCCTTTTCGCCGACGACTCGATCGTAGCCTTCGGGCTGCGCCATGATGAACTCATGGGCGTTGGCGAGCTTCGCGGCGGCGACAACCTCCTCATGCGTGGCGTTCGGCGACCCGTAGCGGATATTCTCTTCAATCGTGTCGTTGAAGAGAAGCGCCTCCTGGGTCACAGCTCCGACAAGCAATCTCAGATCAGCCACCTTGATATCGCGAAGATCCGTTCCGTCCATCGTGACGCTTCCGATGCGAGGATCGTAGAAGCGGGCGAGCAGACCCGAAAGCGTCGACTTGCCCGACCCTGTTCCTCCGACAACCGCCACCATCTTGCCGCGAGGCAGCTCGAAGGCGGCGTTCTTCACCGCGTCGCTTTCGGCGGTGTCATACCTGAAGGAGACGTTGTCGAAGACGATCTTGTCGTCAAAGGTTTTCTTGGGCGCCGCGTCGGCCTTTTCGGGCAGCTCCATCTCGAGATCGAGAACGGAGTAGATACGGGCCAATGCAGCCATGGAGGTTTCGATCTGAACCTGCAGTTTCGACAGCTGCTTCACCGGCTTGTAGATGATAAGCAAAGGCGCCAGCATCGGCACGACATCGGAGATCTTGACGTCGGTCGCAAAACACCAGACCAGAAACGCGCAGATGAGAATTATGCCGATCGTCTCGACGACGGGACCGACCATAAGACCGATGCGCAGCCCGCGCATGGTCGACTTCAGAAGATACTTGTTGGTTTCGGCATAGCGCTTGTTCTCGAACTCTTCGGTGTTGTAGCTCTTGACAACCTTGATGCACGTCAGAATCTCATGGATCTTCGCGCCGATCATCGACCCGCGCTCCATAGCGCGGCGAGCCCACTTCTTGACGCGCTTGCCGATCATCTGGATCGGCAGGACGAAAAGCGGAAATCCGATCAGGATGAGAAGAAGCGTCGCCATCATGTTGTTTGCGATCGCAAACCACACAATAAAGCCGATCGCGACAAAAATCTCGAACGGCGCCATCGCGACTTCAGAAAGTATTGTCGAAAGAATGGTCTGAATCTGCTGAGGGTCGTTGGAGATGCGCGTCATCAGCTGTCCGACGTCGACACGCCCGTAAAACTGGAGATTCTGCCTTTGGACATGCTCCAGAAGATCCTGACGCAGATCCGCGACCGCACGTGCGCCCGCCCAGCTGAGGCAGTAGTGGTTGAGATACATCAGCAACAGGCGCAAAAGCGCCACGAGAGGAACGACGATGCATACAATCAGCAGAAGCGCCCCGCCCATGCCGCCTTTTTCGTTTTGGAGCTCAATTCCGAGTTTCGAGGCGAATTGCTCGAGTTTAGGATACCAGGACGGAAGCTTGGAATTTTTTGCGATTTGTTTTTCGTAGCTGTTGGACGGCCCCTGTTCCGTTTTTTCCTGCACCTCCTCGGCGGCTTCTGCGGCCTTTGCGGATTCATCCGCATTTCCGTCAGCCTCTTTGGAGATTTCCGCGTCGTGGCTCTCTACATGCTGCAACGTCGGCTGGACTATCTGAAAGAACGGCACGAGAGTTCCCGCCGTGAGCATTCCGCAGACAATGCCCACGATAAGCCTGAATTTATATCGCCTTGCATACTTCCAGACGCGACCGTACGCCTCACGGACCGTATACGTTTTGTCGAAAAACTCTTTTTTGTATTGTACTGCCATTTGCTTTCAACTTTCTATCCGTTATTCGAGATATCGGCCATTTCCTTCTCGGTGGGCCATTTTCGGAAATAGCGGTAATTGAGCACCCATGCCGAAGGATGGCGGCGTATGACGCGCTCAAGATCCTTGATGCAACGCTCCGTCATCGCCCGAATGTTGCGCGCCTCGTCGCATTTGTACGACGAGACGACCTCGCACCGGTAGCGGCCGTCCTTCAACGGGCGCGACCAGGCGACCACAATCGGAGCCTTGCCTTTAGCGCTGAAGAATGCAGGTGCGGCCGAAACGGAAATCGGCCGGCCGAAAAACATCACCCAGATTCCACCGTCTCTCGTATCCACCAGCTGATCGACCAGAAGCCCGAGGGATTTGCCGTTTTTGATTCCATGCATGAGCGGGCGGAACGCACCGTCGGCATGGACAATCTCCTGTCCAATGGAAGTGCGAGACTTCATCAGAAGTTTCGTCATGCCCCGTGTGCCGATATCCTTGGCGACAGACATCATCCTGTGCCCCTCGAGAAGAGCAAGCTGCGAAAGGATCTCCCAGCATCCGATGTGCCCCGACACCGTCACCGCGGGGTTATTCTCGGACAAGAACTTCTTTCCTGACTCTGACATCTCGCCCGCCGCCTTGACGCGCTTTACTGCGTTGCGGCATGTCCAGAACGCGTGCCCGACCGTGCGCGCCATATTGCGATAGGATCGGCGGATTATCTTTTCTTCAGCGGGCGTGGGGTCGTACTTCTCGACAGGACGCACGATTCCCTCAAGCTTGAACTCGCCCTTTATCACACGCAGGTTCGCCAGCGACAATCGCCGCCCCGCGCGATCGAACCTATACATCACGGCCGATATAAAATCACAAAGCCCCAGCATCCATCTGCGCGGCAACGAAGAAAAAACGACGATGCCAAGGCCTACGCCAAGCCACTCCAGAGGTCTGCGCAGTATGCGTTTTATTTTCTTTGCTTTTTTCGACTTCACGGTATTTTCTGAACTTTAACCATATTATACCATAGTTTTATTATGGTAACAAACAAACGAACCCTCAATAGACCACGCTTCTGAACTTTATCTCGCTTTTGACGGTAAGGGGCAGCTCGACGGTCTTTTTAAGACGGATGTCCGTGCTGGACGAGCCGACGGAAAACGTAAACGCTCCAGGCTCGAACGACCATTTCATATCCTTGTCCAGAATCGAAAGATCGTCTTTCGAAAGCACAAACGAAACCTTCTTCGCCTCGCCGGGCTTCAGATCGATCTTCTCGAAGCCCCTGAGAACCGAATCGTAGGTCACGACGCTCGAGCACTCGTCGCGGACGTAGAGCTGAACGACCTCCGCACCCTCGCGCGAGCCGGTATTTTTGACCGTAAGCGACACCTCCACGAACGGCGAGGACGAGTCCTTCGCACAGGGATACTTGATTTCAAGGCCGGAATACTCGAACGTCGTATAGGAAAGCCCGTGTCCGAACGGATAGAGCGGGCCGATGACGCGCGTCCTGCCTCCGCCGTTCTTGCCGAGAATCCAATCAGGCTGACCGTTGTGGCTGCCCTTCTTGTAGGGGAAGTTGAGCTCGATCTGGCCGATGCTCTTGGGGAACGTGACAGGAAGCTTGCCCGAAGGGTTGGCCTTGCCGAGAAGGATGTCGGCTATCGCGTAGCCGCCGCGGCAGTGCGGGAACCACGTCTCGAGGATCGCCGGAAGGTATTTGTCCTCCCAGTTGACCGTAAGCGGCTGTCCGTTGACCAGGACAAGGACAACCGGCACACCCGTCGCATGAAGACGTCGAAGAAGCTCGCGCTGGCGGCCGGGCAGATCGAGCGACGTGCGCGAGCGGCCCTCGCCCGTGCGCCATTCGTCCTCGCCCATCACCGCGACAACGATATCCGCCCCCTTCGCCGCCGCGACGGCCTCGTCCATCATCGCGTTTTCCCTGTCGGTCATCGGCTCGGGAATGATCTCGCTGTACGGAAAACCAGGATCGACGACATCGCAGCCCTTGGAATAGACGACCTCGCACTTCCCTTCAAGAGCGCTCTTGAGCCCACCGAGAACCGTTACGGCCTCAAGCTCGTTGGGGCCGTAGCGGCTCGCCATGAAATTCGACTCGTCCGCCAGAGGCCCCGTAACGAGAACCTTTTTCATCTTCGCCGCGTCAAGCGGCAGGATGCCGTCGTTCTTCAAGAGCACCACGCTTTCGCGGCCCATGCGGTCGACAAAATCGAGATGCCTGTCGCAGCCGGCCTCCCTCTCCGCCGCTAGCGCATCGGCGACGTAAGGACTGTCGAAAAGTCCCAGATTGAACTTCACCCTCAACACGTCGCGCACGCGCGCGTCGACGACCTCCATCGGAAGACGCCCCGACTTCACAAGCCTGCGGATCGGCTCGACGAAATTCTCGGGCGTGCGGAAATTGGTCCAGACGTTGAGCCCCGCCTTGTATGCGCAGCATACGCCATCATCAGCACTTGGGGCGATGTTGTGCTTGTCGTACACATACTCGACCGCTCCGCTATCGCTCACGGCGTAACCGTCAAAGCCGTATTCGCCGCGCAAGATGTCCTGAAGGAACCACTTGCTCGCGATGACCGGCTCGCCGTTCCAGTCGTTGTAGCTGATCATGACCTCCATCGGTTTTACGGCCTTGATGACGCGCTTGAACGGAGCGAGATGGATTTCATGGAGCTCGCGCGGCGCAACGTGCGGATCAGTCCTGCAGTCGCCGTCGCGCCCGCCCTTCGGAACGCCGTAGACGGCGAAATGCTTGAGGCACGAGGCTACGCCCTGCGACTGGATTCCGCCGGCCATCTCAACGCCGAGAACGCCGACATGGTACGGATCTTCTCCGTAGCACTCAAGCATGCGCCCCCAGCGCTGATCGCGCGCGACATCGAGAATCGGCGCATAGACGCTGTGGTAGCCCAAAAGCTTCGCTTCACGCCCCGCGATCTCTCCGGCCTCGCGGACAAGAGCGCGGTTCCATGTCGAGCCGACGGCGATCGGCGCGGGAAGCGGCGTCGCGCGCGAATGGTTGAGGCCGTGGATTCCCTCGTTCGTGAACTCGACGGGGATTCCGAGTCTGGTCTCTTCGACAAACCAGCGCTGGATCTTGTTGAGCGCCTCGACATGGTTCGTGTACGAAAGTATCTTTTCGCGGTGGGCCTTGAGAGCACGGCCGACGCCGTTCAGCTCCTCATCGATATTGGCGATGCCGTCCTTCCACACGCGGCGCCTCCACTCCGGCGATGGCTCGGCCTCCTTGAGAACGCGACCCGTTCCGTAGAGCGTAGCCATCTGGCAGGTCTTCTCCTCGAGCGTCATCTGCGAAAGGAGATCCTCGACGCGCTCGTCTATCGGCCTTGAAGGATCCTCATAGACGTCCTTTCGTCCGTTCTTGTTGAAATCGATCCAGGAAGCGCCGAACGCCGAAAACGCAAACGCACCGGCAAAAGCCCCGGCGGCAAGAATCTTAACGTTGTTTTTCATAAAAGTGCTGTTCCTATTCATCATTGACCCTGCTGTGATGTCGCCGCCTCATGCCATTTGCATGCTCCGTCGGCGCAAGCTACATCTCTGCAGCCGAGACAGAGCGGCGGTCCAAGCGCCAATATAACACGCCTTCGATTTTCATCGACCATTCGACAGGCGCGCCGGAATCGAACTTGTACTTCTCCATCGCGCCGGGACCGCAGCTCCCTCCGCCAAGGCCCGTCTGACGGACATCGAGGTTGAGCAGTATCTCGTCATGCGGCTTGAGCGGCGTGCGCCAACGCGTCTGGCCGTTCTGATGGCGGGCGAAATGCAGATCCTCCCAGCCGTAATGCAACGCCTGCATGAACATCGGCTCGCTCGCCGTAAACCGCACGCCGCGCCCGTATCTGTCGGTGAACTCCGCCCATCTTACGTCTGTCTTGCAGCCGTTATCCTGCGGACGGACATAATCCACAAACTGCTCCGCCACGGTCGAACCGTACACTGCGAGGAAGCTTGAAGCCGCGCGGTCGATGTAATTCTCGTGAGGTCCGCGGCCGTAAAAGCGCATATTCTCCAGACGTGGCGCAAGTCTCATTGAAAGCCCGATTCGCGGAAGGATCTTCGGCATCGCTCCGTAGGGCGTCACCTTGTTCTCCAGCGTAAGCGAACCGTCATCGTTGAAGACGTAGTCGCACTCGTGCCTGAAGCCCGCACCCTTCGCGCCCGTGACATCGACGACGCTCCTGACCCTGTTCCCGTCTATCACAAAAGGCTCCGGATGGTAGTTCAGCTGCGACAGGCCCGCATCAAAAAATCCGTACCCGTATACGCCGTTCGACATGCGCCCCTTCGCGATCCAGCAATCGTTGTCCGTAAAGGCGCGCGCGCAGGTAAGATGCGGTCCTGCCGCGACTCCGGCTTCGGAACCGGCAAGAACGGAATTCCCCCTTGCGAAGACTAGCCCCGTAAGAGCGCCGGTCCTTTTGCTGAATACCGCTATTGTGCGGCCGCATTCCACCACAAGCATATCGCCGCGCTCCTGGCAGCGCATCTTCTGCCGGTTCTTCGCCACGGTGTTCTTGGCGAGAAAGGCATACTCTCCCGAAAGCCTGACTTCATTGCGGGCGAGAGTCCAACCCTTCTCGGCCCACGGAGCATCCTCCTTCGAGACAAAGGAAACCTCGAGAATCAATTCGGGCGGATTCCGGTCTTTGGAGAGGGCTGCAACGGCCTTGTCGGCATCGTCAATCGCAAACTCGGCGCGCGACAGCGGCGCGACAGCAGGAACGGCAAACGCGCCCGAAGCCATTTCAACGCCGTTCGTCCTCAAGACCCACTTGCCGTCGAACTCGTCCGCCGAAGTGAAACCGAACCTGTTTTCAAGCTCGAGCTTTCCGTTCGCGTTCTTTCTTACGACGAGATTGCGGTAGACATGGCCCGTCTCGATGAGCTTGGGCGTAACGTTGCGCAAAGGATCCACGATGCCGTTGCAGCAGAAAGGCCCGTCGTTCGGCTCTTCGTCGAAATCTCCGCCGTACGCGAGGAAACGCTCGGGAAGGCCTGTCTTCTCGTCGATGCGCCCCGTATTCTTCCAGAGCGCCTGATCGACCCAATCCCAGACGCAGCCGCCGACGAGCGACGGATAGGAATAGACGACATCCCAATACTCCCGGAAGTTGCCCATGGCGTTGCCCATCGCATGAGCATATTCGCACATGATGTAGGGCTTGCCCGCGCTCTGGTAATTCTCCGCGGGCCACCCGTCCTGTCTGCGGGAGCCGGCGGCTTCGTCGCCGAGCTTGCCGCGCTTTTCAAGCCATTCGACGGCAGGATACATCGACGAATCGATATCGGCGTCGGGATTGCCGCGCTCCCAGTGGGTCGGACGAGAAGGATCGAGTTTCTTGACCTCGGCCAGGGCCTTGCGGAAGCAATCGCCATGCCCCGTTTCGTTGCCCATCGACCACATCGTCACCGAGGGATGGTTGCGGTAGAATTTCACATGGCGAACGTTGCGCTCGACAATCGAATGTTCCCACTCGGGAAAACGCCCGAGCCCCTTCTCGCCATATCCCGGCTCGTGAGCCTCGACATTAGCCTCGGCGATCACATAAAGGCCGTATTCGTCGCAAAGATCGTACCAGAGATGATGGTCAGGATAGTGGCTCGTGCGGACGGTGTTTATGTTGTAACGCTTCATGAGCGTTATGTCCTTGATCATGTCCTCGCGCGTGACGGTCCGTCCGTTCTCGGGATTCGTCTCGTGGCGGTTGACGCCTTTAAGCTTGACCGGCTTGCCGTTTATGTAAAACGCATTTCCGACGATCTTCTGTTCCTTGAATCCGATTTTCCTTTCGACGATATCGTCCTCGACCCGGATCCTGAGAGCATAAAGATTGGGTTTCTCGGCACTCCAGAGTTTAACGTCCTTCAGGCGGGCTTTTAATTTCGCGACGCCGAGGGAAGCGTCAGCATCAACTTCGCCGAACGTATGAACGTGCTTGCCGTCATAAGCCAATGTCGCATTAACCTTCTTCGCTCCGCCATAGGTTTTAACGTTCAGCGTAAAATCGACATCCTTGTAATCATTGCTGAAAACCTGCTCCGTCCAAAAATCAGCAACGCCGGATTTAGGGCGCGAAACAAGCGTCACATCGCGGTAAATTCCTGAAAAGCGGAACATGTCCTGATCTTCGAGATAGCTGCCGTCGCACCAGCGGAACACCTGGACGGCGATTTCGTTTTTACCCTCTTTTACGAATTTCGTAATATTAAATTCGCTCGGAAGATGGGAGTCTTCGGCATAACCCGCCATCTCGCCGTTGATCCAAACGTAATACGCGGAATAGACACCGTCAAACCTTAAAATAACCTCGCGACCCTTGAACATTTCCGGCAGTTCAAAAGTTCTGCGGTACGATGAAACCGGATTGTAGTTCGCCAAGGACGACGCACGGTCAAGAATCTTAGGCCACGCGTTTTTATGGGGATAGCGGATGTTAGTGTAATGAGGAACGCCGTACCCGCGCATTTCAACGCAACTCGGAACATCTATGACACCCCACTTCGAGTCGTCATACCCCTTCTTCCAGAAATCCGCTGGCCTGCGGGCGGGATCTCCGACCCACTTGAACTTCCAGTCTCCGTTGAGAGAAAGAATTTCGTTTTTGCGGATCCCCGCCATGTCGCCGCTGTCCGTCTTGACGAAACGGCTCAGATGCGCAGCGGCCTCCATGCGGTTGCGGAAATTGACCGCGGGATTCTCCCAGTCATCCCGGTCGCTCTCCGCACCAAAAACACAAAGCGCGCCTAAAGCGCATACACCCAGAACAGTCTTTCTCATAACGCCTCCTTTACCGGCTAAATCACCTGTCGTCGCGGCCGATGAAAACCGTTTCGACACCGAGTTCGGCCGCCATAGCATCGGCGAGAGCCTTGACACCGAACGTCTCGGTTTCGTAGTGCCCCGCCTGGATCATTTTCATTCCTACATTCTCGGCGGCGATCACATCGCCCCACGACGCCTCGCCCGTGACAAAGACATCGCATCCCAGAAATTTCGCAGCTTCGGCGAAATCGCCCGCTCCTCCGGAGCAGACGCCGACCTTCATTCCCTTCTCAAGCGGGATATCGGTCGATCCGATTCTACGGCAAGAGCTCTTTGACGCCTTTCCCGTTACTCCGATGATATTGCCGTGATACGAGAAAGCCTTCTTAACGCTCTTAAGCTCCAGATATCGCGCAATCTCCCAGTTGTTGCCGTACTTTCTGTTCGCATCCAAAGGCAGATGCGCGGCGTACAAGGCGAGATTGTTTTTAAGCGCCGTCTTTACTATTTCGTAAACGCCGCCCGTTATGCGCTTTACGCCGCCGCCCCACGAAAACCCGTGATGGACGACGCAAAGCTCTGCGCCCTCGGCGGAGGCCTTTTCGAGAAACGCCTTGGACGCATCCACACCGAAGGCGACACGGGTAACCGTATCGCCTTCACGTGCTATCTGCAGGCCGTTGTTCGAGACGTCGTCAAACTTGCCGAGCTCGAGTTCTTTGGCCAGCCAGTCGAGAGCTGAAGAAAGCCTCATTCAGCGGCTTCCAATTCCCTCGCGACCATCCCGGAGAAATCCTTGACGGCCTTGTCGCCCTTCGCGCCGATCGCAAGAACCGCCTTAGCGTCGGCCTTGCGTCCGCACCAACGAAGCTGGTCGAGGAAGAACGTCGTGCGGTAGGAGTCGGTCGAGGTCTCTGCGGCCTTGATGAGCTGCGCGACCCAACGCTCGCGGCACTTGGGAGCCTTTTCGCACTTGGTGCACATGACCTTGTGGGAAATCTCCATAATCTGCGTGGCGACGATCGGATCGGTCTTGTAGGCACCCTGAACCTTCGCGAGCAAAGCCGCCATCGACTCGTCTGTTTCGACGAGCTTGGCGATCGTCTTGCAGTCGACGGCCGCGGCAATCTTCTTCGCATTGTTTCCCTGCCAGGCAACAGCCGTGGGAGCCGCCTTCGCGGACTTCTCCTCAGGCTTGATGTCGTTATAATCGGCGCGGACTGAGAAGACCGACGCGGCGAGCACAACAGCTAAAAGCAACTTCTTCATGACTAAATTTCCTTTCTTTGTTTTCCGCTACCTATCAGTTCTTGGCCATCTCGCTCGCCCAAGGCTCACGCATCGACTGGTAGAGGAGACGCTCGGCTGCGGGATCGTTCTTCGCGTGAAGCGTAACAGGATCAAACTCAAAACCGCGGCCGAGACGCTGGGCGACGATCGCGAGGTTGAACATCGTGCAGCTGCGGAAGCCGTTCTCCTCATTGAGGGCGAACTGCTTGCGCTCACGGACAGACTGCATGAAGTCGGTAACCTGAGGCGCGGGCTCGGGGAGATCCTTAAGGATCGAGCGGACGTCGAGTTCTTTACCAGCCGAATCGAACATGCGGAACATCTGATTCTGAGCCTGCTGATGCGTCGTCCACGAACGGATAGAACCGTCGGGGAGACGATAGGGCCACACGGTCGCCTTAGTACCCTTGAGGAACGGCTCGTTCTTGAGCGACTCGTCACCGTCGAGAATAATCTCCGTACCGTCGGCGTAAGTGAGCGTGATGCGGTCGAAGCGGCCTACAACTTCGGGATGCTGTTTCGGGCCCTTGTAATCGATCTTAACGGGGCTCGTATCGTCCTTGCAGAGGAGATACTGGACGGGGTCGAGATAGTGCTGGGCCATATCGCCGAGACCGCCCGCGTCGTAATCCCAGTAGCCGCGGAACGTGGCGTGGGCGCGGTGCTTGTTGTAAGGCTTCCACGGAGCGGGGCCGAGCCACATATCCCAGTCGAATGTCTTCGGGCATTCCTCGGGGAGGAGATTTACGAGACCGGACCAGAAAAACTTCCAGCTGAAACCCTGACCTGCACCGAACACGCAGCGGATCGGCTCGCCGGGATTCGAGACGAGGTTGTTTTCGACGATCTGGCGGACAGGTTTTACGGGCGTTCCGAAACCGTAGAACGGATCCTTGAAACGGAACCATGTGTTGAGGCGGAACATTCTGCCCTTGGCCTTAACGACCTCCATGACGCGCTTGCCTTCGCCGACAGTGCGGGTCATCGGCTTTTCGCACCAGATGTCCTTACCCGCGTTGGCGGCCATGACGCTCTGAACGCCGTGCCAGTGAGGCGGAGTACAAATGTGGACGATATCCACGCCCGGATCGTCGAGAAGTTTCATGAAATTCTCGTACGCCTTAACCTTGCCCCAGCCATGCTTCTCGGCGGCGGCGAGACCCTGCTGTACATGAAGCTGATCGGGATCGCAAAGACCGACGAGACGCGAACCCCTGTAGGGAAGATGATTCTCCGAACGCGCGATTCCGCCGAAGCCGATAAGCGCGCGGGTAAGCTGGTTCGAGGGTGCGCTCGCGCCCCAAAGTACCTTTGCGGGAATAAGATTGAATGCACCTACGGCACCGGCCGTTTTAAGGAACGTTCTTCTTGATGTGTTCATTTTTACTGCTCCTTTTTATTACTTTACAAGTCTTTCGACAGCGAGATTGATATCCTTGGCGCGGCAGTCTCCGGCCTCGCGCTCAACTACGTAATTACCCTTGTAACCGAGCTTCTCGAGTTCGGCGAGGAAGGTCTTTCCGCCGACTTCGCCGTCGCCCCAGGGGACTTCCGTGCCCCAGGTGCCGGGCTTCTTCGTAAGAAGAGCATCCTTGACGTGAACCTGGACGATCCAGGGCATGAGCGTCTTGAGCGCGGCGAGAGGCTCGCCCTTGGCGTAAAGAATCATGTTGGCGGGATCAAAGTTGATGCCCACTCCGGGGACTTCCTTCATGAACTTCGCGAGATCCTCGGCAGTTTCCTGTCCGGACTCGAAAATAACCTTGACACCGTACTTCGCGCACTCGTCACGCATCCAGGTTACGCGCTCGACATACTTCCTGTAGGCGACGGGATCGCTCTCGTCGAGAAAGCCCGCGTGAAGCGACATGTAAGTTCCGCCGAGCTCTTTCGTGAGCTGAGCGCCCTTCGTGACGATCTTCTGGTTCTCGGCCCAGTGCTGATCGGGAACGATACCGCCCGTCTTCTTGATAGTCTCAAGAGTCGTGTAGTCTTCGCCGACGGTACCGATCATCGTGCCCATAAGCTTCCACTCGCCGCTCCTGATCTTGGCCTTGACGAAATTGAGAGCCTCGGCAGACTCGGCGTCGCCATGGCGGCCGTCAGCGTGGATGAACGGCCCGAGAGCGAGATGAACGCCCTTGACGCCCGCCTTCTCCATCTCGGCGGCGACTTCCTTCATAGGCTTGCGCCAGCTCCAGGAGCAGACGCCGACACGCTCGGGCTCGATCTTCTCGGTGGGGATCTCGCGGATGAACACGTTGCGCCATTCAAGCGGATCGCCGTGGCACTGGAGTTCGATCTGATCCTTGGGGAAGATCGGGCGGGAACGATCCCAGTAGTTCTCGAGCTTGACGTTGTCGACGACGAGAACGCCGTTGAGCCAAACGGTGACGCGCTCGCCCTTCATGATCACGTGGAAGCGGTTCCAGTCGCCGACCTGCTTGTCGGCGATGGCGAGAGCGCGCGAAGGATTCTTCTTGTTGTTGTACAGGCCGCCCGAGCCGATATTCCACTGGTTGTGGGCGTCCCAGATCTGAACCTGGGGAGCGCCGCGCAGATAAAGGCCGGAGTCGCCCGTGATCGAAAGGATGCGCCAGTCGGCCCAGAGCTCGAAGTCCTCGTAGTCGCGCTTCGTGGCGAGCGAATAGCCGCCCTTGTAGCCGTCGAAGTAGAGGTTGCCGTTGCGGATGCTCCAGTGCTTGCGCATTTCCTCGTCGGCGAACTTCTGGATCTCGGCGCGCTTCTCGGGAGTCGCGGCATAGCGCTTGGCGGGATTGTCGAAGCCCTCCTTCGTCGTAACGCCCTTCCACATGGCAAAGTCGCTCTCCTTGCCGGCGAAATAAGTCTCAAAGCCTTCGGGGCAAGCCATCGTCTGATAAGGGCAGATATCACCCATCTTGGCATTATCGGGAAGCTCCTTGATGCGGATATTTTTCCACTTTACGTTGTGGCCATGGCCAAGCCAGCCGATGGGGCCTTCTGCGTTGTGGAGACCGGGATGCTTCTTCTTATCGGGAGTATCGCCGTCGCCCTTGAACTTCGAAACGTCGCCCTTCGTGATCAGATAGCCGTTGAGGTAATACTCAATCTCACTGCCGATAACCTTGACTTCGGCAAAGTTCCACATTCCGGGCTTGCGGACATAGCTGCCGCCGCCGGTGAAGTTCTTATCCTTGCCCCAGATCTGCTTGTCGACATTGTCGCGGAGCGAAGGGAAAATTCCGTAGACAGAGCCCGTGTACTGATAAGGTTTAAGCTTATCCTTCTTGTTCTTGGCGTCATAATATGCGCTGCCGCCGTCGTCGAGAAGCTGAAGCTCGCACATTCCGTAATAGGCGGCATCCTTGCCGGGAACCATACGCACGCCGAGACCGTTGTTCGCGTTAGGCGGGAGACAGAACTCGAAACGGAGAACAAAGTTCTTATAACTGCGCTTCGTATAAAGGTCGCCGCGCTTACCTGCGGGGAGCTTGCGCTCGGGGTGGCACTCGAGAATGCCGTCCTTGAGCGAATACATCTCGGTCGCGCCGTCCCACTGCGAAAGATCGTTACCCGGCGCCAGCCAGACAAATCCCTCGTCAATCGTCTCCGGATATGCGCATTTGGCATCAGAATGCGCACATTTTGCGTTTTCCGTTACACTCACACAACCCGCCACGATGGTGAACAGCGCAGCAGCCAACAGCATTTTGATTCTTTTCATTTAACTCCAATGTTTGGTTATGGTTACACCTACAAAGTCATTTCAAGAATTATACACTATTAAAAAGACAATGTCCATAGCTTAACTGGGGCTGCCCTGTTTGGGTTTTGGCGCAAAGGTCGCAAAAGGTATAGAAAATTGTAGAGGTTAGATGTAGAGTGGATTTTAATATTCCTTTGTTCGACTGTTCGACTTCGACTGACAACTCGCGTGAACAGCCCCCTCGGCTATTCTGAGACAGGATTAACAGGATTGGAATTGCAGTATTTTAACCACGAAACACACGAAAATACAAAACCGGCATCAAGAATTTCCGCACAAGATTCTCATTTTGCCGAAACTAAAAGAAACTACCCGATATTCGCAATTAAACAATATTTATCTTACATCTTGATGGGGGCTATCCCCCATTAGATTATAGATATATTTAAAGAATCCATTTGAACTGAGGTCAGCACCGGCGGCTTGGCGGAAGAAAGAGGAATTTTCATAAGCTTACACCATCTTTCGACACCATTGCGTACGCGCACGACTTCAACGGGAAGAAGCTGCCCCATATCGACAGCGTACGCGTAGTGATAATTTGACCTGAGCAGGCTCTCGACAACATCGGCCTCGGGAAGACACCCGTCGCCGCATTCCCAGAAGAGACGATATCCGCGCCTGTCGGAACGCGGCGCCAATATTGAAAAACGCGCCGAACCGTACCGCCTGAAAAGTTCTGAATTGATTTCGGCTATGAACGCCGGATGGAGTTTTTCGCCGTGAAGATCCACCGTTCCGCCTGAACGATGGCAAAATTCGATCACCGGCGTATTTCGCTCAAATCCCGTACATTCCACAACATCCCCCAGTCTGTAATTTTTAAAACCGTTGCCCGTCGTAAGAACTATTCCGTACCGTCCGCCAACTTCAAGCTTTCCTATCTCGACTCTCGTACCCTCGATCGGCTCTCGCGTCTCTGCGTCCACCTTTTCAAACATCAGATTATGCGAAGTTACCGCTGCGACACGCCGAGCGAACCACGGCACGGAAACAACACCTTCCGTTGCGAGAAGCCCTTTACCTTCGACTTCCACACCAGGAAAAAAAGACCTGACCTTCTCAGCATCCGCGGAAGCAAAAGCACGATCCCAACAACTTATCAATTTTAATCGGGGCCACACTTTCATGTATTGCCGGAACCTAAGCGCTTCTATCAACCGCAAATCGGATGTCACGACATCGGCATTGCACGACATAAATTCAAGCAATCTGAGAAGCGCGGAGGGATGCCACACGGAAATCAGCCCCAGTCTGCGCGACGAAACAAGCGCTTTGGCCGTCTTTAAAAGATGCCGTTCGGGATCGCGCTCTCCCGCAACCGCCGCCGTTACGGGGAAAAGCGCTTTTGTAAGAAAAGACCTCACGTTGCCCAAATACTCGCGATCCTCGGCGAACCCCCGACGCGGACCTTTTTCGGGCTGCCGAACTTCCGTATACGGAGAAATCGACCAGTAATGAGTGCAAAACACAAGTCCGGGATGACGCAGATAAATCGAAGCCATCCACGGATTTATCGCCCGCATAAACTCTTTCCGAAGCTGCTCGGTGTACGGGATCCATTTAGTTCCTCCGGTAGTACCGCTCGTGGGCTCTTCAAGAATCACATCCTCCGGCTTTGTAGGGCGTCTCCGGGAAGCGGCTTTTTTCTGGGCTTTTTCGGGGTTCGCCAGCGCCAGCCAAAAACGGACGGCGTCGGGAAGCGTCGAAAAGAACCATATCAAATTAGAAAGAAATATCCGCATCACAGATACCATTTCGGCATAACGTCAGCTATAACACGATGCCCGAGTCTGTTTAAATTATCCATCGAAAGAGGAGCTAAACAGCAAAGTTCATCCCCCTTCGACCAGCCTGGGTTCATCAATCTGAAACGAACGGATTGCCTATCCCGTCTCAACACATCGGTTTTCAATCTGTCTTTTCCGGAGCCGAAATGAAGAATGCCGCTTTTCTCGTCGTATTCATCGGGATACAGCGCACGGGCTATCGTTTTCAGCTTTGCGGAAAGTTCGATATCGACGTTTTCACCCGGCACATAGCGGTGAAAAAATGTGGGCAAAAAGCGATACGTCCTGGCCCCTTTACATATAAGAAACCAATAAACTTTCTTCTTCCCCGTTTCAGAAAGATATTTCATAACATGACCGAAAGCCCCCGCAAGGCCTGATTGGACTCTACACGCCTCATCCACCACCGTGTCTCCGCTGAAAAGAATATCCTCCCCGGCGACACTCATGAACTTCATCGTCGAAAATCCGACCACGCGCGATCTTTCAGAAGAGTCAACCGACTGCCTGAGAAGAACAACCCAGTCTTTATCTTCAAGATCTTTTCGAAATGCGCCCTCCTCGGCACCTTCGTAATATGAGCGGTAAAGAAACTCCATATCGTCAGCATCGTTTTCCGAAAGGCGTGAAACAGCCCATATCTCAACGGCCACCATTCTGCTCATAATGCACCTGCCTCTAAATGCGGAACACCGTTAAACTCAAATCCTCTGCCGCCAAAAGCGGCTTCCATCATTTCGCTCTTGTAGCGCCACGCCCTTAACGGACTCAACGCCTTGCACAACGGATCCTGCGAATGCAATGAGAGCACAAGATTAGAACCGTTGCAGTTCCGACGCGCGGCATCCATCAGTTCAGAGAAAAGATCTAAAGAATCGTTCTCGACAAGAGCATACGCCAAATACATGCAGCGAAACTCATCCCCCACCGGCGGAAGCCGCGGCATATCCAACAAAGAGGAAAGCGTGTTCACTGCCGGGCGCGCCACCCTCATTAAAGAATTGTATCCGTCCACGACGATCTTCCGTCTTTTTCCGTGACTCCAGAGCGCACCTGCCGCTACGATTCTGCCGCTCTTTCTTATCACAAAAAAGTCATCCGCAGAAATCCCCGGAGGAAAAAACTCCTCACCGAACAGAGGGAAAAGCTGTTTACGGGGAGAGTGGCGGGAATAAAACTCTTTCAATTCGTCGAAAGACGCTCTTTGACAATCCCGTTCAGGCAAAGCCGATAAGGCGTATGTCACGATTTCGCCCAAAGATCGGCAACGAGGCAAGCCGTGTCTTCCGGAAAGAAGAAGAGTATGCGCCCTGGAGTTGTTTTTAAGAACCGTCATAAAAGTAAATTCGCGCGGATCGTTGCGCTCAAGCTCCGCCAGCATAAGAAGCCCGCGATAAAATCCAAAACCGCCACGCCGATCGGCAAAACTTTTTAGCCCGCTCAAATATCCGATCTTGAATGGCCTTCCGTCAAGATAAACCATGCGTGTTGAACGCGTGCCGCACCCCGCAACAAGTCCATCGCCTCTCTCAACGACGATAATTTCACCGTCGCCCTTCAGCTTCTCCGACTGGGCGTATCCTGAACCGTATAAATGCTTAAGCTTCACCCATCCCGGCATACTTGCCTCGGCGAGCCTTATAAGATCTTTTTCGTCTTCTGTTCTGTACAACCGCCCATTCATAAATTTTTCTTTGATTCGCCGACACGCCCATAACCGCATATCAGCCGCCGAACGGCAGACCGTGACGTCTCATAACCTCGCGCTCCTGAGTGAAATTGGAAGCGAAATAAACAATCGCCTTTCGAAGCCCATGAAGATTAGCCCGAAAATCAGCCGCGCGGCGGAATATCGAGCCGACGGAATAAAACTTCAAACGGTATTCGCGGCACTTCTCGGCCAACGCCTCGGGAGTGAAATTCTTCGGGCGGAAAACGACATCACCGAAACGGACGGAGTTGTCAAGCCACCACTTTTCATGAAGAAGCCTTCCTTCAGACAGAAATCTCGAATAGACGTCGGTTCCGGGAAACGGCACAAGATGATTGAACGCGGCGAAAAAGAACTTGCTCTCCATGGCGAAGTGCATGGTTCTTTCAAAAGTCTCTTCGGTATCGTGATCATAGCCGAACACAAACGTAGCGTATATTGAAAGATGATGCCGCCTCAAATTCTCCACCGCCGCGCGGTAATCGCAATTCATTTCATTGACGCGCTTGCCCATAGCGGACAATGTTTCGGCGTCAAGCGACTCGAATCCGATAAGAACCCCGGCGCACCCGCTCTTCGACATCAAAGAAAGAAGTTCATCATCCCCGGCCGAATGAATGCTGAGCTGCCCGACCCAACGCTTCTTCACCGGAATCATAAGCCGACAGAGCTCCTTCATGCGCTCAACATCCATCGCAAGATTATCATCAACGAAAAACACGATATCTTTGCCCAATGAACGAACCTCGTTCATAACCTCGCCGAGCGGACGCGGCGTATAACGACGGCCGAAAAACTTGGTTACCGAGCAAAACTCACAATCGAACGAACATCCGCGCGACGTCTCCACGAGATTGAGATACCCGTAATTCCTTCCTGCATAAAGGCTGCGATCGGGAAGCGGACAGAAGCTTCCGCCTTTACCGACATAAGCAGGCTTCAACGATCCCGCCTCAAAATCGTCAACAAGCTGCGGCCATGTCGTTTCGCCGTCGCCTAAAATTATCGCGTCAGCGTAAGACGAAGCCTCTTCAGGAGCGAGTTTGACATGAAAGCCTCCAAGAACGACTTTAGCGCCTTTCGCGCGAAAACGGCTCGCGATTTCATAACTTCGCCGGGCGGTATAACACTCAACCGACATTGCGACAAGATCGGCCTCAACCGAGAAATCAACCTCGCCGAGGCGATCGTCCATAAACATCCGCTCTATGCGTCGCGGCGTCAACGCGGACAGAACGGCCAAAGCCAACGGCTCCATTATCCACGTCTTGGGATATGTCGCGCCCGGACCTTTGTGCCCTACGGCAGGCTGTATAAACAATATTCTCATATTTCAAATCCTTCCGGGAGATCGATATCCGACAGACACAGCGGACGAAGTTTTCCGTTCTTCAGAACAGCTCCCGGGCAATCTTCGCAAAATTCTATACGCCCGTCATCTCTGCGGAACGGGGGGATATCAAGCGCGACGTTCCTGAACGAAAGAACAACACGAGGATCAATCGCAAACTTGAGAGAGTCGAGAAATTTCCCTCCTGAAATCGCATTCAGCAAAAGACGTATTCGAAGAAACGCGCTGGACGTCGGCGGCAAGGTAAAATCGTGGCGGCCGCGGAAAAGGCGCTGAAGTTTCATCACGAAAAGTTCTCCGTACGAGGCTCTAAGACTGATCCGGCGGACAGGTCTCCCGTCAGAGAAACGCGCCTCGACGACCTGAAACGAGAACCAGCGCCTTGTCTTTTTGTCGATCTTGCCCGAAAGCGACGCGAACGGAACTAGCCCGACGGATCTGAAGCGGTTTAAGAGTTCTGCAATAGGCATATCGGAACATGACGGCTTATCGAAATCATCGGCTGATCGCGCCGTTGTTATCAGAATATTGGAAAGATTTCTGTTCTTGAAAAACGCCTCGCATTCACGTTTTATTCCGTCAGAATCCGTATGCGGCAAGGTTATACAGCACCCGGCCCTTATGCCGGATGAGACAAGAACGGAACTTTTTTCAATCAGAAGTTTGTTGGCCGTCTGCCAATCGGCACCGTCTGGCATATCCGAGCGCGACTGTCCGGCCTGAATATGAAGATAGCACAATTCACACCCGGCCGCCTTCAGCTTCGCGGCAAAAGGAGAATCCAGCAAAATACCGTTCGTAAGGATTATAGCCACAAGCCCTTTCGCCTTGACCATCCTCACAATTTCTAATACATCAGGATGCAAAAGAGGCTCGCCGCCCGAAACCATCACCGCTTGAAGCTTACGCAACCGGCAAAGCTCATCAAGCTCGGCGCGCACGACATCAACCGGTTTGAAATAAGGCTTATCCTGATTGTAACAGAATGCGCATTTCGCATTACAGCCGCGCAAAATGTCTAAAATAGCACATGGCGTTTCTGAACCCTTCCATGGAAGATCGATGATCATTTGCGCCGCCTCCGTTCATCATCGTAGCGGAGATTATAATAATAGCACGGCGAACAGAATCCACCGCTTGACGTAAGAACCCCGTTGGTACAGCGGCCAAAACGTTTGCAATCTAATCTTTCCGCCGTCATAAGAGTTGAAATCGACACAAGAAGCAGTTGATTCCTGCCAGGCTTGCCGCGTCCCGCCCATTTTACCAATGCGGGCAAAAACCAAAAGCCTACGCGGCGAACCGCCGAGAAGGCACAGCGAAGCCATTTTAGCGCTCTGTGGCCTTGCGGCATATTCGCCATATCATCAAGAAAAGCGTCAAAGCCCCACCGCCTCGTCAACGGCACGGCAACACCGCCCATGACTCTGCATACAACTCCCGATCCGCAATCTGGATTGATGCAGAATCCGGCGGCGGGAACAGACGGCGTAATCCGAAATTCGTCTTCGGTCAATCCCGGAATCACGCCCGAAGACACTATCGTCTTCACGATTTCCTCGCGATCTACGCTTTTAAGGCCTTCAATTATGCGCCCCGCCTCTTGATAACACTGAATCTCAAGCATCGGCATAAAGGCGATATGATCAATGCAATAACTGATGATAGAAGGAATTTCCCTGAGATTCAAGCTTGACGCCGTCGTGACAAAGCCGACGCTCAGGCCCGCCGCAAAGGACTCCTCCGCCGCTTTAAGTTTAATGTCTACAAGAGCGCCATCACCTCGCATAAGGCGCACAATCTCCCGATCAAACCCGTCAAAGGAAATACTCGCCTTGACAAGACCTGCCTCTCTAAGACTCTTCGCGAAACCAGATTCTTTAGCAATGCGCACACCGTTGGTAAGAACCGAACATCTAAAACCGAAATCATGAGCGAAAATGCGCAATATCTCCAGGATCTGCGGATGTTCCAGAGGCTCCCCGCCCATCAGCATCACATTGACGGCGCCGGCTTTTCTTATCTTTTTAGCCGCGGACTTGACTTCATCAAGCGAGATCTGCCAGCCCTTTGATTTAGCGTCTTCAAAACAGATCGGACAATTAAGCGAGCAGTAGTCGTTTATATGCACTATGCAGTTTGAAAGACCTTTGCGAAACCATTTCGGCGTTTTACGCGCCTGGGCCCTGAACTTGGCGAACAATCCCGCGTCTGAACTTATCCTGACTTTCTTCTCTCCTAAAGGACACTCGACTCTCCAGTAAACCAGATTGTCGACAACCTCCAGCCGTGCAGAGTGAAAAACGCCGCAATCCGCACAATAGACACGCGTAATATCCGTCGCTTCTCCGTCAGATTCCATACTCGAATCCTTTCAGATCACTGTCCGCCAGACAAAGCGGGCATAGCGATCCGTCTTTGACCGTCGCATCGGGACAGCCGTCACAGAACTCCACTCGTCCGTCTCCGAGAGATCGCGGGGGATACTGTACGATAATATGCTTTTCGCGAAGAGACCATCCGCGGAAAACGCTTCTCAGAACAAAGAAAAGCGTAGCTATGCGCCCGCCGGTCATACCGTTAAGCAGCAGACGGATTTTAGTTTTAAGCGATGTCGATTTAACCCAATGGATCGAACGGCTGAATATTTTCGCATACAGAAAAAGAATCGAACGCTCTAAAAATCCGGGTCGCAAAATACTCCAGGCCTTTTCTTTCCCGGACGAATCCGTCGCCTGTACGCTTTGCAGAATATACCATCGCGGAATATCCTTGAAAAAACGGCCGCCCACGAAAACCGATGGCAAATACCCCTCTTCGGCAAGAGCCCCCAACATCGGCTCTCTGGAGAAATCAGGTTCCTCCGCCGCCAGATCGATGCGGCTAAAATCGCGCGCCACGGTTACAAGCGCATACTCGAATTCCGGAGACGACCTGAGAAATCTGCCGATATCCGCGAAAGCGTTCCGATCATCGAAACGAATCGTTTCAACGACGGCCGGATATATCCCGTACTTACGGGCCAACCGCCCCTTTTCATTTCGAACTTTCTCTACCGAAGCGTCATCGCAATCGGAACGTATCTGGCCTTTCTGAATATGAAATGTGATGAAATCAAGTCCGGCCGCACTTAATTTCGCGGCCGCATCTTCATCGAAAAGCATCCCGTTCGTAAGAAGGCTCACGGCGACATGAACTTCATTGTGCAAATAAGAAACTATTTCAAGTATCCGAGGATGAAGAAGCGGCTCGCCGCCGCTTATTGAAACGGTTTTTACATGGCGTGACGCCAGAATCACCCGAAGCTCCGCCTTTATTTCCTCAAGCGACTTGATCTTCGACATCTCGTTGTTGTAACAGTTCTCACATCGGCAATTACAGCCGCGCAGAATATCAACGACGGCATGAGGAACGGTATTCCTGTACCACGGCAGACGCATCATATCAAAACATCCTCTCTGTGCTTCGGGAAGCGATGCTGATCACGCACCAACCTGGCACGATACAACCGATACGCGAGATTGCCGATAAAGGCGACGGGAAACTGATTGCGCCTGACGGAAAGTCTGCGGAAAATCGACCGCATGGAATATGTCTCGGTCCAGGCGTGAATAAAACCTGCATCAAGCTCCTCGGGAGACATGTTTTTAGGCTGAATGACGACATGCTGCGTATCGAACCAGGACCAGTTGTATCCAAGAAGTCTTCCGTCGGCCTCAATGCGCTTATGACAGGCTGTCGACGGGAACGGAGTATAAAGGGCATAGCGGGGAATATCTATCTGAAGCTCATCAACCATCTTTACCGTATCATCGAAAACATCCGGAGTGTCTTCATCGAGCCCAAAAATAAAACACCCTTGAATCATCATCCCGCGCGCGTGCATATTCGAAACGATCCGCTGATACGCTTCAGGCGTATTGAACGTTTTACGGATTCCGACAAGAGAATTACGATGGGCGGACTCAAACCCGAGAAGCATGTAACAGCACCCGGCTTCCGCGAGCGCATCAAGCATCGCTTCGTCGGAAGCGGCCTTTAACGTCATAAGCCCGCCCCATTTCTTTTTAAGAGGCTTCAACGCCCGGCAAAGTTCCATCGCATAATCACGGTCTTCGCAGAAACTCACGTCGTTAAAAACAAATCGCGAACCTTTAAGGGAGGCGATCTCCGCGACAACTTCAGGGATGGGTCGGACGTGCCAGCCGAAATTCGCGCCGATAACTGCGCAGAAATCGCAATTGTTGCGGCATCCGCGCGTGGCAAAAACAGTATTGGGCATAGCGTAGCCGAAACGCTTTTGCAGGTCGCGCCGGGGCCATGGCAATCCGACAAGTTCCGGGGAGCCTCCATCATATCGGCTCTTCAGCGTGCCGGTGCAAAAATCGCGGCACATCTGCGGCCAGACGATTTCACCGAATCCGGTCATTACCGAATCTGCGTGCAAAGCCGCCTCTTCCGGAAGGAGAGTCGCGTGAACACCGCCTATGACAACTTTAGAACCGCGTGAACGAAAATGGTCCGCCAGACGATACCCTTCTACCGCAGTGCCGGTAATAACGCTTATGGCGACCAGATCAAAATTCTGGTTATATGGTATTTTCGAGACGCTCGCGTCACACAAAGTTATATCGAACTTAAGTTCCTCTGGAGTCAAAGCCGCAAGCATCGTTCCTGTAAGCGGAGCTTCACGAAACGACACAGTCAAAAAAGGCAGCGACAGTTTATGTATCTTGCCGTCTGGCAAAAGAATCAAAAGTCGACGCTTTCTCAATACGCTAACTTGGCGATCTGTCATTTCACTACTAACCTATCCATAACTCATCGCATTTTAACCGAAGCGAAAATAATGCGCGGATAACACTTAAGTTGGCCTTTAACTGACATAATCATAAAAAGAATTATACCACTTTAATAATCCAACTTCAAACTTGAAACAAAAAAACAAAAATGTGGTTTCCAAAAGTCGAAGTTAGAAGTCGAAGTTGAAAGTCCAAGTCGAACAGAGGATAATTAAAACTTTAGCACAGAGACACAAAGAATTCAGGAGGCGGCGTTCGCCGCCTCCAAAAAACTTCGCGGACTTCGCGAACGTCGCGTGAGCTAATCCCCCGCCCCACCCTTTGTGTTCTTTGCGGCTAAAACGAGAAACCTATCCCACGTTATCAGATCTTTACTTCAGGCAGCTTGCGGAAGCTCTCCTCGAGTTCGTCATCGGTCGGAATGTAATCGGACATTTCGCCGTTATTAAAACGCTCGTAAGCGTACATATCAAAATAACCGGTGCCGGTAAGTCCGAAAACAATACGCTTTTTCTCGCCGCTCTGGCGACATTTAACAGCCTCATCCACCGCCACGCGAATCGCATGAGCCGATTCGGGCGCAGGAAGAATCCCTTCTGTGCGGGCAAACATGCGGGCAGCTTCGAACACCTGGGTCTGAGTTACGCTTGTCGCCTCCATCAGCCCCTGATCCAGCAGCTCGGAAAGCGTCGAAGACATTCCGTGATATCGAAGCCCGCCGGCATGGCTCGCGCTGGGCATATAGTCATGACCAAGCGTATACATCTTCATCAGAGGACAGACCCTGCCCGTATCGCAATAATCGTATGCATAACGGCCGCGGGTCAGAGACGGACAGCTCGCAGGCTCCACCGCAATAAAACGGTAGTCGTTTTCACCGCGAAGCTTCTCGCCCATGAACGGCGAAATCAATCCGCCGAGATTGGACCCTCCTCCGGCACATCCAATGACGATATCAGGCTTAACGCCCAATTTATCGAGTGCCGCTTTTGCCTCAAGCCCGATTATCGACTGATGGAGAAGCACCTGATTCAGAACGCTACCGAGAACATAGCGATATCCGTCCCGGTTGACGGCGTCTTCCACAGCCTCTGAGATGGCGCACCCGAGCGAGCCGGTCGCTCCGGGGTGTGCGGCGTTTATTCGGCGACCTGCCTCGGTCGTCATTGAAGGCGAGGGCGTAACCTCTGCGCCGTATGTGCGCATCACCTCGCGCCGATGAGGCTTCTGATCATACGAGCATTTGACCATATAGACTCGGCAATCCAAGCCGAAAAACGAACACGCCATCGAAAGCGCCGTTCCCCATTGTCCGGCTCCCGTCTCGGTTGTAACTCCCTTAAGCCCCTGTGCCTTAGCATAATAAGCCTGAGCGACAGCGCTGTTAAGCTTATGTGATCCCGACGTATTGTTGCCTTCGAACTTATAATAGATTTCAGCCGGAGTTCCCAACGCCTTTTCCAAAAAATATGCACGGATTAATGGCGAAGGACGGAACATTTTATAGAAATCACGTATCTCTTCAGGAATGGCGATGAACGGCGAAGTGTCATCAAGTTCCTGCTCGGCGAGCTCGCGGCAGAAGACACGCTCGAGCGAGGAGATGTCGACGGGCTTCATGGTAACGGGATCAAGAAGCGGAGCGGGCTTTTTCTTCATGTCCGCGCGCACATTGTACCACGCTTCTGGAAGCTCTTTTTCGTCAAGGTATGTTTTATAAGGAATAGCAGTCATTTTTATCTCTTAATTCTTCACTTTTGAAATTATACCATTTTTCAGCAAGGCCAGCCATCGAAAGACATCTTATCGTACGGACAGTTGCGCGAAAGCGAAAGCGAAGACGACAGATCGTAGGCGCGGCGCTCTCCGACAGCAATCGATGTCGTGGGATTGGCCTTGTCCAGCTTTTCGAGCGAAGCGGCCGAAAGAACCTTGCGCGGCATCTCCCACCACGCCCGCGCCCAGCTGTCGACATCCATCCCCTCTTCAAGAACCATCACCGTATAAGTCGAAGCGACGGCTATTTCAAGCCCCGTAATGCCGTTAGCCGACTTCAAAAATCCGATCGTCTTCTTGTCGGCGGGATGCGGCGCGTGATCGGTCGCGAACATGAGCACGCCATCCTTCACTGCCTTGCGCAATTCAAAACGATCCTCCCTATTACCGAGGGGCGGCGCCATTTTAAAGTTCGCGTCGTCGAACGTAAGTTCATCGCATGCGAAGAGGAGATGATGAGGCGTAGCCTCCGCCGTGACGGGGAGTCCTTCCTTCTGGGCGTCGCGCACAAGCTCGACGCCCTCGGCGGTCGAAATGTGCTGAATATGAAGTTTACAGCCGGTAACGCGACAAACCGCGATGTCGCGCTTTATCGCCTCTATTTCAGCCGCGGCGGGAATAACGGGGAGGCTGCATTTTTTAGCAAGGGGACAGTCCCTTATCACTCCAGGGCCGACGATGCGATGGTCGAGAGCGTGGTCCGCCACGCAGAAATCGAGCCTGGCGGCGCGGGACATCGCCTCTTCCATAAGTCTGTCGCACTCGACATAACCGCCGTCGTCCGTAAAAAGAGCGGCCCCAGCTTCGGCGAGGCGTTCCAGATCAGCGAGCTCCCGACCGGCGCGGCCCTTAGTTATGCACGCGGAAGGGAAAAGAAGAACGGGCGAATCGAACGAGCGCTGATAATCGAGAAGCTCGACACTGTCGCAGGCTGGCACGGTGTTAGGCATCGTGACAACCGCGCCGAAACCGCCTCGGCGTGCCGCTGCAAGTCCGCTCGCAGTCGTCTCGGCTTCGGGAATGCCGGGATCGCGAAAGTGGACGTGGACATCGATAAATCCGGGAAATGAAAACTGCTCGCTCATCGCTTAACCTCAAAATCAATAGATAAACAGCATCTCCCTGTATTTCGGGAGCGGCCACTTAGTATCATCCACAAGTCTTTCGAGACGGTCGACGGTTCTACGAACCTCTTCCATCTCGGAGAGAACTTCACGGGGACACTCCTTCGAAAGAGCCTTTTCAAGACGTTCGCACTTTATGTGAAGATCGTCCAGACCGGCGCCGAGTTTAAGGGAAAGCGCCTTAAGCCCCGCAACTCCGACCTTAAGGCCGTCTTTCTTGGCCTGTCCGATCGCCGTGGCAAGACGCGTAAATTCATCCGCAACAACGGGACGGATCATGGCGCGGGCGATGTCGAGAGCTACGCGCCCTTCGATCAGAATCCTGCGCTCATACGCCTCGGAGGCGATTTCGTAACGGCTCGCCATCTCGCCCTCGCTCAATACGCCGTAACGCGAGAAGAGCGAGCGGTTGACGGGATCGTTGTATGGCTCGACAGCCTCCTTCGTGTCGACGAGATTCGGCAGCCCCCTCTTCTCGGCCTCCTTCGGCCAGTCGGCTCCGTAACCGTCGCCGGAGAAGAGAATGCGCTTGTGCTTTTTGATGAGACGCTGCAGGAGCTTCTGAAGTTCGGTGTTGAAGTCGCCGCCCGCCGCATCGAGCTTGTCGCAGATCGCATCGATGGATTCGGCGACGATCGTATTGATGACCATGCAGCTCGCGGCGCAGTTGTGCGACGAACCGGGGGCGCGGAACTCGAACTTGTTGCCCGTAAATGCGAATGGCGAAGTTCTGTTGCGGTCGGTCGTGTCGCGCGGCAGGGGCGGCATCGTATCCACGCCGATCTTCATCGTCGTGCGGCCCGTCTTGCGGCCGGTCTTGCCGGTCTCGATCTCGCGCATCACCTCCGAAAGCTCATCGCCGAGGAATATCGAGATGATGGCGGGCGGTGCCTCGTTCGCGCCGAGACGGTGATCGTTCCCGGCCCCGGCAACCGACATTCTCAAAATGTCGGAATGGAGATCGACGGCGCGGATTACTGCCGAGAGAACGGTGAGGAATATCGCGTTGTCGCGCGGATTGTCGCCGGGCGAGAGGAGATTGCGATCTCCGTACGAAAGCGACCAGTTGCAATGCTTGCCGGAACCGTTGACGCCCTCGAAGGGCTTCTCGTGGAGAAGGCAGACAAGATTGTTCGCTTCGGCCGTCTGGCGCAGGACCTCCATGACGAGCATATTGTGGTCGACCGCGAGATTCATATCCTCGAACATCGGCGCGAGCTCGAACTGGGCGGGCGCGACTTCGTTGTGGCGCGTTTTCGCGGGAATGCCGAGACGCCACAGACGCTGCTCGACCTCGGTCATGAAGTTGAGGATTCTCGGGCGGATCGCGCCGAAGTAGTGGTCGTCAAGCTGCTGGTGCTTCGCGGGCGCAGCACCGAAGACGGTGCGCCCGGTCTGGAGAAGATCGGGCCGCTTGAGATAAAAACTCTTGTCGATAAGAAAATATTCCTGCTCGGCGCCGAGCGTAACCGAAACATGCGCCTTCGGACGCTTGAACTTCTTCATAAGACGCTCGGTCGCCCGGGAGAGAGCCTGAATGGAGCGTAGAAGCGGCGTCTTCATATCGAGCGCGGCGCCCGTGTAGGCGCAGAACGCCGTCGGGATGCAGAGCGTCGCGCCGTTGCCGTGGCGCTTGATGAACGCGGGCGAAGTCGGATCCCACGCCGTGTAGCCGCGCGCCTCGAACGTCGACCTCAAGCCTCCGGACGGGAAGCTGCTCGCGTCGGTCTCGCCGCCGATGAGATTCTTGCCGGAAAATCTGTTGACCGCCTGGGCGGGGCCTGTCGGCTCGAGAAACGCGTCATGCTTCTCGGCCGTTCCGCCGGTCATCGGCTGGAACCAGTGGGTGAAATGCGTAGCTCCGTTTTCGAGCGCCCAGTTCTTCATGCCCTCGGCGACGGCGTCGGCGATCGACGGATCGAGGGGCTTGCCCTCGCGCATCGTCGCGATAAGCTTATCTGCGACGGCTTTGGACATGTGCTTGCGGATCGCCTCACCGTAAAAGACGTCCGCACCGTAATCTTTAAGAGTTGTATCTGACATATCTTTCCTTCGCCCTCAACGCTTGCTGCGCAAACATCTGTAGATGGAAAATGTAATAATAAAAAGGAATACGAAAAAGGCCCAGACCGAAATCGAAACGACCGACAATACGCTATGTCCGCCCAGTTCGGAAAAATCGCACCCTCCCGATGAAATGAAATTCGAAACTGGCCCGATCATAAACGGGATAGCCCCAGCGAAGGCGACTACCAGAGAGACGTTCCAGATTTTCGCCAGCATATTGAAAAGTGCGAAATCCCTGCGGCGTATCTGCCACTTCGTCGGAGACAGAAAGTCGGAGCAGGGAACGACGGAACGCTTCCGCTCGCAGAGCTTCACATCGCAGAGCTTGCGATATTCTATCTCCTGCAGGAAGGACAGATATGCGAAGAAGCGATCCTCCCCGACGTTCGAAGCGGCGGCGAGCTCTCTGGCCTTTTCTTCGGACACTTCAAGATAGCACGGCATGTACACTTCGGAATTCATGCTCAGATTGATGTCGTTCAAAAGATCGACATTCTGGATTCCGACGCGCTCCTCCACTTCGGTGACGAACTCCCGGAAGTCCGACATGCCCATGGATTTGGGGCGCTGCCATTTGAATTTGCCATCTGCCATAAGTTAAATCCTATTTACGTCACGCGGATACGGAAGACAACAGTTTGCGTACCGCCCCCGGACCGTTCAGCATTTCACGGAAATACGTCTCTATCTTTGCGAAAAGAACCGTCTCCGTCAGATCGACGCCAAACACCGACGCGTTCGACAGGACAGCCTTGAGCTGGCCTGAATAGCTCGCGGGATCGTTCCAGACGATTCCCTCGAGCCTGGACTGCATCTCCTCCCTGAGCGGATCGGGGCTGACTTCGATCGGCTCGCCCGCGTCGTTCACGGCGAGAAGATAGCGCATCCAGCCGGCGAGCGCGAGCGGAATCGAAACGAGAGAATCAAGATCGCGCCCTTCGGCGATGTAGCTCTTTATCGTCTCGCCGAAACGGATCCCGACCTTCTGGGAAGTGTCGGTGGCGATGCGCCGCGGATCGTCGGGCATGAACCTGTTGGGGAGCCGCTCCTCGACAACCTCGTCGATGAACGCCTTTGGAGAAAGGATTCCCGGGTCGGTGACGACGGGCAGTCCTTCGACATACCCCAGGCGGCGGACGAGACGGACGATATCCTCGTCCTCCATCTCCTTGCAGATGAGCGTATACCCCAAAAGGCATCCGTAGACCGACATCGCCGTATGAAGAGGATTGAGGCACGTCGTCACCTTCATGCGCTCGGTCTTGTTCACCGTCTCGCGGTCGGTGAGATAGACGCCCGCCTTCTCAAGCTGAGGACGGCCGTTCGGGAACCGGTCTTCAATGACGAGATACTCCGGACGTTCGGCGTTCACGAAAGGTGCGATGAATGTGGATTTCGAAGTGACAACGCCTTCCATGTCCTCGAAGCCGTCGCGCTCGAGAGATTCGCGCACGGCGGGGTGGGGGCGCGGGGTGATCTTGTCGATCATCGTCCAGGGGAACGAGACGCAGTTGTCGTCGGAAATGTAATCAACAAAGGCGTCCGAAGCAAATCCGTTGTCGCGCCACGCCGTCGCGACCGCGAGAACGGCAGTCTTGAGCTTTTCGCCGTTGTGCGAACAGTTGTCCATTGAGACGACGGCTATCGGGCAGGCTCCGGCATTGAATCTCTCGAGCAGCAAGGCGGCGACGACAGACATCGCGTGACGAGCCTTTGCGGGTCCGTCCTTCATGTCGGACTCGACGACCGGCAGAAGCGTGCCGTCTGTGCGTTTAAGCTGATACCCCTTCTCGGTGATGGTGAAGGAAAGCATCTTGAGCGACGGCGCACGGAAAATCCCTTTGAGGCGCGCAGTTGATCCGGAATCCGAAAAATTGACCTTCAACGCCTCGGCGACGCTCGCCAGAACGCGGCGCGATGTCGTGCCGTCGGCGTTCATCAGAACATTGAGCGTGAGATTGTCGAAAGGCTCGTATATCTTGTCGATGATGTCGTAGTCGAACGTCTCGCACGCGATTATGCCGGTTTTCGAACAACCTTCATCAAGCAGCTTCTGGGCGATCGATCCGATGAATCCGCGAAAGATGTTGCCGGCCCCGAAATGGACCCACTCCGGCGCGGCGGCGGTCTGTGCGCGCATGGCGGCGACATCGAAACGGGGAAGCTCCACATTGGCTTTCGACCACGCCTCGGAATTGTTCAAAACAGAATCTAGATTCAACTTCATTTCAAGCTGCTCCTTTTCGGAATTCAAAACGCCGCGATGATCTTGCGGCCCCATTCGCGGGCCTTGTCGAACTGGGCGAACGAATAGCTTTCGTTGGGCGAATGGATCTTGTCTTCCGCCTGACCCCAGCCGACGATCAAGGGCGCCGCCCCCGACACTTCCTTCAAGACGCTTATTACGGGGATTGACGCGCCGTCCCACTGATAGACGGCGCCGCGATCGTCCATCTCGGAGAGAACGTCGCTAGCGAGACGAAAAAGCGGCGAGGCGAGCGGCAGCCTGAAGCCGCCCGCTCCGAGAGTGTAATCCTCGACGGAAATCGTCATGCCGCGCGGGCAATGCGCCTTCAGGTGGGCGGTGACGGCGTCGCGCACGGCGCGTATCGACTGGCCGGGCACGAGGCGCATTGAAATTTTGGCGAACGCCTCGCTGGGGATGACAGTCTTTGAACCGGGACCGGCGTAGCCGGAATGAATACCGTTCACCTCAATCGTAGGCTCGAACGAGTTGCGCTCGACGATGCTCTTGCCCTTCTCGCCGCCGACAGCCTCGCACCCGATATCGGCCTCGTATGCCTCCCTGGTGTCGGCGCCAGCCTCAGCCGCAGCGACTTCTTCGCCCGTCGGGCGTTCAATGCCGTTTAAAAAGCCGTCGACCGCGATCGAGCCGTCGGGATTATGAAGAGACGAAACGAGTTCTGCGATCGCCTGAGCCGGATTAGGAGCGATGCCGCCGTAGGAACCTGAGTGGAGATCGCGCGAAGGACCTTTAAGGCGCACAGTGAAATGACTTACTCCGCGAAGTCCCGCAACGATCGCCGGACGCAATCCAGCAGCGGCTGAAGTGTCGCACACCAAAAGAACATCGGCGGCGATGCGCTTTCTCATCGAATCGGCCATAGAGATAAGCGCCTCGCTGCCTGACTCTTCCTGACCTTCGAGAATAATCTTGATATTCGGAGCATTCCCGGGTTTTGCCGCGAGATAATCCTTTACGCCGTTGAGAAACGCAAAAAACTGACCCTTGTCGTCCTGGGCCCCACGGCAATAAACGCGGTCGCCGATCTCGGTCGGCGTGAAAGGCGGAGACTTCCATTCGGAAAGCGGATCTGCGGGCTGAACATCGTAGTGACCGTAGATCAAGACTGTCGGAGCGCCTTCGCACCCGCACTTTTCGGCGTAAAGAACGGGAGGTGCGGCCTTGCCGTCCTTTATGTCACCCATGAGAAGTTCGCACTCAAAATCTATCGCCTCAAGCCACTTCTTGAGCCAGACGGCACACGAAGCGCACTCCTTCAATTTAGCAGGATCGGCCCCTACCGACTCGAAGCGAAGGAGTTCAAAGTATTCACGCTTGATGTTTTCTTCCATACAAATCAACGGATTTCAACAACCGCAACCACCGCATCGTGATCGCTCGGATATTTACCATCGGGTCTATCATTAGCCGTTATATGGGACAGAACCCTTACATCATCCGACGTATACACATAATCGATGCGACATTTGTTAACGGGCTTAAACCCGTGAAAAGTCTCGCTGGTGCCCTTATGGGGAGTCTCGGTTATAGCGTAGGAATCTTTGAGAATCGACTCGAAGAACGCAATCGGATTGACATCCGGAGTATTCCCCTTCTTAGAGGCATTTACTAAGCGGGGTCCATTAACGACGGCTATACTTTTCGCATCTGCAACAACAGACAGCGTCTCATTCATATCTCCCGTAAGAAAGACGGTCTCACCCCGCGCAAGCGCATCCTTAAGGCCGTTATCATACAGCACCTTAGCGCCGTCAAGACGGGCCTTAGACGAAACATGATCAAGATGAGTATTATAGTAAGTGAATACTCTATCCGTCTTCAAATCCTTAAATCGGCCCCAGGTGCAGGTTCTAGGGCACCCGGCGCCTTTGTAACGGCTCCCCGAAACAAGCGGAGTGTTCGAAAGCCAGAAAGTGCCGTATTCCAGGCACTCGAAGCGATCTTGCTTGTAAAAAATGTAGTTGCTCTCGCCGGAGCAATCCAACTCGCGCCCGCAACCTATGCGACGATATCCCTCAAGCTCTGATTGAAGTTTGTCGCTTACATGTTTGACAGCTTCCTGAACTCCGAAGATATCAAGACTGTATTTCTCTATAACGCCGACCATTCTGGGAATCCTGACAGTCCAATGGTTATCTCCCTTATCAAACGGACCGCGGATGTTGTAGGAGGCTATCACAAAAGACTCGTCCGCTTTCTTAGGACAATCTCCGATGGACATACATCCTAAAAAAGGCGCCAATACCGCCATCAATAATAACTTTTTCATTTTTAGACTCTTTCTTGCTTTATTTTGTATTGTATCATATATTGACATTTACAGTAAACGATTTGCCGGACTCATCTCACTCGAAAATCCATCATTTCTTTTTCGGCTTATCGACGCGCTTCGGCATCGGACCTAAATCTTTAGCGCCGTTGGTCGTCTTGTTGTTCTCCATCTTAAAGGTAAGTTTTTTAGTTGGGTCTTGGCCAAGAGGTAGATTACCATTGAAGCGCTTGAGATTACTGCACCCTACGCCGTATGCAATTCCGTTACCGAGAGTGCAGTTTCGCATTGTTATACTGCCAGGTACGCTATCACCATTCTTAGAGGAGCGCCAGTCTGTAAGATCACAGAATACTACGCCAGTCTTATTATCCGTCGTAATTGTGCAAGAATCAAATATCGTCTCACCTATACCGTAGGTTCCGAGTTTGATATAGCTGTTATCGGTAATCTTAAACGAACAGTTTTTAAAGCTAAGATCAGTAGCTGAGCACCAATAGCCATTCCAAAAGTAGCCGCCAATAAATTTACAATTTTCATATATAAGTGTCGCGTTGCCAAAACTTACAGTCGGACAATCGGAGAATGTGCAGTTACGGAAGGTGATTTTGCATTTTCTAGCAAAACCGTGGAATCTCGTCTTATTAAATGTACAATTCTCAAATGTGTTAGTATACCAGAAGTTTTGAATTACGCCGCCGTTTACAATAACGTGAGACCACATTCCACTTTCGAGATTCTCGACCTTGCAATCGGTGAATGTGCAGCTGACAGCCTTTGAAATCGCCGATTTAACTCCATTAAATTTTGAATTGACTACGCGAGCTGAGTCACTTAGATTCATTTTAATTGAGCCATTGGGATCGTTAGTAGAGAGATTAAAGCCATTGAACGCATAATCCCATCCATCGCTACGGCTACTCCTGGGGATTTCAAGTTTAGCAGTAATCTTATTATTTTCAACGCGCGCATAACCAGATCTGACGCGTGAATCACAGTAGAATTTAGCGAAACGAATGTTATTATTGCGCACACAAGGAGAATATGTGCGAGGCCAGAAGTGGAGATTGCAGTTATTACCTTCAAAAATGAAGTTATGCCCCGCGCATGTAAGAAGCGAGTTGTTAACGGGGTTGTCGCGACAAGTATTATTTTTAAGATAAACGTCATGCATCATATCCCAACCATCTTCAGCGTCGTATGCGCAGCGAGCTGCTGATTCGCCTGAGCGAGCGATAAGATTACCCTCGAAGAGCATATTCTTCATCGCGCTTGCCGCGTAGCCTACGCAGCGGCAGTGATCGAAGGTGCAATTTTTAATCGCACAGTTCATGGGTACATTAAAGACCATTACATCAAGAATATCCTTTTTAGCTTTTTCGATAGAATCATTAAATTCGGTAATTCTAAGAAACGCGGCGTTTTTAGGTACTGGAATGACGCGGTACTGGAAGATGGTTTCGGATGAGATAAACTTTTTATCTTTATCATACCAGCATCCGATTAGGCACCATTGACGAGTAAGAACACCTTGGTAGCCGAGGCATTTAGAAACTTGGACCTCTTTGGCTTTTTCAGGATCGACTTGTACGTAGGTAGAAGTATAGAAGTTAGGTGTACCAGTAATGACTTCGCCTGTTTTTCGATCTAGCTTACCTTCGACAAACTTTCCAATCTGCCTTTTATATTCCCAAGGTAAATCGCCACTACGACGCTGAGAGTTACTGCCGCCATAACCGGTAATGTCCTTAACGTAAATATTTTCAACGGTGGAATAGTGGGAGTTGCCGGCTAAAGAGAAGCCAAGAGGCCATTCAGAGCTTCTGGAGTTTTCGTAATCGTGCTCATAATAGTCGCCTTCGAGCGTACCGTTAATAAGGTGGGCGTCGTAAGCGTGGTATATGCCGACGATTGTCGAAGAGTCGCCCGCGAATTCATTTTGCTTAAGTGTCGCGCCATTTAAGTCAAACGTAATATTTGACGGTAAGGAGACGTATTTCTTGGCGCTGATGCGATAGGTGCCGGGGTAAAGAACGACTTTTTTAAAGCCTTCAGCGAGCTTATCTCTAAGGATTTTGTTAAGTCCGACGGCATTTTTAAGCGAAATCTGTTCAACTGCGTTAGTGTCGTATCCGGGATCGCGGACTACTACTGAGCATTTAAATGAGCCGTGAACTTCCTTGTCGTCAAGAGTCGGGATGTAAATCGTATAGCCGATTTTGCCGTCGTTGGATTTATGCGGATTGGCTTCGGCGTATTTTTTTACCTGCTCTTTGATTTTCTCAAAACGCTTCAAGAGAGGCATTTTACCGGGCTCGGTAACTTTAACGTACACCTTACGCCCAAGATCGCCGCGGTTGCAAAGAGAATATTTTTCAAGATCCTCTTTCGTCATCGTGTAAGTCTTTTCGGCTGGAATCGTTAATTCGTTCGGTTCAAAAACGCGGAAGCGGTGCCAAACACGATGAGATTCTGTTTTACGCTTAAGATCGACGGCCCATACGCAGAATCTGTATTCGCCCTTAGGTAGGGGCTTAAACTCGAATTTACCGTCGCCGGACTTAACGGAGTTGAGCGTTCGGGTGACTTCTTTGCCGTTGGGCGCGACGACCTTGAGGTGGATGTCGAAGCGATAAGAGTCGTCGAGATTCCGGACGAGCGAGTGATCCCAATCGGTTACATAAAAGCCAATTTCAACTTTCTCTTTAGTGGAGATAGTAGGCTTTATATAATAAGTTGAAATATATGGGAACTGAAATTCAACGGGAGTAACATAGTCCTGCTGAACTTCAAGCGTCTTTTTAAGTACCGAGGGATCGGTATACTCACCGGGAACTACGGGAGATGCAAACACTGAAAAGTGCGAGATCAAAACACTCAAAGGAATGATCTTATACAATCTTTTTATATTCATGTCTTTTTAACCCTTTCTTTAAAGTACCGCTGTTCTAACATCACCCCAAGCGCACGGAAGCGCAAAGACGACAGTATCAGCCTCGCGCTTTTTATCGCCCGCCATTAAAGGCTTGAGATTTTCAAAATCAAGCCCCTCGGGAAATTCAACCGGAAGCCCCGCCGACTCAAAGCGCTCGGCGAGCTCGTCCGCCCAGCCTTCATCCGCGAGGTTCATGCGCTCTGCAAGTCGAGCCTCTTCAACGCAACCTATGGCGACAGCCTCGCCGTGGGATATGGCGTAGTCGGTAGCCTTCTCTATTGCATGCGCCACCGTATGTCCTGCGTTCAACTTAACCCTCTCGCCGATTTTTTCGAGAGGATCTGCCTTGACGATACCGATCTTAACGGATAGATTCTTGGCGATTTCATCGGCCGACGGCACTGCGGAATAATCGACTTTCGTTCTGCCTCCGATAATCTCATGCTTAATCATCTCAGCCTTGCCGTCGGCTATCCGGCGAGGCGGCAGAGTCTTAAGAAACTCAACGTCAACAATTACCCGGCGCGGCGGATGGAACGCTCCCGCCATATTCTTGCCGCACTCGAGATCGCAAGCCGTCTTTCCGCCGTAGGACGCGTCAACCATCGAAAGAAGCGTCGTCGGAACATTGACCCAGTCGATGCCGCGCATCCAGGTCGCAGCGGCGAAGCCGACAAGATCGCCCGTCACTCCTCCGCCGACAGCCGTTACGGCATCCTTGCGGCCGAGCCCCGCCCTGGCGAACGCCGCCCATATTTTGGCGACGGTCTCGATCGTCTTGTTTTCTTCGCCTGAAGGTATAGTGAATATCGCCTTCTCGGCAATCGCCGGATAGAGTGACGCGACATTTGAATCGACGACGATGTTCCTGAATCCGGCCGGATCAAACCTGCGGAATTCGACCGGAAAGGCTTCGGCGAGAATCGCATCGTACGCGACGAAGGCGGCGAGAGCTTCAATGACAGGACGGGCCCTGAGCGCGATGCACGGATCGTGCCTGCCGCGCACCGCAAGCTCGGCAGGCTGCATCGTCTTGAGATCGACGCTCTTTTGGGTCTTGTAGATCGACGGGGTCGGCTTCAGGGCCACACGAAAGACGACCGGCATTCCGCTCGTCATTCCGCCCAGCACGCCGCCGTGACGGTTCGTCTCGGTCACGACCCTTCCGTTTTCGATCTTGAAAGCGTCGTTGTTCTCGGAACCTTTGAGCGACGCGGACTCGAAGCCGTTTCCGAATTCAATGCCCTTCACGCCGGGAATCCCAAAGACGGCTTCTGAGATCGCGCCGTCGATACCGTCGAACATCGATCCTCCAAGACCGACGGGAAGGCCCTTAATTTCGCATTCGATGACACCGCCGACGGAATCGCCCTCGGCCTTGGCGGCGAGAATGTCGCCCGTAAACAAAACCTTCGAAGCGACGCTGACGCCGCGCTCGGCGAGAGTCTGGAGCGCGAGCGCGCCCGCTATGCACATTGGTGCGGTCATGCGTCCGGAGTTGGAGCCGCCGCCCGCCGGGATTCTGCCGTACTTGACCCAGTTCGGATAGTCGGCGTGACCGGGACGCGGAACATCCGTTTCGTAATCGGCGCTTCGCGTGTTTGTGTTGACGATTGCCGCTTCTATCGTCTCGCCCGTCGTAACGCCGTCCTTTACGCCCGAGAGGAACTGCGGCTCGTCAGGTTCGCGCCTCGGAGTCGAGAACTCGTCCCTGCCGGGAGCGCGGCGCTCCATGAACGCCTTGAGCGCATCAAAGTCTATTTCAAGACCGGCGGGGAATCCTTCGAGGCGCATCCCTATCCTGGGAGCGTGGGACTCTCCGTAGACTTCCAGCTTCAAAACTTTTCCGATTTTCATTTCGATTCTTTTTCTTCGTCGATCTTCTTTTTGGCCTCGACGCCCTCCTCGAGATCGGAGTGAAGCGTCGCCCTGTCGTCAGAGGCAAGCGCATCGCGGAATCTGGCAAGACGGCTTATGTATCTGTCGAGAACAGGCAGAAGATGACTTTTGTTCTCGAAAAACAGTTCCGTCCAGGTGTCGGGATCTGGAGCGCCGACGCGCACCATATCGCGAAAGCTTCCGGCCGAATACCCGCAGTGGCGGGCCGAAAGCCCTTCGCGCACGTACGCCGAGGAAATGAGATGGCAAAGCTGGCTCGTATAGGCGATCATCCCGTCATGGTCATCGGTATCGGTGACGACAACCTTGGAGAAGCCGAGCGTTTCAAGGAATTCGGATGTCGCCCGGACCACCGTCAGGTCCGTCGATTCAAACGGAGTCAGGATCATCGACGCGCCGTCGAAAAGATTTTCGCACGCGTTCCCGTAGCCGAGCTTCTCCTTGCCGGCCATCGGATGGGCACCGATGAAAGTCCACCCCTTCGCGCCGGCGAAACCGGAAAGCGCGCGGCATACGGAGCCCTTGACGCCGGAGATGTCCATGACAACCGCCCCGTCGCGCAGCGTTCCGGCCGCGGCGATCGCACGGACGATTCCCTCGACGGCCGATGGAGGTACGGCGATGAAGACAAAATCGAAGTTCCCCAAATCCGGCAGAGGCCCGCGCCCCCTGAACACCTCGGCATTATGCTTGGCGCGAAGGGCCGCCTTTTCAAGCGACCCTCCGATGAGACCTTTGCCTATGACAGCAACATTCATCCGTCAAGCTCCCCGCCGATCACATCCTGCGGCTTGTCACCTCGATGACATTGACCTGGTTGCGCAGCTGGCAGATGATCTGATCGATGACCTTGGAGGTTCCGAGAATGTCGATCTTCATCCTTGAAACGGTTCCGTCCTCGGTAGGCCCGACGTTAAGGGTCTGGATGTTGTAGCCTCGCCCCGAAATAAGCCCGACAATACGGGCAAGAACGCCAGGACGGTTCTCGACATAGCAGTTGAGTCTGTGTATCTGTTCGCTCATTTTAAAACCTCCCGGTATATCAATCGAAGACCATGTCGCTTACGGGCTTGCCCGCGGGGATCATCGGATAGACATTGGCGCGCGGCTCGACGATAACCTCGACAAGCGTCGTCGCGTCGGACTTGACGGCCTTGGAGATGACGGCATCGAGTTTCGCGGGGTCGATCACGCGATACGCCTTGGCGCCGTGAGCCTCGGCGAGCTTGACGATATCGGGCAGATAATCGTACTTGAGGTCGCCCTCGAGATTCTCGTTCTTGGGCCTGTCCTTGACGGACAGGATGGAGCCGGAATAATTCTTCCTGTAGAAAAGCTCCTGCCACTGGCGAACCATTCCGAGGCAGCCGTTGTTGATGACGACAAATGTTATGGGGAGCTTGTGCTCGACGGCGACAACGATCTCTTCGAACGTCATCTGGGCTCCGCCGTCGCCGCAGATGGCGACGGTCTTGTGGTCGGGCCGCGCAAACGCCGCGCCGATCGCCGCGGGAATGCCGAAGCCCATCGTGCCCATGCCGCCCGACGAAAGGAAATGCCGAGGGATGCTGTGGCGGAAATACTGCGCCGCCCACATCTGATTCTGACCGACGTCGGTAACGACTACGGCGCGACCCTTCGACGCCTTGTCGACGGCCTCGATGACGGACTGGGGCATGATAACGCCCTTGTGCATCGGCTTGTAGGTGACGGGATGGCTCTTCTTCCAGCCGTCGATCGTCTTGAGCCATTCTTTATGAGTGGCCTGTCTGATGCGCGAGCCGACGGTGGTAAGAACGTCTTTGACATCGGCGACGATGCCGAGGTCGACCTCGACATTCTTGCCGATGGACGCCGGATCGCAATCGACGTGGACAATCTTCGCCTTGGGAGCGTACTTGGAAATCTTGCCGGTGACGCGATCGGAGAACCTGACGCCGAGCGCAATCAGGAGATCGGCCTCGTTGATCGCCCAGTTCGCGGCGGGGGAGCCGTGCATGCCCGCGAGCCTGAGCGCCAGCGGGTCGCGTTCGTCGAATGCACCGAGGCCCATGAGCGTCGTCGCGACGGGAATCTCCGCCTTGTGGGCGAGAATCGAAACATCCTTCGCGGCTCCCGAGGCGATGACGCCGCCGCCGGCGTAGATCACAGGGCGCTTGGCCTCGTTGATCATCTTCGCGAGCTTGTTGAGCTGGCTCGTCGTGGCGGCGGACTCGGGATGGTACGCGCGAAGCGAAACGCGCTCGGGATACTGGGCCGCCGTGAGGGCCTGCTGGCAATTCTTGGGAATGTCGATCACGACGGGACCCGGCTTGCCGTGGGTCGCGATGTAAAACGCCTGAGCGATGATCTCGGGAATCTCATCGGCGGAATGGACGAGGAAATTGTGCTTCGAAACGGCACGGGTGATGCCGGTCGTGTCGGCCTCCTGGAACGCATCGGTGCCGATCAGGGAAAGCGAGACCTGGCCCGTGATGAGAACGAGCGGAATTCCGTCGATGTTCGCGGTCGCAAGCCCTGTAATCGTATTGGTCGCACCGGGGCCGGACGTCACGAGACATACGCCGGGCTTTCCCGTCGAGCGGGCGTAGCCGTCTGCCATGTGGATGGAGCCCTGCTCGTGACGGCCCAGCACGAACGGAAACTTCGCATCCGTCAGACAGTTGAAAATATCCAGAACCGCTCCCCCGGGATAGCCGAAAAGAACATCGACTCCAGCCTTCTCAAGCGACTCGACCAAAGCGCGAGCGCCGGTACGCATTTCGTTTTTTTTCATTTTGTTCAGCACCTGGTTCATTACAAATAGACACCGTTTTTGACAAGAGTCTTCTGAAGCGTCTTGACGTCGATATCTCGCGGCGACTTGCCCGAGAGCGCGGCGAGCGCGGCGGCCGTGCCGGCGGCCTCGCCCGTGACGAAGCAGGGCGCGATGAGGCGGAAGGTGTCGCACGTATCGGGAGCGCCGATGCAGCGGCCCGCCGAAAGGAGGTTGTCGACGCCGACGGGAAGAAGCGAGCGGTAGGGAACCTTCCATGCGGAATGAGGACCGTCAACACCGAACCAGCCCACGGCGTCTTCGGGATCCCAGTTCTTGGCCAGCATCGCACGGTCGACGATGCACTCTGACTTCAAAAGACGCGTGACGCGAGGGCCGATCTGCGAGCAGGTGTTGGCGATGAAGACCTCTTCCCAGCCGGGGGTCTTGCGGAGCTTCTGCACGGCCTCCCATGTTTCCTTGCGGTGATAAATCTCTTCGCGCGTCAGATTGCGGATGTCAAGACCGTCTCCGTGATGGTTGGGGACGCCCGTCCAGCACGTCGAAGGATTGGCCTCGTTGCCCTTCATGATCCAGTAGCCGGGCAGGACATTGCCATTCCTGTCGCGCGGCGGACGCTTCGCGGTGATCCTGTCGAGATTGGCCCAGCGCGAAACGAATCCGATGCCGTGGGTGATCTGGCGATACTGGGCTCCGGCGGCGAAATAAATGTCGCCGTCGCCCGTGCAGTCGACAACGGTCTTCGCGAGAATCGCCTGCATGCCCTGCTTGGACATGAACACGATACCGCGGATCTTGTTGCCCTCCTGGATCACGTCGATGCCCCAGGCGTGGAAGAACATGTCGATCTTCTGCTCTTCGACCATGCGGTCCATGAGATACTTGGCGCCTTCGGGGTCGACCGTCGGCTGCATGAGATTCTCTTTTGTGGGCTTAGTGCAGAACGCAGAGCCGAGGTTCTGGGCGCGATCCATGAACTCGCCGCAAACGCCGCGCGTAACGACCGTGAAATCGCCGCCGGCTTCCTTGCGGGCAGTCGCAAGAACGATAAGAACCATGCCGTTCGTGAAAAGACCGCCGAGCGAACCGTCCTTCTCGACAAGCGCGACCTTCGCGCCCGTCTTGGCGGCGGCGACCGCCGCGGCGAAGCCGGCGCAACCGCCGCCTACCACGACGACATCGGTCTCGTGAAAAACAGGAACCTCGCGCCCGGGCATCATGACCTTGCCGCCCTTCATGAACGAACTGGGGCCGTCCTCGGTCGTATGCTCAATCGGATAGATCCACTTTCCGAAGCGCGGATTCATCGGATCGCCGATCGCCCCGGGGGGCAGCTTCTCACTGGAAGCGACAAATTCATCACCGAACGCGGCACCCGTGACGGCGGCGGCCCCGCCGATGCCAAGACGCTTGAGAAACTCTCTCTTTGAAATCTGCATGATTAAACGCTCCTGTTTAAAATGAAATTACTTGGCTCCCTTGGCCTTAATCGAATTCTTGCGCGAAACGAGTTCGCTGTTGTAATCCTCCTCAAGCTCCTCGACCGACGGAAGCTTCGGGAAGGATGCATGAGGCTCGGTCTGATACCAGAACGCCGTAGTTGAAATATCGGAGTTTTGGGTCACATAAGGCCCGGGAGCCCAGCCGAGATCCTGGATTGTTACGCGAAGGTCGTTGCTGAAGCGGACGGGGTCGGTCACATGCCAGCGATACATGCCGAACGCGCTTATGCCGTCAGGCTCCTTGGCCTCTTCGGCCTGGATGAGGCCGGCGTATGGAGTATTGTAGATCCAAAACTTCTTCTCGTTAAGAACCTCGAAGTTGTGGGAGCCCAATACATAATCCTCGGCGCCCGTTCCGCAGATGGTCGGATATTCCGTGTCGCCATCCATGTAGAACTTGATTTCGCCTTCGCCCCACCAGATGTAATTGCGGCAACGCCACGCGAAGTATGTGCCCGCATAGTGGCCACGGCCCTTGACGCCGTCGAGAATCGTATGGAGCGAGCCCTCGGTCGGGTTCGAACGGCGGAACTGGGCGTGGAAATACGCCGCGTCATCAGGAACATCGCCCAAGGCGTAGTTGATCTGGTAAAAGAGCGCGATGTTCTTCTTGCCGCAATGCTCGAGGGTGATGCGGGCTTTCTTTCTGAACGGCATGGGCCAGAAGCAGCTGAACGCCTGACGAGGGCCGACGCATACGACCTGGGACGAAAGCGGCGCCCACTTCTTGTAGGCATTGCAGAAGAAGTCGCCCAGAGGACACTCTACCGAAGGCTCCTTCTCGTCATCCCAGTACATTCTCAAAATGAAGCAACGCCTTTCGAGCGAGCCGTCGTCGGCCATCGTAAGCCACATGTTCTGGATAAGGCCGGGGCCTTCGACATTCATGAGCTCAAACGTCTGACCCGGCTTTATCGTAACGCAGGGACGGACCTTCCAGCCCTTGCCGAGCCTGTATGCCTTGGACCATTCGTTCGGAACTTCCTTCGCGCCGCCGCCGCGCTCGCCCGTCTGGTTCTCGGGACTGATCGACCGCGACTGGGCATCAGACAAAAGGCACAATGTGTTGAGGTCGCCGGGTATCGCGCTGCGGGAATATTTCGGAGAAGAACATCCGCAGACACCCAGAAAAGCCAAACCGGCAACAGCAACAGAAACCGCGCCGACAGAGAAGAAATTCAATTTTTTTGCCATAGCTTTCGTTTTGAGTACTTTTAATAAAACAGCTGCTTTATTTACAAATTATATCATTTTTCGCTGTCATTAACAATACTGCGGCAACAACTAATCACGAACCGCAGGATTTAAATAGACAGGCAACGGCTCCGATACAAGAAGGGACGGATTAACCGAAGCGGCATGCGCCAGGCCGGACGCGCAGGGAATTGCGCCGCCGGCGTAATCTGCTCCGAACGTCTCTTTAAGAAGGGAATCGATTCTGGACGCATCAGGCGTTATAACCTTAACGCCAACGGGCACTCTCAAATGAAGCATCTCCCCGTCAACCTGAAAAATATCGCAGACAAGCTTTGGCCCGTCAAATAGAGCGATCCAGTACTTGCCTCTTCTAGCGTCGCCGACAACCGCAAGAGGACCTTCATCCATGGCGAACGCGCAAGGAGAAGGCAGCCCTTCCACGACACAGCCCGATCCTATCGCATAACCCTGGGCAAAAGCGAGCGCCGAACGTATGCCGGCGAAGGACCCGGGGCCGGTGCCGACGACAATACGGTCGAGCTTCTCCTCTCCGATGAAATCACGCGCTTTGCACACCCATTCGCCCGAGTTCGCGCCGGAAGGCTCCAAATCCGCCGAGCGGACAACCTCCCCGCCCTTCGCAAGCGCGAGAGACCCTTTATCTGTCGAGCGTTCGATAAAAAGCGTATTCATTTCTTCAACTTCCTGTAATGCCTTTCGTGTCCGTAGGGGAAATCGTGCGCCTTGTAGCCGCCGATCCACGGATTGACGAGCGTGTAGTTCTTTGTGATATGCGTATAGATCCACGGACAGTCTTCGCGGACTATCTCCTGGCATCGACGCCAATGTCGATTCCGCTCTTCCGGCGAAAGCGCCAGAAGAGCCTTCTCGTATTCCGCATCGAATTCAGGATTGCTGTACCGCGAGCGATTCTGCCCGTTTTTTATGTTCTTCGAATAGAATAGCTGAAGAAAATTCTCTGCATCGGGATAGTCAGCCACCCAGGCGAGCATGTAGAGCTGAGCCTCGCCCTTTGAGACCGAATGCAAAAAGGCATGCCAGGTCAGAAACTTGAGCTCTAGCTTTATTCCGATGCGGGCGTAAAAGCTGGCCAGCAGTTCGCCCGCCTCGCGACTGTCCTGGGTGGGCCGTCCGATAGAAAGCGTCAGCACCAGCCGGCGGCCGGTTTCGGGGTCTCGACCGTTCGGATAGCCTGCTTCGGCGAGAAGCCTTTTGGCCTTCTGAAGGTTGAACGAATACTCGAACGGAGTCGACAGATATCCGTCGATCGTCGAAGGAACCGGTCCCGTAGCCTCCGAAACGCTGTTGTTGTAGAAGATCTTCCATGTGGGGAAATCGAAGGCGCACGACAATGCCTGCCGAAGCTTTTTGTTCTTACCCAACACCGGATCCGTCATGTTCATGCCGATATATCGCATTTCATTGGCGGGATTTCCGCCGTGGAGCCGTATGCCCTTGCCGGAAAGCGACGAATTGAGCTCGCCGTCTTCATCCATCACGGCGCCCCAGTTGTCGCGGGCGATCTCGGCCAGAAAATCGATCTCTCCCTTCAGGAACATCAGCCACTGGGTTGTTACGTCGCTCACGACGATATACCTGATCCGATCGAAGGCGCCGTTGCCCCTGTCGTCGCAAAGAGCCCATCCCCGCCAGTCGGGATTGCGCTCGAAAACTATTTCGTAGTTGCGCCACCACGACTTCAGCCTGTAAGGCCCTGTCGTCTCTCCGGAAGGCCCCTGAAGCGCGCTGTAGGCCATCGTCAGCATCCACGGGAATACGTGCTGTCTTGCCTTGAGCTCGATGCGGAAGGTCTTTTCGTCAAGAACGGTGATGTCCTTGACGCGATCCATCGTCCATCTGCCGGGCGAACTTAACTTTTTGTCGCGCAGCCTCTCGAGGTTGCGTTTTACGTCGTATGCCGTAAGCGTCGTGGACGGGACCATCCTGAACGTATACGTGAGCCCGTCTGCGGAAATCTCGGGCAATTCGCACACGCCCGGCTTTATCCTGTATGGCCTTGCGGAATAGTCGATCTCCAGCGGAGTCTCGTACAGCAGCTGGACGGCATGGCAATCGTACGTCGTCTGGGCCTTGACCGGATCAAGGGACTCTATGCTGGTAATCGCCCGCGTAAAGGTGGCGGCGAACAGGACTGCGCATGATAAGGTCATTTGCGGATCTCCAAATACACCTCAAGTCTCCGCGGAGCCCCCGGCAAGGCGGCAAGCGCACGCTTTACGGACGAAATCCTGGGACGGACCGCAAAAAGGACTGCGGCGCTTTTAACATAAAGAAACAGTTTGCTGCCCTCCCGGCGGCCGGGTCTGGCCGGCAGCGCGGGAAACATCTCCGGCCATTTTTCGGCCAACGAATCAAAGAAACCGTCAGGCACGTGCGAAAGCGATTCGAACGACGCGGCAACCGCCGAAGCGAACGAAGAATGGCGTCCGCGTTTCAGCGGCTCGAGAGGCCTCCAGTTCACTCCGTTTTCCAGCGCCACTTATTTCTCGCTCGCTTTCATCTGAAGCCACGATTCTATAAACTGCTGGATATTGCCGTCCATGACGGAGTTTACATCGCTCGTCTCGGTTTCGGTCCTGAGATCCTTGACCATCGTATACGGACAGAAGACATACGAACGGATCTGGCTGCCCCAGCCGTTCTCGGACTTCGCTCCGTAGAAACGGTCCATCTCGGCCTTTTTCTGGTCCTCGTAGTATTCGTAGAGCTGGGCGCGGAGCATGTTCATGGCCTTTTCCTTGTTCATGTGCTGCGAACGCTCCTTCTGGCACGCGACGACAATACCCGTCGGCAGGTGGGTAAGACGGACGGCGGAATCTGTCTTGTTGACGTGCTGACCGCCCGCGCCGCCCGCACGATACGTGTCGATGCGAAGATCCTCGTCCTTGATTTCGACATCAATATCATCGTTGATTTCGGCAACGGTCTCCATCGAGGCAAACGACGTCTGTCGACGCTTGTTGGCGTCGAAAGGCGAAATTCTGACAAGACGGTGGATGCCGCGCTCGGCCTTGAGCATGCCGAAAGCGTACGAACCTTCGACGCGGAAATAGACATCCTTGTACCCGGCTTCTTCGCCGACCTGGGTATCGTACTCCTCGACCTTCCAGCCTTGGCTTTCAGCATACCGCTGATACATGCGATAAAGCATCGCCACCCAGTCGCACGCCTCGGTGCCGCCCTGTCCGGCGTGAAGCTTCACGAACACGTTGCACTGGTCGAACTTGCCGCCAAGCAAGGACTGCATCCTGAGCTTGGAGAAATACTGATCGGCCTTGTCGCATTCGGCAAGAGTGTCGGCAAACGCGATCTGGCGCGCCTCGCCTTCCTCCATCTCCGCGAGCTCGAACATGACCTGGGCGTCCTCGATCGTCTTCAGGAGAGCGTCGTAGGGAACGGTGTAGGCCCGTTCCGCGTTGGTGGCGGCGATGATTTCGCGGGCCTTGTTCTGGTTGTTCCAGAAATCTCCCTGGGCCTGAAGATCCTCAAGCTTGGCGAGATTCGCCCTGCGCTCGTCGATCTTGATGTAATCTGCCATGTCGCCGGAGTTCTTCTTGAGCTCCGCGATACGCTGGCGCACCTCTTCCGATTCTATAAGCTTAACCTTGGTCTCTTCAGCCATAAACGACTCCTTTACTGCCTAAAAGAAAGAAATCGCCCCCTGAAAGAGGCGATTTCCTGCAGGCTCAATTTATTTACTTGGCCGATTTGGCGCCCTCATCGTCAAACGAGGGACGCTTGTTGCGATACCACCAAAGCATCACCGGCGTTGCGATGAAGATCGACGAATACGTGCCCGCGAGAATGCCGAAGAGCATCGTAAGCGCGAAGTCGTAGATCGAGCCGTCGACAAATATGAAGAGCACCGCGACCGAGAAGAACGTCGTCAAGGACGTAATGAGCGTACGTCCGAGGCAGGAGTTGATTGCGGTGTTGCAGATCTCCTTCAAAGGCGTACGCGAATCGCGCTTGAGCATTTCGCGGATACGGTCAAAGACGACGACGGTATCGTTGATGGAGTAGCCGATGATCGTCAAGAGAGCGGTGATCACGATCAGCGAAAGCTGACGGCCGCACAGCGAGAACAGACCGAACGCGATCAACGCGTCATGCGCAAGCGCAACGATGCCGCCGAGCGCGAATCCGAAACGGAATCTGAAGCCGATGTAGACCAATATCGCGATAAGCGAGAAGAGCACCGCCTTGGAACCCGAGCTTCTCAGATCTGCACCAACGGAAGCGCCGATCTTTTCGCTGCTTCTGAGGGTTATGTTCGTGATGTCGTTTTCCTTGAGGCACGCGTCAATCTGGCTTTCCGCATCATCATCAACCCTGCCGGTCTTGATGGAGAGCATCTGGCTGTCGCCGTCTTCGACGGTCTGGATAAGGGCGGCGTTGTCGTAATCATTGATCGCATCACGAACCTTGGCGACATCAACTTCGCCCTTCTCTGTATCGACATCGTACACAATGGAGGTTCCGCCGGTCAAGTCAACCGCAAGAACGCTTCTGGGATTCTTTACCACTCTGTAGGTGAAAAGGCTGATCGTAGCGACGATTATTGCCAAGGAGACAAAGAAAGCCTTGCCGCCGCAAGCCATGAAATTGAAGTTCGGATTCTTGAAGAACTGAAGCATCTTGAAGGGCTTGGAGCTGTTGGGGTCTGACGTATAATCGAACATGAGACGCGTGACAACGATAGCCGTGAACATCGAAATCACAACGCCGCCCGTGAGCATGATCGCAAAGCCGCGAATGGGGCCGGTGCCGACGACGAAAAGTATTACGCCTGTCAGAATTGTCGTGATGTTGGAGTCGACGATCGCCGTGAAAGCCTTTCCGTAGCCGGCGGCGATGGCCTTGCCGACATTGGCTCCGCGCGCAAACTCCTCGCGGATGCGTTCGTAGATGAGAACGTTGGCGTCGACAGCCATGCCGAGAGTAAGAACAAGACCGGCAATACCGGGCATGGTCAGAACAGGCAGCTGGAACTTGGCATCGGCACCTTCAACATTGTCGACAAAAACACCGAGGATGCTGGCTACGAGGAAGAGCGCCGCCGGCAAGAGGATGACATCCAGCAGAAGCGCAATATTGGCGATGAAGCCGGCCCTCCAATAATAGAAGATCATGAAAAGCGCAACAAGGAAAAACGCAATAACCGCCGCATACATGCCGGAATTGATCGCATCCGTACCGACAGTGGGAGCGACCATCTCCGTGGCGGCATCCTTAAGCGGCGCAGGCAGCGCGCCTGCGTTGAGACTGTTGGCGAGGAGTTTCGCCTCTTCCAGCGTAAAATCGCCGGTAATCTGGCCGCTCGCGCCGATTTCAGATTGAATTGTCGGAGCGGAAATCAGTTCACCATCCAGAATAATCGCAAGGGCGCGGCCTGGGTTGCCCCCGGTCAACTCCCTGAATCCTTCGGCCGCATCATCATTAAGTTCAAAGCTGATGCAGTAAGAGCCCATCCGCTCGGTGGACGGCACGACTCTGGCAGAAACGATGTCTTCGCCTTTGAGACGAACAATCGACTCGACATAGTGGCCCTTATATTTGATGCTGCCGTCTTCGCTCTTGGTCTTATCGCGCTGAAGAACAAATTTAAAATCGTTCTGCATCGCACGATCATCCTCAAGGCCGAACTTGGAGAATTCCGCCAGATAATTCGCATTGGTCGAAACTTTATCATAATCACGCGCGCGGACGAAAGTGTTTTCGCCTACACGCTCGTAACCCAAAGGAGCCGTTTCTTTGGGAATTTCCGGTGCCTTATCCGCCTTCGGAGTCAAGCGAAACTCGAGAGTCGCCATTTTATTGAGAGTTTCCTTCGCCTTGTCGGACTCCTCTTTTGTGGCCTTGGGCAATTCGACGACGAATCTCGGACCTTTATACTCCTTGTCGGCATCAGATCTGGAGGTGTAGATCTGAGGCTCGTTCGTGCCCATACCGTCGATTCTGCGACGAATGATCTCAAGGATGCGGCTGTCGCTACCTTCGAAAATCTTAGCCTTTTCCTCCGCTACCTTGTTGCTGACCCACTCTTCGCGCATATCTTCGGAGAAGCCTTCTTTCTTCCCGTTGATTTTTTCGCTGAAAAGGTTGTCGTACTTTTCTTTAAGGCTCTTGTCGAGTTTGACCTCGTCAATCTGAAGGGTAAAGCGAGTGCCGCCTGCGAGATCAAGCCCCAAACGCACCTTCTCCTTCGGAGGTACGACAAAATATACAGCAAAGGTAGTCAAGATCGCGAGAACGATCCACTTCCAAAGATTTTTTACAAAAAATGATTCCTTGGCCATTTTTTACTTCCTATTTTCGTTAAAACAATTTATCCTGTTATTATATCACATTTTTCCCATTAAAGTCCATACTTCACCTGACCCAAAATTGTATACCCTGCACAGAGCCGATTAAAGCGGCTGGGCATTATGCCATTTTTGATTTACTTTCGGCGAGACTTGAAGAAATTCTGCAACACAAACCTGGACTCGTCCTCGAGAACTCCGGTGACCACCTTGGGATGATGGTTTATTCCGGGGTGGCTGAAAATGCCGAACTCGGTGCCTCCGCCGCGCTTCGGATCGGAAAGCCCCCATATCACCGCATCGTTGCGAGCAAGGACGATCGCGCCCGCGCACATCGGACAAGGCTCCTTGGTGACATAAAGCCGGGTGCCCGTAAGCCGCCAGTCGCCCTTCGCCGAAAAAGCCGACGTAAGCGCAAGCATCTCGGCATGGGCGGTCGCATCGCCGAGACTCTCCGTCTGATTGTGGGCGCGCGCCAGAATACGCGCCTTCAGCGGATCAAAATCAAAAACCGCCTCGTGCCCGTCGTGTGCGGGCTCGAGGACGGCCGGAGCGACGATGACGCAACCCGTCGGAACCTCCCCCGCCTCAGCCGCTTTCGCGGCCTCGCGAAGAGCCATGCGCATGAAATACGCATCAAATTCCGACTCGGTCATCGTCGCGGAAAAGAGAACCTCAGAAGTTGTTCTCTTCGAGCTGGAAATACGCCTTCGGGTGGGCGCAGACAGGGCAAAGCTCGGGAGCCTCGTCAAGCTCGACGATCGCTCCGCAGTTGCGGCACTGCCAGCGGTTGGGGCCGACGCGCTTGTAGACTTCGCCGGTCTCGATGTTCTTGGCGAGCTTGAGATAGCGCTTCTCGTGCTCGGCCTCGACCTCGGCGACCTTGGCGAACTGGCGGGCGAGCTCGTCAAAGCCCTCCTCCTTGGCCTCCTCGGCAAAGCGCTTGTACATGTCGGTCCACTCCTCGTGCTCGCCTGCAGCGGCCGCGGCGAGATTGGCGGGCGTGTCGCCGATGCCGTTCAAAGCCTTGAACCAAAGCTTGGCGTGCTCCTTCTCGTTGAGGGCCGTCTCCTGGAAGATGGCCGCGATCTGCTCGTAGCCTTCCTTCTTGGCCTTCGACGCGAAGTAATCGTACTTGTTGCGAGCCTGCGATTCGCCGGCGAACGCATACCAGAGATTCTTCTCGGTCTTCGATCCTTTAAGTTCCATTGCAAACCTCCTTTTATCTCTTACTTGAAATAACGGTTGAGAAGACCCTCGAGACCGGCGGCGTGGCGGGCTTCGTCCTTGGCCATCTCGTGGGCGGTGTCGTGAATGGCGTCGTAGCCGAGCTCCTTGGCGCGCTTGGCGATCTCGAACTTGGCGGCGCATGCGCCCTGTTCGGCATCGGCGCGAAGCTCGAGATTCTTCTTGGTGGAGTTCGTGACGACCTCGCCGAGGAGTTCCGCGAACTTGGCGGCGTGCTCGGCCTCTTCGAACGCATAGCGCTTGAACGCATCGGCGATTTCGGGATAGCCTTCACGCTCGGCCTGGCGGCTCATCGCGAGATACATGCCGACTTCGCAGCACTCGCCGTTGAAATGATCCCTAAGACCCTGCATAACCTCGGCGTCTTCGACCTTGCCGTCTCCGATGACGTGCTGGCACGCCCAGGTCTTCTTGCCTTCCTCGGCGATCTCCATCTTGAACTTGGCGCCGGGAACGCCGCAAAGCGGACACTTCTCGGGAGCATCTTCGCCGTTGTGAACATACCCGCAAACGGGGCAAACCCATCTCTTCATAGTGTTCTCCTTTCTACCGATTCACAAATGAACCCAGTGTGAACATAAGTATAATATAACTACACACTTGATACAAGTGCAAAATTCAAATTTCAAACACCGGTCTCGACCGCCCTTATTTCGCGGGGTTGCCGGACGGCTCGAACTTGAACCTTTGATATAGAGGCACAGTCTTGTTTACCGTATTTCCACCCGTTTGCAGAAATCCGCCGCCTTTGACGGGACCTGCGTCGATCGTCATGAGCTTGTTGCCGTCGGCGGTAAATGTGGCCTCCGTTGCAGGAGTATACTTTTCGTTCCGGGAAACGCGAGATGCAAAATCGGTGAACTCTGCACGGCGAACGAGAGTCTTGGAGTGTCCGTTGCGCCAGAAATCCTCAACAAACGAATAGACGCCGGCAACGACAGGCTTCTTGCCGTGGCTCAAGCGCGAAATCGTCGCGATCTTCATCTCGTTTTTGCCTTCGCCGATATAGCCGGTGAACTTTATCCTGTCAGCCCCGTCAGGTTCGGCCGTAATTCTGAAACGCACCTTGGAGCCGGTCTTCCAGTCATAGCGGAACATTGTCTTCGCTCCGGTGCCCTCGCCGCCGAATCGCGAAACATGCACCCTAGGATCGTTGTAAAGCACTTTGGCCCTCAACCCCTCGACAACATCGTCGGGCTTCGCCTTGAAATCAAACGCATGGCCAACGGGATCCCAGATCGAGAAAATGCCGACATGAACCCCGCCGACATTCTGAATGCCCATGTATCCGCCGTCGAAGCCGATTGCCATAAAGTAGGAATTCGTCTGGCTCTCGGTAACGTTCACATAACCTACGACATCGGTAGCGTCTTTGACAATGCCGCCCCAATGAAGATGGACGCTCCTCGCCTGACGCTGGGCCTCAACCTCGCCACTGGGCCATCCTGCGAACAATGTAGAAGCGGCTGCAAGCGCCATAACAGATAAAACGAGCTTTTTCATGGCTTTTTTTTCCTTTCTGTTTTAATCAAAACGGAACATTTTAAACTGAAATACGTAATTAACGGCAATTACCCCAGAATCAACAATCCCGTCGACCACTGAGAAAACGTCCTGCGGGAAACTTCCTTGAACCCGCGCGCCTCAAACTCCGCCAAAACCTCGGGATAAAGCTCGTTCAATATGCCTGAGATGACCAGATGCTTCTTGACATATCCGGAAATCTCATCGGCAAACGAGATAAGAAGCGGCCCCAGAATATTAGCGACAACCAGATCCGCCTTTGCAAACGACTCGCTCTTGATGTCATCCGCCCTTTTCTGGAGCGCAAGATCGGGATACAGCCCCTTCGCAGCTTCAATGGAAGCGTCCAGGGTTACCGACCCTCCCCCAAGGGCAAACTCCCGCAGATCTACGTCAACATCGTTCAACCGGGCATTCTCAACCGCAGCTTTTACGGCTTCGGCATCTATATCGAAACCTGCAACCGGGCAATACCCCAATTTCGCGGCGGCGATGGAAAGAATGCCCGATCCGCACCCCATATCAAGGAAAGAACCGCCAAATTCCGACAATTCGTCAATATACTCGAGACACGCCCGGGTCGTCTCATGCTTACCTGTTCCAAAAGCAAGTCCAGGGTCGAGGATTATCAAAGACCTCTTTTCGTCGCCCGGCTCCTTTGCCAAAGACGAAAGCTCCCACTCCGGCACTACAAGAAGTCTCTCGCCGATTCTATCGGTCTTGAAATGACGGCGATAGCTTAAAATCCAATCCTCGTCGGGAAAACTCAAATACTCGACGGCCGAATCGCAGCCGACAACCCTCAGCGCGTCCGCAAGAACAGCCTCTGCACGGGACCTGTCGGCTTCATCGGGAAAAAAAATCTGCATCTCGGTCGAGGAACCCTCGACATCGCGATACGAAGACAAAACGAAATCCCCTCCATCGAAAACTTCGAAGAGGGGATTTTCGAACTTGTCGTCTACTGAAGAGAAGACCTTGTTCACGCCTGCTTGGCGACGAGCTTCTTAACGAGCGTAGGACGCTGAACGAGAACACGGACTTCCTCGGCGCCCATAAGCTTGACATCTTCTTCTTTCATCCCGAACTTGACGAGACGGCGGCGCTGAGCAGCGTTCTTATGAGCCTTGCCAGCGGGCGTCTTGCACGGACGAACGTGAGATTCCTTACGGAGTGTACGACCTGTACCCATTTTCTACCTCTTCTTTCTTCCTTAGAAACGAAAAATTATTGCGTGTATTATACCTTATTCGTTTTGTTAAAGCAACTGTAATTTGAAAAAAATGTTGAGTCAGGCAAAATGTCAGCCAATATTTCCGCAAACTATAGCAAAATAAATCACATATCATTCGACTTTTAAACCAGCCGGGTTCTGATAAACATATCACCATCGACGGAAAAGCACTTGTCCTGAATCGTCGATGCCCGGATCGCCTTCGATATGGGTCTGTTGCCGATAACGACCGGAGCCATCACAGCCAACCATTCATCGACGAAGCCTTCTTCGGCCAGCGAACGGGCGAGATCAAGCCCTCCTTCGCACAAGACGCTCGCAAAGCCCTTTTTGCCGAGTTCGACAACAGCCGTTCTGGCGTCGTTGAAGACGAGCGTCGGATTCTTCCCGTCGGCGAAAACTTGCGCATCCTTCGGCAAACGTCCGCTTCTGGAAACCACGGCCCTGACCAGATCCTTGTTGGGATGCACTCTCGCCAGAAGCGACGGATCGTCTTTTCGCACCGTCTCTGCGCCGACCATAATCACGTCGACATTTTCGCGCATCCTGTTCGTTAGCTTTCTGGAACGCGAATTGCTGATCCAATCGGCATGGCCCCAATTGTCGCAGATTTTTCCGTCCAACGACATTGCGATTTTGACCGTTACGTAAGGCAGACCCGTCAGCACATGCTTGCGAAAGCATTTTATGAGATCGTCGCATTCTTTCATCAGCGGCTTGCTCCCCCTGAACCGTTCGCACTTGACGCCGTGCTTCGCAAGCGCCCGCCTGGCCTTGCCGCGATTCAGGGGATTGGGATCGGCCGCAACGTAGACGACGCGTGAAATCCCCGCCGATGCTATCGCATCCGTACATGCGCCGACCCGGCCGACCTTCGAACAGGGTTCAAGCGTCACATAGATCGTCGATCCTTTGAGCAAGGAGGAATCCGATCTGTTTTTCCTCAACGCGTTCTTGATGGCCGCGACTTCGGCGTGATCTTCGCCGGCCTTTCTGTGCCACCCTTCGCCGACGATCGCGCCGTTCTTTACGATGACTGCGCCTACGGCCGGATTGGGCCTCGTATGCCCAAGTCCTCGCGAGGCAAGTTCAATCGCCCGTCGGATGTAGCGCTCTTCGTTCACTTTTCCCGTGTCTGGACTTTTGGAACAACTCGGCTGTACGCTCTGTTCGCAGGATCGAAAATCGATTCGGCGACCTCAAGGACGTCTGCGGCCGAAACGGCTTTAACCGCCTCGACCTGCTCCTCGGTCGTCATGAGCCTTCCGTACGAAAGAAGCGTGGAGCCATAGAAGAAAAGCTTGGAGACGACCCGTTCGTGAGAAAGCCTGAAGTTTCCGAGCATGAATTCCTTTATCCGCCTAAGCTCGGACGCCGGCACCTTTTTTGAACGGATCCTGTCGATCTCCCTGTCGATCGTCTTCATCGCCAAGGCCTCTTTCGCGGGATCGACGCCTGCGGTCACGGTGAACATTCCCGCATCCGTAAAAAACTGCATTCGCGAAGAAATGTCGTAGCTGAGGCCCCTTTTCTCGCGGACCTCCTGAAAGAGACGGCTGGACATGCCCTTCCCCATGACGGCGTCCAGGACGCTCGCGGCGTATTTGCGCCTGTCGTTTATGCCGAATGTCCTGTACCCGAGAGCCAGCTGCGTCTGCTGGACATCCTTGAAGGCCGTCGTTTCGCGAACCGGCGCAACTGAAAAGTCGACGCCCTTTACGTTCTTGAATCCGCTCGCCACGCGGCGGCATTCCGCGATATGACGCGAAATCTCCTCAAGGGCCTTCTCCTCGTCAAAACGGCCGACAACGACAGCGACCGTCTTAGACGGCGCGTAATGCGTCGCGACATAGCGCCTCAAATCCTCAGGCTTGAACGGCACAAGCGATTTCGCGGAGCCGGCTACGCTCGCGCCAAGGCGGTTCTCCGGAAAAAGGGAACGCTGCAGATTCTCGAACGCGACAGCATCGGGCTCGTCGGAATACATTTTTATCTCTTCGAGAACGACATGCTTTTCGCGCTCGAACTCATCGTCGGGAATCGTCGCGTTGAGATACATGTCGAAGATGATGTCCATCGCCTCGCTTAAATACTCATACGGCATGTGCGCGTAATAGCACGTCGACTCCTCGCCGGTGCAGGCGTTGAAATTTCCGCCGCGCCCCTCAATCGCCCGCGTGATATCTATCGGCTTTCTCGTGGGCGTTCCCTTGAAGAGCATGTGCTCGATAAAGTGGGAGATGCCGGCGGTCCTCTCGGTTTCGTGGCGCGAACCGGAGGCGATAAAGAGACCGAAAGCAACGCTTTCGGCTTCACATGGAACGAGTACGGCTTTAAGGCCGTTCCTAAATACGTGCAGACGCGGTTTGTTCATCATCAGAGGGCTGCGATATTCATTTCCTTGAGTGTCGTGCGCTCGTCGTAGAGGGCCTTGCCGACGATCGCCGCGCGGAGATTCGGACGCTCGAGCGCCTTCAGGTTGGCTATATCGTAAGGCGAGCTGACACCGCCCGAGGCGGTGATGTCGCATGTCGGAGCCGCATCGCAAATAGCCGCCATCTGGGTGAGGTTTGGTCCGCCGAGCATTCCGTCGGTCGCCGTGTCGGTGTAGATGATCGTCTTTACGCCCATCTTTGCGACGGCGCTGGCGAGATCGACCGCCTTGACGTCGGTCGTCGTGACCCAGCCCTTGGTCTGGACGAGACCGTCGCGCGCATCGATGCCGACGGCGATCCTGTCGCCGTAGCACTCGACCGCCGAAAGAAGAAACTCGGGATCTTCGAGAGCCGCAGAACCGATGATGGCGCGCGCGGCGCCAGCCTCGATCACGGCACGGAGAGCCTCGGGCGTTCTGAGACCGCCGCCCACTTCAACAGGGCCTCCGAACGCCTCTATGATCCTGGCGATCACTTCGGCGTGGCGAGGTTCGCCGTCAAACGCGCCGTCGAGATCGACAACGTGAAGTTCGCGGCCGCCCTGCTCGGCCCAATCGCGGGCCTGCGCCGCAGGATCGTTGCCGTAGACGGTGACATCGTCGGCTCGCCCCTGACGGAGGCGGACGCACATTCCGCCTTTGAGATCGATAGCGGGAAGAATTATCATATGACCCCCTTCGATGACGGAACTCCCTTTTCGGCGGGGTCGAACGCCTTCGCTGCCCGGAGAGCGCGCGCAAAACTCTTGAAGAAGCCTTCGCAGACGTGATGCGCTTCATCGCCGTAGATCTGGCGAAGATGAATGTTCAGGCGTCCTTCCACGCTGAGAGCACGGAAGAACTCCTCGACGAGCTTGACTTCAAAATCCTTGACCATCATGTGCTTCATCGGAGAGAGCATCACGACGAACGGGCGACCTCCGAGATCGACGGAGGTTTCGCAAAGGGCCTCATCCATCGGGATGGAGGCAAAACCGTACCGGACGATACCGCGGCGCTCGCCGAGGGCTTCATTGAGAGCCTTGCCGAGCACAAGCCCGACATCCTCGACGGTATGGTGATAATCGACATCGATGTCGCCTTCGGCCTTGACCGAGAGATCGACAAGCGCATGCTTCTTGAAGAGTTCAAGCATGTGGTTGAAAAACCCGATGCCCGTATCGATCACGCCTTCTCCCGAACCGTCAAGATCCAGTTCAAGCTTTATCTTCGTTTCTTTGGTATTGCGTTCTATCGCCGATTTTCTTGTAGATGGTTCCATATCGGGAATATTATACCATATTTTAAGCTTTGAGACTCGCGCCTGTCGAGGCGTTGCCTACGAAATGCTGATAGCGTCCGAGCCAGCCGTCCTTGATGCGAGGCGTCCACTTCCCGGCCTTCTTCGCACGCTTGGCGATTTCGGCCTTCGTGAGATTCGCATTGATCGCACGGCTGGGAATGTCTATCGTAATCTCGTCGCCGTTCCTGAGCAAGCCGATAAGGCCGCCCTCCGCCGCCTCGGGCGAGACGTGCCCGACGCATGCTCCGTGGGTGGCGCCCGAGAAGCGCCCGTCCGTGATGAGCGCCACCGATTCGCCGAGACCCTGCCCGATGATGTACGAGGTCGGCGCGAGCATCTCCTGCATGCCTGGGCCGCCCTTCGGACCTTCGTAACGGATTACTACGACATGACCGGGCTTGACCTTGCCGCCCAGGATTCCGGCGCAAGCCTCCTCCTGGCTGTCAAAGCAGATCGCCTTTCCGGTGAACTTCATCATCGAAGGCGCGACGCCGCCCTTCTTGACGACGGAACCCATCTCGGCGAGATTGCCCCAGAGAACAGCAAGGCCGCCGTCTTTTGAATAGGCGTTCTCGACGGTACGGATCACGTCATCGTCGGCAATCTTCGCAGCCCTGATCTGGGCGCCGAGCGTCTTTCCGGAAACTGTCGGAGTTTCAAGATGGAGATAGAGAGACTTTTTCGCGCCCTTTGCGAAGTCGGCGATGCGCTTCATGACGGCCATGATTCCGCCGGCGCGGTCGACATCGGCGACATGGTAGTGGCCGGAGGGCGCGACCTTGCAGACGTAGGGCGTCACGGCTGAAATCTCGTTCATGCGCTTGAGCGAATACTCGACCCCCGCCTCGCGCGCGATGGCGAGAGTGTGAAGAACTGTGTTCGTCGAGCCGCCCATCGCCATATCGAGCGTAAGAGCGTTGTCGAGCGAATCGCGCGTGATGAGATCCTTGGGAAGCGGCGACCCCTTCTTGGCCATGGCGACGATGCGCTTGGCGGCGGCGCGGTAAAGATCCTGGCGCTTGAGATCGACGGCAAGAACCGTTCCGTTTCCGGGAAGCGCGAGACCGAGAGCCTCATAAAGGCAGTTCATCGAATTCGCCGTGAACATGCCCGAGCAGCTGCCGCATCCGGGGCAGCTCGTCTCTTCGACCTTCTCAAGCTCCTTGGCGGAAATCTTTCCGACCGACTCGGCACCGACGGCCTCGAAGACGGAATTGAGATCGGTGTCGGCGCCCGTCTTAGGATGCTTGCCGGGGGCCATCGGACCGCCGGAGGCGAATATCGTAGGAATGTTGACGCGGAGCGCGCCGATAAGCATGCCGGGGACGATCTTGTCGCAGTTGGGGACGCAGATCATCGCATCGAAGCAATGCGCCCTGGCGACGGACTCGACAGAGTCGGCGATAAGTTCGCGCGAAGGGAGCGAATACTTCATCCCCGAGTGGCCCATCGCGATACCGTCGCATACGGCGATCGTGTTGAACTCCATCGCGACGCCGCCGGCTTCCTCGATGCACTTCTTGAGAAACGCTCCGACCTTGTTGAGATGGCAATGGCCGGGAACGAAACTTTCGTAGCTGTTGCAGATTCCGATAAAGGGCTTCTTCATGTCGCCGCGCTTCATGCCTGTAGCGAACAAAAGACTTCTGTGCGGTGCGCGTTCATTGCCCTTCTTGACCTGATCGGACGTCATAAGTAAACTCCTGTCTTTGATTTTTGCTTAAACTGTTCTTTACCTTACTGAAATTGAAAACTTCCGGCGATCGTGTTTTTGAGAACGTCATGAACGACAATCTCCAGCTTGCCGTCCCTGACGCGCCCCTCTATGACTGTCGGGTAATCGCGTTTGGCCCTGTCCATTCCGCATCCGCCTCCGACAATCTGGCTCCAAGAACGTCCCGGCGCCTGAGCATCGAAACGGAAGCGGTGCTGATGGGCGGCAATCACCAGCTGAACGCCCGCCTTTTCGAACAAGGGCCCCCAAAGGTTGGCGCAGGTGCGCTGCCACGCCGCCCAGTCTTTTGGATAGCCGGGCGCCTTATCGGCAGGTTCAAGATCTCCCGGATTGGCATCGGGGCGCGAATCGAAAAGAGGAATGTGACAGAATGCGATTTTGAATCTAGCCGTTTTTACCGCAGGAGTTTCAATCGCCTCGGCGAGCCAGCGCGTCTGCTTCTCACGATACGCCTTCATCTGGTAGATGCCGGCGAAAAGCGGATTCGTATCAAGTTTATCTTCGCCCGTATCGAGACCGATGAGAGCTATGTCGCCGATTCGCTGAACGAAGTTACGGCCTAAATCGTGAAATTCGCCCGATCTTTCTGCGGGATCGCGGAACATCAGAAGATCGCTCATTCTGCGGGCGAATCTGCCGCGCAGATCATGGTTTCCGTTTACGAACATGAGAGGCGTTTCGGCCGCATACTCCGGATGATTTTTGTGAGTATGGAGGAATATCTCGATTCCATGCTCTTTCGTCTCAGTGGCATTCGTCGCATCTCCGTTCCAGATCAACGCCGAAGGCTTAAGTTCGGCAACCTTGGAAAGGACGAGATCGAGAACGGGTTTACGGTCGTGAGTATCGTTGATAACGCAGAACGACCCGTTGTGATCGGCCCCTAAAGTTGAGAACGAACGGATTTTCGGATCGGTTTCAAAACCTAGATTTTTCATCCCGTAACCGTCTTTGTAATAAATCCTGTCGGCTCCGATGCGATACCAGTACCTTGTATCACGCTTAAGACCGGTAAGGCGGATATGAGCCAGTTTGTCATCGACGGTCATAAGGCCGTTGGAGCCCGAAAACACGCGAACGGCGTTAGTCATGTCGGGCGAAGTCGAATATTCAACCCATCCGCTCGCGTCCGCGGCGACTTCGAACGTGACGCCTACCGATGTCTCGGCGGCGTTCATCAAAATCGGAGGAGAAACGATAAGCTTTCCGGTGGCGATCCGTTTCGATCTGCTGTCGGCGTCCTTTTCAGCATTATCCGCAACGGCTGTCACCGTCGCCGCGGCCGCAGCCGCGACACAGACGGAACCTTTTAAAAAGTCTCTGCGATCAACCTGATTCATATTATAATCCTTGTTTAAGAAATCCAGACCTTTAAACGTTCTTTCTGATGACCCGCTTGGCCTTGCCCTCGAAGCGCGGCAGGGAGCCGACGGGGAAAACGTCGCCCTTGGGGAGAAAGCCGAGCCTCTCGCGCAGATGCTTGGCGACCATGTGGCCGGTAACGCCCGCTTCGGCCTCGACGTTGACCGTAACGTCGGTCATGCCGTCATGCTCTTCCAGGACGATCTGGAACTCATCCTTGACGCCGGGAATCTCCATGAGAGCCTCTTCGACCTGGCGCGGATAGAAGTTGACACCCTTGACGATAAGCATATCGTCGGTGCGTCCCGTAATCCTGTCGATTCTGAGCGATGTGCGGCCGCAGGCGCATTTCTCGCGCGAAAGAATGCGCGAGATGTCGCGCGTACGGTAGCGGATGATCGGCATCGCCTCGCGAGTAAGCGAAGTGAATACGACCTCGCCGTATTCGCCGTCGGGCAGAACTTCGCCGGTGACCGGATCGATGATCTCGGTTATGTACTGGTCTTCCCAGACATGAATGCCGTTATGGGCCTTGCAGTCCTGGCCTGTCGTGCCGATTCCGCCCGTCTCGGTCATGCCGTAAATGTCGAAGCACTCGATGTGAAGGCGCTTTTCGATTCGGCGGCGCAGTTCGTCCGAAAATGTCTCCGAGCCGAATATGCCGACGCGCAGAGACGGAATATCCAGATCTCCGTTCGGGTCGGCGTCCAGTTTTTCAATAAGACGCGGCACATACGAGACGACGGAGCAGAAACCCTTCACGTGGAAATCGCGCATCAGCTTGATCTGCCGCTCGGTATTGCCGCTCGAAGCGGGGACGCAGAAAAGGTGGGCCTTGCGGCAGCCGTGATAACAGCCGAAGCCGCCGTTGAAGAGGCCGAACGTCGGCATGATCTGGAATGCGTCGCCCTTCTCGAGCCCGGCCATCGCAAAGCATCGCGCCATGCACTCGGCCCACTGGTTGAGATCGTTCTTCGTGTACGCCATGACAACCGGAGTGCCCGTAGAGCCGGAAGACTGGTGGAACTCCATCAGTTCTCTGCGGTCGACGCAATTCATCTTAAGGGGATACGCATCGCGGAAATCGTCTTTCGTGAGGAACGAAAGCTTCCGGAGATCATCGAGGGATTTGATGTCTTCTGGCGACGAGACGCCTTTCCCGACAAGCCTCTTGCGGTAGAAATCGTTGCACCATACTCTGCGGAGAGACTTCTGAAGCCCTTTGAGCTGCAGATCGGCCAACTCGTCGCGCGAGAGTGTTTCAGCGGCTCTGTTCCACATTCCCATTTTCCACTCCGTTTCTTTGATTGCTTGAAAAATCAGTCAGATGCCCTTTAAGATATTTAAGCCCGCGCCAATAGAACGATACGTCAAAAAGATTGCGGCGGAACAAATGCCAGATCGCGCGCGGCTGAAGAAATCCGCGATAGACTTCGCGGATGGCGGCTTTTATCTCGGCTTCGGAGACAAGCGGCGTTGTCGCAACGGCCGTGCGCTGGTCGTATTCGTCCCAATCGAGAGTCGAAAGTCCGCCCGACTCCTTGAGCTCGCGGAAGAGCGGCGTTCCCGGATAGGGGATCGTAAGCGTGCACTGCAACGTCGCCGCATGGCCGTTCGCGAGGAGTTTGCGCGCGAGTTCCACCGTCTTGGCGATCTCGGCGGGCCCCTCCCACGCATGGCCGAACATGAACGTAAGATGCACATCGAGCCCCGCTTTTGAAGCCCATGCGGCGCCCTTCTCGACATCCTCGACCTTAAGGGCCTTGACGAATCTGTCAAGCGTGGCCTGATTCGCAGACTCGACTCCGAAAAGAACCAGCCTGAAGCCCGCGCGGCGCATAAGACGATAGTCGGCATACTCCAGCCGGCCGAAGCGCATGTTGCAATCGATGCGGACCTTGCGGTGAAGTTTGCGGCGGATCATCTCGCCGCAAAAGGTCTCGAGCCACTTCCCTGCGGGGAACGAGCCCGAATCGTCCATGATCTCCTTGACGCCGTACTTCTTCACGAGCATCTCTATCTCGTCCGCCACGTCAACAGGATCGCGGGTTCTGTACGTCGGATAAAGCGTGGTCCAGCTGCAGAACGTGCACTTCGCATGCCAGCAGTCTCGCCCTGACATGATGTACGTTCCGGGAGTGCGGTTGAAGTTGCCGTTCTTTCTGGCGTAGAGCTTCCAGTTTACGAGATCGCGATCGATCCACGGCGCGGAGTTCAGATCGTGGTCCAAGCGGAAAGGCCCCGTGGATCTGGCGACTCCGTTCTCGCGATACCACACTCCGGGCTCGAAACGCGCCGGATCGAAATTCGAATCGACAAGCGAAGCGAGAAGGAAATCCCAGTCTCCGCCTGTCAGGACAAAATCGACAGGACAGTTTTCCATCGACTCTTCCGGCAGCGCGGTGACATGATCGCCTACAAGAGCGACGCGCGGAAAGAAAGGCAGCATTTCCTTCATCCGCGCGACCCACTTCCAATGACGCTTTACGACAGGGGTCTTCGTTTCCATCACAACGAGATCCGGCTCGAAGTCGATAAGCTTCCGCTCGAACTCGTCGACCGGCATCTCGGCGGCGATCGCATCGAGAAAGAGCACGTCGTGGCCCGCCTTCTTGAGCATCGTCGCGGCGGTGGCGGGCACGACCGGAAAAATATAGGTCGGACGGGAGAACCACTGGAACTGGCGATTCTGCGTAAGAAGAGCGACACCTTTGTCGCTCTTCAACGGCGGATATGCAATCGCAACCTTCATCTAATCACTGACGACAAACCGCTAACTGCTAACGACTAACCGCCAATCACCACCTGTAGCCAAGTCCGAGGATATATCTCAAATCACTGTGCTTGACGCCGTCAGCGACCTTGCTCTTGTAATCCCATTCGATCTTGGCGAGCAGCTGCCAATCCTTGCTGAACGCCCATGTGATGCCGAAATCCGCGTCGACGATATAATTCTCCGCAGGATCTCCAAGGTCGGGGAGGAATTCGAGATTGTGGAAAAAGCGAAGCCCTTCCGTCTTTGCAATATCCCAGGTGTAATGATGCGCATAGCGGACGGTGGCGAAGTCGTCGTCATAGCCGTTATCGTACTTCTCCTTGACAAGCGCCGCGCCCAATTCCTGGTTGAAGCTCATCTTCCCGAGACCGGCGACATCCTCGCCCTCGAGCCACTGGTAGCCGAAACCGGCGCCGATACGCATGCGATAGTCAAGTTCCATGATCTGGTCGATTTCGTACTTGCCGTTGACATAGCCGTAGAACCTGGGGAAGAAGAAGTAGTCTTCCTGCGCCCAAATCTCGAAACGGTTCTCCGTCTTCTGCTTGTCAGCCTTGTTGTCGCCGCTCTGCGAGAAATAGTACCCGAGCGCCGACGTAAAACGGTGCTTCTCCCAGCGACGGTTCAGATCGGCCGAGAGGCTGGCCGATTCGGAAACCGTATTGCCGCGCGCCATCGAAGCGTTGAGATTGACGCTGCCGTGCCATGTCTCGACAACCGGATCGACAGCCTTGACCTTGGACATGTCAAGCTTCTTTTCGCCTTCGACAAGAGCGCCGTCCTTGACGGACAGACGCTTCTTTTCGGTCGTAAGGTCCGCGTACTGAACGACGTGCTCCCCGTCCGACTCGAGCTTGGCTATTTTTTCAAGCTTTACGGTGACCTCGCCCATATCGTCCGAAACAAACTTGATGGAGTCTCCGACGACATTGCCGGCCGTGCCCGTCAGGAACGAGCCGGACTTCAGATAGAGCTTGTCGGCCATAAGCGCTGACGCGCAGCACACCGCCGCCGCAGAAACGAGCAACTTCAATTTCATTTGCCACCTTCTTTTGTCTTTTGTGATTTGTAGTTGGGATCTTTCGTGAAAGGCATCGGAACTTTCGAAAAATCGAACGCATCCTTGTTTTCGTCGTTAAGCCTTCTCGGGTCGGAGTACTGTTCTTCGAGACTTCTCAAATCCAGCGACTTCATGCCTCCTGTCGTGATATTGCGCGTCCTGTCTCCGGGCTCCCGCCTGACATCGTTGGTATACTGGCGGCCGAGGACGGCGTTCTTCGGCAGGCCCGCATCCTTCTGGATGTTTTTGGGATCGACTATCCCCACGGTGACAAAAACGATTATTTCACGCTGTTCCTTGACGCGAACCTTCGAACCGAACAGTTTCGGCCCGATCCATTTGATGTCCCTGAGCCACGGAATGCCGTTGTCCTTCTGGGTTTCGACCGTAAGCGAAAGCCCGCCGATGACAGCCGTCGAACCTGACGCCATGTTGAACTCGGTTACAAGCCGTTGGACGTCTATGACCGGATACTTTGCGGAATACGTGCCGGCATTGTTGTCCTTTTTGTCGGAAGTGTCGCTCGCTCCGGCGGTGACCCAGTCGGTCAGGCTTGATATCGTCGGAACGATGGAGACGTTGATAAGGCCGTTGGAGCTGATGCGCGGCGTCACTTCAAGTTCGATGCCCCAGCTGAAGAAAGCCTCCTTGGCGAACATGAACTTGTCTTCGCCGGGGATGGCGGCCATGTTCATCGAAAGGTCCAGGGAGTCGGAACTCCCGCTCGTGGTGCGCTTCGCCGAAATCGTGACATTGGGGTATTTAGTAGTCATGTCGACGGTGGCCTTCTTGCCGGACGATACGATGATCTTGGGATTGGAGAACGTTCTCGCGTCTTCGCTCGACTCGAGCGCGCGCAGAATGAGGGAAAGTTCCGACATCCCGATCGTGCCGTTCACGTACGAAAGGTTCGCCGTCTTGCTGCCCGCGTCGACGGCGTCGTGGCTAAGCGTATACGATCCGTCCGCGCTGTTGTACGAGGATACACCCTCGACCTTCCGCTCGTTCCAGCCCGCATCCAGCGAAAGAGAACCCTTCATTCCGTCAAGCATCTGCCAATCGATGCCAAGCTTGTGGGAGGCGTTGTTGGACAGTTCGATGAAGCGGGCCTCGATGTAAACCTGGGGCACCTCCACGTCGATGCTTCTGATGATTTCGGCGCACGCGTCGAGAATCATGGCCGGCGCCGTAATAACCACACAGTTCGACTCGGTGAACGCCTGGGCGATTTTGGAGACCTTCCACGTCACGCCGAAATCGCCGGTCCACATCGTATTGAGACGCGTCGCCACCTCTTCGGCGCTTACGTTGTTGAGGCGAAACACCCTCGATGTTATGCGGCGTCTTTTGAGATCCTCGGCCTCTTTCGCCTCCTTTGCGGCCTTTTCCTCGGCTTCCGCCTTGAGTCGGGTCTCCTCCGCAACCTGAGAGGATATGGCGGCGCTTGAAAGCTCGCGAGCGGTTTTTACGATCGGAGATGATGCGAAAATGTCCGAATAGTCGATCTCCGTAGACGGGATCATGAACTCGGGATCGAGCGTTACCGTCCCGCCGTTTTTATCGACGGAGTCGCCGGCCAGAAGGTCTTTCGGCTCAAGCGTCGATTCGCTTTCGGACGAACCGGACGAGGTTTCTGCCGACGGTTGGACGGCTTCTTCGGCATGCAGAGCAGATGATGCGCAGAAAAATGCCGACAGCGACAGGAAATATGTATAAAACGCCCTGAAATTCATCTTCAAATTATACCATATTTTTCTTTTCGGACACCAGCGAATAGAATTCCTTCACGCCCGAATGATGCCATGCATCCAAGCTGAAACGCAATCCTTCCACAGAAACGGAAAGAATCCCCTTCTTCTCCCACTTGGACGTATCGACATCCTTTATTTCCGGATATGAAAAGCGCTTCGGACCCAGCGTAAAACCATCGTCGTCAAACTCGAACTTGAATCGGGCAATGCAAAGAAGATGGATGCCTACCCCCGCAGCGGCCAAAAGAGCAAATGCGGCGAGAATGCGCTGGGTTTGCGTTTTCTGGGCCTTGAAGGCTTCAAGGTCGAAGCCGTCGCGCGGCTCCGACTTTTCGATCGAAACGTAAAGAGCGCGAGCGTCCGCCCGCGGATAGCGGACGAACGCGTCAACGCCGAACCAGCCGCCGAGAACGAGAAAGACCGCAAGCGAGAAAAGGTGTCTTAAAAGGAATTCTCTGTTGATCTTGAGTTTCACGGCGCTATCCCTTTCTTAAAGAGCGACGGACGCCATCTCGCCGAGAATGGCGCGGGCGGCGGCGGCGGGATCGGCCGCGGCCAGGATCGGACGGCCGACCACAAGGTGGGTCGCGCCGTCGCGAACGGCGTCGGCCGGAGTCGCGACGCGCTTCTGGTCGCCGACGGCCGCGCCTGCGGGACGGACGCCGGGAGTGACGAAAACGGTGCCGGCGCGAAGAGACTTCGAAAGGACGCCGACTTCCTTCGGGCTGCATACGAGACCGTTCGCACCGCTGGCGACGGCGAGATACGCGGCCGAGCGGACCTGTTCGGCGGGAGTGCGCGAGAGAATTCCGACATCCTTCAGATCGGCCTCGTCAAGCGAGGTGAGAACGGTGACGGCGAGAATCTTGGGGGCTGCCGCACCGAACTCGGCGGCGGCGTCTGCGGCGGCCTTGATCATCGCGTTGCCGCCAATGGAATGGATCGTCATGAGATCGACGCCGAGCTTGCCGCCGGAACGGACAGCGCGCTCGACCGTGCGCGGAATGTCGTGGAATTTGAGATCGAGAAAGACCTTCTTGCCGAGATCCTTCACCGCCTTCACGACATCGGGGCCTTCGGCCGTAAAAAGCTCAAGGCCGATCTTGTAGAACCCGACCGCGTCGCCGATTTCGGTGATCTTGGCTACAGCCTCATCGCGTGTCTGGACATCGAGAGCAACTATCAATTCCGCCATTGTTTTAACCTCCTGATTTTTATTTTTAGATCATTTTCCGACAGCCGCGTCGACGACCGCCTTGAGCGCTGAAGTGTCGACCGATTCCACGGTGCCGGAATCGACCGCCGCCGCGAACGCGGGATCGATCGGAAGCGCGGCCGTCGCCGCAATGCCGTGGGCCGCCGCGAGCGCGCCGGAGCCGTCTCCGCCGAAGATCCTGTGTTCCTTGCCGCAGTCGGGACACTTGAACATGCTCATGTTCTCGACCATTCCGAGAACGGGGACCTTCATCATCTCGGCCATGCGGATCGCCTTCTCGACGATGAGCGAGACGAGGTCCTGCGGAGAAGTGACGACCACCACGCCGTCGATCGGAAGCGACTGGAAGACCGTCAGGGGAACATCGCCCGTCCCCGGAGGCATATCGACAAACATCACATCGACATCCCCCCACGAAACATCGCTCCAGAACTGCTTCACGGCGCCCGCAATAACGGGACCGCGCCACACGACGGGATCCTTGGGGTTTTCGACAAGAAGATTGAGGGACATCATGCCGATGCCGCCCTGACTGCGGCAGGGAAGAACGCCAACACCGTCGCTCTTCGCGCGCTCGGTGACGCCGAACGCCGTCGGAATGGAAGGCCCTGTGATGTCGGCATCAAGAATCGCGGTCTTGAGCCCGCGGCGGGAAGCCTCGACGGCGAGAAGCTCGGTTACAAGGCTCTTGCCGACGCCACCCTTGCCGCTCATGACGGCGATGACGCGCTTGACGTTGGATCTGTCGTTTGCGGGCACCCTGAAATCGTGCTCTCCGTTGCACTTGCCTTCTTTTTTGGATGCGCACTCGGCGCAGTTGTGGTTGCATTCGCTCATTTCAGTCACCTTTAGTACATCTTTTCGTATTCGCCTTTTGAAACTTTCTTGAGGCAGTTGAACCCTGCGCGCTTGGCGCGGTAGTGGAGATCCGTTTTCGAATGCGAAAGCCCCGGCGCGCAAATTACGCGGTATATCTCGGCACCACAACCGGGACATTTCTCGAGCTTCGCGTCGGAGAGGCTCTGGGTTATGTCAAATCCGCTGGCGCATTTCGCGCACCCCTTCTTCGGGTCTTTGGCCTCGTAACGGTAAAGCGGCATTTCACTCCGCCCCTTTCGCCGCAAAATACTCGAGCGCGGCAGAATACGAGTTGAAGCCCATCCCCGAAAAAGTCTTCTCGGCCACAAGTCCCACATACGAAAACCTGCGAAATTCCTCACGCTCCCTGGGTTCCGTCAGATGAACCTCGGCGACAGGCAGATTGACCGCCTTGAGCGCGTCGAGAATCGCGACCGAAGTATGCGTGTAGCCGGCGGCGTTGATGACGATCGCGTCGTACCAGCCTCTCGCCGCATGTATAAGCTCAATCAAGACGCCTTCATGATTAGACTGATGAATATCGACTTCAACGCCTAGCCTGGAAGCGCTCTGACGGCAAAACTCGACCAAATCCTGGTAGGTGGCGCTTCCGTAAAGATCCGGCTCGCGCGTACCGAGAAGGTTAAGATTCGGCCCGTTGATTACTATTATCTTCACTTCGCGTCAATCTTGGCTTTGAGCTCTTTGACTTCGGCTTTAAGCTTTGCGATCATCTTGGGAAGAAGAACCCGTCCGCCGAAATCCTTCATGGGCTCTGCGGGCGTACCGAGAACGTACTTCACCGACCCGTCGAGCGACTGGGGAACGCCGGCCTGCGGGCCTACCTGAACTCCGTCCGCAATCTTGATGTGGCCGGAGATGCCGGCCTGCGCCCAGATAAGGCAGCCGTATCCGATCTCCGTCGAACCGGCGATGCCGCTCTGGGCGATAAGGCCGGAATAGCCCTTGACCTTGACGTTGTGTCCGATCTGGACGAGGTTGTCGATCTTGGTCATCGGCCCGATATAGGTGCGACCGATTCTCGCGCGGTCGATCGTCGTGTTAGAGCCGATCTCGACGCCATCGCCGATTTCGACGATGCCGAGCTGAGGAATCTTCTCGATGTAGACGGAACCGTCCTCGCGGCGGCCGTTGTTGAAGCCGTAGCCGTCTCCGCCGAGCCTTACGCCGCAATGGATGATGCACTCGGCGCCGACGACAGTCCCTTCGCGAAGAGTAACCTGGGGATAGATATGTGTTCTCGCACCGACCTTGCAGCCTTCGCCGATAAAGACCTGCGCTTCCACGACTGCACCCGCGCCGATCTCGGCACCCTTCTCGATCACCGTAAAGGCGCCTACATGGACACCCTCGCCGAGCTTCACGGAAGGATCGATGATGGCCGTCGGATGGACGCCGGGAGCGCGCACCGGCTCCGGAGGGGCGAAAATCTTCGCGGCGGCCATGCACGCGAGATTGGGATCGTCGACGCGAATGACGGAGCAAGGCGCATCGCCCTGCCAATCCGTGGGCAGAAGAACGGCCGACGCCTTTGTGGAGGCGACAAGCTTGACGTGCTTGGGATCTTTGCAGAAGCTCAGATCGCCCTTGCGCGCTTCTTCAAGCCCTCCGCAAGCGACAAGCTCGACATCCTCGCCTTCGAGGACGCCGCCGACGACAGAGGCAAGTTCGCTGGCTTTCATCTTCAGTCCCTCTTGGCTTTGGCGGGATCGACACCCATCTCCTTAAGAACGGCGTCCGTCACATTGAAGGATTCCTTCGAATAGAAAGCGGCGCTTGAATCGACAACAATATCATAGCCGTTCTTTTCGGCAAACTTCGAAATGCGCTTTCTGAGATCGTCCGTCTGGGCCTTGATGAGGCTGGTTTCGAGCTTCGCCAGCTCCTGCTGGCTGCGAAGCATCTCGGCGCGCATCTTCTGCTGCTGCTGCATATAGCGGTTCTGGATCTCGCCGAGAGCCTGCTCCGCTTCAGCCTTGACCTTCGGGGAGGCCATGGGATTTCTCGCCGCCTCAACGTGCTTCTCGCCTTCAGCCTGGATCGAATCAAGTTCTTTCTTCAGCTCGTCGAGCTTTTTGCGGAAATCCTTCTCGGTGTTGAGAAGAAGAGTCTTGTTCGTTTCGTACGCGGGATGATTCTTCGTCAAAACCATCATATCGACAGTGCCGAGCTTGAGACCGAACGACGCGGCGCTCATGACGGCGACACTGGCAGCGATCAGCAACTTTTTCATTTTGATTCCTTTCTTTTAAATCTTGATCTCAGAATGTATAACCGACGGTGAAGCTGAAGATTTCCTTCTCGGCCTCGTCAGGCTTCTTTATGGGTGCGGCGAAATCGATGCGTATCGGGAGGGAGGGGATGTTGATCCTGAAGCCGATACCGGCCGTCCAGGCAAAGTTGTCGCTGAAATCAAAATCGAATTCATCCTCTCCGACTGCACCCATATCCGAGAACACGGCAAAATGCAGATACTCGAAAACGGGAATCGTGTATTCGGCGTTAAGACAGAACAATGTCTGTCCGCCCCACGGCATATACTCGCCGCCGCCATCCTTCTTGGTCGAAACCATCGGAGAGACATGGCGGTATTCAATGCCGCGGATGGACTTTGGACCGCCAAGGAAGAGTCGGTTGTAGATCGGGACTTCGTCGGAGAACGCGTCGATGGTCTCGGCCCTCAGCGCAAGCATGAGAACATGATCGTAATCCTTGAAGAAATGGAAGTAGTTTCTGTGGTTGAAGCCAAGCCTCCAGTATTCGTTGTCGCCGCTCGCGAGGTCGAAAAAGACGCGGGTGCGGGAGCCGCTTTTCGGCCTGCGGTAATCGTCAAGCTGGGTGCGGCTCCAATAGAGTCGCGCCACGGCTTCAAACGCATCACCGTACTTGTCGTCCTCGCCGCCGGGTTCGGAGAGAGAGACCGGCAAGCCGTTTCTGTACCAGTAGCCGGCGTCCATTTCGTCGAGCTGAATGAACTCGGCGGTAAGAGCAACGCCAAAGCGTCCGAACGGCTCGGTATGCGTAAGGCCCTTCCACGGCATCCAGAAAAGAACCGGATAGGCAAGCGAAGCCTGGCCTCCCGTCCGTATGACGTCGTATTCGTCATACCAGCGCTGACGACGATATGCCTGGACGCTCAACTCAAGAGCGCGGTCCATAAACCACGGCTCCGTGACTTCGGCCTCGTACGTCTGAATCCTTGGGCCGACCTGGGCAAAAAGACGCCCCTTCTGCCCGCCGCCGCGGAAAAGCTTCTTGGGCGCGAACAGATCGAAGTTCGACTGGTTGACCTCGCCCGAAACATAGACAGAGTCGACGGAGCCCACGCCCAAGCCGAAGTGGAACTGCCCTGTGCCGCGATTTTCCTCCACTTCATACACGAGCTCGCGATATTCCGAGCCGTCTGCGGCTTTGCCGCGGTTGGAGTCTTTGAGCCTATAATTGACTCGCTTGAAATAATAAAGGCTCTCAAGTCGCTTCTTGCTGTTCTCGGCGCGATCGGCAAGCATCTTGTCGCCGGGATCGAGCTCGATTTCGCGGCGGATGACCTTATCCTTGGTATATTCGTTGCCGACGATTGAAATCTTGTCGACCACAACCGGAACGCCCTCTGTCACGGCGTAAACGATATCTACGACGGACGGATCATCCTCGCGGGGGATGCGCATGACATCGACACGCGATTCGGAAAGCCCCAGGTCGCCGGAACCCATGACGATCGTTATGCGTCTGGCGGCATCGTCCAGAACCTTCGAGCCCGCGACCGACCCCTCGGCGGGCAGGCGGCTCTTCTCGAAGATATCCTCAACGGAATAACGGGTAACTCCAGTGATTTTCGAAGAGCCGATCTTATAGCACGGGCCTTCCGTCACCTGGAACAAGAGCGTACGCGTCACGCCGTCTTTGCAGAACTGATACATCGGATAATCCACGACCGCATCAAGATAACCCTGCTCGGCGTAGTAGGACCTGATCTTCTCGACAGCCTGGGCGAGCTGATCGCGCGAGACGGGCTTGTCGGAAAACCAGGAGCGCGGATCCCAGAAAGGCAATACGCCGATTGCGGCTCTGAGATCATCCGGATCTACGCCCTTTACGCCCGCGAAGTCGTACGATTCAACCTTGACGCAAGGCCCCTCTTCAACGATAAAAGCAAGCTCGCAATTGTTCCCGCCAGGGATCATTTTGACTACAGGCTTTACCTGGACATCGGGATAATACTTCTTCACGTAGAAATCGCGCACCTTCTGCGCGGCATCGGCAAAGTCGCCTTCGCCGTAGAGGCGACCGTCTTTAAGCCCGGATTCTGAAAATATTTTGGCTGTGTCGAATTCCTTGTTTCCTTCAACCTTCAGCGGCGAACGGAAACGGACTTTGCGGTAAACGCTGAAAACGATTTCAACGCCATCGCCGACTTCGGTGATATCGGCTTTTATGTCCTGATATTCGCCAGATTCTCTGAGCTGAACGACATCACTGGAAAGCGTCGCAGGATCGAACTCTCCGCCGACCTTGGAAACACAACGTGCAAGCACAGAACTCGAATCGCCACCAAATCCGTCAAGAATATTCACCTTGACATTGGTTATCTTGGCTCCATGCGCACTTGCAGCGAAAAGAATTATAAACAGCGCTATTTTTTTCATACTCTGAATATTTTACCAAATTTAAGGTCCCTAGAGCAATCCGAAACATAGTTAATTAGTCGTTAGCAATTAGCCGTTAGCGGTTAGTCGTTAGCGGTTAGCAGTTAGTGGCTAGCAAGTAGCAGGTAGCGGTTAGTGGTTAGCAGTTAGCGGAGGGGCGCCTCGCCAGGTTATCCAGCACTCCCAGATCGGCTAGATGGCCCGGCGCAGAAGAACTTTCCATTCCGTTTAACAAGGTTTCAGAATTTTCCGCAAAAGATTCTCATTTTAACAAACCAGCAAACCGACTCTACAGAAAAACAGCACTAATGATAAATATTTTGCGCTTTTTTCTTATATATCGCGCTTACCGTTCTACATCAAGTTCAAACGGAATCAGAGGATAATTCTTTGCATTGACGATATTCACATCTGGATTCATATGCCAGGCGTAGCGAACCTTGTCGGGAGCCGGAAGCTCCGGCGGAATCGAAACGACGATCCCGTCGCCCTTGATTTCGGCCTTTGCCCATGCGGCAGGAGTCTTTCGCGTTTTCCGGTCGTATGCGCCAGCCACCGAAAAACAGCGCGGCTCCATGCCGTCATTCGTCTTAAGTCCATGGGCACCCTTTAGTTTTATCGCAATCTTCCCGTCGCCTGTCATGCGCGCCGACACAGCCATCGGTAGAACAATGGAATCCCGGAACTTGTCGGGAGCGAAGAAATCCTGCAGCAGCCAAAGCGCCGCGCGTCTGCCGACCTCCTGCTTGTTGAGCGGATGGATCCTGAACTCATCGCCGATATCAATAGCGGGAACCATCCTGACATTATCTAAATCGAGCGCCTCGGTTTGAGCCGCGCGCGTCATCGGCCAATTACCCGTATCCATAGCGTTTTTAGGCTTAGCGCGATATGAGGCGAGCTGAACGAAAATAAATGGCGCAGCGGGACTGTCGAGGTAATTCCTCCAGGTCGAAATAAGAGTCTTAAACACTTCTGAATAAAGTTTATCACCAGCGTTAGACTCGCCTTGATACCATAAAATCGCATCTACCTTAACACCCTTCAAAGGCGCAAACATAGCATTGTAGAGTGTAGCCCCGTTACGATTGATTTTAACGAGCGGCAGATAATCTGGATGCCACTTTCTCGCGGGCAGAATCTTCTCGGCGGTAACCTTCCAAGGACCTTTTAAATCAATCTCGCTTCCATCATTCGCCAAAAGGAAAATTTTCTCAGGGAATATTCCGCCTGCGTGAGCAGAATCAAAAATACGAATCGAGATAACGTTCTTGCCCGCCTTAACGAGATTAGCCGGAATCTTATATGCACGCGGCGTATCAAACGGATTAGGCGTCTCCTCGCCCGTGCGACCAATTTCTACACCATTAAAATATGTTATATCATGATCATCGAGAGATGTAGCTTTAAATTCCATTGGCTTACCAGCCAATGATGAAGGAATTTCAATTTCGCGCGCGAACCAATAAGATCCGTCGGACGCTTCGCCATAAACCCGCTCGAGAGGATTGGGTATCTCAATATCTTTCCAATCTTCTTTCGCGCCTTCATTCCACCCCTTAGCGAGGCCCTCGTTGCCGGAATCGGTCTGAAAAAGCGTATCACACAATTCAGAACGTCTGCGGATAACCCCTTCGCGGCCAAGCGCACGGTAATCTTCGAAACGCTTCACAAAATACTTCGCAAACCTCTTGTCGCTCCTTAAATATTCTTCGGGAAGCCACGATTGAATCGGAGAGGCCGAAACAGAATTATTAATTATACCTACAGGAATGCCGTTCAACTCCTTATGAAGGATTCGGGCTGTATAATACCCGACAGCTCCAATTTTACTCGCTGTCGCCGGAACTACCTTTGTCCACTCGCCTTTCAATGTCGTCTGGGGAGTAAAGTTGAAATCATGCACAACCTTGAACTCGCGGATCAATGGATAATTCGCGACGGCCGCCTCTTCATCGGGATTGAGAGCCTCCTTCACTGGAACTTCCATATTGCTCTGGCCACCGGCGAGAATCAAAAGCCCCGCAAGACAATTCTTGACGGACACTTCGCCCGTGGAATCCGAAACCGCGATCTCGAACGGCTCGCGGACAACGCCGAACGGCGGTATCGCGATCTTAAAGCGCCCGTCAGCGCCGGCTTTCGCCTTAAACTCAGAACCACGAACCTTGACCGCAACCTCGTCACCCGGCTTGGCGCTTCCGGAAAGCACAGCATCATGCGCCGCCGAGAAAACCATCGAATCCCTGAAAAGGAAATCAAGCTTCGGGGCGGCGGCCAAACGGATCGGCCCGAAAAACGCGAACGTCACCACGGCAATCTTTGTCATTGACTTTATGTACATACGATCCTCTCGCTCTTTTTGGTGTTTATGCAAACCCATAAACCGTATAAAAACCGGTGACCACAATTATATCACTCGAACATTGAAAATAAAAGCCGCATTTTAAGGCAGACCGTCAGCAGCAGGTTACGGGCGAGGCGATTGCATCAAACCGAAAACGTCCGCACGTCCCGTCAAAGTAAAGACAGCGCGATGTTTTCGTTAATATGGTATACTATTGCGCAATGAATACAAATTTAGACATGTCCGCAGTTCTTTTTTCGCAGCTCAGAAACGAACTTACCGAAGCCGCCGTATATGCGCGCCTGGCACAGCTTGAAAAAAATCCCGAAAACAGAAAGATTCTCCTGAGCATCAGCGAAGACGAAGCGTCCCACGCTCGAACAATCGCAGGAATCCTCGGACGCGATGCCAAACCGTCATCGTTCAAGGTCGCGTGGACTGTGCTTTGCGCCCGCATTTTCGGCATCACGTTCACGCTAAAGGCGATGGAACGCGGCGAAAACACCGCCGGCAAGACCTACCGCGCAATTTTGCAGACATATCCGCAGCTCGCGATCATCGCAGACGACGAGGAGCGACATGAATCTGAACTTATCGACATGCTGAACGACGAGCGTCTCAACAACATGGGTGCGATCGTTCTCGGTCTGAATGATGCGCTTGTCGAGCTTACCGGCGCGCTCGCGGGATTTACATTCGCTATCGGGAACAGCCCGAAAATCGCAAAACTGGGATTGATCACCGGACTTGCCGCCGCAATGTCGATGGCTGCCTCGGCATTTCTCTCGGCCCGTGCAGATGCCCAGGCCGGAAACGAAGGCAACGATGAGGACAGCGCAAGCGCAATGAAGACGGCCGCCTATACGGGTCTTGCCTACATCATCACGGTTCTGATTCTCGTCGCGCCCTACGTTTTCATGCCCAGCGCCACGCTCGCATTGGGCGCGATGCTTCTCGGCGCATTCAGCATTATCGCGTTCTTCAACTTCTATTTGAGCGTCGCTCGCGGAACATCCTTCTGGCGCGGCTTTTCCGTAATGGCGGGAATCTCGACATTCGTCGCCCTTGTCTCCTACGGATTCGGCTACCTGTTGCAGTAGCCCGCAACCTTGAACGACACTTCACAACAACATTCCGGCAAATCTCTGCCCCGCTCCGCAGTGCAATCTCGTCTTATGCCGCCCGCGCAAAAATGCAAGGCCGCCAAACAGGATAAGATGTTCCGGGATATTGTCTTTTTCCTTTAGGAAAATAATATTACCAAGGCAAACCTCCCTGCAACATCCATCCTGGGATCAGAAGAGCTTTCTCAGCCTCAACACATACTGCCCCAAAACTTCAAAATCTTACGCGCCCTGACAAAAGAAATCACTGCTCCTCGACAGGCAAAACCACCGCCTGCGCAGATTTCTTCAACCTTCGACGAAAATATTCCAACGCATCCTTTTTGCCAAAGTAAATGGTATTGCTCCAATAGTCATAAGGATCATAAAAATTATCGCCCCTGTCCTTGTTTTCAAACTCGCTGAAATTCATTTCGGACCGCTTCGAAAGCACGTAGCGGATTTCAGCCGTTTCCGGAGGATCTGACGAACGGTTGTTGAAGAAACAGTTCTCCAGCACAACCCTTACCGCAGCATTCGGCTTCTCGAAAGCCGCATCCAAAATACCCGGTCCGACAATCCGATATTCTCGCCCGGGCTCCAGCTTCAACGGCTTTTTGAAAACCTTCTCCCGGTTCTCGAGACGCACCAGCGTCACCGGTATTGCATTTGTCGTAACGCGATATCTCCAGCTATAAGGTGTTTTTGCGCCGGCCCCGTCCGTTTTGTACTCCACGGAAATCAATTCCTCGGAAACGACATTGGTAATCATGTTCTCTCCAAAACCAACAACGCCTCCAGTTTCGGTATCGTCTTCCCGCTCAAAAGACGATACCGCATCTGACTGCGAGAGTATGGCCGCCTGATCCGGCAAATCCGCATCGGAGCGTCCGACAACCATGGCCGACAATACGCACATCGCCGTCAAGGCAAGCGCCGCCGCCATTCCGACGAACCATAATCTGTGGCGATTGCGTATCGCGCGCATGAACGAGACGACATCGCGATAACGATGCTTCGGCAACGAACTCGTCGCCCGCGATATTATTCTTGCCCAAATCCGCGGCGGTCGTCCGCCAAAACATTCATCCGCCAACACCCCCAACGCATGGATATCTGCCACAGGGGTCAAGCATCCGCCGTTGAATTGTTCAGGAGCGGCATAGCGCGGCGTCCCCGCTCCGGCGGCATGCCCGTCGACAAGAGTTACAGACGGCATCTCGTCGGAACATGAATCTTCGTCGCGGAATCTCTTGAGAAGGCCCAAATCTATCAGCACAGGCTCAACCCTGCCATTCGGCTCCCGGGCCGGGCGGAACATCACATTCGACGGCTTGATGTCGCGATGGACGAAACCCCGCCTGTGCAATGCATTCACAGCTTCGCAGATCGCAAGAAGAAAATGCGCGACTTCCTTGTCGGCATGCGGAATTTCTCCGTCCTCCAAAAGCTCCATGACAAGATACGGAACTCCGTCTTTATCTCCTCTGCCGTAGAATCGCGGAAAGAAAACGCAGCGATTGCCGGAAAGGAAGTCGGCCTCCCGATTTATTCTGGCGACGTGATGTTCCTCGCCGGCATACGCCGTTTTCAAGGCTGCGGCTTCGCCTGTCTCGACATGTACGACACGATAGACCTCACCGCAGCCGCCTCGGCCCAAAAACGCGGTTACGCGCCAGCGACCGAACAAATCTCCGGGGGAATGCTCCGACTCCGTCCTGACCGTTGCATGCCGGGACAGGAAACTTTCCACATCAGCCACGTCCGACCGCCGCGTCATCAACCGCCTCCAATGCATTGACCAAATCACGCAGATGGGCAAGCGTGCGCGCTTTGATCTGATCAACCGTATTGCGGGAGATGCCAAATGCCGACGCCACCGATTCGGGCTTTTCGCCGTTTACCGCCACTCGCAGAAACACCTGCTTCGTCCGCTCTTTTACCGATTCATCAGCCAGAAACTGCTGAAGAGCGATTTCAAAAAGCGAATTGCGCCAAGAGCGTTCCTCTTCATCTTCTTGCTGAACGCCAATCGCATGCATGTGCTCGCCGTACTCGGCATAGGCTTCATTGCGATGACGTTTCGCATCAAGCATCCTAAGCGCTTTATGGCGCAGAACTCCCGTCAGATAATTGTGGAACGCACCCTTTTCCTCTGGCGCATACCGGTATGAAGGGAATATTCCTATAAGCGCGATGAACGTCTCCTGGATTGCATCCTCCGCCTCGAGCGAAGGAAAATGCTCTCGCATATAAGCTTCCATCGCAGGACGATATCGCGCGACAAATTCTCCCCACCTTGCATGTTGGGAATCTACTGCCAGCTCTTTCAGAAGCGTCGTGGAAGTTTCAGGCACTATAGCCATATCTAACCTATGGACTCGAGTTCGGCCCAGCGTTCGACGGCGGCGTCGAGATCTTTCTGGAGCTCGGGGATTTTCGCGTAGTCGTCGCGGCAGGCGAGAGGATCGGAAGCGAGAATGTCGGCGATGCGCTTTTCGAGCGCGTCGATTTTTTCGGGCAGCGATTCGAGCTCGCGCTTCTCGTTGTAGCTGAGTTTCTTCTTTGCGGGCTGCGCCGTTGCCTTCGGCTCGTCGACGGGCGATCTGACGGACTTCTTCTTCGCGGCAAAGCCGCCTCCCGACTGCTTGATGTAATCCTCGTAGCCTCCGGGGAACTGCCTGACCTCGCCGTCACCTTCGAGAACGAAGGTCGACGTGACGACGTTATCTAAAAACTCGCGATCGTGGCTCACTAAAAGGAGCGTGCCCTTGTACGCGAGGAGCTGCTCCTCTAAAAGTTCCAGCGTCTCGACGTCGAGGTCGTTCGTCGGCTCGTCCATCACAAGAAGATTGGCCGGCTCGAGAAAAAGCTTCGCCAGCATGAGCCGCGCCCTCTCGCCGCCCGAAAGCGCCTTTACCGGCGTGCGCGCACGTTCCGACGAAAAGAGGAAGTCGGCGAGATACGAATAGACGTGCTTTCTCACGCCGCCGACGACAACCTCGTCGCGGTCGCCCGCAAGATTCTCGGCGACGGTAAGCTCGCTTTTCATCTCGGCCCTCAGCTGGTCGAAGAACGCGAGCTTGATGTTCGTTCCTTCCGTTATCGTGCCGGAAGTCGGCCTCAATCGACCCGTGAGCAGATTGAGAAGCGTCGTCTTTCCCGCGCCGTTCAATCCCAATACGCCGATACGCTCGCCTCTCAAAATCGTCGTTGTAAAATCCTTGATAATAACCTTGTCGGAAGAAGGATACGAAAAATCAACGTCCTTTATCTTAAGGACGCTCTCGCCGCCGGGCGCCGCCGTATCGAGCCTCATCGAAACGCTGCCCGTGTTGCCCCGGCGCGCGGCAAATTCGGCGCGCAGTTTCATGAGAGCCGCGACGCGTCCCTCGTTGCGGGTCGTACGCGCCTTGACGCCGCGCCGAATCCAAGCCTCTTCCTCGGCGAGCTTTTTGCTCTTTCGCTCCCAATAAACCGCCTCGTCCGCAAGAAGTTCGGCCTTCCGTTTTAAAAACGTCTGATAGTCACATTCCCAGCCCGCAAGCTCACCTCGGTCAAGATCGAAAATCTTATCCGCAACGCGCTTTAAGAATCGGCGATCATGAGTTACAATAATCACCGCCGAATCTCTAAGCCGTCTAATCATCCCCTCAAGCCAGTCGATCGCATCGAAATCGAGATGGTTCGTGGGTTCGTCCAAAAGAAGAAGATCGGGCTTCGCAAGAAACGCTTCTTCTAAAATTCTGCGTCTGCGTTTGCCGCCCGAGAGCGAATTGAATTCATCGTCGCCGGGAATATCAGCGGGAACAGCCTGGGAGACGTAAACGGTCTTGAGATTGTTCGCGCGGACTATCTCGCCCGCATCGGGCTCAAGCTCTCCCGCCATCACCTTCATCAACGTCGATTTACCTTCGCCGTTGCGGCCAGTAAGCGCGGCTCTCAAGCCGCGGTCGACCGACAGGGTTACGTTCTCCAGAACGCTCGGCCCGCCAAAGGCGAGAGAGACGTTCTTCATCGACATCAGAAAGTCGCTCATCAGAAATGCTTGACGAGCGGGCTGAAGCCTTCGGCCTCTTCACGCGTCATCTGGGCGAACGCCATTACGATGAGCCTGTCGCCGACCTTGCCCTTGTGGGCCGCCGCGCCGTTGAGGCAGCATACGTGGCTGCCGCGCCTGCCGGGGATGGCATAGGTCTCGAAGCGGTTGCCGTTCTCGACATCGGCGCAGAGGATCTTCTCGTAGGGAAGGATTCCGACAGCCTCCATGTCGTCGGGATCGAGCGAGAGCGAACCCTCGTAATCTAGGCACGCTTCGGTGATTTTTATGCGGTGCAACTTTGATTTGAGAAGCGTAAGAATCATCTTATCACCCCAATCTTTCGGAAATCATCTTTTCGGTAATGACAACCTTCTTCATCTTGTCGTTGCCTGGAGCCTCGTACATGACATCGGTCATGAGACGCTCCATCTCGGCTCTCAGGCCGCGAGCGCCGGTCTTGCGCGCGATGGCGGCCTTTGCGAGAGCGCGAAGAGCGCCCGGCTCGAACTCGAGATCGACACCGTCCATCGCAAGCAGCTTCCTGTACTGGCGGATGAGCGCATTCTTGGGCTCGGTCATGACGCGAACGAGATCGTCCTCGGTCAGCTCCTTCATCGCGGTGATGATCGGGAGACGTCCCGTAAACTCGGGAATGAGACCGAACTTCACGAGATCTTCGGGACGGACGTCGGTCGGCGAAAACTTCTCTTCGGCGCTGTCGCCCGCGACTTCATCGCTGGCAAAGCCGATTGCACGCTTGCCGGTTCGCTCGCCGATGATCTTGTCGAGACCGACGAACGCGCCACCGCAGATGAAGAGGATGTTGGTGGTGTCGACCTCGATATATTCCTGGTCGGGATGCTTGCGCCCGCCCTTCGGCGGAATACGGCAGACGGTACCTTCGACAATCTTCAGAAGCGCCTGCTGGACGCCTTCGCCCGAAACGTCGCGCGTAATCGAAACGTTGTCCGTCTTCGAGGCGATCTTGTCGATCTCGTCGACATAGATGATGCCGCGCTTGGCGAGCTCGACATCGCCGTTGGCGTTCTGAAGCAGATAGCGAACAAGGTTCTCGACATCTTCACCGACGTAGCCGGCCTGGGTGAGAACGGTCGCGTCGCCGATCGCGAACGGAACGCCGAGAATCTTGGCGAGAGTTTTCGCCATCAGCGTCTTGCCCGTGCCGGTCGGACCGAGAAGAAGAATGTTGGACTTCTCGATTTCGACATCGTCGGCGGCAGCGGCCTTCTTGCCCTTACCCTTGCCCTTGTCCTTCGCGTTCCTGGCCTGCGCGGCCTCGAGACGGCGATAGTGGTTGTGAACGGCGACCGAAAGGACCTTCTTCGTTTCGTCGTGGCCGATCACATGCTCGTCGAGAAAAGCCTTGATCTCTTTTGCGGACGGCGTGGGAGGCAGCGGGGCCGCAGCCTTCTTCGAAGACTTGTCGAACTCGGAAACGATATCGTTCGCACGCTTTACGCAATCGAAGCAGATATTGCCCTTCGCGCCGGGGATGACCGGAACCTCATCCTCCTTGCGCCCGCAGAATGAACAGGTCAAACCCTTCATTTAAACTCCACGACGTTGTCGATAAGACCCCACTTCTTCGCCTCTTCGGCGGACATGAAGAAGTCGCGGTCGGTATCCTTCACGACATCCTCGAACTTCTTGCCGGAATGGGAGGCGAGAATTCCGTTGAGGATGTCCTTCAATCTCAAAATTTCCTTGGCGGTGATCTCGATATCGCTCGCCTTGCCCTCTGCGCCTCCCCAGGGCTGATGGATCATGATGCGCGAATTGGGGAGCGCATAGCGCATCCCCTTCGCGCCCGCAGTCAGAAGAACGGCGCCCATCGAAGCGGCCTGGCCGATGCAGTATGTCGCGATAGGGCACGAGACGAACTGCATCGTATCGTAGATCGCAAGACCCGCCGTGACGCTGCCGCCCGGCGAGTTGATGTAGACGTTGATCTGCTTCTTGGGATCCTGGGACTGGAGGAAAAGGAGCTGTGCGACGACGGCGTTGGCCATATCGTCGTTGACTTCTCCCGAAATGAACACGATGCGGTCGAGGAGCAGGCGCGAGTAGATGTCGTACGTCCTCTCGCCTTTGCCCGTCTGTTCGACGACATAGGGAATCATATAGGAATTCATCTTGTCTTTCCTCCGTCGATTGGCTCAGAATCAGTTCTTTGCGTTGGCGATGATGAACTCGACAACCTTCTTGCCGCGCTCCTCGTCCTTGGCTTCGATGTTCTCGGCCTTGGCGATCTCGTCGATGATGTACCAGAGACGAACCTGATTCGTGGCGGTCTCTTCGGCATCCTTCAGGATCTTGTCGCGGTTCTGCTCGAAATAGCTGGCATCAAGGCCGGAACGCTGGGCGCGCTCGGCGAGCTGGTTGAGGTAGCCGTCCATGGCGCGGCGGACCTGGCTACCGGGAACGTCGAAGTCGCTCTTCTTGAGGAGGAGGTCGACGGCCTCGTTCTCGCGGCGCATGGCCTCGGACTCGGTGGCGTGCTTCTGCATCTGCTCGCGGATCGTGTTTTTGAGAGCGTCGAACGACTCGGCCTTCGCCTTCTCGGCGAACTGGGCGTCATCGGGGAGGATGCGGCGGCGGAAGCTCTTGAGCGTGACCGTGTAGACGGCCTTCTCGCCCTTGAGACCCTCGGGGGCGGACTCCTTGTCGAACTTGGCCTTGATTCCCTCCTTCGTCTCGCCGGCCTTCATGCCCTTGAGCGCGTCGAGAATCTCGGGGAGGAAGCGACCCTCTTCGACCTGCGTCCAGAAGCCCTCGCCGGAGGCGACGACCTTGGCCTCGGGATTGAGTTCGAGAATCGACTTGCCGCCGACCGTGCCGGAGTAGTCGATCTGGACGAAGTCGCCCTCGGCTACGCAATCGCCTTCCTTGGCGTCCTCGTAAGTCGCATAGGCGGCGCGGAGACGGGCCATCTGGTCATCGACGTCGGCGTCCTTGACGGTGACATCGTTGCTCGTGAGCTTGAGACCCTTGTAGGTGGGAAGCTTGAATACGGGCTTGACTTCGACGATGGCCGCGAACGAACCGCCCTCGGCGTTGAACGTCATGTCCTTGACGTCGGCGACGGCGACATCGTCAAGCTTCTCGGCCTTGATGGCCTCGGCGATGTTGCGCTGATACATCATGCGCTCGGTCTCCTGCTTGAGACCGTTGGCGAACTCCTTGCGGATAAGCTCTACGGGGATCTTGCCGGGACGGAAGCCAGGGAGCTTCGCCTCGCGAACAAAAGCCTTTTCGACATCATTGACAATGGCCTTCATCTCTTCGGCGTCGAGCGTGACATTAAGCTGAACCTGGCACTTTTCGAGTTTCTTTACTTCGGTTTTCATTATCCGTTTTCTCCTTGTTTAAAAATTGTGAGGTGATATTTTATCATATTTTCCGCCTAATTTGGCAAAAATAGTTTAAAAGATCAAACAAAATTTAGCATAACCGAAGGGTTTCTTTTTAACGGCGGCCGACAGCGATGACAATTCGGGATAAAAGACAAAAAAAGAACCACAGCCTTTCGACCGTGGTTCTTTTCTGCTTTATTCGAAAAAAGCTTACTTGGCGATGACGCGAGCCATCTCAAGAACCTTGTTCGAATAACCCCACTCGTTGTCGTACCAGGAGCAGACCTTGACGAAGGTGGGATCGAGCTGGATACCGGCCTTGACGTCGAAGATGGACGTGCGGGCATCGCCACGGAAGTCGGTCGAGACAACGGCCTCGTCGGTGTAACCGAGAATGCCCTTGAGCTCGCCTTCAGAAGCCTTCTTCATGGCAGCGCAGATATCCTCGTAGGAAGCTTCCTTCTCGAGCTCGACGGTGAGGTCGACGAAGGAGACGTCGGACGTGGGAACGCGGACAGACATGCCCGTGAGCTTGCCGTTGAGGGCAGGAAGAACCTTGCCGACAGCCTTGGCGGCACCCGTCGAGGAAGGAATCATGTTCTCGAGGATGCCACGGCCACCGCGCCAATCCTTCTTGGAAGGACCGTCAACCGTCTTCTGGGTGGCGGTAGCGGCGTGGATCGTGGTCATGAGGCCGCGCTTGATGCCGAAGGTGTCGTTGAGAACCTTGGAGATGGGCGCGAGGCAGTTCGTCGTGCAGGAAGCGTTGGAGATGATGTCCTGACCGGCGTAGGTCTCGTGGTTGACGCCATAGACGAACATCGGGGTCGCGTCCTTGGAAGGAGCGGACATGATGACCTTCTTGGCACCGGCGGCGATGTGGGCGCGAGCCTTCTCGTCGGTGAGGAAGAGACCGGTGGACTCGACGACGATATCGGCGCCGACGTCGCCCCAAGCGAGAGCGGCGGGATCCTTCTCAGCCGTGAGACGGATCTTCTTGCCGTCGACGACGAGGTTGTTGCCGTCAACCGCGATCTCGTGCTTGAAGATGCCGTGTACGGAGTCGTACTTGAGCATGTAAGCGAGGTAGTCAGGATCGAGGAGGTCGTTGATGCCGACGATCTCGATGTCATTCGCGAAGTTCTCGACCGCAGCGCGGAAGACCATGCGACCAATGCGGCCGAAGCCGTTAATACCAACCTTGATAGCCATTTTTTTGTTCCTTTTTATTGTTTGTTGTTGAAAATGTTTTCGGCTCCGCCCTTGTTCCGGGCGGAACCGCGAGGCGTTTTAGGCCTTGGTAACCTTACCGGCCTTCAGGCAGCGGGTGCAAACGCGGACGCGCTTGGTGTTGCCCTTGCCGTCCGTAGTGCGGACGGTCTGAAGGTTGGGAAGGAAACGGCGCTTGGAAATACCGGTCGTGTGCAAACCGATACCGCCTTTGTACTTGGGAGAACCCTTGCGGACGATGACGTTACCGACCGTGGGACCCTTACCGCAGATTTCACAAACTCTGGACATTTCGGTGTTCCTTTCGTGAGATGTTTCTTACTTGGACTCGCCGGGCTGCCACTCGACGTTCGCGAACGCATTGTCAAACGCGGCGGAGAGACCACCAAGGCTCTCGCTGCCGACCGTCTTGGAGGATACAGGCTCGACGGGCTCGCCGGCGGCCTCGGCTTCGAGGGCCTTGAGCTCTTCGTCGCTCATCGTCATGGCACGGATCGAAAGACCGATACGACGCTCGCCGCGATCGACCTTGACGACACGGGCTTCGACTTCCTGACCGACCTCGAGAGCGTCCTTGACCTTCTCAACGCGCTGATCGGAGATCTGGGAGATGTGGACGAGACCGTCGACACCATCCTCGAGCTCGATGAACGCACCGAACGAAGCGATCTTGGAGACCTTGCCCTTAACGGTGGAGCCGACCGCGTACTTCGCGGCGATGTCGCTCCAGGGATCGGTCTGAGCCTGCTTGAGGCCGAGCGAGATGCGCTGCTCTTTGGGGTTGACGTCGAGAACGACGGCCTCGACTTCCTGACCCTTCTGGAGGCACTCGGAAGGATGGTTGATCTTGCGCGTCCAGCTCATGTCGCTGACGTGGATCATACCGTCGATACCCTCTTCGAGCTCGACGAACGCACCGTAAGCCGTGAAGTTGCGGATCTTGCCCGAAACCTTCGAACCGACCGGGAAGCGCTCCTGGACCGTGTCCCAAGGATTGTCCTGGGTCTGGCGGATGCCGAGGGCGATCTTCTGGTTGTCGATATCGACGGAGAGGACAACGACCTGAACCTCGTCACCGATGTTGAGAACGTCGCTGGCGCGGGCAACGCGCTTGGTCCAGCTGAATTCGCTGATGTGGACGAGACCTTCGACGCCGGGAGCGATCTCGATGAACGCGCCGTAGGCGGCGAGATTGACGACCTTGCCGGCGACGCGGGCGCCGACGGGGAACTGCTCCTGAATCGTGTTCCAGGGGTTTTCGGTCGTCTGCTTGAGACCGAGGCTGACGCGCTCGCGGTCGCGATCGACATCGAGAACCATGACGTCGAGCTCTTCGCCGACCTTGAGCATCTCGGCCGGGTGCTTGACGCGGCCCCAGCTCATATCGGTGATATGGAGGAGACCGTCGAGACCGTCGAGGTCGATGAACGCGCCGAAGTCGGTGATGTTCTTCACGCGGCCCTTGCGGACTTCGCCCTTCTGGAGAGAACCGAGAAGCTCGGCCTTCTTCTCGGCGAGCGTGCCCTCGATGAGCTCACGGCGCGAGACGATGAGGTTGCGTCTCTCGTTGGAAATCTTGATGACCTTGAAATCGAAAGTCTGGCCGACATAGGGCTCGAGCTCCTTGACGGGAGCGACTTCGACCTGGCTGCCGGGCAGGAACGCCTCGACATCGTCGATGGCGACCAGAAGACCGCCGCGGACGGCAGACTTGATCGTACCGGTAACGACGCAGCCTTCAACATAACGCTCGAGAATCTTCTCCCAGCGGATCTTCTCGTCGGCGCGGCGCTTGGAAAGCTCAACCATGCCGGTCTTCTCGTTCTCGAGCTGAACGAGCATTACGGTTACCTTCTCGCCGACCTTGACGGAGGCGTCAGCGCCGAACTCGGAAGCGGAAACCGCGCCCTCGGACTTGTAACCGATGTCAATGAAAACGTCGTCACCCTTGACGGCGCTGATGGTACCCTCGATGATGCTACCATTCTTGAACTTCGACTCCTGAAGCGCCTGCGCGAGCATCGCTTCCATCGCGGACGAACGCTCCGACGGAGCCGTAGGTTTACGAATTGCCATACTTTATTGTATTTTTGATGTTTAGTTCATAATCGCGGTTTTCAGCCGCGTCCACCCCGTTTTTGGGCGTGGAACTAATAGTATACCACTTTATTCTCCCCGTGCGCAATGGGAAATTTCACAATTTGACGAGCACATATTGCCTGTGATAACATATTTCAACAATGAAAAACTTGCTCCTTTTATTCACAATGCTCTGCGCCGCCGCACTTCACGCGAACAACGGCGCCCCATTGAGGATTGATGCCGATCTCCCCGCAGGCAACATAATCGTCGACGCCGTCGAAGACGACACCGTCAGGCTGCAGCAGGATCTCCGCGATTCCAGGCAGTGGTTCTACTGGGCGTTTCGCGTGCGCGGCGCCAAGGGGCGCACCCTCCATTTTGACTTCACCAACAAGAACGGCAACGGCCCCGTAGGCGTTCGCGGCCCCGTCGTTTCGACCGACGGAGGAAAAACTTTCACCTACCCTCTCGACGGCAAATCGAAGAGCGACGGCTTTACATATACGTTCGGGCTCAACGACAATGATGTCCTGTTTTACGAATGTCATCCGTACGTTCGCGCCGATTGGGACAAGTTCGTCAAGAGCCACGAGAAGCACCTCGGCAAATGCTTCGCCGTCGAAACGCTGTGCCGCTCGCGCAAGGGAGCCGCCGTTCCCGCCGCCCGCATCGGATGCGTAAACAAAGAGCCGAAATTCCGCTACTTCGTCTCCGCGAGACATCACGCCAGCGAATCAATGGGCAGTTTTGTTCTCGAAGGCGCCGCGGAAATTTTCTTCGCCGACGACGCGCGCGGCGAATGGCTGCGCGAAAACGTCGAACTCATGATCGTGCCCTTCGCAGACTACGACGGCGTCCAGGCGGGCGACCAGGGCAAGGGACGCAAACCCCACGACCACAACCGCGACTACACAAAATTCATCTATCCCGAAACAAAGGCCATTACGGAATGGATCGCCTCCCATGCCGGCGGAAGGCTTCACACCTTCATCGACATTCACTGCCCCTGGATCCGCGACTGGGAGAACGAATACGTATATTCTCCGCTCAGAGATCCGAAGATCCTCCCCGATGCGGACATCGAAAAGCGTTTTTCCGAACTTCTTGAGAGGCACCAGACCGGCTCGATGAAATACGAGGCCAAGCACGACATCCCCTTCGGCGTCGGCTGGAACTCCGGCAAGAATCACGCCCAGGGATGGCCCGCCGTCACATGGGCGTGCAAAAAAGTAAAAGGCCTTAAGATCGTCCGCACGTTCGAAATCCCCTTCGCAAACGCGAGCGGAAACGTGGTAACGCCAGAATCGTGCCGCGAATTCGGAGCAGACATCATGAATGTCGTATATCTTCTTACAAAGGAGGAGAAATGAACCGCAGAGAATTTATTTTAGCCGCAGGCGCGTTTTCACTCGCGCCGTCAATAGCCGCAACCGATAAAAACAAAAATAGCAAAAAGATAGATGAATCTCTCGCGGTAATCATTTCGGACTGCCATATCTGCGGTGATAAGAAATGGCATGCGAACGATGAAATGGTTAAGACGTTAAATCAGATTTTAGCGCTTGATCCTCTGCCGGCCAAGATGATTGTAATGGGCGACATTGCAGCGCTAGTAGGACTTAAGAAGGATTACGTCGAGGCGAAAAAGGTTTTCGCGCCGATAGTTGACGCGGGCATTGAAATCGCGTGGATGATGGGCAATCACGACCGCCGCGATGTGTTCGCGGAGGTTTTCCCCGAATGGGCCGAATCCAGTGAAGTTGAGGGACGGATTGTACACATCGTTAAAATGCCGTCTGTTGATCTAGTCCTTTTAGATTCGCTGGATCAACTTAAAAATAAGAATAATCACGATGGTAAAGTCAGCGAGAACCAAATCAAATGGCTTGAAAAGTTTGGCGCGTCGACTAAACGACCGTTTTTCGTATGCACCCACCACGACGGACGCCAGATGAAAAAGTTCGCCCAAACGGCGATCGGCACCAGCACTCTTATGCGCGGGTATATTCATGGTCATCGCCACAGCTGGATGCTCGATGCGCTTCACAATTGGAAGGACGGCGGACGGTTGGTAAGATCGATAGGCATGCCGAGCGCGGCGCTTTGGGGAGATATCGGTTTCGTAACGCTTAGGGACAAAGGTGATCATGCGGAATTCAAGATTTTCGAGCGTGACTGCTTTTTCCCCTCTCCCGACTTTAAGCGCGAAGAGTCGTGGGATGTACTTCGCAAAGAAAACGACGGTGCAGTCGTAAAAGTTCTTTATAAGTAAGCCGAAAAAAAACATGAATACAATCCTTCGTTCTCTGATTGCATTAACGTCCTTTCTGTTTGCGTTTTCATCAAGCGCTGCAACGCCTGTTGTAAAATGCGAATCGCTTTTGGCGGGCGAAGTGAACGTCTTTGCCAAGAATGCCGGAGAGTGGAGCTTCAACTTAAAGTCAAACGGAGTTAAAAACAACATAGAGGAATTCTCGTTGATTGCGCAGGCACCCAGCGAATCGACAACACCTGAATTCTCTGTAGAGTTTTTGCTGAACCGCAGCGATCTGCAACATCATTGGGATCCGTCAGCCGAGCGATTCCCCTGCAGTTGGACGGCTCAGGATTCGTCGTTCAGTACGGGGCTACCGATAAGAGCTAATTTCAATGATGAAGAGATGAATGTCGCGACGTGGGCCGTCTCGGACGCGCTTAACATGATAAAGTTCGCGACAAGAATCAATATGGCCGACGAGAACGACCACGGAGTTAAATTCAGGGCGGTGTTTTTCTCGGAGCCTTCTGCACCGGCCAAAAGGTATGAAACGAAATTAAGGCTCGACATGCGCCGCATCTTCTGGGCGGACGCGGTTGCCGACGGCGTAAAGTGGATTTCAAAAACTTCGAACCGCCTCCCTGCCGTACCGCCGGAGGCTGCCTATTGGCCGCTTTATTCAAGCTGGTACGTTTTTCGCTCGAATGTGACCCAGGACGCGATGGAGCGCGAGATTGAACGCGCCTCCAGGCTCGGGATGCGCGTCGCGATTCTCGACGACGGCTGGCAGCGCGACCGCGGCGCCTGGCAGATCAACACCAAAAAATTCCCCGACATGAAAGGCCATGTCGCGCGCGTCAGGGAAATGGGCGTAAAATACATGCTCTGGTTCGCGCTCCCCCACATCCGCAAGGACAGCCCCGTATTTGAGGAATTCAAGGACAAACTCCTCTGGGATAGCCCCGACCAGTGGAACGATTACATCTTCGACCCGCGCTATCCCGAGGTCAGAAGGCACATCGTAAACCGTCTAGTGGAGCTCACGCGCGATTACGGATTCGACGGCTTCAAGCTCGACTTCATCGACCAGTTCGTAATGCGCCATCCCGATCCTCCCGCGAAGAGCAATTACAAGGGTTGCGATACGAAAAGCGTTCCTGAGGCCACGGAAAGGCTTCTGAAGGAAATTCGCGAAGAGCTTGACAAGGTTCGCCCCGGAATGCTCATCGAATTCCGTCAGCGCTACATCGGCCCGGTCGTCAGGCAATACGGCAATATGCTGCGCGCGAACGACTGCCCCGGCGACTACATGGCCAACCGATACCGCACGCTTGCATTGAGAACGATCTCGCCCGGCAGCGCCGTCCATTCGGATATGCTTCTTTGGCGCAACGACGACAGGACGAGCGAAGTGAAACGTCAGATATGGAACGTCATCTTTTCTGTGGTCCAATATTCGGCATTCTTAAAAGATCTGCCTGAAGAACACAAAAAAGCAATCCGAGAGACGATAAAATTCTCCGAGGAACACCGCGATACTCTCATGTTCGGGCACTTGATACCGCATCATCCAGAACAAGGCTATCCGTGTGTTGAAGCCGTAGATGCCGATAAACGCATTATCGCAGTCTACCAGAGCGAATGGGTCGCAAAAATCCCAAATGACGGCAAGCGCGTCATTCTCATCAATGCCACAACCGCCGACTCGCTCGCAATCGAATCCAACGGCACCATTAAGCGCATTGAAATTCCAAGCGGCGAATACATGGCTCTTTATGAAAAACAGCAAAAGGGTGCGCAATAAAAAGACTCTGATCTTTTTTCAATAATAGCCCAACATTAAACAACAAAAAAGCGCGGCTCTTGGAAGAGTCGCGCTTTTCGCTTCTACTTGTCGATACTCGAGAAAACAGAATGTTTGCGCGAGGCTTTCACCTTCGGTCGCTCGTAGCGACCTGTCTCCTTAGAAAGGAGGTGATCCAA
>JAZOQY010000030.1:0-58454 GCA_045656285.1 Kiritimatiellia bacterium
ACTTACATTCTTCGTTATCTCAGCTCCGACAGCGCGTCTCCGTTGCTTGCCGGGAGTGTCCGGTCTCGCTCCCATTCGTCTCACGATCGCTCCCGCAGTTATACGGCGCTATCCGCCGCGTAATACTTCGTCAGGCGTACCACTCGCTTCGCTCGGGTGTACTGGCCTTCCTCGTCTTACTTGCGTCTGACACCGTCTACCTGCGAACCGCGTTCGCTCGCCTCATTCAGCTCGACACGCTCCACTCCCGTCCCGCTTCCTCATAGCCCTTAACTATCTTATTATCTTCTATTTTCATTCTTGGCAGTTTTTTCTTTAGCCAACAACCTTCAGGTTCTTAATTCGTTAGTCTAAAAGGCTTGACGTTGTGTCGAGAAGACAGTATGTGCGCCGGGGAGGACCACGCACGCTTACACTTGGAAGCGTACGAGAGAGGCGCAGGAGATAAGTCGCGCTGAGTGAACGAGGTGTGCCGGGGCGATGCCGGTTCGCGTTGAGAACGTTGAGACGCGAGCATAACGAGGACGCCGACGATATGAGCGAAAGCGAATGAGGAGAGCGACGAAGTTAGGCGACGCGGATCGACGGAAATCAACGCGGGAGGTATCGAAACTGCACACTTAGAGAGCGAAGAGTGACTTAGCTACAAGGCGAACGTTGTCGAAAATGCTAAACGCGGACTCGGTTTGGGCCGTAGCCGGGCGCATACTTTTTAGATGAGCCGATTTATGCAGGACTCGACCCCGAGCCAAATCTAAAGATTGGCGAGCGGGTCTAGAGGACGCAGAAAACGGCCATATCAAAAGAGGAGCACGGTTGCCCAAATCCGTGGCCGCATTTATACATAACATAGCAACATGCAAGCAACAACAAAGCGCGAAGCCACTAACAATTCCTGTAGTACAGGATGGAAGCAAAAGGGGTGGGGATATTCCAGAAACTTAAAAGATTGCCTGTCGTCATTGAAATTTGATAGAATTTCAATATGAAAAAATGCTTACTTCTTGTTTCGTTGCTTTGCTTGAGCATCATTGCGACATTGGCGTTCGTCAACAATATCTTCGCTGTTGTTTCATGGTGGCGGTCGTTCATCGCCGCGGGCGGCGATTCCGCTTCGATGGAGGCGGCCCATGGCTGCATCGGGTGGCTTGAGTGGAGCGCCGTGGATCATTCGGCCGTTACCACGCTCATACCGATGGTCGGGCTCTGGTGCATGACCTTAGGGCTCGTCAAGATCATGAGAGGCCGCTCGGTAAAGGCGGACAATTTCCCGTTCTTCAAGGGCTCCGATCAGCTCAACGTGGCGTTGGGCCTTTTCGGGACGCTGTGGGGCATCATCGTGATCGGATACTTCAATCTCGCGACCGTTTCGATGAGCGATTTGATGCAGTGCCTGCACACGGCGCTCTTCTCCACGTTGATGGCCGTAGTATGGGTGTTCATGATCGATCGTCCGATCGTGCGCCCGTTGTTTGCGCGCATGCTTGAGTCTGCAAATCTGGCCGAAACGGACAACGACGATCTTGCGGCGGCGGTCGAGCGGCTTGTGGTGCGACTCGATTCCGCGTCCGAGTCGTTCGACAGGCGGCAGAAGGCCTACGAAGAGTCGTTCGACAGACGTCAGCGCACGTATGAAGATGTTTTCCAGAAGACTCTGAAGTCTTATGAATCCGATCTGGAGAAACGCCATCGGACATACGCGGACAGCTTCGACAGATTTCTTAAAGATTGCGAGGATGCCTGCGTTCGCCGCCAGAGCGCTTACGAAACGGCGTTTGACGGCAGGCTGAAAGCTTCCGAAGAGGCTTTCGAGTCTCGCCGCAAAGCATATGAAGAACGGTTTGAAAAGCGGCTTGCCGAATATGAGAAAGACTTCGATCTGCGCCAGAAGGAGTATGTCGAGTTCTTCAGCCGCAGGATCGGCGAACTCGAGAAACGCGTGCTCGAAGAGAAGGAGAGGGCGGATGCCTTCAACGCCAAACTCGTCGCGGTGACGGCTGCACTTAAATGACAGAATCGAGATTTTGACGATGACGGACTCGTGTAAAAAAGCGCTGGAAAAAATTGCCGGTGGCGCCAAGGACGATTCGCGTGCCACGACAGACGATTTGCAAGGGCTTCTTTTGCAGATCGTGTTCGCTCTTCTGATGATTTTCATCATCGCTTATTTTATTTTCGTTTCAGAGACAAGGAAGAATGAAACGGAGCAGATAATGGACCTCAATCGCCAGAAGCTTGTGCTGGCACTTGAAAAGACGGTCGAGAACAGGCGCGTCAGATACGGGCTTAACGCTCTTATGACCCAAGGCACCGACGGGCGTCGCGTCTTCGATGCGGATGCTCACGTCTCCGGCGGCCGTCTCGACCTCGCTCCGGCGGCCAGGTCTGCGTTCTCGTCAGGCAGTGCGGCGGCTTTCTCCGATTACAGCGACGGCGAAAAGCTGGAGAAGGACTGGTATGACGAGGTGGTGAAGATCTCCGGGATCGAGGATCTTGCGGGAGAAGAGGAGGAATGGCTGAAAAAGGAGATCGCCGAGAGAGTCGAGACGGTGCGTCTTGATGTGCGCGGCGTACAGCGGGCCCTGGCAGCCCGTCTCCAGCTGGCGCTTATTGAAAATCCCGGTGAACTAGGTTCGATTCGCGATGCCAATGCCTTGGCCGCGGCGATAAAAGACAAATCGCTTGATATGGTAGAAGAAGTTGTCGGTACGGAGGTTTTGCCATGATGCTGTCCTGTCTTCTGTTCGCGTCTGTCCTAAGCGCGGGAAATGCGGAGTTTGACCGTACGGCCGCTGAAGGCGCCGCACGGATAACGATGGAGCGCTTCCGGCAGGAGATGCGTGAAAACGGTCTGGAGGCGGGGGTCTTGAGCGCGGAGATGCTTGGCGATCCCGGTCGCTTCGCGGCGAATTCCGCGGCGGAGAGGGAGTGCCGCGACATCTACATTTCGAAGGCCGAAAAGGCGTTTGCCGAAAAGTGGGAAGAGGTCAAGCGCAGCCTTTCGCTTGACGGTTCTTTTTCGTTCGGTTTCACCGCCGCCGACAAAGCCGCGCTTGAGGCTAAATTTCCGGCGTTTTACAGGTCGGAGCGGCGCAATGCGGTAGACAGTCAGGCCAAGCAGATTGCGTCCACGACGCGTCCGACAGAATCGGAGATCGACGGGAAAAGCGATGCACAGCTTCGCAGGGAGATGACGGAGCGGATCGCCAAAGAGCAGAAGATGCCAGTTTTCGAAGAGAATCTGGATTATATTTCAGAAAAAATAGTTGCGCCTGTACTTCAAAGCGCGAAAGACGAGCGCAAGCGCCAGCAGGAATATCTGCTTTCTCGCGCTCGTAGCGATGCGGTTGTGCCGTCGCTCCTTGAGCGTGATTTGAGGGAGCGCCTCGAAGCAAATGTCAACGAGCGCTCTAAAGATGCCGCCGCGCTGGACGCATGGGGCATCTTTCCGTCGGTGCTGGAGAAGACTCTGCCCGCTGCGGTCGAGCGAAGGACTCTCAACAGACTGGCTGCGTCCGTCAATGAAGTCAGGCTTGACGTTTCTGTCGAGAATGTCGCAAAGGTGATTTCCGAAGATCCAGCCGCCCATGTCAAATACACCGCCAGCGAGAAGGTGTTTTCGGGCATCTACGGTTGCGAGGTCCTTTCGAATGGGCTTGAAAGGGTGTTCGCCGCGGCGCCGGACGGCGAGCGAGAGGAGTTGAGGGCGTATCTTGCTGCGCGGCTTGATCGCCAGGAGGTCGCAAAGAGCGTTGACAAGGTTGTGCGCCGGGAGATTATGCCCAAGTGGAAATCGGCCCGCGCAGAAGTGGCGTTGCGGGACGCCAAAAGGTATTGGCCGACATTGGATGACGGCACATGGTATCCTGCGTCGTCTGTCGCCGACGATATCCTTTCACGCAGCGATTACAGAAAAGTCGTCGGCCAGTGGCGCAATGTGGAAGGGCTCAAAGATCTCGCTGCGGCGCCTGGGGCCAAAACGGTTTTGGAGGAAACGGCCAAAAAAGCCGATGAGCGCGTTGTCGCCGCGTTTGAGCTCGCGAGAAGCGCGTTGTCCGCCCAGAACAAGATTGTGGACGACTCTCACGACTCGGTTCTCGCCGAGGCCAAGTCCCGAAAGAATGCGATGCTTTCAAAGACGCCCGATTTAAGTGAGGTTGTCGCGATGCTTACGGAGAGAGTGGAGGAGATGTGGGCGGAGAAGAGAGTGGCGACGCTTTGGCCCGACGGAAAGACGCCTGCAAATGCTGATGTGCAGCATACAGAGCTTTTTCCGAGCGTCAAGAACAAGATTGAACTTGTGGCCCGGAAGATTTTGGAGGAAATGAACATTCCGGAGCCTCAGCAAAAAAGCCAGGAAACCCCAGACGACGTTTCTCAGGGCGAATCGGACGAATTGGAGATGGAGTATACGATTTCCGTAAGGAAGACCTCCTCCGGCGTCGAGGTTAAGCTCATGAAAGGCGATTCTCCGGTTGTGGAGCGGACGGTGAAGTCCAAGTTCGCTCCCTTTGAGCAGGCGATGCGCGATATTACCGAAAAGCTCGGCAGGGATATCCTTTCGTTGCCGCAATAACGCCGCTGTCAAGGCGGTTGCAAAGCTTCAGCCAAGGAGCTCGTCTTTGCGAACGCGCGGAGTCGACGCGTTCGACGGACGATCCACACGCCCAAAGCCGCGAAACCTTTCAACGATTTAGAATCGCACCCTGGGTAAAATCCAGAGAGCGCAGATCTGTTGCCAACAGGTGTTTTTATTTGGTATATTAGTGAAATATCTTTTGCAGTTTGCAGTCGATCGGGACGGTGTTGTCCGTCCTGCTGAAAAATGACGTGAAATAAGGAGGTCTTGTATATGTCAATCGCAGCGTGTATGTTGGCGACGGTCTTGTCGGTGGATTTTACCGCCGATGTCGGAAAGATGCGCCCTGAACTTCACAGTTCGGGATTCGGCGCGAAGATTGAGGGCTGTTCCCAGACCGTTATCGATGAAATAAAGTCGATGGGCTTCAAGTATGCGCGCACCCATGACTGGGCGCTCATAAATCCCAATCAGCACGTGTGCGACTATCATCAGATATTTCCGCTTATGCATCTCGACGCGAAGGATCCCAGGAACTACGTTTTCGCGCCTACCGACTATCTTTTGAAGCGCACCCGGGAAGAGGCGTCGCTCGACATCTTTTTCCGCCTCGGCGCTTCCATCGAACATTCCGGGCCGAACGTTCACTTCAATACGCTCATCCCCGACGATTTCGACAAGGTCGCCGAGGTCTTCGCCGGCACGATCCGCCACTACAACTGCGGCTGGGCCAACGGGCACAAGTGGAACATCAAATACTGGGAAATCTGGAATGAACCGGACGGCGTCAACAACATGTGGTGCCTTCCCGACGGAGACTCCGGGCGCGGCGATACCCCCGAGGCCGTCGCTGCAGACAAAAAGGCTCGCGATCTTGAGCGTCGCGACAAGTTCGTTAAGTTTTTCGTCACCTGCCTAAAGCGCATCAAGAGCGAATTTCCCGATGTAAAGGTGGGTGGTCCTGCGATGTGCTGGATGAACGAGAGCTATTTCAGGGCCATTCTGGAGGCATGCAAAAAGGAGGGTGTCGCGCCCGACTTCATTTCGTGGCATCATTACACGAAGCATCCGCCGACGGTGATGAATGCCATCGAGAAGGGGCGCAAGCTTTGCGACGAGTACGGGTTCAAGGATTGCGAACTTATCATCAATGAATGGCATTATATGGGTCCGGGCGGATTTGGCGCCCTGCGCAGCGCAGACCCGGAGGTTCGCAGGAAAGTCTGGACGGGGCCCGGTTCGCACAACGGCATCGACTCTTCCTGCTTCAATCTCACGCTGTTGTCGAAGTTTCAGACCTCGAAGCTCGATCAGGCGTACTATTACGGCTGCAGCCACACCGGTGCGTGGGGGTACAAGGACAGTTATTCAAAATACAAGGTTTACTACGGGCTTAAATATTTCGGAGAATTCATACGCACGCTTCCCGTTATCTGCAAATCCGAGAGCGTCGACGGAATTACGACGCTGGCCGCCAGAAATCATGAGGGTACGCGCAAAGGAGTCCTTGTCGTCGATTATCACAGCGGCAAGAAGGAGATTGTCCTTGAGCTCAAGGGTGTCGGGAAGGATGCCGAGACATGGGTCTGCGTCCACGACCATACGCGAGATTACGAATCTATTGCGGCCCCGGTGAGAGACGGCAAGATTGTCCTCAAAAAGGCCGATGACGGCTGCGCCGCATTCTTCGTTTGGTTTTGATATCCACCTCATGATATGTTATAATATCGGGATGAAAATTGGAGCAGTTGGAGGATTTCTGACTTAAATGGCTGATGATTCAAAAATAGCTGTTTTTGAAAACGGCGAGTTGAGCGTGCCCGTAAAGGGGAGCGGTGGCAATGAAGCGGTTCTGGCGCTTCCGTTGGATCGTTTGCTCGTAAAAGTCGTAAAGATACCCTCCGAACTCCAAGAAGATCCCTCTGATTATCTTGCCGGAATCTTTAAGGCGCTGTCGCCTTTTCCGGATGAGCCTATCACCGTCTCGTACGAAGTGATACGCGAAACCGAAGACGGGCGCTTCGTTCTGGCGGCGGCTTTGCCCGAGGGGTCTGCCGATGACATCGCCGAAGCGCTGGACGCCGAGAGGCTCAATGTCACGCGCATAGACTCGTTGGCTTTCGGTGCGTTGCGCAGTGCGTGGCCAAATCTGGGGATCGACGCCGAGCCTTCCCGCAGAATCGTTTTCATTGCCGGGGCGACCTGCATTTCGATGTTTGTCCTCGACGGCGACTGTCCGGTTGTCGTTCGAGCGATATCGCTGGGCGACGACTTGAAGCGCGAAACGTTACGTTCCCTCATCGAGGCCGAATCGTTCGCGGGGCCGGCTGCGCTGCGTGAGATTGTCGTTGCCGGCGAGATTGCCGATCCCGGCATCGAAGAGTTCGCTCCGGTCCGAAAGATAGGCGAAGAGATCGATTTTCTTGCAGGTGTTGCTGAGCGTTCGCGCGATCCGGCGTCGCTCAACGCGTTGCCTGATTCATGGCGCGAAGTTCTGCATGAGACCAGATTCAAATCAAAGTTCAAGAAGTTTCTCATCGGCGCGTTGGCTGTATGGCTCGGCATGCTGGCGGTTATCATAGGCGTCCCCAAGTACTACAATTACCAGACCGGCAAGCAGAAAGATATCCGCAAGGCCCATAAAGCCAGATACGACCAGGTGAACGAAAAGAAGAGTCAGGTGGAGGCGGTGCGCAGCATCTCCAATTACGACAAAAGCGCGCTTGAGGCTTTGAGGGTCGTCGCTGCGAAGATTCCCGGAAACTTCGTATTGGACAGCTGGAGCTACACGAAGGGTGATGCGCTTAAATTTTCCGGCAAGGTTGTCGGCGGCGATCTGATAGAAGTCACCAATGTCGCCAATACATTTAAGGACGACCTTGCGAGAGTTCCCCTCGGTTTTGTCAATGGAGATGACGAAGACGAGACGATGTTTTTCGAGAAGGTCGAAACGCCGAATTGCGTGAAGCGAAATGATGCGATAACATTCACTTATGACAAATGTTATTTCAAAGCGCCGGAGGAGGAAGAGTGATGGCCAAGATATCCCTTAAAGAAAAGGCCATTCTTACCGGCGTCGGGATTTTCATCCTTTATGCTTTGACGGTCGGATTCTGGTTCTTGCAGTCGGGCTCTCGGAAAGCGGCAAAGAATGTCTTGAAAAAAGAGCAGGAGACGACCAAGAATGAAGTCGACCTTATTTCCAAGTCGTCGCACTGGGAAGACGAGTATCAAGATGAAGTCGCCCGCATACCGGAGCTTGAGGCTGGCGAAGAAGCCGAGACAAAGTGGTGGAGAAGGGTCACTGAAATCGCCAGCGCCAACAATTTGAAGATACAAGGCAAAAAGACTGAAAGCAGCAAGCCGAGCGAAGACGACGAGTCGGCGGAGAGTATGGAGCGTATCGTTTTCGATGTTGATTGGGAAGGCACCATGGAGACTCTCGTAAAATTCCTTCATGAGCTTCGCGGATCCAAAAAAGGATTGTTTGATGTCCAGACGCTGGATTTTAAGCCGATAGCGAAGAACCAGGGTTTTTTGAAAGGTAAAATGAAGATTGTCTGTATGTACAAAACATCGGAGCAGTGAAAGGCAGGCTGAATTTATGAGTAGAAAAAATTCATTTGCGATAGTCGCTTTAGCGACATTGGCGGCGAGCGCGTCGGCTGAAGAGCCAAGGCGTTTTACCGGGATTACGCGCGGCAGAGGTCTGGAGACCATCGCGAAGGTCGGGGGAACTGCCGAGGTCGCAGCGCTCAAGGATGCGAAAGGGTCGGCGAGTTCCGACTTGAATTTCAAGGAAGCGGCTCTAGAGATCGTTTTCGAGGCCTATTCCCAGCTGGTCGGGCGGACCATTCTCAAAGATCCCGCCGTTCAGTCCGTCATGATTACGATCCAGTCCGCTCCAGGCCAGAAGCTCACCAAGGAGGAGCAGATATTCGTCATCGAGGAAGCGCTCGAAATGAACGGCGTTCACATGGAGAACTACGGCGAGAAGTTCGTCCGTGCGCTGCCGCGCGACAAGGTTCGCCAGGAGGGTATTCCGCTCATTCTCGAAGAAGATGCCGAGCTTCCCGACGACAACAAGGTCGTTTCGATTTTCGTTACGTTCAAGAACATCCCGGTCGAAGAGGCGAAGACGGCCCTTGAGAGCCTCAAGTCTCCGAAGGGGTTGCTGCTCGTCTATGAGCGCATCGGCAAGATTCTCGTGACCGATACGCGCATGAACATCAACCGTATGCGCGAAGTCGCCCGTCAGATCGATGTCGGAACTCCAGTCAACGAGAACGTTTTCGTCCGTCAGATCGTCAACGCCTCCGCAGCCGAGATAAAGGTCGCGCTCGAGCAGATCGTTCAGGAGTCCCAAAAGGCGCTTGAGAATCAAGGCGTCGCGGCGAGGAACGCCCAGGGGAATTATCCGTTCAACAGATATCCGATGATGTACCCCGGCGGCTACAGCCGTATGCAGCCCAACAATAACGGTAATCTGCTGCGTCGCCCCAATCAGCCCAACGCGAATCAGCCCGCTCAGCCTGTTAACGTCGAGTCGAAGACGACGAGCGTTTCCGACGCCGACAGGGGCCTTATCCGCGGCAAGGTTCTCATCATGTCTGACGAGCGTTCCAACAAGCTCATCGTCGTGACCGCGAAGACCAACATGGACTTCTTCGACAAGGTCATCAAGGAGCTCGACGTCGAGACGACGCCTGATACCCAGGTCAAGGTCTACCGCCTCAAGTACGCCGAGGCCGAGGATGTAAGCGATATGATCAACGAGCTTATCGGCAACGCCTCCTCCAGCTCCAGCAAGGGTAATCAGAATCAGGCGGCGCGCAGCGGAACGAGCGGCAATTTAACGCGCAGCACATCTACCGCGAACCGTAATACGGCAACTCAGCGTACAGCCGCCAATCAGCGCTCCGGCGACGCGAAGGCCGGTGAACTCACCAAAGATAATACGGTCGTTCTCGCCGATAAGCGCATCAACGGTCTTGTCGTCATGACCCAGAAGGAGCTCGTTCCCACCGTTGAGAAGATTATCGAGTCGATGGATATCAAGCTCAGCCAGGTGTTGATCGAGACTGTGATTATTGAAGTGGCGTTAAGCGATTCTCTTAAGACCGGTATCGATTGGTTTCATGGTCTTAAGCGACAGAACGGAATGTTCAATAGCGGGTTGGCTGGTGGCGGCAGTACTGGGGCGCCGCGCGCGGGATCTTCAACATCTTCAGGTTCTTCAACTGGTACAGATTCAACTGCTTCCTCGACCGCCATGGAGTTGGCGAAGGATGCTGTCGTCTCTACTCCCGCCGGAGCCGGCATTAATTATTTCGTCCATTCGCAGAAGCTTGACTTGAGCGCGATTATCACGGCGTCAAAGACTGACAGCCGGACGAAGTATCTGGCTTCGCCGATCGTTATGACCGTTGACAATAAAGAGGCTGAAATTGAGGCTACGTCTTCCTATCAGTTCCTTACCGGATGGTCCGCCGTTTCCTCAAGTTACGCCGGTAGCGGATTACCGTCTCCCAATTATAAGGCGGAGGATTTGGGCATTAAGCTTAAGATCAAACCGAAGATCAATCCGAACGGAACTGTTATGCTCAATGTAACGGAGGAGTATTCCCAGCTCGGGTCGAAGCAATCCATGTTGCAGCCGAAGGGTACTTCTTATGAGCCGACGGATGTTGAAACTTTGGTTACCAGAAAAATGATTTCGGATATTATTCTTGAAAACAAGCAGTCCGTAATTTTGGGCGGATTGACAACCAAGAATTTCGCCGATTCGGGAAAAGGAATTCCGATTCTTAAGGATATTCCTTATGTCGGAAAGTGGCTCTTCGGTTCGACTGAAAAGACAGAAAGTAGGGCGGAGCTGCTTATTTTCATGACGCCTTACGTGCTTGATGATGCCGATGCAGCCAAGGTTGAAGCAATCCGCCGTAAGAATACTCTTTCCGATCCCAATCCGTGGGATGATGCCGGCTGGTCGGTGTCTGACCTTTCGGATGGCGTGTCGAAGAAGGAACAGCTCCGTCGCCTTAAGGATGAATGGGAGAAGCAGGATGAGGAGCGCAAGACTCGTATAGCCATTGAGCAGGAGAAGGTCAAACGCGCCAAGCAGCTTGAAAAACTATCCGAAGAGGAGCGTGCTCTTTGGATTAAGATGCATAAGGAAGAGCTTGATAAGGAACATCAAAAGGAATTAGAAAAACAGATGCTTGATGATAAAAGTCAGGAGGCGCTTAAAAAGTTGGCGGGTGAACTTCGCGCTAAACAACTTGCTAAGGCTGAAGCTGATATCAAGAAGGCCGAAGCAGACGAAAAGAAGGCTAATGAGAAGGTCGAGGCTTCTAACGGCGCTGCGCTTTTAGACGATTTAAACTCAACGGGTGAGACTACTAAAAAGTAATAAATGCCAATAGAATTCGACATAGCCGCAGCCAGAGCTGATATTGAATCGACCGAAGATTTGCTTCTTCGTGCGATCAAGCTCTCAGGCGTAATCACAACGCTTTTTATGAAGCGTGGCATTCCGCTTGTTGTAGTCGGAGGTAGCGCTGTTGAATTTTATACAGTCGGCGGTTATATGAGCGGTGATATAGATTTTTGTCGTCGTTCATTAAAAGCTCCTTCCCTTCGCTTAATTAAAGAAATACTTGAACCGTTAGGCGGTAAGTGCGTTGGGCGTAATTGGATGGTTTGCGGGCTGTTTGTTGATTTGCTCGGTATTGTTGAAACTGAAACATATAAAGATTTCGCTAAGGTTGAAACTCCGTATGGTACTGTTTCAATGATTCCGCCTGAATTATCTTTAGTAGAGCGCGTTTTTTATGCGATGGAATCTGAAGAGTCGGTTGCTTCGGCTAGGCAGATGATGGTCGCGGCATTAGCTGATGAGAATTTCGATTGGAATGAGGCTGAGAGATTAGCCGCTTTACCTGATTTTAAGGTTCTTGATGAGCTAAATAAGCTTAAGTCGGAGGTCTCTCAATGACGATTACTTGGGAAGAGTTCCTCGCGTCAATACCTGTTAAGCGTGCAATTCTTAAAAAGCACGGTTTAGATAAGCCGTCGCGCCGTAAGGTTTCCTACAATACGTCCGAACGTTTTATGCGTAAAGCGTTCGGCGGAGAGCGAGTTCCTCAATGGGTGCTGGATAACGAAGCTGAAATGGAGAATGTAAAGTGAACATAAAGACATTAAGCGTTATTCTTTCTGCGCTCGCGGTTATCGCCGCGTGTGTCTTCGGTGTTGTCCATACAAACTCAAAGACCGAGATCGCCAACGCCAACGCCGCGAAGGCCCAGCGTGATCTGGCTGCGGCCGAGAGCGCCGAACGCGAAACCAAGAGCGCCGAAAAGGCCGCCAAGAGCAGTGAAAATGCTGAAAAGGCTAAACTAGAAACCGAGCAGACTGCGGCGCGCAAGGCTGAAGAGAATCGCAAAGCGATGGAGTTGCAGTTAGAAAAATCAAAAGTCGATGCGCGTATCGCTGAAGAAAATAAAAAGAAATCCGAGGCTGATGCGGCTAAGGCCTCCGAAGATAGGGCTCGCGCCGAAGCAGAATCTAAGAAAGCTGCTGATAATCGCGCCGCAGAAAAAGCGAAGGTTGACGCGGCTAAAATCGAGCGTGACAAGGCTAAGATTCTTGCTGAGGCCGAAGCGGCAAAGGCTCAGGCGGCCGCTGATCAGCTTGAAAGGGAGAAACTTGCATCCGAAAAGATCATTGCTGAGCGAAAAGTTTATGAATTTCGCCTGATGGACATAGCGCGAATGGAACGCGAGCTTGCGGAATACAAGATGGAACTCGATGAACGCGAAAGGGCTCTTCACCCGGAAATGACGATTCGTGATCTGGATTCCGCTGATGTAACTGAAGAGACCGTTGCTGGTGCCGAGAAAAAACTTCCTGAAAACGACCTCGAACAGCCTCGTTCCTCGCGTACTCTTTACCGTTCCCAGCGCTTGAGAGGGGAGGCTGATGATCGCATACTGACTCTTATGCGTTTGAATACGATATCGCGTCTTGAGAAACTTTATGTCAACGCGCTTAAGGAAGATCGCATAGTAGACGCTAAATTTTATGAAACCCAACTGAAGACGATGTATCCAGATTGGAAATTCACAACTAAAGAAACCGAATCAAAATGAGTCTCTCTGTAGGAATTGTGGGGCTGCCCAATGTGGGCAAGTCGACCTTGTTCAACGCGTTAACCAAGAAGCAACAGGCTGCCGCCGAGAATTATCCGTTCTGTACGATTGAGCCTAATTCCTCGATCGTCGAGGTTAAGGATTCGCGCCTTGAGGCGCTCGCTAAAATTGACGGCACTTCACAGATTATCCGTGCGACGGTCGAGTTTACCGATATCGCCGGTCTCGTCAAAGGCGCGTCGAAGGGCGAAGGCCTGGGCAACAAGTTTCTCGCCAACATCCGCGAATGCGATGCGATTCTCCATGTCGTGCGCTGCTTTGAAAACGACGACATCATTCACGTTCAGGAAGGCGGCAACAAGTCGGCTCCGATCGATCCCGTCGGCGATGCCGAGGTCATCGAAACGGAGCTTGTTCTCGCCGACATGGAGCAGCTTCAGCGCCGCTATGAGCGCGTAAGAAAGGAAGCCCAGGCGAAGCCCACCGTCCGTCCCGAGGCCGAGGCGTGCGAAGCGCTTCTCAAGCATCTTGAAGAGGGTAAGTCCGTTCGCTCGTTCCCTCGAGCGGAGGGCGACGCGATTCTGCCCGTCCTGAAGGAATTGAGGTTCCTGACCGACAAGCCCGTTATTTTTTGCGCTAACGTTTCCGAAGATGACGTGACGGGCGGCGACAACGCCCATGTCGCGGCGCTTCGCGAATATGCGACGAAGCAGGGCTGCCAGACGGTCGTCATCTGCGCCCAGATGGAGGCCGATCTTGCGGGCCTCGACGAAACCGAGTCTAAAGAGTTTCTCGATTCTTACGGCTTAACTGAAAGTTCGCTCGATCGCACTATTAAACTTGCGTACGACACGCTTGGTCTGGCGAGCTATTTCACTTCTGGCGTAAAGGAGACTCACGCCTGGACGTTCAAGCGCGGCTGGAAGGCCCCGCAGTGCGCGGGCGTAATTCATACCGATTTTGAAAAGGGCTTTATCCGCGCCGAAGTCGTCGCGTACGACGATTACGTGAAATATAATGGTACATCCGGCGCCCGTGCGGCGGGAGCGTTGAGGCCTGAAGGTAAGGCGTATGAGATGCAAGACGGCGATGTCGTCGAGTTCCTTTTCTCAAAATAAAACGGAGATTTAAAATGAAATTTGTAAGCACAAGAAAAGGTTTCGAGGCTAATTCCGCAGAGAGCGTCTTTCAGGGGCTCGCTCCCGACGGAGGTCTTTACGTTCCTTCCGTAGTGACGAAGGAAGAAAATCTTCCCGTTTTCGCCGATCTCGGCGAGGCTGAGGAATTTGTCCTTGCGCGTCTTTTCGACGATCTTCCCGCAGAGGTCCGCACAGATGCCGTCAAAAGGCTTCTTTCGCGCTTCCCGGCCGATGATGCGACTCCGCTCGTCGAGGCCGATTCGATGCATATTCTCGAGCTTTTCCACGGCAAGACGGGCGCGTTCAAGGATGTCGCTCTTTCAATGCTCCCCGTTTTCATGAAGCATGCCGCCGGCGGCAAGCGCGTTCTTATTCTCACCGCGACGAGCGGCGATACGGGTTCCGCCGCGATGCAGGGCTTTGCCGGTGTCGACGGGACGGAGGTTCTCGTATTTTATCCCAACGTCGGAACTTCTCGCGTCCAGCGTCTCCAGATGACGACGCCCGCCGACGCGAACGTTCATGCCGTCGCTATTAAGGGCAACTTTGACGACGCCCAGGCGGCGGTGAAGCGTATTTTCGCCGATAAGGCGATCGCCGCGGAAGCATCCGCCGCGGGCGTTACGCTTTCGAGCGCCAATTCGATCAACACCGGTCGCCTCATTCCGCAGATTGCGTACTATCTTCTTGCAGGCTCGAAGCTCAACGGCAAGACGTTCGATGTCGTCGTTCCGTCGGGTAACTTCGGCAACATTCTCGCGGCTTACTACGCTAAGATGATGGGCGCGAAGATAGGTAAGTTCATCTGCGCATCCAACGTAAACGATGTTCTCGCGCGTTTCGTGAAGACGGGCGTTTACGATCCGGGTGAAAAGTTCACGGTAACAAATTCTCCTTCAATGGATATCAGAAAGTCGTCGAACGTAGAGCGTCTTTTGTGGCTTTTGAACGACGGCGACGGCGCCGAGGTCGAGCGCCTCATGAACGATCTCACCGTCAAGGGCCGCTACGAGCTCAACGACAAGGCGAAGGCGAAACTTCTCGCCGAGTTTGAAGGCGGTGTCGCAACGCCCGAGGAGACCGAGGCCGAGATGCGCCGTATGCGCGAGAAGTGCGGCTACGAGCTCGATCCCCACACGGCCGTCGCGACGGCGGTGGCCCGCGCTCTCGGATATCCGAAGAGCGATAATGCGCTCGTCGTCGCCGCAACCGCGACACCCTACAAATTCCCCGAGACCTGCGAAAGGGCGTTCGGCGCGGATGTTCTTAAAAATCCTCCGCCCAGTTTCGCCGAGCTCGAGACGCTTCCCGTCGTCCAGACGAAGGTCGTCGAACTCGACGGTATCGATGACGCGGTAAGATTTTGCTGGAACGCAACAGGCGTAGCCGGTTGAGTTTTGCCGCATCGCCATGCGCCTTTTTATGCTTAGGCTCACTCTGGCGCGCACACTGTGATGCGGTGTGCGCGCTTAATAATTCAACCGTATGTTAAGCGCCGAAAAAATTGCATAAAACGCAGAGTTTTTGCTATAATACAGAGATATGGAATTTGAAAATACAATAGGGCTGGAGACTCATGTCCAGCTTAAAACCAACACGAAAATGTTTTGCGGCTGCCTCCTTAAAACGGGATGCGAACCGAATACGAATGTCTGCCCTGTCTGCCTGGGCTATCCGGGTGCCTTGCCTGTGATGAACAAGGAGGCGATCAAGCTTACGGTGATGAGCGGACTCATGCTTGGCTGCGAAATCAACCGTCATGCGACCTTCGATCGCAAAAACTACTTTTATCCCGATATGGCGAAGGATTACCAGATTTCCGAAAACGGCAATCCTCTCTGCATCGGCGGCGGCGTAGAGATCACTCGCGCCGACGGAACCAAGAAGTTCATCCGCATCAACCACATCCACCTCGAAGAGGACGCCGCGAAGATTAATCACTACGCTTCGAGTTCCGGGGTCGATTTCAACCGCGGTGGTACTCCTCTTATGGAGATCGTTTCAGAGCCCGATATTTCTTCGGCAGATGAGGCGATCGCATATCTGACGGCGCTCAAGGAGATTCTTGTCTATGCCGGAGTGTCCGATTGCAACCTCGAAGAGGGCAATATGCGCAGCGACGTCAATATTTCGATCCGTCCCGTCGGCGAGACGAAGCTCGGCACGAAGGTCGAAATCAAGAACATGAATTCCTTCAGCGGGATTCATGCCGCGCTTCTTCACGAGGCCCGCCGCCAGCGCGAGTGCGTGATCCGTTCGATTCCGATTGTGCAGGAAACGCGCCGCTGGGATGCCGAGGCTCTCGAGACCGCCTCGATGCGCACCAAGGAGAACGCTCACGATTACCGTTATTTCCCCGAGCCGGATCTTGTTCCTGTTGAGCTTTCCGAAGAACTTATCGCCGAGTGGAAGTCTCTTCTTCCGGAGAAGCCCGAGACGCGGCGCAACCGCATGATCGAGGATTACGGCATAGCCGAATATGATGCCGAGGTCCTCTCCCAGCACAAGGTCAACGCGGATTATTTCGAGGCTGCCGCGAAGGGGCTCGACAAGAAGACCGCAAAGGCTTTGTGCAATCTGTTCATGTCCGATGTCATGGCGCTTATCAACGCCACGGGCAAGACGATTTCCGAGTGCGCGATGCAGCCTGAGGCTCTTGCGTCACTGGTTAAGCTCGCGGCGGCCGGCACGATCAACGGCCCGACGCTCAAGGAGCTTCTTCCCGAGATTTTCGAGAAGGGCGGCGATCCCGAAGCCATCGTGAAGGAGCGCGGGCTCGGCGCCGTCAGCGATCTTTCGGCGCTTGAGGCGTTCGTCGATCAGGCGATTGCCGCAAACCCCGGACCTGTCGCAGACTTCAAGAACGGCAAGAAGGCCGCAGCGGGATTCTTCGTTGGCCAGGTCATGAAACTTTCGAAGGGTAAGGCCGACCCCAAGATCGTCGGCGGCCTTGTAGCAAAGAAACTTTCCGCGTTATGAAAATAAGAATTATCGCTCTGATTGCGCTTTTTGCCGCGTTTGCGGGCTGCAATTCCTTCAAGGTGATGCAGACCAACAGTTTTATCGACGAGGACGGCAATCTCATAACCGTGAGATACGGCCAGCTCGTGAAGGAGCACAAAACGCAGTTTGTCTCTCCCGTCAACGGCAAGACCATTGACATGTCGTCAAAGCTGGCCGTCAAGGTGGTGCTGCCCGACGGCGGCAGCTTTACCGGCTATCAATGCATGAACATGCTGCGCACCGGCACGATGTACAAGTCGTCCAATGAGAAATGGCTCTTTCACGCCAACGGGACATCATGCTCGGTCTATCTCATCAACGAGCAGGGCAACGATTATCTTCTGGTTTTCAACGGAGTCCTGAGCGAGGGCTCGGAAGGCGGTCCTTTAAGATGAATCCCCTCGATAACATCTGCGTCGTTCTTGTAGGCACTCTCTATACCGGCAACGTCGGCTCGGCGTGCCGCGCAATGGCCAATATGGGCATAAGGCATCTGCGTTTGGCCGCCCCCAATCTCCAGAACTCATGGGACGAGGGTGAGCGCATGGCTGTCCACGCGACCGATGTCATGAATTCCCGCGAGGAGTTCGCGACGTTCGAGGAGGCTGTCGCCGATTGCATCGCCGTCGTCGGAACGACGGCCCGCGAAGGTCTTTACCGCCAGCACGTCAAGGCGCCGCGTGATTGCGCCGCAGACATCCTCGCCCTTGCCGCCCAAGGCAAGGTCGCGATAGTCTTCGGCCGCGAAGACAAGGGTCTTTTGAATGAAGAGGTCGCCCAGTGCACCCATCTTGTCAGGATACCGGTCGACGAAGGGTACACATCAATCAATCTTTCACAGGCGGTGTTGATTACCTGCTACGAGCTTTTTACGGCGTCCGGCCGCTACGAGCCGCCGCACGAGAAGGCGCCGCCTGCCGTTCAGGCCCAGAAGATGCAGCTCATGAAGAACTGGGCGAACATGCTCTGCGGAATCGGTTTCATGAAGCCGGAGCAGACCGATCATTTCATGCAGGGGTTCCATAGGGTCTTTTCCCGGGGCGTCTTTTCGCGTGATGATGCCGCGTTGATGCTCGGCGTCGCCAGGCAGGCCCTCTGGGCTGCCGAGAAAGCCAAGGCGAATTCCGATACGGAGGGGAAGAATGGATAAATTGGCCTATATCGCCAGGCGACTTCTGCTCATAATCCCGACATTCCTCTGCATTACGTTTGCCTGTGTCTGCCTGACCCGTTTTCTTCCCGGCGGTCCCGTCGAGAGAATGACAATGAAGATGCGCGGCATGGGCGGCGGAGGCGAGGTTACGGCGTCATCCCAGGCCGCCGGCGCAAGTCTTCCCGAAGAGCAGCTCAATCAGCTGAAGGAGCAGTTTGGATACGACAAGCCGATATATGAGCAGTATTACGATTGGCTTGTGACCAATCGCATGGGCATGAATCTCCATTCGTACAATTATCCCAACAAGACGGCGTGGGAGCGGATCAAGAGCCGCATTCCGATTTCGCTCTGGTTTGGGCTTACCGCCTTTTTGTTGACGTATCTGATCTGCATCCCTCTGGGCATCATGAAGGCGCTCAAGCATCGTCAGGCGTTCGATGCGTTTTCAAGTCTTGTCGTGTTTGTTTCGTATGCGATACCGAGCTTCGCGCTCGGCATGGCTTTGAAGGCGCTTTTCTGCGGAACCGTGGATGGGCTTTGGGACGTGTTTCCGCTCGGGGGGACCTCCAGCGAGTTTCTCGAGGAGCCTACATTCTGGACGTGGTTCTGCGACAGGGCCTGGCACATGTTCCTGCCGATCTGCTGCTACGTCGCGGGTTCGTTCGCGATGCTGACTCTGCTGATGAAGAATTCTCTTCTTGATCAGATTTCCGCCGATTATGTGCGCACGGTGATCGCAAAGGGCGGTTCGCGCCGCCGCGCCATCTGGGGCCATGCGTTCCGCAATTCGCTGATTCCGATCGCTACGGGAATCGGCCCTATGATCGGGCTTCTTTTTGCCGGCTCGATCATCATCGAGTCGATCTTTGAGATTCCGGGAATGGGCCGTCTGTCGTGGGAGGCTCTTGTCGGCCGCGATTACGCCGTGTTTCTGGCGCTGCTGTCGTTGACTGCGACGTTCCAGCTTGTAGGAAACCTGATATCCGATATCCTGTATATGGTAATCGATCCCAGGATAGATTTTTCTAGGAAATAATCCATGTTTTCACCATTGACCAAAAAACGCTTTCGCGCATTCAAGCGCATAAAAAGAGCCTGGTATTCGCTTATCGCATTGGCGGTCATTTATGTTTTCTGTCAGGTTGTGAATTTGTTCGTGAGCGTCGATGACATCAAGCCCGTCGATCCGTCTTCTCTGGAGCAGTTCCTGAAGCCTACCTTCAAGGAGGTGTACGACGTCAGGACCGCTCGCTTCAATGTGGGCAAAGACGGTGAGGTGTACGGATTCGAGGGACCCGAGAGCGTCTTGGCGGAAATAAACGGCGAAAAGGGCTTGAGCGCGGCGCTTGAAGGTTTTGCAGGCGAGTATAACGTAATCAGGAAGGAACGTGAGGATTATACCCGTTACTACCTCGATCCCAAGGCCGAACCGGCGGTGGAGATCGTCGAGTGTCCGGCGACTTGCGTCAGCTATCCGTTCGCTCCCTGTCCGAAGCATCCGTTCGGGCTTGACAATTCGGGACGAGACGTTTTGCTGCTTGTGATTCACGGAATGCGCATCGCACTGAACTTCGGGCTCGTCCTTGCATTTTCCGGAATGCTCATAGGGCTTGTCATCGGCTCTGTCGAGGGGTATTTCGGCGGTTGGATAGATGTCATCTGTCAGCGTTTTACGGAGGTCTGGAGCGCGATGCCGTTTCTTTACGTGATGATCTTCATCGGGGACACTCTCGGCCGCAGCTTCGGAATTCTTCTTTTCTGCTATGCGATTTTCAACTGGATCGCCGTTTCGTATTATATGCGCGCGGAGTTTTTCCGTTTGAGGTCGCGTACATTCGTGGAGGCTGCGAAATGCCAGGGCTTTTCGGCGTGGCGCATCATCTTTGGCCATGTCCTCCCCAACGCTCTGACGCCGCTGATCACGCTCTTCCCGTTCCTGCTGATGGGCGCGATAGGGTCCTTGGCGGCGCTTGACTTCCTCGGCTTCGGGCTTCCTCCCATGACGCCCAGCTGCGGCGAGCTTTTGAAGCAGGCTCAGGCCGATCCGTCGTCCTGGTGGCTTATTTTCTTCCCGGCGGCGGCTCTCTTTATCGTGATGCTTTTGACGGTTTTCGTCGGAGAAGGCCTGAGAGACGCTTTCGATCCGCGCCAGAAATCGAAACTTGAATAATTACGAACATGTCCGCTGAGCAGCTAACACCGATGATGAGACAGTATCTTGCGCTGAAGCGCGAGATACCTGAAGGCGCGATTTTGATGTTCCGTCTCGGAGACTTCTACGAAATGTTCGGCGAGGACGCGGTTGTCGCGGCCCCGATTCTGGGCGCGACCCTTACGCGCCGCGGCGCCCAGCAGATGTGCGGGGTTCCGCACCATGCGCTCAACTCCTATCTGGCGAAACTGATCCGCGCAGGAAAGACGGCGGCGCTCTGCGATCAGGTTGAAGATCCCAAAACCGCCAAGGGGCTCGTCCGCCGCGAGATTACGCGCATCGTCACGCCCGGCACCGTTACGGAGGACGGGCTTCTGGACGAGACGGTCAACAACTACATAGCCTCCGTCTCGGGGCTCGCGATTTCGATTCTCGATCTCTCGACGGGTGAATTTGGCGTCGAGACGTTAAAGTCGGTCGACAAGCTCGAAGAGGCGCTTGAGCGCTACCGTCCCGCCGAATTGATCGTTTCGGACGAAGAGGATTTTTCGTCTCGCGGCGAAGCGTTCGCAGGTGCCACCAGGATTCAGAGCTGGACCTTTTCGGCCGAGGCGGCATACGACAACCTGACGCGACACTTCAAGGTTCTGTCGCTCGACGGTTTCGGGCTCGACGGCAAGGGCGACGCGGTAAGCGCCGCCGGTGCGCTCATCTATTATGTCGGCTCGACCCTGCGCCATTCCCTCGCCCATGTCCGCTCCTTGAGGATCATGGATTCTGGCGATGCGCTCGTTCTCGACAGTTCGACGATCCGCCATCTCCAGCTCCTGCCTTACGGCGACGTCCAGAAGGGGGCGACGCTGCTCGGCGTTCTCGATGTCACCAGAACGCCGATGGGGGCGCGCACGATGCGCAACTGGATTTCGCGCCCGCTCGCCCGCGCCGCCGATGTGAATCAGCGTCTTGACGCCGTCGGCCTCTACGTAAAGGAGAGGTTGCTCCTGACCGACTTGCGCCGTTTGCTGGGCGGTGTGCGCGATCTTGAGCGGCTTGTCCAGAAGGTTGACTCCATGCGCGCCAATCCGCGCGATCTGAAAGCGCTAGCGCTTTCGTTGAGGCCGATTCCCGCGATCAAGTCGTCATGCTCGCTGTTTTCGGTCGCTTCGCGTCTCAGCACCGAAGACGAGATAGTGGAGCTTATCGACCGCGCCATAGCCGAAGAGCCTCCCGTGATGCTCGCCGACGGCGGTTTTATCGCGTCGGGCTTCAATACCGAACTTGACGAGCTTCGTTCGATCGCGACCGAGACCCAGCGTTATCTCGCGGAATTCCAGGCGCGCGAACAGGCGCGGACAGGAATCGCCAAGCTTAAGGTCAAGCATGTCTCTACCTTCGGGTATGTAATCGAAATCCCGAAAGGCTCGGTATCCCAGGCGCCCGACGATTACGAGCGCCGACAGACGCTCACCACCGGCGAGCGCTATACGACTGCGGAGCTCAAGGAATACGAGCGCAAGATCCTGGGCGCAGAAGACCGCGCCATCGCGATAGAGCAGAGGCTTTTCAGGGAGATCCTCGAGAAGATCGCCTTGCGTACGGTCGAGATCCAGACGAGCGCGCTTGCGCTCGGCGAGCTTGATGCCATACTCGCTTTTTCCGACAGGGCGCTTGCGTCCGGCTACGTAAGGCCCGTCGTCGACGATTCCGATGTCCTGGAGATGACCGATTCGCGCCATCCGATCATCGAGCAGCTTCCCGACGCCGAGCCTTTCGTTCCGAACAATGCGTTTCTTAATTCGTCGACCGATCAGATAATGCTCATTACGGGGCCTAACATGGCGGGCAAGTCGACTTACATCCGTCAGGTGGCGACGATCGCGATCATGGCGCAGATGGGGTCCTTTGTCCCGGCGGGCTCGATGCGCATGGGTGTTCTCGACCGCGTCTTTACGCGTATCGGCGCGGGCGACGATCTCGCACGCGGGCGTTCTACGTTTCTTGTCGAGATGCAGGAGACCGCGAACATTCTCAACAACGCCACAACCCGCTCTCTCGTCGTTCTCGATGAAATCGGCCGCGGCACCTCGACGTTCGACGGGATTTCGATCGCGTGGTCCGTCGCAGAGTATCTTCACGGCAAGGCCGGTTCGAGGGCGAAGACGCTTTTCGCGACGCATTACCACGAGCTTACCGATCTGGCCGACGTTTTGGCGGGCGTCAAGAACTATACCGTCAAGGTCAAGGACGAGGGAGGCCGGGTCGTCTTTCTGCGGCGAATCGTCCCGGGCGTCGCCGAGAAGAGCTTCGGCATCCACGTCGGCGCCATGGCGGGCCTTCCCGGTGAAGTCGTCGATCGCGCCGCCCAGATCCTCAAGAATCTCGAGGCCAACGAAATCGACGTCAACGCCCCTCAGAAAGTCGTCCGCCGCCCGAGAAAGAAGCTTTCGGAGCTGCCCGGACAGATGACATTTTTCTCAACACTTCAATAATACATTATGAAATTCGAAGACAACCTCGCAAAACTTGAAGGGCTCGTCAAAAAGATGGAGTCCGGTGAGATGAATCTCGACGAAATGATCACGGCGTTCGAGGAAGGGCGCAAGCTGGTTGAAACATGCCAGAAGGATCTCGAGTCGATTCGCCTCAGGATCGAGAAGGTCACTGCCGCCGGCAGCGAAGCGGTAAAGGTCAAGGAAGACGGAGATATTGACTTATGAGCAAGCAGATATACGTACAGGCGCAGGCCGATCATATCGCGTCGCTTTCGAAGGCGGCGCCGACCTCTGCCATCGAGGAGCTGGTCTGGAATGCGCTCGATGCCGACGCGAAGGAGGTTCGCATCGATCTCATAACGAATGCGCTCGGCGCAGTCGAGGCCCTTCGCATTTCCGACGACGGCCTTGGGATTGACGTGTTGAAGGCTGATTCCACGTTCGGTTCGCTCGGCGGCAGCTGGAAGAGGCTCGGCAACGGCACGGAGGTGCTCAAGCGCAGGCTTCACGGTCGTCATGGCCGCGGCCGTTTCAAGGCGTTTGCGCTCGGCTCTCGCGTCGAATGGCGCACTACGGTAAGAATCGGGGGTGAGCTTCTCTCGTACAAGATTTCGGGCGAGCTTGAAAATCCGGGAGTGTTCTCTCTCGAGGCCGTCAACGGGGCGGGTCCCGCCACCGGCACGGAAGTCTACATTTCCAACGCCCGCGTCAATTGCGACAGCCTTCTCAATACGGCCGAGACGGTCCAGTCTCTCGCGTCCAAGTTCGCGCTTTACCTCAAGAGCTATCCCGACGTAAGGATCTACTTCAACGGTCTGCCCGTGACGCCCGTCATTGTCCAGAAGAAGGTCACGGACTACAAGTTTACGCTTAAGAGCGGCGTGGAGGCCAAGCTCGAAGTCATTGAGTGGAAGCGCAAGTTTGTGGGTTCCGGCCGCCTGGTGCTCGCGGGGACCGACGGCTTCCAGCTCCACGAAATGCCGGCGTCCGTCCGTTCCCAGGGAGCGAGTTTCACCGCGTATCTCGTTTCGCCGCGCTTCCCCGCGCTTGCTGCCGAGAATGCGCTTGTGATGGATGAGCTCAACGTGGAGGTCCGCAACCATCTCGACGAGGCGAAGAAACTTTTGAAGGCCCATTTTGCGGCTCGCGGGGAAGACAGGGCGGCCGAGCTCATCGGCAACTGGATTCACGAACAGAGCTATCCCTTCGACGAAGATGACGATTCCAAGGAGCGCGAGCGCTTCGACAAGGCCGCGGTGGAGCTTTCGGCGAAGTTCGACAGTTTCGCGTCGCTTTCTGCCGACGAGAGGGGAATTGTGCTTAAACTTCTCAAGAACGCTTTGGCCGGCGGTGCCGGGAATACTCTTAAAAGCATTCTTTCCTGATGCGACGTTCGCCTGTACGGATTGACATTCCGGACGGTTTTTGTTGTATAATATAGATATGAGTTATTATCTGATAATATTGATCGGCGCGGTTCTCGTGAACAATTTTGTCTTGAGCCGCTTTCTTGGGTGCTGTCCATTCCTGGGCGTATCCAAGAAGATGGATACGGCCCTCGGAATGTCGGGAGCGGTCATCTTCGTCATGACGGTCGCTTCGGCGGTTACATGGTGCCTCGACCACTGGCTCTTGCAGCCGAATGGTCTGGATTACATTCATACGCTCGCGTTCATTCTGGTGATTGCCTCGCTCGTTCAGTTTATCGATATTGCGATGAAGCGTTTTCTGCCGCCGCTTCATGCGGCGCTCGGCATCTTCCTTCCGCTCATTACGACGAACTGCGCCGTTCTCGGCGCGGCCGAAATCAACTGCAAGCAAGGCTCCGGTTTCGGGGAGTCGGTGTTCTTTTCGTTCGCCGCTGCGCTCGGCTTCGGCTTTGCGCTCGTGATTTTCTCCGGCATGCGCGAAAAGCTCGAGCATGCGGATCCTCCGCGCTGCTTCCGTGGCATTGCGCTGGCGCTCATCACGGGCGGGCTTCTCTCGCTTGCGTTCATGGGCTTTTCGGGGCTCGTGACACCTCCCTATTGATTTCTTACCGAGGATTTTGAAATGTTGATAGCAGTTGTCTGTATTGCGTCGGTCGGTCTTGTCGCGGCGATTTCGCTCGCTCTGGCCGACAAGTATTTAAGCGTCCGCGAAGACCCGCGAATCGGCATGATCACGGCCGCTCTGCCAGGCGCGAACTGCGGCGGCTGCGGCTTTCCCGGGTGCGACGGTTATGCGCGCGCGCTTGTCGCCGGTACGGCGCCGCTCGGTGCCTGCGCGGCGATAACATCTGACGGCGCCGCCGAAATTTCTGCCATTCTCGGCGTCGAGGCGTCCGCTACCGAAAAGCGCGTCGCCGTCGTCAAGTGCTGCGGGTCGCGCTCCGAGGCGATTCGCGTCGGCGATTATAACGGCATCTGCGACTGCAATGTAGCGGCGGCGACCGCCGGCGGCGACAAGGGCTGCGCTTACGGCTGTCTGGGCTACGGTGCCTGCGCGAACGTATGCCCCAAGTCGGCGATCACGATTGTCGACGGCCTCGCGAAGGTCGACAAGCGTCTCTGTATCGGATGCGGCAAGTGTGTTTCAGTATGCCCCAAGAAGGTGATCGCCCTTGTTCCCGCTTCCGCGATGATGCATGTACTGTGCAACAATCCCGAAAAGGGGCCTCAAGTCCGCAAGGTCTGCGGAGTCGGGTGCATCGGCTGTCGCCTTTGCGAGAAGAATTCCGGCGGCAAGGAGGCCGGCCACTTCATCTTCAACGGGTTTCTTGCGAGCGTAAACTACTCCAATCCTCCGACAGATTCGCAGATCGCCGCGAAGTGTCCCGCGAAGTGCATTGCAGAGGATCCGCATTTTTTGAGCGCTTGACCACATGAAACCTTAAATCGGGGTTGTTGAAATCATAAACGTTTATGGTGTATAACGTATAAACATATCAGAATCAGTGAATCTAACAATAAATTAAAGAAAGAAGAATAAAAATGGACGCAAAAGCCTGGGAAAAGGTCGATGAACTCATCGACAAGAATCAGAACAAGACGATCAAGGAATACTTCGCCGAAGATCCCGATCGCGCCGCGAAGTTTTCGCTCGAGGCGGCCGGCTGGTTCCTCGACTATTCCAAGAACCGCATCGACCGCGAAATGATGAAGGCTCTCGTCAAGCTCGCCGAGAAGTCCGATCTCAAGGCCGAAATTGAGAAGATGTTCACGGGCAAGAAGATCAACGCCACCGAAGGCCGCGCCGTTCTTCACACCGCTCTTCGCAACATGGACGCCAAGGTGAAGATCAAGGTCGACGGCAAGGACGTCATGCCCGGCGTGAGAAAGGTTCTCGCGGCGATGGGGGATTTCTCCGACACGATCCGCAACGGCAAGTGGAAGGGCTTTACCGGCAAGCGCATCAAGTATGTCGTCAACATCGGCATCGGCGGCAGCGACCTCGGTCCCGTAATGGCCAATCTCGCGCTCACGCCCTACACCAAGCGCAACATGAAGTTCTTCTTCGTCTCCAACGTCGACTCGACCCATCTCGCCGAGACGCTCCGCGAAGTCAAGGCCGACCAGACGCTCTTCATCGTCGCGTCCAAGACGTTCACCACCCAGGAGACGATGTCCAACGCCGAGGCCGCCAAGGCGTGGCTCGTCGAGAAGCTCGGCTCCAAGAAGGCCGTGGCGAAGCACTTCGTCGCCGTCTCGACCGCCGCGAAGGAAGTCGCCGATTTCGGCATTGACGTCAAGAACATGTTCGGCTTCTGGGATTGGGTCGGCGGCCGCTACTCGCTCCCCTCGGCGATCGGTCTTTCGCTCATGATCGCCATCGGCCGCAACAACTACAAGAAGCTCTTGAAGGGCTACTACAAGATGGACCGCCATTTCCGCACGGCCCGCTTCGAGCGCAACATGCCCGTCATTCTCGCGCTTCTCGGCATCCTCTACCATAACGGCTACGGCGCCGAGAGCTACTGCGTGCTGCCTTACGACCAGTATCTTTCGCGCTTCCCCGCCTATCTCCAGCAGATGGATATGGAGTCGAACGGCAAGTGCGTCGACAAGAACGGCGAGGCCGTCACATACACGACCGGTCCAATCGAGTGGGGCGAGCCCGGCACGAACGGCCAGCACTCGTTCTATCAGCTCATCCACCAGGGCACCCACCTCATTCCCTGCGACTTCATCGGCTGCTCGAAGACCCACAATCCCGTCGGCGATCTCCACGACAAGCTCATGGCCAACCTCTTCGCCCAGACCGAGGCTCTCGCGTTCGGCAAGACGGCCGAGGAATGCGCCAAGGAGGGCGTCGAGAAGAAGCTCATTCCGTTCAAGACCTTCGAGGGCAACAAGCCCACGAATACGCTCTTAACCGATCAGCTCACGCCCGAGACGCTCGGTGCGCTCGTAGCCCTCTACGAGCACAAGGTTTTCGTTCAGGGCGTAATCTGGAACGTCTACAGCTACGATCAGTGGGGCGTCCAGCTCGGCAAGGTCCTCGCGAAGGGCGTTCTCAGCGACCTTGTCGCGAAGAAGCCTTCGATGAAGCACGACGCTTCGACGAATCAGCTCATCGCCCGCTACCGCAAGGCCGTCGGCCGCTGAGGCGACAATGGCGAAGGCTGTATTCTTCGATCTTGACGGTACGCTCGCGGATACCAAAGCGGATCTGTGCGCGACCGTCAACCATACCCGGCGCGATTTAGGTCTCGCCGAGAGGCCAGAAGAAGAAATTATAATCCATATCGGCCTTGGCGCGCGTCACCTGCTCGCCAACGCCATCCCCGAGCGCGCCGGAGAGATTGAAGATCTCTGGCGCATTTTCATGTCGCATTACGGCGAGCATGCGACCCAGCTCGTGACGCTCTATCCGGGCGTCATGGAGACGCTCGAGACGCTCGCTGAACGCGGTTGGCTTTTAGGCGTAAATACCGCGAAGCCCGCGTTCGCTACACACGCTGTTCTGGAACATTTGGGTATAAAGAAGTTCTTCGGCCCCGCGATAGTGGCGGGCGGAGACTGCCCCGAAATGAAGCCGAGCGCTCTTCCTTTGAGGATGTGCGCCGAGAAGATGGGCCATACGCTTACTCCCGACGATTGGATGGTGGGCGACAATTGGACCGACATCGAATGCGCCAACAACGCAGGAGTGAAGAGCGCATTCTGCGAATTCGGCATCGGCATCCTTAATGGCGCGAAATCCACCGTCAATATCGCCTCGTTCTCCGAACTGGCGGCGATGGTTTGATTGCGGCTGGCCGGAATGGCGGTCTATGCTATAAGACGATCGTGAAAGTGCAGCCGGCTCCGGGGGCGGATGTTACCGATATCTCGCCGCCATGCAGCTGGACAATGTGCTTTACGATGGCGAGCCCAAGGCCTGTTCCGCCTTTTTCGCGGCTCCGCGCCTTGTCTACGCGGTAGAAACGTTCAAAGAGTCGAGGAAGGTGCTTCTTTTCGATCCCGACGCCTTTGTCGGCAACCGTGATCCTTGCGTGCCCGCCGGCCGATTCCAGGGAGAGCTCTATCGTCAGAGATCCGGAATAGCGAAGGGCGTTCTCGATGAGATTGAGCAGAGCCTCCTCAAGGAGCGTCGCATCGCATGCGGTTTTGACGTTCTCGTTTTTGATGAGCACGAGCCCGACACCGGCTGTCGCCGCCTTGGGCTTCATTATGGTGAATACATTGTTGATCACGTCTGCCAGATTGCATACGGCGAACGCCTGTTTCGCTTCGTCGCTTGTATGTTCGATCCGGGCCAGGGCGAGAATGTCCTGAGCGAGCTTGTCTAGGCGGATCGATTCGTTCTTGAGGATCTTGAGCATTTCCTCGCGGTCGGAGACGCTTAAGGATTCGTCGTCGCCGAGAAGCTCCACCGCGCCAAGTATCCCCGTCAGCGGGGTTCTGATTTCGTGCGTGAGGTTGGAAATGAAATCGCGCCTGAACTTTTCAAGCTTTCGCATTTCTTCGATAAGCTTTTCCTTCGTGTCTCGTTCGCTGACCAGCTGCGCGAGCTTCGCTTTTGTCCGCCGCGTAAAGTAGTGGATGGCGGCAGCGGTCACAGCCCCGATGAGCGCCGCGAGGATAAGGCCGGGTGCTGAAGGGGAGCTTAGGATCGAGTCGCTGAACAGCATGCCATAACGGGATTTTAGGGTTGAAATCTGTATCCGACGCCGCGGATCGTCTCGATATGGTTGGCCCACGAGCCGAGCTTCCGGCGAAGACCGACTATCTGGACATCGACGGCTCTGTCGGTTACTGCCTTGTCGGGGTCCTGGGTGAGGTCGATGATCTGCGACCTCGTATAGACGCGCTCGGGGCGCGAAAGAAGCAGCGAAAGAACGCGGTATTCGCTGCCGGTCAGATCTACCGTCTTGCCCTTGAGCGTTACTTTGTGCGACTCGTCATTGATCGTCAACCCGTCGAAATCTGCGGCCGCTTCGGCCATCCGGGATTGCGGCCTGCGCAGGACTGCGCGGATTCGCGCCAGCAGAACCTGACGCGAGAACGGCTTCGTCATGTAGTCGTCGGCGCCGCATTCGAGGCCGCGGACGATGTCTTCCTCTTCGCTGCGCGCCGTGAGCATTATGATGGGGGTCGACGCGGTTTCGGGATTTTCGCGTATTTTTTTGCATACGGCGAATCCGTCTGTTCCGGGAAGCATCAGATCCAGCAAGATCAAAGAAGGCTTAAGCTCTTTCGCGAGCTTAAGGCCTTCATCGCCGGATTCGGCTTCTTTTATGATTGTGAATCCGGCGCCTTTCAGGGCGACCGACAGAATGCTCCTGATCGCAGGATCGTCTTCTATGATTACAATCGATTCGGCGGGCATGTCCGTGCGTGGATATCGTGGTTATACGTGCTTGCCGCCTGCGACCGTCTGGGAGATGTTGAGGTAGCAGCTGCGGATTCTGTCGCACGCGTTCAGGATGTCGAGCTGGGCGAGAGTGCGCATCGGAGCGTCGCCGACGGTCAAGAGCGCCGCCTGGCGCGCGTCGCGCACGCGGGTGCGGATGTCCTCGGAGAGTTCGTCGGCGTTGGCGACGGGCTTTACGCCCATTTCGGTTCCGCTCGCCTTGAGCGAGACGTTTACGGAATCGGCAAAAGCGGTAAGTCGCGAATGGATGTCGAGAACCGTATCCTTCGCGTCGTTTTCGTATTCGCCGCCGCTGGCGCGGAAGCGCTTCAGGGCCTTGACGACGGTGCATTCGGCGTCGGAGATGGACTCAAGCTCATCGGTGATCCTCAAAAGGGCGCGAGCCTGGTCGGCGACATTCAAGGGGAGTCGCGTCGTCATGACGCGTCCGAGGAACTCCGTGATTTCCTGCTGGACGCGGTCGAGAATGTCTTCGCGGCGGAATACGTGCTCGATTTCGTTCTCGTCGGCCGTTCCGGAGATGGCGTTTCTGACGTTCGTCATCATTTCGATGTTGCTCGTCGCCATGAACTGGACTTCGCGGAACGCCTGTTCGCAGGCGATCTGGGGCGAGAGCTTGACGTGCTTGTCGATGTAGGTAAGCTTGGTCTGCTCGAAACCCTTGGCCTTGGCGGGCACCATCCAGGAGACGAATGATGCAAACTGCTTTACAAAAGGCAGGAAGATTAGGGTTGTCGCAATGTTGAATGCCGTATGGATGACGGCCATGGCGGCCGTGGCCGAATTCGCATAGGTTTTCAGCTCTTCAGGCGACGCGCCTTTGGCGGGGATGCCTTTGACGAGCTCCGGGAAGAAGTGCAATGTCGAGGGAATCATTACAGGGATGAACAGCGGCATCAAGATGAGCGTACCTACGATGTTGAAAAGGGTATGGGCTGTCGCGGCGCGCTTGGCTTCAGTTGTGCTGTTGAAGGCGGCGAGCCATGCGGTTACGGTTGTGCCGATGTTCATGCCGAAAACGGTCGCAGCCGCAGTTTCGAAAGTAATGATGTTTTCGGTCAGCAAGGCCATGGCGATTGCCGTGGTCGCGGCGGAGCTCTGGACAACGGCGGTGAACACCAAAGACACGACGAAGCATTTCAGGAGACCGGAGACCGTGCCTGCGTCGAGAGATCTGAAAATCTCAAGAATGGCGTCATTGTGCTTGATCGGCTCGAGACCTTCTTTCATCCAGTGAAGTCCCATGAAGACGAAGCCGAGGCCCATAAGGGCGAGACCGATGTTGTGGGCCGTTTCCTTGTTGATGAAGAAGTAGAGAATCGCGCCGACGGCAATTACGGAAAGGCCCAGCAGCCCGACGCTGGGAACGAACGCGATAAGCCATGCGGTAGTCGTAGTTCCGATGTTGGAGCCTATGATTACGTTGATCGCCTGGGTCAGGTTCAGAAGCCCGGATGACACGAATCCCACAACTATGACGGTGATGATCGAGGATGATTGTACGATGATCGTCGAGACGCATCCTGTCGCAACACCTGCCAGGCGGTGGGTTGTCGCAAGCGACATGAACTTCTTGAGACCTCGGCCGCTGACGGCCTGAAGACCTTCGGAGAGATGTTTCATGCCGAGGAGGAATGTACCGAGACCGCCCGCTACCGTCAAAACAATCGTTAGGATATCTTTCATAAATGTATTTTGGTTGGTTGTTTCAAGTCTTAATATTATACTATTTTATTGTTAGAAATGTGTTAGTAAATTTTGTTTGAAAACGCCATTGAAAAGCGAAACGGAAAATGATATACTATTGTCTAAACATTTGCCGAAAGCGGGCGTAGCTCAATGGCAGAGCTCCAGCCTTCCAAGCTGGCTACGAGGGTTCGATTCCCTTCGCCCGCTCCATGAGGCATAGAGAGCCAGAGTGGCGTAATGGCAGCCGCAGCAGACTCAAAATCTGCCGTACGTGAGTACGTGAGGGTTCGAGTCCCTCCTCTGGCACCAATGACGTCGCAAATGTTGAACGACTGGAGAGGTGTCCGAGTGGTCGATGGTGCAACCTTGGAAAGGTTGTGTGGGGGCAACTCCACCGGGGGTTCGAATCCCCCCCTCTCCGCCACTGTTATAAAGTACGATGTAATACACTTCAATAACGGTCTTCATTCGCTCATGACTTCTACAGAAGCATACGCGAAGTCTCTATTTAGTTTGAGTTTATAAGTTCGGTGCAGTCACGAACAATTTGCATAGCTCGGGTGGGTCGTTGTTCTGTTTCGCCGACGCATATATGCTGCGTCCAGCCCTGTTGAGCGATTTGCCGGCTCTTTTATTATATGAATTAAAGTGGTATAATTATTTGCAGTAAAATTTAAAACGTGTGCCGATAAAACCATGAAAATCTCAGCGAAGGCCAGATACGCCAAGTTGTGGATTGGGTATACTAAAACGGTTATGAAAATTAAAATAATATCTATTCTCCTATTTTCTTTTTATTTGATATTCGGCTCATATGCTTCGGAAATCAAGACTGTTCCTCATGTTGTAAAATTGCCAGATACGATAGAAGCTATAAGAATTCCCTCGACAACAAATTATGCGACTTTAGTTTGGCTTCATGGTGGTGGTTTGACTGGCGGTAAGCCTCACTTCCCTTTCTCTCGCGACGAGAAGATCGCTCAAGTGGCCGTAAAATATCGACTCTTGGGCAAGGATGCGAAAAGCGGGGTTGATTGCATAGAAGATGCTGCCGATGCTGTCGCATGGACGATGAAAAATATCCATAAATACGGGGGTGATACCAATAAGATATTCCTAGCGGGTATGAGCGCCGGAGGATATCTTACAATGATGGTAGGTATGGATCCTAAATATCTCGCCGCACATGGTCTTAAAAATACTGATCTTGCCGCGCTTATTCCTATTTCTGGACAAGCGACAAAACATTATAATGTGCGTAAATTTTCAGGAGATAAAGATCCTCAGTTTTTACCTAAAATCGACGACCTCGCTCCTTTAGCGCATGTTTCCGCCGACATTCCGCCGATTATCAGCATTTGTGGTCAGCCGCCTTATGAATGGAAGTGCAGATCTGAAGAAAACCGCCTGCTGATCGCCTCATGCATTGCTTTAGGTCATAAGAATGCAAAATTTATTGAGTTGCCATATTGTAATCACGGCCAAGCGTATGAATGCGCTTTACCATATCTCATTCGATATATTAACGAGTGAAATGTTTCTTCAACTATGAATAGGCTGAGGGAGTGTCTCTTTTGGCGATAATTGATAGAAAATGATGGAAGATTGTGTGTTTTGAGGATGGTTTTGTAAAGTGAGAATTTGACGCGGAGATATCAGTTTGATTTGCAATGTGCGGAGATTATGTGGTATAATGTCCGCAAATTCTGCGGAGATATTCATTCATATACAGAAGGGGCCGACCCTTTTAGTCAACACATTGGAATAGGGGTGCTTATGAAGCGTGCTATAGTCATTTTGCTTGCGTTTGGGTGTTTGATTGAAACACGTGGTGCGACAAATAGAGTAATTCAGTCAATTGGCGAGACTAAGTATTGGATGCCTGATGCGGCCAAACTTCCAGACGCGTCAATTCTGTTCGGAAGCGATATGCAGAGGGAAGTGAAGGCGTTTGGCAACATGAAGAATAAACTCAAGCCACTTGTAAAAAAATGGGCCGCCGTTTATCTGAATCAGATTAAGGATACAAGACCACGGACGTTATATGTGGGACCATTTGCCGAGAATGTGCTGCCAGTAGTCATCTATGACTACGAGGGCGCGTCATTCTGGGAAGTGGGAAACGTCAAATCGTTTGAAGATCCCGTGGCGTTGCCACCAGGGTTGGTGACCAAAATCCATACATTTGATTTCTTGCTCGCTGGCACATCTGACGCAAATTCGCGGGCTGCCCAACAATTTCTAATCAAATGGCAAGTTGCCAATTGCGTCATTGACGGAATGCGGGTCGAGGTCACTTCTGATGATATTGCAAAAGCGCAGCGACACTAGGCAAAAAGGGTCGGACCCTTCTGTATAAGTTTTACAGAATAGCTTGGGGGACTGTCCTCATTTGAAATAATGGGGTTTCACTCGTGAATTCGTTACCTGGTGTTCAGTCTGGCGGGAGCAAGCCGGTACCAATAAATAAATTTGAATGAGGTGAGATTTATGAAAGTAATTTTTATTTTCCTGTTATTTGGTTTCATATTTCTTTGTGGATGTTCATCACCGTTTTCTCCCGTCGGGACATGGAAATTATACATAAAAAGAAATAATAAAGTGGAGAAAATGCAAACTCCTGAAACCGTTATAATGATTTATCATGATGGAACATTTTTATGTGTTGCTAAAGAAAATCCGCACCCGGAATACAACAAAGGGAATTGGTATCAAAAAGGCAAAAAAATTGTTTTTAAAGACAAAAATGGACAATATAGAATGTTTATAAACAAAGACAGTCTAATATTAGAACAACAACCATTTAAGCCGCAAGGGATGGAATTAATATATCTACGAAAACACTCAGAAAAATAATAACAAGTGGAATAGTATATGGCAAAACTTTTATTAACAATAACAGTGAGGTGGACTGTCCCCATTGGCGATAAGTGATAGAAAATGGCGATACGCGCGGCGGATTGAGGATTTATTTGTTGGTAGATTTTGGGGTACGAGCGCCGCGCTTTTATTTTATCGATTAAAGTGGTATAATTGGTAGTGATGAAGATAGATGACTATAAAAACTCGGATAACTTCCAAAGAACGGAGGGGTGTAAAATGATTTCACCCCTCCACTCTCACTCCACCAAAGGGGACTCGCGGATTCTTATGCATCCTATTCAATGAGAAAAGTCAGGTGGGGACATACTATGATCCGTTTTAAAGTTTTATATATTGGTGTTACCGCTTTGCTTTGCGGTTGTTGTAGTGTAATGAAGCCATCGATAAGTCCAGAACTGATGGAACTACCTTGCAAATTGTTGTCTGCTGAATACGCTCCTAACTATGCGAAAAAAATTGATACACTTTTAGAATACGGTTTTGTTACAAGTTATGTTGATAAAATGTTAGCTGATGAGGAAGATCCGACTACATTGGAGTATCTTGTTTGGCTATGGTGTCAAGGTCATCGACGCTTTGTTGAGCTTGAGTGGTGGAAGAAGGATGATAGGCTAACTCGGATATTGATTATGATGTTAATCCTTTCTGATTTGGAAGATGATATGATTGATGGCTATATTTGGCTGTGCGATAATAAATTTTCGAGAGTTGAAGGAGAATTGCGAAAAGAGGAGATTTTCTTAATAGCAAAAAAGAGAAAAGAGTATTCTATATTAGTTCACAATTTAGAGGATTGCGTAAGAGCGATTCAACAATCTGCTGGTCTAAATAAATAATAGTTTGGGGGACTCCATTGGTGATAATAACAGGCATGGCAGAAAGGGAAAATAATGAAGGCTGTATTGATGATAAAAAAGGCAATTCTCGTTTTGTCTCTCGCGCTCGCGGTGGCGGCTATCTGCGGCTGTCGCGGGTCGGACGTGGTCATCTACGACGGGGATACCGGCAATATCGTCTGGGGGAGCATTGGAACCGACAGCACATGGCGCGAAGCATTCGCGGGTGTTGTCGACCCGAAGAACGAGTGCTTTCATACGCTACAGAAGCTTAAACCTGCGAACGGCAAAGAGGACGGTCTGTATGTTCTGCGGGAGTACGATTTTTCCGGGGTGTTGCGATGGGAGCGGAAACTGGAAGGGTATCTACAAGTCTCTCCATCGGGTTTCATAGTCAGCGGCGGCGGACTCTATCTGTGGCACTATGTCCATGTCGAAGTGGACGTCAAACCGCTAGAAATCATCAATGGCACGGAATGCCGATATGTCATGACGGACACGGACCATGAGGAGTTTCGGCGCTATGACTTGAAGACGGGCAGGTACTCGATTGTTCGCTTCGGAGAGAAGGATTGGGGTGAAGAATCCACTTCTCTCCACTTCGCCTACTGCAACAACGGAATCGTCGCCCTCGCGCGTCATGGCCCGTATGTCCGTACGGATCCGAATGGCGTACCCTGTCCGCCGCCCAGAGGAATACGCAGACGAAAGGATGATGCGGGCGGTGTTTTTCGTGTTGGGCATGATGGCGTCGTCACGAAGATCATCAGCGAACAGGACCACAGGGCTTCGAGGCTTGAGCTTGTGTCTGGATGGAGCGCGGCATATTTCGCCGTGAAGACAGTGAACGGGGACGTGCGGATATATGACATGGACTGCAAGCTGGTACATCATGTCCGGCTTTCCAAGACACATCCCGATTTTGTGGCGGACGTCCTGTTTGTAACGTACGTCTGGGCGGACGACGAGACGATTGTCTGTAAGAACAGAATCACAGAGGGGAAGTACGGGATGCTCGCGATAAGTGCCAAGACGGGCGAAGTGCGCGAGGCAAAGGCCTCGGAATTCAAAGAAGCGTTGCGTAGTGGTGTTCGGCTCCGTGGGCCGTTGCGCATCAAGGAGCGATTCTAAGACGGAATTGCGCGGGCAGAACGCGCCTTGAGCCGGCAGGCGAAAGGAGTAGGTAAAGGATGAAGAAGCGGAGATTAATAGCTTGGGGGACTGTTCCCATTGGAGAAAAGTGATAGAAATTGGATGGAAGAGCCGCGCTGTTATTTTATAGGTTAAAGTGGTATAATGGTAGTGATGATGATGGATGATTATAAAATCTCTGATAACTTCCAAAGAACGGAGGGTTTTAAAATGATTACACCCCACCACATTCACCCCACTAATGGGGATTCTCGGATTCTATCAAGGAGTGGTTTTATGCGGACATTACAAATATTTATATATGTCATTGGATTGATTGTTATAATGGGATGTAACACATCCGCAGGAGTTACAAAGAAAACAGATAGTTTTAACGAGAAATATCCAAAGAAGGAAAACAATTCTTTGTCAATCAACACTGGTAGTAAAATAAAAACATCTGCAAATGGTTTAGAATTTTTATCTCATGCTTTAAGAAAAAGTTTGTCACAAAAAGATTGGACTGAAGCAAGTAAAAACTTGTTACTTTTGCATCAACAACAGATCATATCAATCCATAATGCGGCAACAACGAATAAAGATATTTTACAGGCAACAATCAGGAGTATATATAATTATGAGATTGATTTTATAATTCCGTTGTTGCAGAAATATCCATCGTCCGATGTTAAATTTAATTTAAATGATATAGCATCATTTATGCAGAGAAAATTATCAGACGAGTTAAGTATTGAAAACTTCAATTTGATACAGAATATGTATGCTTTTTTCTCATGTATTCAAAAATATTGTTTGTTTGTAAATCGATATGATAAACATCCACATAAATTATCTGACTTTTGGTCTCACAGCAATGAATATCCAACTATTTCTATTCAAGATGGACAAATTATTTGGAACACTCACGTATTTTTTCTTGCTGTCTCCCCACAAATTCCTTCAAAATTAACTGATATTCTGAATAAAAAACTTATTTCTAAAAGCTTGCTTAAAAATATTGATTTTAACAGTTCTGAATTAGGATTAAATAATATAACATCTGAAGAATTGGACTACATTTTACGTTTTTTCCCAAAACTGGAGCAGTTATTTATTGAAAACAGTTCGCTTGATTTTTCTGTAATTACGTTGCCTGAAACACTTTACACCCTTCTTATAACAGGAACAATAATTGAAAATTTTGAGTGTTATCAAGGTGATAATCTTAATTATTTATCATTAAGTCGCTGTGTTTTGAAAAATAAGACCAGTATTTCCAGATTCAAAAAATTAAATACATTGATTTTGAATTACACAAATATAGATAATGTATCTGGATTAGAAGAGTTGGCAGAATTAAGACGCTTTGAAGCACAAAATACTAAATTTAATCATTTGGGTAAGATATCCAAAGCGCGTCTACTGAAAGTATTAATCTTGAAAAACACGCATTTGGATGAATTGAAACATATTAATTATTTTCATGATTTAGAGCATTTGGATGTTTCTCATTGCAAAATAAAATCGTTGGGATCTCTTGCTTCATTGAATCAATTAAAATACTTGAATTTAATGAATACAAATATCCCGCAGACGGAAATAATACGATTCAAAAAAGAACATCCTAATATAATAATTTTGTACACCCATTAGGATCATAGGGTCCCCATTGGTGGGGTTTATTTTATGATTTAAAGTGGTATAATTGGTAGTGATGAAGAATGTTGTTCAATTAAAATGGAGGTGAATCAATGAAGTTTGTGGTTTATATCGTGTTGTTTGGGATGGGTTATTGTGCCGCTTGCAGTTGTAGTTGATGTTGCGACATTACCTTTTCAGGTTGTTCTTGGATTGTTTGTACATAATTGATGAATTTTGAAAATTTTTGCAGGTGTTCCGTTTGGATATATTCTTGCGGCTCATTTAGATTCAGTAATAAGCATTCTGCGGTTCACAATGAGCCGCAGATGTGGTATAATTATCGTGTTGTGAGCCGCAAGGAGGTTGTTTATGATGTTAATAGATGAGATTTTAGAATATCTTCAGTATCATCCAATGTCTAAGCGACAGGATATTGAAGGAGTGAAGCGAAGGGGCGTACACACGCGGAAGCCCAGATGCTCCTGAATCACAAATCTGCGCTGAAGGCCATAATTGCGAACCCTGGTTATTTCGAGAGGCTTTCGCTTGCGAAGATTGAGGATATACATTCCGTTCTGGTCGAAGGCATGGGTGTTGAACCAACATTGCGATATCGTCGCGTAAGGATTACGGGAACGAAGTATCAGCCGCTCGATGTCGAATCGCAGATACGGGAAGCTGTCGACGACATGTGCGCATTGATTAACGGCAAGATTAATCCGTATGAAAAGGCACTGCTCGCCTTGCTGCTCATTTCCTATATCCAGCCGTTCGAGGACGGTAATAAGCGCACGAGTCGGCTTATTTCGAATGCTATATTGCTCGCGCATGGATGCTGTCCGCTCACATTTAGATCAGTTGATGCCAATGATTATCGAGCGGCGCTATTGTTGTTTTACGAACAAAATAATATTTCAGCATTTAAACGCATTTTCGTTGAGCAGGCTGAATTTGCTGCTAATGAATATTTTTGATATCCTCTAAGAAAAAATAATAAAAAAAGGGGGCGTGTCTTCCAATGGGTTAAGTGATAGAAATTTGTGATAATCGCGACGGATCGGGGATTTATTTGTTGGTAGAATAGAAGCGCCGCGCTTTTATTTTATGCGTTAAAGTGGTATAATTTGTAGTGATGATGATGGATGATTATAGAAACTCTGATAACTTCCAAAGAACGGAGGGGTGTAACATGAATTCACCCCACCACTCTCACCCCACCAATGGGGTCCATCGGATTCTAAAGAAGGAGCTGTCCGAAACGCGGATACGGCTCAAACTGATAGGCGAATCTGGATATGTAGAGAAATGTAAACTTGCCGATTTGAGAGGCTAGTCAAATGAACTTTCGCGCATCCTCTCCGCCAGCGTGATAACAACGAAAAATAAGATTGGAGGCTAACAATGGCAATTGGCAACATTGGAACTGGCAACACTTGCACAATGGCAACATTTAACAATATGTTTGCGCAGGCCGTCGCGGGAGCGGCGATGATCTGCTTGGCTGGGTGCTGGTCATCATTGGTCGTAGGTGAACCGATGATGGACGATGACGAGACTATATATGGCGTTCACGTGCAACCGCTTGTCGGCTTTAGCGATCATAAAGTAGTTGGTGTGAACGTGGCCGCAAGGATGGAGCCTGACATCAGCGGCGACAGGAAGCCCAACGCCTCAGAAATAGTTGGTTTGGCCGTGGGCGCGGTATTTCATGAAGTACGGGGGGATGTCTGCGGTGTGCAGATAGGCGGATTGGGGGCAACCGCAAAATGCGTTGACGGGATACAAATCGCCGGGATAAACGAAGCCCGTACCGTCAATGGCATTCAGATAGGATTGCTCGGAAATGATGGTTGCGCCAATAGTAGGACAAATACAAGTCGTTGTGTTCAGATTGGGCTTGTAAACGTCTGCGGAGACCATTGGTTCCCGCTAATCAACTTTAACTTCAGAGATTCGCGATGGTGCGGCAATGATGAAGAAGTAAAATGTTACCCATGGGGCTTGAAGTTCCGCCCGTGGTGAATAGCTTGGGGGACTGTCCGCATTCGTGATAAGTGATAGAAAATTGCAGTTAGCGCGGTGTTTTGGGTGTGTTTTCCAAAGTGAGATTTTGACGCGGGATTTTTAACCACGGAGTACACGGAAACCGGCTCGCTCGGAGCTCGCCGGACACCGAAAGGGTTGCGAAAGTTGCCGTTGGTAAATCAACCACATTGATTCCGTGATGCTTTTTAGTTTTTATATACGGTATTCGCTGCCCTCACGAGCTCGAAGACAAAAGGTGCGCACTTCTTTGGCCTGTGGTGCACTCTTCTCGGTTTTGAGCTCGTGAAGGTAGCGCCGTGCATTTATTTTACAATCACAAGCTCATCCCATCGCATAGTAGAACGAGGGATGAGCTTTTGGCGTTAATATCATTTTGGGTACAGTATAGTGCATTGGCAAAATAAGGACAAAAGTGTCTCCATTTTGCCAGTCTCAAATGATGGTGTTTTAGTTTCTAATAAAGTGTAAATTAGCGTCAGTTTCTATATAGTGGAAACTAATCAGGAGAAAGAAAAAAAATCATGGGTTGTTTGACAATCGGGAGGAAATAAGATATAATCTCCGTCGTTTTGTAAAACAATGGAATGTCTATGAATTTTGTAGAGTTTCTTAAGCAACACAAGCGTTTTTCGCTTGCGACAGCTCTTAAAAATGGCTTTAATCGAGCTATCGTGGGATATTATCTGAAACGAGGAGATATAGTTCGCCTTGCTCGTGGTGTCTATGTTGATAGCAAGACGAGTAACGACAGCGAATATGTTGATTTCGAGACTCTTGCAGAATGCGGATACGAATTTACTGTTTCGCTTTTTTCGGCGCTAAAAATTCATGGTTTTACAACTTCGAATCCTGTAGAAACATGGATTGCAATGCCTCAGAATGCTAAAAAACCGAATAAGGTTGATTTTCCTCTCAGGATTGTTTGGTTGGGGGATAAAAGTTATAATTACGGTGTTCAGGTTATTCAGTCAGGTGAGCAGAATTTTAAAGTTTACTCTCCAGCCAAGACTGTTGCAGATCTTTTTAAGTTTCGTAATAAATTCGGGATAGATATAGCAATTGAAGCTCTAAAAGAAGGGTGGAAAAAGCATCTATTTACCGCGGATGAATTGTATCGCGCTGCACAAGTGTGTCGTGTTACACGAGTTATAGAACCCTATACTGAAAGTGTTTTGTCATGAGTTCAAAAAACGTTACAAATGTGCCAGCTTCCATAACCGCAAGAATAAAGAATTGGGCGGCAGCTAATTCTCAATCATATCAGCATGCACTTACTAGATACGCAACAGAACGTTTCTTTGCCCGACTAGAATCAAGCGATTTTTCCGATAGATTTGTGTTGAAAGGTGGAAACTTATTTGTTGTTTGGTTTTCAGGTAAGGATTACAGACCAACGATGGATACTGATTTCCTCTATCGTGGTCACGAAATGACTGAAGAACAGATAGTATCAGCATTTGTAAAAATATGTGCATCGCTTTCGTCGGACGACGGGTTGGTGTTTGATTCGGATTCTATCAGAATTGATGCCATTCGCGAGGATACGAAATATGGCGGATGGCGTGTTACGTTGAAGGTTTATCTTGGAACAGTGAGGATACCACTCCAATTCGATATCGGCTTCGGCGACGCGGTGACTCCCGAACCAGAGGAGGTTGTTTATCCTTCTATGTTGAGCGAAGTCTCTCCAAGGATTATGGCTTATCCTATGGTAACGATGCTGGCGGAAAAATGCGCAATTATGGTTGAGCTTGGTTTCGCGAATTCAAGAATGAAAGATTTCTTTGATGTGTGGACTGTGTTGAATGAATTTGATATTTCAGAGGAAGTTTTGAAAAGCGCAATCGCAGCTACATTTAAGAGGCGAGGGACGAAGATTGATAATGAGATGCCCTTGTGCTTTACGGAAGAATTCTCATCCGATGAAAGAAAATCTGTTCAGTGGAAAGCTTATTTACGTAAAAGTGGAATCGTCGCGGATTGTCCTCAAGAATTTAAGGTGATTGCCGATTTTATTGCTTCAAAAATGCTCCATCTCTTGCCTAGATAAAATACAAATTTCTATAAGTCCTTGGTATAGAAAATGGCGATGAGCGCGGCGGATTGGGGAAGGTTTATAAAGTGAGAATTTTCGCGGGAAATCTGAGCGAGCGCTGCGCTTTTATTTTATAGGTTAAAGTGGTATAATTGCGTAGTGATGATGATGGATGATTATAAAAACTCTGATAACTTCCAAAGAACGGAGGGTTTTAAAATGATTACACCCCACCAAAGGGGGCAGACCCTTGAATGTTCACGACGACATCCTTGAAGGCTGCACGGCGCTTCTGAAGAACCTGTAATCGCGCCTTGTGGCGGCTAACTAAAGGAGGGAAAGAAGAATGAAAAAACTGGAAACTGGCAACACTTCCACATTGGCAACAATCGGCAGACTGCTTGCCGCAGTCGCGGTTCTGGCATCAGGTGGTTGCCAGTCGATGAAGGAGAACGGCATGCTTTCGCCTCGTTCCGGCGAATTGTTCCAAACGACTAAGATGGGCACGGGCGTGGTGGCGTCATGTTGCGTCTTCCCAACGGTGCTGGGTTGGTTCTACGTGCAAAAGGGAGATTTGCTCGGGCTGCCGATCGCCATCGTCTCTTCACCGTTTGCCATCGTCGCGCCCGTCTTGGACCTTGGCGTGGTTTCGCCATTGACGGACTTGGCCTGTCTGCCGTACGACCTGTCCCAGCCGCAGCACGGTTTTTACATCCGGATCGTCGACGAGGAAGGCAAGCCGATTCCCGGAGCCCGGATTTCCGGAAGCGTAGAAAATGATGAGGATATGCACCTTTTGTCAACGACGGATTTGTGCGGCACGACAGACGAAGCTGGCGAATTCTATGTCGGGCGGCTCTTCAAGTGCCATGGTTCGATGTCGGTAAAGGCTTCGGGGTATGCACCTTGGCTCGGGTGGGAAAGCATTCGGCTTCCTAAGAACGAGAAGTGTTCTGGCGGGCAGACGGCAGTCACCAACGCCATCCCCACGGGGGAGCGTATCGTGTTGCAGTATGTAATGAAGCGGTCGAACGTCGGCGATTGGAACCAGAAGTCTGACCTTTCGCGCGAAGAAGTCGAGAAGCTTTGCGTAGGAACCTGGAGGCCTGACGAAGACGCATGCAAGTTCATCGTTGATGAATTAGGCATGAAGACCGGACAGGAGAACCCGGCAGAACACTGGATCGAGCTGCGTTCCGATGGAACTGCGGTTTGTCATGCGCCAGGGCGTTACTACAAGAGCAGTGTCAATTCGTACTATAGCTATGAACTGGGCAATTTTCAGGATTCGTTCGCATGGACGGTTGAACGAAACGAGGCGTCTCCATGGCGATCTGTGTCAGGGAATTCCTGGATATGCATGAAATGGACATGGCGTGCGCGCCTGTTCGTCGTGGATGAGAAGGAAAAACATCGCAAGACTGCGCGATATCGCAAGACTGCGCGATACTATCTTGGAGAAGACGACAAAGGTGTCTATTTTGCAGCGGAATGTGAAGACTATTACACGCCCCCACGCTGTATACTCAAGTTCCGCAAAGTGCCTGGCTTGAAACAATCCTCGCCCCCACGCGGCGGAGCTGACTCTGGCATGTGAGTGTGGCGGGGCAGACGGATAGGCTTTCTATCGCGCCCTGGCGGCGACAAGCGAAAGGAGAAGGATAAGAATAGGTAGAGGGGACTGTCCCCATTGGAGAAAAGTGATAGAAAATTGCAGTTAGTACGGTGTTTTGGGTGTGTTTCCCAAAGTAGGATTTTGACGCGGAAATTGTGGCGATCTTGCCGCGCTTTTATTTTATGCGTTAAAGTGGTATAATTGGTAGTGATGATGATGGATGCTTATAAAAACTTTGATAACTTCCAAAGAACGGAGGGTTGTAAAATGATTTCACCCCACCACTTTCACCCCACCAATGGGACACTCGGATTCTAATTTGATCAAAACGCTGAGTAAGGTACGGTTTATGTCGAAGATTTTGTTAAAACATATATGTTCGAAAATATTTTTCTCAAAGAAAAATTATATAAGAGTAAAATTGCTTGCTTTGTTAGTGTTGGTAATTGCGATTTTTGGACCTGGGTGTTTGGGGTCCGGTGTTTCGTACGACGAAAAAAATAAACAGCTTATTGTAAAGAAGAATGATGCAATTCTTTCATGGAAAGATACAAGAATAGATAGTGAAAGAAAAGTGGATACCATCTTGTTAAAGAAGGGGCGTGATGGTCTGGTTAGGACTACATACTTTGAGGTTTCAATGCATTCACGACTATCAATTTTAGAAGAGGATTTTCGACTTGATTTTATAAATGGGCGCATTTCTTTGTGTGGAACAAATGAAATTTCTATATTGACAAATCAATATGATAGGTGTGTTAGCAACTATTTGAAAACAGGTTTTTGTAATCAGAAACAAATTGAAATTGTTGTTGATGAGGTGCAAGAGGGGAGGATTACATATGTTGCACATCGGGACAATACACATATCATTTGGATTGATGCAAAACGTAGTGATGGACAACATGTTCATGTTCCAGTGGGTGTTAGTGGCGTGGCGAAAACGGAGTCTGTGTTGTTGACAATAGAAGAGAGAGAAAAGTGCGATTATGTAATACAGGAGAATCTCTATGAATTTGGCGTGTTTTAAAATAAAGTGGTGCAAATTGTTATTTAGGAGGAGTTGCGATGTTTTATAAATTTCGCTATGTGTTCTTAATTATAAAAATATTTCCAATATTCTTATTCAGTGGTTGTATTACTCCAACAGTTGATCGTAATCAGCCTCTGATGCAAAATTACTATGACGAGAAAAGAACTTTTTTTTGCGGTGATGAACGTAGCGCGGTTATAACTACGGAATTTTTTTCCTCGGATAATTGCCTAGTAGAATTGAAGCTTGATGAATTTGATTCGCCAATTACCACGATGGTGCCGATAAAAATTGTTTCTCCGTATAGTTTTGATTTTAATTGGAAAGGAAAAGTGATATCATGCAATTCGACTCATTTTGCGGGTCGTTCGCATTTGTCAAAGGAGGGACGTATAATACGGATAGGAATGACTATTGGCCAGAGTTATTTTAATGACGAGACCATGCTTATTGATTATTTAAATGCATATAGGGAGTCAGGTCGCAAGGGGCGTTATGGCTGCTTAACGAAAGATGGCGTGTTTTGTGTAATTTATGTTAATTCTGAAGATATTGGAATTGAAATTCATCGTCTGATGTTAGATGGTAAGCCAGTCTCGCAGTCGATTTTGAGAGATTATATTGGATCGTATTAATATTTTCTCTTTTAGATATATAAGCAAATAGCTTGGGGGTCTTCATTGGAGATAATAATAGCTTGGGGGACTGTCCCCATTGGAGAAAAGTGATAGAAAATAGCTGCAAATTCGTTGTTTTGATGTTGTTTTGAGAATGAGTAGTTTCTTGCCTCTAATAGTAGGCTTCACTTTACAAATCCGTTGATTTGGTCGCTGCAGATACGCACGAACATGGGGTGATGTCCGAAGTTGGATTTGCCTTTTCGTTGTGCGCGAGGGCGCGTATTTCTTGCGCATAAGCGCGTATTTTAAGCGAGGTTGCGCGTGATTTGTGCGCGCTTGCGCGTTATTTACCAGGAAATTCGCGAGGGGGCGCGAGGCGCGGCGAAAGGGGTTGGTAGGGAAATTAAAAGGCTTTGCTAGGGATATGTCGAGTCCTTACTAGGGAAAGTGAAAGTCCTTACTAGGGAAGGGTCGAGTCACAGGTGTGACTAGGGGTGGGTTATAGGTGTGATGTGGGGGGAGTTACAGGTGTCTCTCAGAGTGCGTTACAGGTGTGTATAAGCGCGGCACTTGTTGTGGGGAGTGGATTGTGTTAAAATAATTTGCTAAGGAGGGAATTATGCGTACTGGAAATTTTGACCATAATTATTCAATAAGAACTCGTAGGGATTTTCTTAAGGGTTCGGCTTGGATGCTGGGGCTCGCGGCAATGTCGGGATGTATGATTGATAAGATTTCTGTAGGAACGCCCGCGGCGAATTTCAGAGTTCCTGCGATGTCTAAGATACGCGTCGGATTTATAGGTATCGGTAATCGAGGTATGGCGGCCGTTAGGCGCGTCTCCCTTATACCCGGCATCGAAACTGCCGCGCTTTGCGATCTAAGAGTTGAGGCGGTGGACAGCGCGCGAAATTGGCTTAAGAAAGAGCGTAAGCCTGGCGCGATGCATGAGTATAAGGGCGCTCAAGATAGTTGGAAGGGGCTGTGCGACGATCCTGAAGTAGATGTAGTTTATATCGCGACACCGGCTATACTTCATGTCGAGATGGAACTTTATGCGATGAGAGCGGGTAAGCACGTTCTTTGCGAAGTTCCGGGCGCATACACGCTGGATGAGTGTTGGGAGATTGTCGAGACGAGCGAGAAAACCCATCGTCATTGCATGATGCTTGAGAATTGCTGTTATGGCGAAATGGAAATGTTCGCGTGGAATCTCGCCAAGTCGGGGCTCTTAGGCGAGCTTACTCATGCGGAAGGCGGGTATATCCATAATTTAACCGCGCGTCATTTGGAAAATCATTTTCGCAATCTTAAGTTTAAGAATTCCGGCGCCATTACGATGAACGGTAATATCTATCCTACGCATCCGCTCGGTCCGATATGCCTTTATCTCGATATCAACCGCGGAGATAAGATGGATTTTCTCATTTCGCTTTCGTCGCGCGAAGCGGCATGGAGCGGATACATCAAGGAGACTTTCGGGCCTGACGACTGGCAGACGGGATTGAAAATCAATAAGGCCGATATGAATACGACCTTGATTAAAACCGCTCGAGGTCGCACGATAATGCTTCAGCTAGATATGGCGACGCCTAGACCGTATTCGCGCATAAATCTCATCCAAGGTTCTAAGGGGTGTTTCGCCGATTATCCGCCGCGCCTGGCGTTGTCGAAGGTGAGCGGAGGGCATGCTAAATGGATGAGTGAGAAGGAATTCGAGAAGACGCGAAGGGAATATATGCATCCGCTCTGGAAGCAGTTGGGCGAAGCGTCGAAGAGACTGGGCGGTCATGACGGCATGGATTTTATAATGGATCTTCGCTGGGCGTACTGTCTCCAAAACGGTCTTCCGCTGGATATGGACGTATACGATCTCGCTTCATGGAGTGCGATTGTGCCTTGTTCCGCGAAGAGCGCGCTGAAAATGGGCGAGCGCGTCGAAATCCCCGATTTTACGCGCGGCGCCTGGAAGAGCGCCAAGCCTCTGAATATCGGAGCGATAGATCTTAAAAGGATGAATCTGAAACTTGAGAACGTTAAGCGCGATGATTTGCAGCTGAGCGTATAACGGGAGGCGATAAGTCGCGGTAAGGTTAATTTTATGAAAAAAAGATTTACGCATATCGGGGTTGGAGTTGCGGCGCTATCAGCGCTTGTCGCGCAAGGTAAAGATTTCAGTCGTGAAAAATTGAATGCCATGCTTGACGAACTTGCCGCTTCTCCAGCACCGGAGACTCTTCGCGGCCCGCTCGCAATGTGCTACGACATGGCGTTGCCTAAGTCGGAACGATTTGAATATGTATGCAAGAAGTGTGCCGTACATACGGTTTATCCTACAAGTGTTTGGAAAATGAAGTCTATGTCGTCTATGCTTTCGAAGTATCGTGAGCAGGCGTCAGGTTTAAAGTCATTAGGTCTTGATATAACGCTGGACGAGTCAGCTCTCTGTTCAAAGTGCCATCCGCCGACTGAAGAGGGGTGGGTTAGCGCAGAGTATATTTCTGAGGATGGGAAGATTAAGGGGCCGGAAGTTAATGTGAGGGAAAGACCGGATTCAAGGTCAGAGGTAATTTGTTCACTGAACAACACTTCGTTCACTCGCTTACCCGCTCGTCCGGGAGATCCTGCATCGTGGGTGAGAGTTCGGCTTGATCGCGTTGCGAGGCCTTATAATATCACTAAATTGGCGTGGGTCATTAACGGAAAGCGGACGATTGTAGAAAATGACGACGCGACTATTTTAAGAGCGTTTTTAACCGGGCAGAAAAAGTGGGAAGGCTTTTTCAGTGAAGAGCATTCAGTGAAAAATTCGTTGCCTCGTTTGCGCGAGCTTTTAGGCGTAGGGATTTCAACGGGTTCAAAATGACGTCAATTCTGCCATCTGTTGCCGTCTTGGAGTTGACCTATATCGCGGGAGCGGATTCGTTGCTTTTAAACCGTTGGGATCGCCGATCGCTCCCGATCCAATATTTGATGTACACGCGGGTCATTTGTGATTTTTGCCTTGTAAACTTTGGTTACTTCTTATTCATAAGAATATGGTATAATATCCAAGATTTTCTCAAAAAGAGATTTTTTTCAAAAAACGATAAAGAAGTTCTAGAACAATGATGGACAAGCATTACGACGCAAAGTCAGCTGAAGCAAAGTGGTATCCGCTTTGGGAGAAGAATGGTTATTTTCATCAGGAGCCTCGCGATGGCGAGAGCTATTCCGTAGTAATCCCGCCGCCGAACGTGACGGGTATTCTTCACATGGGTCACGCGCTTAACCAGACGATTCAGGATATTCTCGTCAGGTGGCGCCGTATGCAGGGTAAGAATACTCTTTGGCTCCCTGGTACTGACCACGCGGGCATCGCGACCCAGAACGTCGTTGAGAAGGCGCTCCGTAAGGAGGGCAAGCGCCGTCAGGATCTCGGGCGCGAGGCTTTCGTCGAGCGCGTCTGGGAGTGGAAGAAGCAGTATGGCGGAACGATTGTCCACCAGCAGCGCATGCTCGGCAACTCGACCGACTGGGCGCGCGAGCGCTTTACCCTCGACGAGGGGTGCTCGAAGGCTGTCGCCAAGGTCTTTACGCAGCTCTACAACGAGGGCCTCATCTACAAGGGCAACTACATCGTAAACTGGTGTCCTCGTTGCGGTACGGCTCTCGCTAACGACGAGGTCGAGCACGAGGCGAATCACGGCCATCTCTGGTATGTGCGCTATCCCGTTGCGGGCAGCGCGCTCGGCGCGAAGGGCGAGCTTAACAAGGACTATATCTGCGTTGCGACGACGCGTCCTGAGACGCTCCCCGGCGATACGGCTGTTGCGGTCAATCCGAAGGACGAGCGTTTCGCCGCGATTGTCGGCAAGAATGTGATCCTTCCTCTCACGGGCCGCGAGATCCCCGTTCTCGCCGACGATTATGTCGAGAAGGAGTTCGGTACTGGTATCGTTAAGATTACGCCCGCTCACGATCCTAACGACTTCCTCGTAGGTAAGCGTCACGGTCTTGAAGAGATCAACATCATGACCGACGACGGCCACATGAACGAGCTCGCGGGCGCGAAGTATGTCGGCATGGATCGCTTTGAATGCCGCAAGGCGCTCGTCGCCGATCTCGAGGCCGAGGGTTATCTCGATCATATCGAAGATTACGACAACCAGGTCGGCCATTGCTACCGCTGCCACGAGGTCGTCGAGTCTCGTCTTTCGAAGCAGTGGTTCGTCAAGATGAAGCCGCTCGCCGAGCCCGCCATCGAGGCCGTCAGGTCGGGCGAGGTCAAGTTCGTTCCCGAGCGCTGGTCGAAGATCTACTTCAACTGGATGGAGAACATCCAGGATTGGTGCATCTCGCGTCAGCTTTGGTGGGGTCACCGCATTCCGGCGTATTCTCTCAAGGACGATCCCGAATCGGTGTTTGTGGCCGAGACCGCCGAGGAGGCGCTCGAGCAGGCGAAGGCCAAGACGGGCAACGCCGCGCTGACGCTCGCCGACCTCGATCAGGATCCCGATGTTCTCGATACGTGGTTCAGCTCCTGGCTCTGGCCTTTCTCGACTCTCGGCTGGCCCGAGAAGACGCCCGATCTCGACAAGTTCTATCCGACGAGTGATCTCGTGACGGCCCAGGACATCATCTTCTTCTGGGTCGCGCGCATGATGATGGCGGGCATCCACTTCATGGGCAAGCCGCCGTTCAAGAATATCGTCATCCACGGCATCGTCCGCGCCGCCGACGGCTCGAAGATGTCGAAGTCGAAGGGCAACTCCCTCGATCCGCTCGAGCTTATCGACGCGTATTCCGCCGACGCTCTCAGGTTCTCGATCGCGCTCATCACTTCGCTCGATTGCGACACGAAGGTCAACAAGGAGAAGTTCGAGATCGGCCGCAATTTCTGCACCAAGATCTGGAACGCCGCGCGCTTCATGGAGATGCAGGAGGCCAACATCGCCGAGCGCGTCTCGATGGCCGACATCAAGGATTTGACGAGCGACGAGAAGCACATTCTCTGGGCGACCGATCTCGCGTGCAGGAAGCTCGGCGAGATTCTCGAGAACTACCGCATCCAGGACGGCGCGCTCGCGGTCTACGACTTCTTCTGGACGCAGATCTGCGACTGGTACGTCGAGTACGCCAAGGACGCTCCCGACAAGGCTCGCGCGTTCGCCGTGTTGCGCGACGTGTTCTTCAAGGCGCTCAAGCTTCTCCATCCGTACATGCCGTTCATCACCGAAGAGGTCGCCCATCAGCTCGGCTATCTCAAGGACGGCGAGACGATCATGCTCGCGGAATTCCCGAAGGGCTACTCTGACGAAGAGAAGGCGGCCTGGGGCCTCAGCGAAGATGTCTACGAATTCGTCAACGCCAAGCGCGAGGCGATCACCGCTCTTCGCGCGCTCCGCGCGGAGTACAAGGTCTCGCCCGCCGTTTTCGTGAAGGCGACGATTTCTACCGACGACGAACGCGCCGCGCTTGAAGTCGAGTCGCTCAAGAAGGCGATGCGCGCCGAGGCGATCGAGTTTACGGCCGCTGGAGCGGATCTTCCGATGCCGTCGAAGCTTACTAAGTTCGGCACGGTCTACCTGAGCCTTGACGGTCTCGTCGACAAGGCCGCCGAATCGAAGCGCATCGCCGCCGAGCTCGCGAAGCTCGCGGGCTTCATTAAGGCGTCCGAGGCGAAACTCTCCAACGAGAACTTCGTCGCCCACGCCCCCGAGGCTGTTGTCGCCGACGCCCGCAGGAAGCTCGCCGACAACAAAGAGAAGGTCGCGCAGCTCGAAAAGCTCGCCAAGCTCTTCGCCTGAAATTGAAAGCGCTCGTTCTTGGCTACGGAATAAGCGGCAAGGCCGCCGAAAGGACCCTTAAGGAAAAAGGGTACGAGGTTGATGTCGCCGAAGGCTACGATCTCGTCGTTGCGAGTCCCGCGATCACGGTCAAGAGCGAGCTGCAGCTTGGCGTCGAGAAGCTCAAAGCGCGCGGCGTAAAACTTCTCGCCGTAACGGGTTCGAAGGGCAAGTCGAGCGTCGTAAAGCTTGTTGCCGAGGCGCTCAATCTCTCCGGCCGGAAGGCTGTCGCCTGCGGCAATTACGGGCTTGCGGTATGCGATGTCGAAGATTGCGAGTGGGCCGTCGTCGAGGTGAGTTCGTTTCAGCTTGAGACGACGTCTCTCGCTCCCGGGACTTTCGAGGCGGCGACGGTCTTGAACTACCAGGAGGATCATCTCGATCGCCACGGCTCAGTCGAACTTTACCATTCGCTCAAAAGGCGGCTTCTCGAGATGGCCAAAATCGCTGTCGAGACATGCGATGAATCAAATGACGCGCCCATTCTCGAGGGATCTTATTTCGACAATCCCGTTCTCCGGCCGAACGGATGCCGCGCAATCGCGCTTTTGCGCACGGCCGGGCTTAGGGACGGCGAGATCCGCGAGGCGTTTTTGAAGTTTGAGCCTTTAGCCCATAGAATGAACGAAATCGGCGTTTTTCGCGGAATTAAATGCATAGATGACTCAAAAGCGACGTCGCTCGCGGCGATGGCGGCGGCGATCGAAATGGTCAATGGTCCCGTAAGGCTTATCGCAGGCGGACGGGCGAAGGGCGATAATCCAAAAATCGTTAAAGAACTCTTGACGAAACGGGTCAAAAAAGTGTATCTTATAGGCGAATGCTCAAATGCGTTTTTTGAGGCGTGGTCAGGGGATGTCGATTGCGAAATCTGCGGAACTTTGGGTGATGCCGTGAAGAGTGCGTTTGAGGATGCGGTAAATGGCGAAACTTTATTGTTATCGCCTGGAACTGCAAGTTATGATCAATTTAAAAACTACTCTGAACGTGGCGAACAGTTCGCGTTTTGGGTGAAACAAGAAGGAAAATAAAAAATGAATAAACTTGGTTTGGTTCTTTCGCTCGCGGCTGTCGCGGCTGTCTCCGGATGTCTTGATCCTCAGTACAGGAGCAAGCGCACAACAACTCAGCCGCCTACGGTAGTCGAGCCCGCGAAGCCTGCTGAGCAGGATGACGTTGTTAAGCCTGTCAATCCCAATGATGTCATGGTTCCTGTAAATGATGATGTTAAGATTGACGTTGTCGATACCCCTGCTGATGTCAAGCCTGTAGATCAGAAAAAGCCCGTTGAAGCGGTTCCTGACGAAAAGGAACCTGAGTTTACTACTTATATTGTTCAGCGCGGCGATTCACTCTCCAAGATCTCCAAGCGCTACAACATCAAGATCGAGACTATCAAGGCCAACAATCCTCAAATCAAAAAGGACATGATCCGTCTCGGCGAGAAGCTCAAACTCCCCGGCAAGATCGACGTCGGCGAGCAGAAGGTTCCTGCCGGCGCCCAGGCCAATACGGCTTCTAAACCTGCAGACAAGAATGTCGCGTCGCAGAAAAAGCCTGCCTACAAGCCTTACACGGGAGAGACGAAGGAATACACCGTAAAGAACGGCGACACGCTCGGCGCCATTGCTGTTTCCTCCGGCATTTCCGTCCGTCAGCTCAAAGAGTTGAACGGTCTTTCCAAAGATATGATTCGCGTTGGCCAGAAGCTTAAGGTTCCCGCCTCCAAGGTTAAGAAGCCGGCTCCCGCTTCCAGCTTGCGCATGGCTTCGGCCGCCCCTGCGAAGGAACCGTCTGCCGCAGCCTCCGAGCCGAAGGTCGACGCGGTTGAGTCCGCTCCGGTTGACGCGGCCGAAACGGATGGCGCTGCAGAGCCGTCTGCCGCATCTGACGACAAGTATATGAATTATACTGTCAAGGCCGGTGAAGACATAACCGGTATTTCGATTCGCGAAAACATAAGCGAGTCTGAAATCCGCGATATCAACGGCTTTGCCGAGGATGTCGTCCTTACTGAGGGTCAGGTCATCAAGCTCCCCGCTATTGCGCTCTGACGATAAGTGCGCAAGAGTGTATTATACGTATTGGGCCTGGTTGTCGCGTTGCTCGTGGCACTGGGCCTGATTGTTCTTTTCAGCGCGGGCGAGATTCGTGCGTTGCGCTACGGCGACCGTTTCTTCTTTATCAAAAGGCAGGTCGCCTTTATCGGCGTCGGCGTATTGGCTCTTGTTGCCGTCGCGTCTTTCGATTATCATAATTGGCGCAATCGCTGGGGCGTTACGGCGGTGTTGTTCGGATTGGTGTTTCTGGCGCTGCTGTCTGTCTTCTTCTTTCGTTCCATCAATGGCTCCCATCGCTGGATTCTGCTGGGGCCCATAAGTTTTCAGCCGGCAGAATTCGCGAAGCTGCTTTCTGTTCTTGCGGTAAGCGTATGGCTGGACCGTTTTGCGGTGAAGGTTGAAAATTTTCAGGAAGGGGCTTGCTATCCGGTGGCGATCATAAGCGCAATGGCGTTGCCTGTCTTCTTTCAGCCGGACTTCGGCTCTGTGATGGTTATCGGCGTCGCCGGTTTTATGCTGATGTTCATTGCGGGCACGAAATTGCTTCACATGGCTCCATTTTTTGTCGGCGGCGTCGGAGTGTTCGTATGGAAGGTGCTCAACACTCCGAACAGAATGGCCCGTCTCCTGGCGTTTACGGGGAATTACGTCGAGGGAGCCGAGACTGCCGCCGCAAACGCCTCTCATCAGAGCGAAATGTCGATTGCCGCCATCAAGCGCGGCGGGCTTTTTGGCGTGGGCCTTCTGCGCTCCATGCAGAAGCAGAATTATCTGCCGGAGGCATGGACCGACTTTATTTTTGCGGTCGGCGCCGAAGAGATGGGGCTTGTGTTTTCCCTGTCGGTCATCTTGATTTTTGTCGTCTTGTTTTTCCTGTGTCTCCATATAGCCCGTCATGCGTCCGACAGATTCGGGCAGCTGCTTGTTCTGGGTATGATGTTTCTGATCTTCTTCCCCGCCATGTTCAACATTGGCGTCGTGTGCGGAGTTCTGCCGACAAAGGGTATGGCGCTTCCTTTCTTCAGCTACGGCGGAACGCATATTCTCGCTTCGTTCGTTGCTCTCGGTATAATCTTTTCGGTCGGCAAACACTCCTTGAAAGACAAGAAGAGGGCCTTCCTGCGCAAGATCGTTAAGAATTGAGGCATGAGCGGCTCTTCCCAGGATCATCCTTTGACGGTTTCGGCGTTGGCGCTTGAAATAAAGCGTCTCCTTGAAGGGAAGTACACCAATATCTTCATCGAGGGCGAGATAAGCGGCTTCAAGCGCTATCCGAGCGGGCACGTCTATTTTACGCTCAAGGACGAGGGCGCTCAGATGTCGGCGGTGATGTTCAAGACGTATTTCGAGCGCTGCAAGGTTCGTGACAGCCTCAAGGACGGCGCCAAGGTTCTTCTGTATGCTACAGCGACGATCTATCCCCAGCGCGGCAGCTGCCAGCTGACGGTCAAGGACGCCAAGCTTGTCGGCGCGGGCGATTTGATGCAGCGTTATCTCGAGCTCAAAGACCGTCTCGAAAGGGAAGGGCTTTTCGATTCTTCGCGAAAGCGTCCGCTGCCGTTTCTGCCGCGCCGCATCGGCATCGTAACGAGTCCCGCCGGAGCGGTGATCCACGACATGTGCCGCGTGATGACGCGCAGAATGCCCAATCTGGAGATCCGTCTTTTCCCCGCCAAGGTTCAAGGCTCCGATGCTCCGGCGTCGCTGATTGCGGGCGTAAGGTATTTCTCCGATCCGGTCGCGTCCGGTTTCAGCCCTGATGTGATCATTGTCGCGCGAGGCGGCGGCAGTTTCGAGGATCTTTTCTGCTTCAACGACGAGGGGCTTGTCCGCGCGATTGCGGCGTCTCCCGTTCCGGTCGTTTCGGCGGTGGGCCACGAGACCGATTACACGCTCTGCGATTTTGTCGCCGATGTTCGCGCCGGCACGCCGTCGATCGCCGCAGAGATCGCCGTCCCCGAGAAGAAGGAGCTTCTTAAGCGGTTGAACGCCGCGCTTTCTTCGGTTACCGCGTCTCTGCGCGGCAAATACGAGAACCAGTCCCAGCGCGTCGATCATCTCTCGGACAGGTTGACGCACTCATTATGGAAAAGGGCCGACGCCTGCGCGTATCATCTTCAGCGGTCCGGTTCATCGCTTGCGCTTCAGCTCGAGTCGATCCGTTCGAAATGCGCAGTCTATTCAAAGACCGTCAGCGCGTGTTCCGGTTCGCTGAGCGCTTCGCTCAATTTTGCTCTAGAGCGCAAGAGCTCGCGACTGGATCGGTCGGCGGCAAAGCTTTCCGTCCTTTCGCCGTATTCCGTCCTAGATCGCGGCTATTCGCTCACTACCGATTCGTCCGGATCGGTAGTGAAGAGCGCCGATTCGCTTTCTCCCGGTGACGAAATAATCACACGCCTGAAGAAGGGCGAAGTCCGTTCTGTCGTCAAAGGCTGATGACGCGCTGATTCGAATCGGGACGGAGGAGATGCGCAGGGTGTTACGGCATCTCCAATCCGCGTGACTTGAAGAACGGCTCGATATCCGGCTTGTCGTCGCCCGTGAAGGATTTGAAAAGTTTCATCGGATCTTCGGAGGCGCCTTTTTCAAGGAATGTTTTTCTGAATTTCATGGAAAGTTCTTTGTCCCAGACGTCGCCTTTCTTTTCGAAGACTGAATACAGGTGGCGGTCGAGCACTTCGGCCCAGAGATACGTGTAGTAGCCGGCGGTGTAGCCCCCCGCGAAAACGTGTTTGAAGTGCGCCAGACGATGACGCGGCACAAGTTCTTTGGGAATGCCGATCTCTTCGCAGACTTTACGCTCGAATTCCTCGGGATCAACGCCCTCGACGCTTTCGAGAAGATTCCATTTGAGATCGACAAGAGCCGAGACGCTCAGTTTTGTCGTCAAAATCCCCGAACAGTGATTGTCGGCCGCTTTCATTCTGGAGATGAGATCTGCGTTGAGAATTTCGCCCGAGTCGGAAATCGCGTATTCGGCCAGTAGCGACGGCTCAAACGCGCGGCGTTCGTTTATCTGCGAGAAGATTTCGTTATATTCGGAATATCCCGCTGTGCAGCTTACCGTCGGGTAGACGCACTGCGAGAGAAGCCCGTGCAGGGCATGGCCGAATTCGTGAAATGCGGTGACGACCTGGGTGGGGGAGAGGTATTCGCCGAAGTTGCATGCGTTTATGACGATCGGACGGATGTTTTTGCCGTCTGGCGATATCATCTGCTTGTTGAAAAGCGACATCCAAGCGCCTCCGGATTTTGTCGAACGAGGGGAATAATCGGCGATGAAAACTCCTATGTACGAGCCGTCGGCGTCGGTTATCTCGAAAGCGGTCGTAGCGGCCGGATTATAGAGATTGGAGTTGTCGATTCGTTTCGCTTTTATGCCGTAGAGCCGTTCCGCCGCGCGAAGAACGGCCTTCAGCACATTCTCGGATTTGAAGTATTTTCGTACATCGTTCGCAGAGAAATTGTACTTTTCTTTTTTAAGCTTTTCTGCGTAGTAAAATACATCCCACGGTTCGAAAACCGATCCTTCGGGGAGTTTGCCTGCGGTAATATCGCGGTCAAAGAGGGTCTTAATCTCCGCGAGTTCGCGTTTTGCGGCGTTTGCGGCGCATTTTACGATGGGCTCCGTGAATTCGAGCGCAGCCTCGCTCGTTCCGGCCATGCGAAGTTCATTGTAATAGTCGGCAGGCGTTTTGAAGCCGAGTATTTTCGCGCGTTCTATCCTGAACTTTGTTATTTCGGTGATGATGTTTCGGTTGTCATGTTCGCCCGCAGTGAAGCCGCGCGCGATATAAGCCTTGAACATCGCCTCTCTTCTTGAGCGGTCATCGGTATTGGCGATCACGTCGTAGTAGTCGGATACGTCGACACCGAAATCCTTTTTGAATTTGTTGTTGGTGGCGAGGACGTTTTTGCTGAACTTGAGCGACAGTTCGCTTAACTTTCCGTTAATTTCGCGCAGTCTATCGCGCTTGGCTTGATCAAGCGACACGCCGTTGCGTCTGAAGGAATCGTGAACGCGTTTAAGAACCGTTTTTTCCTCTTCGGTAAGGCCGCTCTTGTCGCCGCGCCAAACGGCGTCGATTCTTTTGTATAGATCGAAATTCGAAATGGTTTTTGCGGTATCGGCCGTGAAAATCGGGATAGCTTCAATGCTTGCTTTTTCGCGCTCCTCGTTACGTTCCAGCGCAAAAAGCGTGCCGAAAACTCTGCTTGCCTGGGTAAGCTCGCGGTCTGCTAAGATATAAGGAACAACAGTGTTTTCAAAAGTCGGCGCTTCCTTGTTCGCGACGATCGCCGCGATGCGTTTCTGTTTGATTTCGGCGGCGGCTTTTATCGCGTCGACATATTCGGAGACCTTAAGCTCTTCGAAGGGGGGCATGCCGTATGGTGTGTCCCATTGTGCCGTCCAGGTGTTGCCGGTGAGCGTAGAGGCGGCGAAAAATGCGCTGGCTATGACCGTTGTCATTATGTCTCCTTTTGATGCGATGAATTGTTCGTACTTGATATTTTATCATACTTTTAGTGTTGTGATCTGAAATATCCCCACTTTTCCCTCTTTCTTCCACCTTGTACTACAGTAATAATCATAGTCTCATTATTCTTCATTTCTTGCCGAGACTTTTCATATCGCGGCGGATGTTGCTGAGATGCACCGCAGAAAGCGAAGCTTTCGGAGGGAACCTTCGAGCGAAGCGAGAACCCGTAGGTATCTGCCGAGACGAAGTCGAGCCTGCGAAGCAGGTCGCTAGAGCAGTGCGCTCAAGCGGGTGCACCGTGCTCACCTTTTGATATGGGCGACTGTGAGCTTCGATGGATTAACGGAGGCTCTTCTCGATCTCGACTCGCTACGGAGTTGTGACGCCTTTCGCGCTTAGACAAGTAAATACGCATACTTCGGGGAGGCCATAACAACGTCACTGGCTTCGTACAACGCATCTCTTACGGCTACAATCCTCCGCGAGTCTCACTCAAAGACCTCCGCTTAACCCATCTTCGCTTAAATGGACAATTAAAATTTATCGCTTCGCTCGAGTGTACTGGCCTTCCTCGTCTTACTTGCCTCTGCCACCGTCTACCTGCGAACCGCGTTCGCTCGCCTCATTCAGCTCGACGCGCTCCACTCCCGTCCCGCTTCCTCATAGCCCTTAACTATCTTTTCATCTTCTAATTTCATTCTTGGCAGTTTTTTCTTTAGCCAACTACTTTCGGTCCTTAAAGTCGTTAGTCCAAACAGAATTGACGCTGTGTCGAGAAGACTGTACGTGCGCCGGGGAGGACTACGCACGCTTACGCTTGGAAGCGTACGAGAGAGGCGCAGGAGATAAGTCGCGCTGAGTGAACGAGGTGTGACGGGGCGATGCCGGTTCGCGTTGAGAACGTTGAGACGCGAGCATAACGAGGACGCCGACAATATGAGTGAAAGCGAATGAGGAGAGCGACGAAGTTAGGCGACGCGGATCGACGGAAATCAACGCGGGAGGTATCGAAACGGCACACTGA
>JAZOQY010000031.1:0-5243 GCA_045656285.1 Kiritimatiellia bacterium
GTTTATATCCGCCGCTGCACATGGCCTGCACATAACCGGCAAGCGCCAGCGTCCCGGGAAACGTATGGCTTGAGGAAGATCCCGGATCGTTGATGCGCATCCCGGAAGGAACATAATACGTCTTGCCGGCTTGCGGAACGGCCTTCGGCGACCAATGGCCGTCGTTGGTGAACGAAGAATTCGTTTGGTGGGTATCCGCCTCGACCAGCACCGCGTCGTAGATCTTGAGATATTCCGCCAGTTCTTCTTCGCTAAAGGCGAACAGTCCAAACGCGGCAGTGCACATTATCGCCGTCACGATATATTTAAAAACCATAAATACTTTCCTCCTTTTATCTTCAAAGAAGAACCAATTCTGTTTTGTTCCGTGTATTATATCATCAAAAACGGCCGCTGAAAACCCATCCTTATCGTGGAATATCCCCACCTTTTGAAAAGGCTACCGAGCCCTTGGAGAGCCTTGCGCGATTTTTGCAGTCTCAAAGGGTTTTGTTCCGTATTTTCAAGTGTCGCGCGAGGCCTGTATGCCGAATAGCATCTGCCCGAGAAACTCCATTTTCCATCGGTTATTCTTGAACTGGGGAGAAAATATCCCCAAATATTTCCGCAGTTGCTCTCGCGTTCTGAAGGCAATTATGTTATCATTTCCCATGTCGGTTCCTTTTGTGGTTTTTTGTGCGTGGTTATTTTACCACATCCAACAACTGGAACCGATTTTTCGCTTATTTCACTTCCCAAAACTCATATCACCCAATAAAAAAAGGCCTGCCATTGTTTTTAGGGGTCAAAAACTGGGGATATTCCAATATACAGTAAAACTTATACAGAAGGATCTTTTGCCATTAATCCACATGTGCTTCGCGCTTTGAAGATTATTCTGGTTGCAACACACGATGGCAAAGCTGAGTTTGCCTCGCTCTCGGGAGCATGGCTGACTCCGCTATTGTTGGTGCCGGCGGCATAACTTTCTTATGTTAAGAACGCGCGCTTCTTTTGCTTACGCCCGCAATCTTCAAGGTTTAGTAAGTCTTCAGCAGTTATGCCGCACCAACATCGCTTCTCAGCCAAGTCCCGACCCGCTCGGCCAACACACCCATTTGCAAAACAATGCACACTGGCTGAGGCCTCGTAGCAGCTGGGTCTTTGTGCTACTTTGCGACCTATGCGCTACTTTGCGTTTAAGATATAAGATATAGAATAAAATTTGAGATTATTGCTTTAACGCATAGGGGCACATAGACCGCATAGGAGCGCATAGGTTGGGAGACCTATTCCCTGTTCTCTATTTAGAATGTTCCGCACAAGATTCTCATTTTAACTCAAGATAGAAAATGTTCCCTAGAAAAATCAATACTGAAACTCACCAAAATTTCGAAGATTTCGCATATTTCTAACGACTAACTGCTAACGACTAACTACTAACAACTAACTATTCCCACTTCCCCTTTTCCCTCCGCTGACGCGAAAATAAGACAATTTTCAGTATTTTAAAAATACAGTTGCTGACCCTTTTGCCTAATAAAATCAAACGACCTTTTCCAATGCGTCCAACTGCGCCGCCACCTTCTCCGAGAGAGCCTGATCGGGCAGCACCAAATCGGGAAGTCGGCAAAACGGTATCATCTCCGCCGTGAAGGTGCGGTCATAGCCGCAGGCTTTAAGCGCGGCGAATATCGCCTTAAAGTTTACATCCCCTTCAAGAAGCGAATCGCCGAAGCCGTGCAGCGTTCCGCCGCAGTCGTCGCCCCTCCAGTTCTTGATGTGAACCGCTTTAATATACTTATCGCCTAAAAGGTCGATATAATCCTCGGCAGGAGCGTACAGAAGGCAGTTGCCGACGTCGAGATACATGCCGACACGCGGCGAATCGAACTGATCGAGAAACAGCTTCCACTCCATCGGCGAAAGGAGAAAACGCATCCATACGTTCTCAAGCGCGATATTCACCCCCAGCTCCTCCGCAAGCGGCAGCAGCTCTCTGAGCGACTTCGTCGAGTTCTCCCAGACTGTTTTGTAGGGCACGACAGGACGCGACGGATCCCACGTGACATGCGCGGACCCGGGAACCACAAGAATCGTCTCAGCTCCGATCCATGATGCGATCTTAAGATATTTCTTCGTAAACTCGACCGCTCTTGCGCGCTCATCCTCGTCCGCCGCGCCGAGATTCATCGCTCCGTAGCAACCCGTCGCGAGCGTCTTCAAGCCTACACCGCGCTCCGCGGCATAAGCCGCGATTTTGCGGCACTCAGCCTCATCAATCGTTTCTGGCAGGCAGTCGCCTATCGTCATCTCAACTCCGTCGAGCCCTTGCGCCTTGGCGAAATCAATAAACTCGTACGGCGTCCTGTTGGGACCGAAACCGCCGAACACCCAGTAATTCAACGCTTTGTACATAACCGCCTCCCCGTTCTCAGATTTTCACCGCCTTGCCGGATACAACCGACTTCTCTTCGGCAAACACGATCTTCATCGTATCCGTGATCGAATCGATCGTCTGGTATTTGACGGGGTCGACGCCCTTGGCGACACAGTCGACGAAATACTTGAGTTCCTGATGCCAGCCGGTCGGTCCCGCCTTAACGTCAAGCTTCGGAGTGAGCTTCTTTCCGTTTTTGAGAAAGATGTTAAATCCCGTCGAATCGAGTTTCAGCGTCGCCTTCTCGCAGACGATCGTAAAACTCATCTCGAACGTCGCCCCCTTCGACTGCTCCCAGCCGCCTTCGGCCGTCACGAGTCTGCCGTCGCCGTAATCATAGACCGTCACCACATGATCGATGCCGCCGTTCCTGGAAATAATGTTCGCGCCGTGAGAAATGACTGCCTTGGGCTTTCCGAAGAAGTAATTGACCTGATCGGTGTCATGCACGTGCAGATCCAAAAGCGCACTTCCAGAAATCGCTCCGTCCATATACCAGTTCTTCCAGGAATTGCCGTCGACTCCGGGGGAAATGCGCTTGAAGGTGGCCGAGAGCATTCTGCCCGCCTTGCCGCTCCTAAAATACTCCCATGCCGCGCGGTATTCCGGCCATGCGCGGACGCAAAGCCCGATATTGAGATAGCCTTTCGCCTTCTTCGCCGCCTGAACGATGCGCTTCACCTCTGCCGCCGTGCGGCAGAGAGGCTTCTCGCAGAAAACGTGCTTTCCCGCGGCGAGAGCCGCACAGACGGGTTCGGCGTGGTACGCCGTCGGCACGCAGATATCGACGACATCCACCGACGGATCGGCTATAAGATCTAAAGCGCTCTTGTAGACGGCAACCCCCGTCAGATCAAGCGGTTCGGAATTGTCGCCGCCGCCGATGTTGGCAACCACGGTTGAGACATCCCCTTTGCGCTTGGCCGGCTCCACGTCGGCAAGCGCCACTATCTTCGCCCCGCGCATCGCCTTGTATATTCGCCAATGCGTGGACCCCATGAATCCGAGACCGATGATTCCTATTTTTACAGTCGCCATGATTTTTGAAACTCCTTTCAGTATTTTTAATTTTACACCAAACCCTATAAAGCATACCATCAAAATCGAACACAATGTTTGTTAAATTCGGACACTTGTGGTATACTTTGAATCATGAAAACCGAGAAAAGACGCATCCTGGCCGTAATCCCGACGTCAACGCTCACGCAGCGTCAACTGCTTGAAGGCCTGCTCGCCTACGCCCACAGATTCGCACATGGACAATGGCAGTTCCATCTGGATCTGCGCGATCTCAACCAGCAGCGACTCAAAAATCTCGCCTCTTGGGATTGTGCCGCCATTGTCGCCTACATATTGAGCAAGCGCGAACGAGATGATTTTCTGGCGACGGGTTTACCAGCAGTATTCATCGAACCAACCTTGACCAAGCCGCTCAAGGGACTGCCGCGAAACATCGTGCAGTTCGTAAACGACCATTCCGCCGAAGGCGAAACGGCCGCAGACTACTTTCTGCGGCGGGGCTTTACGTCGTTTGCCTTTATAGGCACATCCAAGTCGACGCCGTGGAGCGACGCGCGGGAACGCGGTTTCGCGCGCCGACTGTCTGAGGAAGGGTTCAAGATCCACCCATATCCGAAGCTCACGCCGCAAGAACAGAACGATTTCGCGCTTGAATCGCGGCGGCTGGTGCGTTGGCTCCGGGCGCTTGCCCCCCACACGGCCATTTTCTGCGTACACGACCGCCGCGCGCAGCAGGTTATAGCCACCGCAACCGCGACCGGACTGCGCGTGCCGGACGATCTCGCGGTGCTGGGCGTGGACAACGACGAACTTCTCTGCGAACTCACGGTGCCGGCCATATCGTCTATTCCGGTCGACGACCGCGCCCGCGGCGAAGAGGTCGGACGCTCGCTCGACAATCTGCTCGCGCACAGGCCCCAGAAGCGTTCGCACTTGACGCGCCACACGGCGGTGATAACGCGCACCTCGACCGACACGCTGTCGATCTCCGATCCATTCGTCTCACGGGCGCTGTCGTATGCACGCGCCCATTTCCACGACCATCCGACGCTTGAAGAACTCGCGGCCGCGGCGGGATGCTCGAAGACCTATCTCAATCTTCTTGCTCGCCGGACGCTCGGAAGAACTATCAAAGAAGAGTTGACCAACCTGCAGATTGAAGCCGCCGTGGAACTGCTGGCGAATTCACGAAGTTCGGTGGAGGAAGTGGCTCAGCATTGCGGATTCTGTAACGCAAGCCACCTTGCAATGCGCCTCAAAGCCGAGAAAGGACATTCTCCGAGCGAGTATCGCCGCCCTTCCTACGCGCGCTCAGTAATTGCAACAGATTAGCTCGGCGATAGGGGTTTGGCTTATTGACAAAAGACCCTTCTGTATATGAAGACTCAGCCAGTGAGCGGTGTTTTGCAAATGGGAGTGTAGGCCGAGCGGGTCGGGACTTGGCTTTTATATATCACACAAATTGTCGCTAAATGCGCTTTTTCTGGCAATTATATATTCTCTTCCATTAAAATGAGAATCTTATGCGGAACATTCTAAATAGGGAATAGGGAATAGGGAACAGGGAATGGTAATCTTCAAGGCGCGAAGCACATGCGGATTAGGAGCGGAGGGTGAAAAAGTGCACGAGTGAGTTGTTGCAAGCGGATAGCGCGCTAAAAGTAATCTACCAATCGCGAAGCACATGCGGATTAGGAGCGAAGATTGAGAAAAGTGACCCGAATGAGGAGTGAAGAGTTGCAAGCGTATGAGAGGCGTTAAACGAAACCAAAGATTTTGTCATGGGTTGGAGAGGCCGCAAGGA
>JAZOQY010000032.1:0-95004 GCA_045656285.1 Kiritimatiellia bacterium
CTACACCCGCATCGTCAAGCTCGGCACCCGCAAGGGCGACGCGGCTGAGATGTGCATCCTCCAGTACGTGTGCGCGGCGGAAGTCGCGGCTCCGGCTGAGGAGAATAAAGAGCCGACGAAGGAGGTGAAGTAATGGCTATCGTTCTCAAGCTCAAGAAGGGCGAGTCCGTCGAGCGCGGGCTGAAGCGTCTGAAGAAGGTCCTCGACAAGGAGGGTCTCCTCAAGACCATCCGCGACCAGCGCTATTTCGAGAAGCCCTGCGTCAAGGCGCGCAAGAAATCGCAGCGTGCCCGTATCCGCAACCGTTCGCGTCGCGGCCGCATGGAGCTCAACTGAGTAATCAGCTGTTTTTCATCGATAAAAACGCGTTCCTTTCGGGACGCGTTTTTTTGTTGTTCTAGTTGTAAATCAACGTTGGTTTTGATATACTGTTACGCAATTTACGAATGGTTCTGTAGCTCATCTGGACAGAGCAGCTGCCTTCTAAGCAGCGGGTAGTGGGTTCGAGTCCCGCCAGAACCGCCACTAAACAGGTGTTACGATGTCAGAGAACAAGGTTAAGTTTATAACGCGTTCTGCGAAACTTGTCGATGCCGAAAAGATTTTTGCATTGATCCATCTCAATCGTGACCAGTTGGTTCCGCGCTCCATGGGCAATATCGTCGAGAATATCGACCGGTTCATTGTTGCCGTCTGCGGCAATGATATAGTCGGGTGCGCTACGTATCAGATTCATCCGGAGATCGGAGACGCCGAGGCTGCGACCGTTGAGATCCAGTCTGTTGCCGTCCGTGCTCCATACCGCCGCAACGGTGTGGGCAGAGCACTCATCGAATCCGTGATCGAGAAGGCGAAGGTTGTTCAGCCAAAAGAGTTTATTGTCCTGACGTTTGCACCGGAGTTTTTCACTTCATTGGGGTTTGTCGAAATTCCCAAAACGAAGGTCATGCACAAGCTTTACACAGGGTGCATAAACTGCACGAAGCACAAGAATCCCTTCACCTGCCCCGAAATCGCCATGGTTCTGGGCGTTTGAGATCCTTTTCGTTTATAAAGGTTACTGAAAAAAAGAAAAACCGCTTTACGCGGTTTTTAATGGTGCTCGGGGCGGGACTCGAACCCGCAAGGAGTTACCCACATGCACCTCAAGCATGCGTGTCTGCCAATTTCACCACCCGAGCAGGTGTTGAAAACAGTAGATAGTATACTATTTTTTGTTTCTCATTTCAAGGGGGTATTTTGATTTTTTTTCTTTTCGCCTTCTCGTGTGGTTTCCAAAAGTAAACGAATAAATTACGTTCGTTTACTACCCATAAAGATTAGCTATAACAGAAGAGTACAAGATTTCTCCCTCTACCCTCCCCGGGGAGGCTATTGCGTTTACTTTGGCAAACGGCGGGGCTTCCCGTAACGCATTCGGAGTGCGACTATCGCGGGAGCGCGAAGTATGACGATCTTCTCGAGATTTCCGTATGGGTAAAGTCGATGAAGGGCGTTCGCCTTGAAATCGCCTGCGAAATCTGCGCAGGCGGTGGTTTTGCCTGTCGAGGAGCAGTGATTTTTTTGTTAGGGCGCGTAAGATTTTGAAGCTTTGGGGCAGTATGTGTTGAGGCTGAGAAAGCTCTTCTGATCCTAAAACAAGACGAGAATGTGTTCTTTGGGCGTATTCTCTTCTGTGGTCAGACTAGGGCTTTCTCAGGGCCTCAACAAGATCCAGAAGAAGATTGCGCCCTCTTTCTTTTTCTGATTATCAAACAAGGGCAATAAAGGAAAACGAAAATGAAAAAAATAATGATGATAGTTGCGATAATCGCCGGGATGGGAATGATGTTGGGGTTGGTTGGATGTGGAGGGAAGTCTGAATCTGAGATCAAGGCTGATATAGAGAAAACCGCGATAGAAAAAGTTCAGAAAATGTATCATCAGATGCCTGGTGCGGATGAGATAACATATTCTGTCGAAAAGTGCGAAGTAAACGGAGATAAGGCGGAGTGCACTATTGTAGGTAAAGATAAAGAAGGTAAAGCTAAAGGTAAAACAATTGTCAAGTTCACAAAAATGGGTGATAATTGGAGTGTGACCGGTATGAGGTCTGCAGAATAACATACCTCGACCCGACTTTCAAATAAACATTTGAAAGTCGGGTTAGTTAATGTATATTGTATTTGATGTGATTAAAAGGGAAGACATTAATTGATGAAAAAAGTAATGATGTTTGCTTTTGGTATCATAATGGCTGGATGCGTGAGTGTTGAGAGTACAAGGGAGCAGTTGAATTCGAAGGATTCAACCGCTGTTAACCAAGCTGAAGAAAGAGTTTATAACATTGGTGTCCAAGGTAAGGATCCGTGCGGAATAAATTCAACCTGGTTTGTTCCAGTTGAAACGCCTCAGCAGGTAGAATATGTTAAGCTTCTTTCAAATCCGTCAGTCTTGGCAAAAATAATTTCTGAAGGTGGTAAAAGCGAGGTTGTGAATGCGGCGGCGGAGCGTTTTTGCATTTGCCATGAGAAGGCGCCCGCATCGGAAACCATTGTTCTGTATTTTCGTCATATTGAAAAGAAATTAGCGAATCTCAATAAAGATTTGAATGAAAAAGTAAAAAAGGCGATAACAGCAAATCTTTCGGGAGAGGATGTATTAGAGGTAATATTAAGAAATAGAAATGATATTGCCAGTAAAGTGTTAAATGATAATGATGTTGTGACAAAACTATCTGCTGGTGAGGCATTTGAAATATTGTCAAAAAGCATATTGGGAGATAAAGATTCTCGCCTTTTATTCGAACATTTTATGACGGTATCGGACAGCGAGACAATGGCGAAAGGTTTAGGACCTTATGGATTGCGTTCTGACGAGATGCGCGACAAGATAGCGGGCAAAATACTTACAAAAATTGAGAAAGAAAAAAACATATCACTGTTGTTGGGTTTTCGCGATCGCTATGATGGCAGATATCACTATGGAATTAATAAGGAGGAGGCGGATCGTATTTTATTGACATTGGCGTATGGGGTTTCGGATGAAAAAACACTGCTTCAAGTGATGGAGCACACTTCATTGGTTAAGGGAGATGTTCGTGTGCGATTGTTAAAGCAGTTGCCGCAGGATAAGATGATTGAGAAAGTTTTTGATGATGTAAACGGGTGTGGAATATCGAGTTGGAATGAGGGTAAAATAGATGCCTTTGAAAGCGCAATGAAAATCGGCGCACAGGTTAAGGATAAGAAAGTCGCTCTTAAAATATACTCGTCCGTGTTTCAGAAAATATCGTACTTCATGCGGGAATGTAAAAAAATGAGTGATGAAATGGACAGAGAACGATGAAAAGATGTCAAAGAAACTTGCTTCGTATGTTTCGGGGCTTTCGGATGCTGAAATGGCGGCGTTGCTGTGTTTGTCGGGCGATGCTTACGTATATTTGTTAGATAAAGTATCGGCTGGCAGTGCATCTGAAATTTTAACAAAGGGTAAGTCAACCAGCGAGGCCATGGAAGAAGGATTGGTAAAGCTTCTTCCGAAAGAAAAAATTACCGTTGAGGTCTTTTCGTCTTTGAAAGGTCCGATTGCTAAAAAAACGGCTATGGGTTTGATGTCTGACGACGTACGGAAAGAAGTGGAAGCGTTGATAGCCGGGAGGGTTGCCGCCATTATGAAAAAATCGGAGGAAGCCTCTAAGACGACATTTGCGTTCAAAGGCTTCTATCTTGGAATGAGTATGGAAGAAGTAAGAGAGATGTATCTGTATCATTTCCCAGCAGGAACTGCAAAGGTGGATAAAGACGGTCTTGCGTTATACATTGACGGGCAACTTGATCCGCTTTGCCGAATGTATAAGGATTCCAAGGGAATTTATGAGTTAAATTTTGGCTCAAAGATGTTGAAGAAATGGTATAAATATGATGCCGCTACCGCTGCCTCCTGGGCGGAAAAATACGGTACTGAGTATGGTATTGATATGTCGTTGGTCATACTTAACGAAAGAGATAAAGATGGTTATGGTGGCATGTATAGTTTAGTCCAAGATACATATCAGAGTGAAAATGCAAAGAAAGAATATCGCATTATATATTACGGGGAGTCTGATTATAATGAGACAAATGGAATAATGACTGCCCAAAGTTATTATAGTCGTCGTTCATGTGCCGAAGGTACACTTCGAGTGCAAATTGAGCGGGATTAAAATATAATGTGGGCAAGTACTTTTTTTATCTAATTTAGGATATTCTTAAAGTCGGATACTAGTGACAAGAGAAATATTGAGAGAGGATGATTTCTCACGACATTATTTTTCTTGTCATATTTTATGTTTGCAGGTGCTTTCATCAGAAAGAGTGTTGCAATACTACAATAATACAGAATTTACAGTGAGACCTCTGTTAATTTGAGTATTGATCAAAACTGCAATTAGAGGGCGAGGGGATTCATTTGGGGAAAGTGATATAGAAGCCGCGGGGAACGATTGATAAAATATGGTATAATAGGCGCATGAAGAAGATAGTTCTTGAATATCGCGTTCCATATGCAGATACAGACATGATGGGCGTCGTCTATTATGCCAATTACTATGTTATGTTCGAGCGCGCGCGCAACGAGCTGATGCGTGCGTGCGGCTATACGTACAAGGAATGCGAGGCTGAAGGGTGGGGGCTTCCCGTAACGCATTCGGAGTGCGACTATCGCGGGAGCGCGAAGTATGACGATCTTCTCGAGATTTCCGCATGGGTAAAGTCGATGAAGGGCGTTCGCCTTGAAATCGCCTGCGAGATTCGCCGCAAGAGCGAAGAGAAGCCTCTCGTTAGCGGTTTCACCAGGCATTGCTTCATCGATCTCAAGACGTTTCGCCCGATGTCCCCTCCCGAAAAGCTTGCGGCGGTTATCGCGGAGGGAATGGAATGACAACAGTGACTAAAAGCGTCAAATTCGACGCGGCCCACGTTCTCACGAACCACAACGGGCTTTGCAAGAATCTCCACGGCCACACATACCGCGTCGAAATTTCCGTTTCGCAGGACGGCGGTGACGGATCCGACATGGTGATCGATTTCAAGGACCTGAAGCGAATTGCGACAGAGGTCATCTGCGAGCGCTTCGATCACGCCTTCATCTACAATACCGCTTCCGAAGGCGAACGCGAAATCGCCACGGTCGTCGAGAAGCATTCGATGCGCACCGTCGCGCTTCCGTTCAGATCGACGGCCGAAAACCTCGCGCACTATTTCTACGGCGAACTCGAAGAGCGCATCCCCGGTTTGAGCGCCGTCAGGGTCTGGGAGACGGCCGACAGCTGCGCGGAGTACAAGCCGTGAGGATAACGGGCGGAGAATTCTGCGGGCGCAATCTCGTCGTGCCGAAATCGGATGCGATCCGTCCGACTCAGGACAGGGTGCGCGAGTCCGTTTTCGCGATGCTCGCGCCCGAAATCGCCGAAGCCGACTTTCTCGATCTTTTTGCGGGCTCCGGCTCGGTCGGGCTTGAGGCTCTCTCGCGCGGCGCGAAACGCTCGACCTTTATCGAGGCGAGCCCCCGGCACATAAAGTCGCTCAAGACCAACCTCGAGACGATTTTGAAGGAGAGCGTCTCTTCGCGTTCCGAGGTCGTTGTCGCCGATGCGTACCGCTGGATCGCGCGCTACGGCGGAGCGGGCTTCGATATCGTTTTTGCGGACCCGCCCTACGCTCTTGGCGAAGAGAAGGGCTATGCGTCGGTTCTTGCGACGCTTGCCGAGCGCGGGGTCGTCCGTCCCGGAGGGATTTTTGTCGCCGAGATGACTGCGGTCCAGCGCGCCGAGGAAACGCCCGGCTGGGAACTCGTCAGAGATCGCGTCTACGGCAAAACGCGAATTTGCATTTGGAGGAAAGAGGATGAGAAAAGACCTGAATGAACTCAAGACCCTCGGCAGGACGGTCGAGGCGTCGAAGGATTACGATCCCGGAATGCTCGAGGCGTTTTCGAACGCCCATCCTTCGCGCGATTACTGGGTTACGTTTACCGCGCCTGAATTCACGACGCTTTGCCCGAAGACCGGCCAGCCTGATTTTGCGACGCTTACGATCCGCTACATTCCGGGCGCGAAGCTGGTCGAGTCGAAGTCGCTCAAGCTCTACCTCTTCGGGTTCAGGAACCACGGCGATTTCCACGAGGACGTGATCAACGTGATCTACAACGACCTCTTCAGGCTTCTGAAGCCGAAGTATCTTGAAGTCTACGGCAAATTCGCCGCGCGCGGCGGGATTTCGATCGACCCGTTCGTCAATGGCGGAACGGGCGCGAAATACAAATCTCTCGCCGCCAGACGTTTCGACGCATGGGCGGGAGTAAGAGACTGAATTTTTTCGCGCACGCCCTTTGGGTGTTTCTCGCGCTGCGTCTCGCCGATGCGGTCAACATCGCGGCGGGAATGTGGTTCGTGCCAAAATATGTCTCGGGCGAAGACATAGGCGCCGTATTGCCGCTCAGTTCCTTCGCGACATTTCTTTCGCTGCCGCTTTTCGCATTCGCCATGACGGCGATGAAGGAATCGGCGGCATTGTCGGCGGCGGGCGAGAAGGGGCGGCTTAAAAGCCTTCTTTCTGGGGTGTTCGCGGCGGCGGGCGTGGCGATTCTGCTCGCGCTTCTCGCTGCGGCGTTCGTCATGCCGAAGTTTATGGATTCGCTCGGCGTATCTCGCGGAGGCATCGGCTTCGCGGTTGTCGCCGCGGCGTTTCTCGGTTGCGTCGCGCCCGTCTACACGGACGCCCTCCAGGCGACAAAACGGTTCAGGGCGCTGGGTGTGATCGAAGTTGCCGCCTCTGTCGTGCGGTTTGCCGTCATGGTGGTTTTGATGCCGCTCAAGGCGCTTCTGGGGTATTTTGCGGCGCAGGCCGCACAGCCGCTGACGCGAATCCTGGCCAGTCTTTTCGCGCTCCGTAAAGAGCTTGAGACAAAAGGCGAGAGCTATTGGAACCGGGGAAGCACCAGGAAGTTCGCGGCGCTGTTTTCGCTTGTGCTGGTCTATCAGGCTGTTCCGATGGCGGTTTCGCTTCTTGAGCAGTATGTCATCCGCACTTCAATGAGCGCGCACGATTCTGCGGGATATTATATGGTTTCGCGATTTTCGGATTTTCTTTTTTACGTAACATTCCCGCTTTTGATCGTTTCGTTCCCTTATACGGCGCAGGCGGGCGACAGACGTTCGCGCATGAAGTACGTCGTGGGGTGTTCCGCCGCAACTCTCGCCGCTGCGATTGCCGCGGCCGCATTGTATGTGTTTTGCGGAACGCGGCTTTTGTCGCTTCTGCCGAACGGCGCGGAGTATTCGGAGTATGCTTGCCTGATGCCGCATTTGGTGCTGGCGGCAGCGCTTACGTCGGTGCAGGTCTTTGTGACGAATGCCGAGGTTTCGGCCGGCAATTTCGGCTTTATGAAATGGTTTATTCCGGTGCATGCGGTTTATGCCGTCGCATTCGCAGTCGCGACGATGATGGGTTTTGTGAAGGCTCCTGATGATTTGATAGGCTGGTTTTGGAGTCTGGCGATAGCTCGAGTTGTTTTTTCCGTTCTCCAGACACGTTAAACCTTCAGATATTTCAAGGAATCGGGTTGACTATCTCAATAGTGATTGGGTATACTGTTTTCGCTGTTTCTGTGGGGTTTATTTTTATAATCCTACAGGCTATAGTATAACACCGCCGTGAACGTAGCGGGTTAATGGATAATTTAATCGACAGTGATGTTATGAATTTAAAGAAAATTTGTTTTTTGACATTGGCGCTCTTCGCAATAACTTCCGATGGAGCCGATATAACTCGTGTTTATCGTCCGGCGCGTTATTCACGCGGCAATACCAATCTTATTCCCGTTCAGCATGTCGATGACGCTTCCTGGATATGGGCGACCACGAACAGGCCGGTTATGCATCAGTTTGATGACTGGAGCACTTATACGATGGCAGAAGGTTCCAGTGATGTTGAGTTTTTAAAGTTTCGTAAGGAATTCGACGTTAAAGAAGGTGAAGGCGAGCTTATTTTCGATGTGTCGGGCGATGAGAGGTTTTATCTGACTTTAGACGGCGTGTTCGTAGCGCGAGGGCCGAATCGCAGTCCTGTCGAGAACTGGCAGTATCAGACGTATTCGGTTAAAAACCTTAAGCCCGGCCGACATGTTTTCGAGGCGGTAGTCTGGAAGGTCGGAATCCATTCGCCTATGGCTCAGGTTTCTCATCGCGGCGGTTTTGTTTTTAGCGCCGAGGGAGTATACGACGCAAAACTTACTACCGGTAAAACCACGTGGCAAGTCGCTGAGATTGACAATGTAAAGGCATTGAAAATTCCAAATGAAGCGTGGGAGGTCGGCGGACAGTTTGAGGTGAAAGGGCGCGGACCTTATGCCGTTGAGCCTAAGGCGTGGCGCGACGCGGTCGTAGTGCGCAATCATGCGGGCATGAAGGGGCGCGGCATTTGCGGTGTAAGAACGGTGGGCTGGATGCTCTTCCCGACGCAGCTCCCCGATCAGACCGAAGAGCGCATTTCGGTCGGTACCGTTAGAGCCGTTGCGCGAAATGTGGAATGGAGATCGCGCCATACGTACAGTGAAGAGGATTGCCGTGATCCGCTTGTCGGCAAAATAAATGACTTTCTTAAAAATGGCGGTAAGCTCGTAATTCCGGCGAATACGCGATTTCAGGCTGCCGTTGATTTGGGCGTTTATAAGTGCGCGTATCCGATTTTAAAAATGAAGGGTGCTAAGGGCGCGCGCGTTTCGTGGACTTGGGTAGAGTCGGCGATTGACGCTAAGACGAAGCGAAAAGCCAACCGTAATGAAATTATCGGTAAGTATTTGCGCGGCTATGGTGATGATTTTGTTTCAGATGGAGCTATAGGAGAGTTTTCCACTCCCTGGTTCAGATGCGGAAGATGGTGCAGGATCGATGTCGAAACTCTTGATGAGCCATTGGAGATTTCGGAGATGTATCTTATTTCGAGCCGTTATCCTCTTGAGATGGAGTCTGCTTTTACGGCGACGCCCGACGCATCGTTCGGCGAAATCCGCGAGATTTGCGCGCGCGCTATGCAAATGTGCGCACATGAAACTCTTTTTGACTGTCCTTATTACGAGCAGCTAATGTATGCCGGAGACACCCGCGTTCAGCTTCTCGTTTTAGCGGCCATGTCCAACGATGAGAGACTCATTAAGCGCGCGATAGAGTGTTACGATCTAGCTTCGCGCGATGACGGTACAGTTCCGATGAGTTGGCCTCAGCGCGGAATCCAGGAGTCGTTTACATATACGCTCGCCTATCTGCTTATGTACGGCGATTATGTAATGAACGGTACCGATCGTCAGTGGCTTAAGGCGCGTTTGCCCGGATTCAGAAAGACGATGTCGGGTGTAGAATATTATGAGAATAACGAAGGGCTTTTGGAGGATGTGCCCGGGTGGCCGTTCATGGATTGGCCGGTAGGGTGGTATGCGGGCATGGCGCCCGGGAGTTTCGTAGGAGACGGCGTAAATGCCGAGATAAATCTCTTTTGGCTTCTCGCGCTTGAGTCGGCGGTAAAAGTCGAGAAGGCGTTAGGTAATGACGATATTGCTGAGCATTGGGCTAAGAAGGCTGCGAAACTAAAGTCGAAGATTTTCGAAAAGTTCTGGTGCGTTGAGAGAGGACTCCTTTCCGATACGCCACAGATGAAGCATTTCTCGGAGCACGCCCAGGCGCTTGGCATTATTTCGGGCGTTCTCGAAGGTAAGAATGCGGAACTTGCGCTGAAGCATCTTTTGGAGGATAAGGATTTGGCGCGTTGCACAGTCTACTTTTCGTATTATCTTTTTGAAGCGTTTTTCAAGATGGATAGGGGGGACTTATTCCTGAATCGTCTTGATCTCTGGCGTGATTACCTAAAGCTGGGCGTAACCACGCTTTTGGAGCGCCCTGAAAATGAAAAGATTCAAGCGCGAAGCGATTGTCATGCATGGGGCGCCCATCCGATCTGGTTTATGCAGACGGGACTTGCAGGAATCAAGAGTGACGGAGAGTTCTTTTCCCGAGTGCTGATAAAACCATCGCCTGGAAGCCTTAAGCGGATCAAGGCGTCGCATCCTCACCCAAAGGGTATGATAACCGTAGAGCTCGAGTTTTTGGGAGATGGCGTTTCTGGGTATGTTGATACGCCGGTTGAAGGATGTTTTAAATACAAAAATACGACATTAATCCTTAAGGCCGGAATTAACAGGTTTTAATAAAACTAAACTCTTGCGGATTATGATAAAATATCTGCTAGAGGAAAAAAGATGGATACAGCAATAGCTATAGTGGGTATGAGTTGCCGTTTCGCCGGCTGCAGTACGCCCCAGGCGTACTGGGACGCGATCATGGCCAGACGCAGCATGCTTACGGTGCCGGGCGCCGACGCGGAGCTGCCCCATGGCCAGCGGGGCATATTCGGCAGGCCATACCCCGTCAGGCTCGGACAGCTTGGCGATCTGTATTCGTGCGTTCCTTCCATGCAGAACTTCCCTCGTCAGGTGAACGCCGGCGAGAACCAGGACCTTTATTTTGCGACCCAGCTTGCGTTCGACGCCCTGACCGACGCGTCGATCCGCCTTCATTCGCGCGAGCCTATCCGCGGCACGGTGCGTCTCGGTTATGCGCCGCCTTTCAATGCGTCGACGATCAACTGGCTGCAGCATACGTACTTTCTCGACCAGACGATGGACATCATCCGGCGGTTCATGCCCAATGCGCCGCTTGAATCGCTCGAGTCGATGAGATCCAAGCTCAAGGAGTCGCTTCCCGAGCCGAATGCCGCGTCTTTCCTCCTTGGCTCCGGCTACCGCTTTGTTTCGTGGATCGCTCGCGAATGTTCGTTCTCCGGCGCCGCTACGATCCTCGACGCCGGCATCCTGAGCGGCGGCGCGGCGTTGATGGAGGCTGTCGACGATCTGAGGCTCGGCCATGCCGACGTCGCGCTCGCGGGCGCAATAACCCCTCCGATGAGCCGCGCCTATCTTGAAGGGCTTTCGGGGGAGGTTCGCTTCTCGACACGGCAGGAGCTGCATCCGTTCGAGCAGGACGGCGACGGCACGATACCCGGCGAAGGCGGGGCGATGTTCGTTCTGAAGCGCCGTGAAGACGCGCTCAAGGCGCGCAACAGAATCTACGCTCTCATAAAATCCGTTTCTGTCGGCCACAATCCGGAAGACGATCCGTCCCGGATCCTTTCGGATGCGATCGACAAGGCGGGGGCGACGGTCCCGTCGATCGGGCTTGTCGAGGCCGACGGCTCGGGAATAAAGGAAATGGAGAGCCGCGAGATCGAGGCGATCCAGCGCCTCTGGGGCGAACACCGCCCGGGCGGACCTCTCGTCGGCGTCGGCTCCGTGAAGGGCAACATCGGACATACCATGAGATCTTCGATGTCGGCCGGTGTTGTGAAGGCGGCGCTCGCCCTGCGTTACAGGGTGCTTCCGCCGCAGGTCACGCCCGACCATCCGTCCGATGCGATCGCGAATCTCGGTTCGAGCGCGTATCTGCTTACCGAGCCGCGTCCGTGGATAACGGGCGACAGCTCCAACCCGCGCCGCGCGGCTGTTCTGGCGTCGAACTTCATTCCCAGCAATCCCATCGGCGTTGCGAGCCGCGAAGGGCGCAGTGCGGCGATCATCCTTGAAGAAGAGCCGGAGGACAGGATATGACGGCTGATTTTTCGATCATCGGCGGCTCGGAGCTCGTCATCATTTCGGCCGAGAACGACGCGAAACTCGTCGAGGAGATTTCGCGCCTCATAACGTTCATCGACAGGATCCCCGACTGTTCGCTCGTCAATGTCGCCTACACCTGCAGCCTCATGCGCGGCGAGAGCGTTCTTGCGCTCGTCGCTTCGTCCGTCCAGGATCTGCGCGACCGCCTTTCGTCGGCGAAGAACCGGCTCGAGTCCGGAACGGTGACGCGCCTCAAGGACAAGAGCGGAACATATTATTTCCGCGATCATCTCCTTGGAGAGGGAAAGGGCAAGCTCGCCTTTGTGTTCCCCGGCGCTATCTCGTTCTATCCCGACATGCTTCGCGATCTTGTCGTCCTTCATCCCGAATGCCGCGCGCCGTTCGACGAGCTTGAAGAGGCGCTTGTCGGTGAACCCGGCTTTACTCCTTCGAATTTCATCTTTCCGCCCGCGCCGTATTACAGGCACGATGCCGACATCTTCAGTTCCGGCGCGTACTCCCAGGCGCTTGTCGCGACCTATGCCGGATGCGCGGCGATGTCGCGCCTTCTCGATGAGGCGGGACTCAAGCCGGACGGCATCGTCGGATGCGGCGGCGGTGATCTCGCCGCTGTCATGAAGTCCGGGGCCGCCTCCGCCGCCGCATCGCGCACGGAGCGCGTCAAGGCTCTTCGCGACATCTACAAGATCGTCAGCAAGGCCGTCGACAACAAGGGACTGCCGAAGATCGTGATGGTTACGGCGATGGTGCGCCACGAGGAGGATCTTGATGCGGTCCTCTCGTCGTTCCCGAAAAAGAAGGTTTATCTCGTCTGCGATTTTTCGCCCAAGATGAAGACTCTCGCGATCGAGCCTGATTTCGAGGAAACGGCGATGAAGGCGTTCGCGAATGCGGGAATAAGGATTTTGAGGCTCGAGCTCGACAAGCCGTTCAACACGCCGGACTGCTCGCCGATCGTCCCCGCGATCAAGAAGTTCGCGACGGACTACATGAAGCACAAGAGCGTCTGCGAGGTCTATTCGTGCGCCATCGCCGACAGGCTGCCCGAGAGCCCGCGCGCCGCGCGAAAGGATACGGCGGAGCGCTGGGCGAAGCCGGTCCTTTTCGCCCAGACGATCCGCAAGATGCACGAGGACGGCTACAGGGTGTTCGTCGAAGTCGGGCCGCGCGGCATCATGACGGGCGCCGTCGAAGAGACTCTCTCCGGACGCCAGTTCGCCGCGGTTGCGATGAATTCGATCCATCGCCGTTCGCTTCTTCAGGTGCAGCATGCGCTCGCGCAGCTCGCCGCCTTGGGCGCGGGGATCGACATATCGGGCTTCTTCGTCCGCCGTCGCGCCAAAAAGCTCGATTTCGACGCGACGCTTTCGATGGAGTTCAGAACCGTCATCGAACGCAGGCTTTCGCGCTCCTTCCCCAAGATGACGTTTCTCGGCGAGCCTGTCGCGACGGGGCTGGCGTATACGGGCGAGCCTAAGGCGCGCGGTTCGCGCGCGGCGGAGCGCGCCGCAGCCAAGGCGGCCCGCGAAAGCTCGCGCCTCCAGTTCGCCGCAGGAACGAGCGATCCGCTTATTTCCGACGCGCCGCCGACGGAGTCGATCCCTGGCGTCTCTTACGAGTTCACGAAGCTCTTCAGGATTTCCGACGCGCCGTTCATTGCCGATTTCGCCTACGGCGTCAGCCAGCTTTCGTATTCCGATCCGAATCTTCGCGGTCTTGTGCTCTTGCCTATTCCGCTCGCCGTCGAGATCATGGCCGAGACGGCGCAGCGTGTCGTTCCGAATCGCGTTCTCGTGAGGATCGAAGATTTCATCTGCCGCCGCCGCGTCGCCTTCTCGAAGGGCGAGCTCAAGCTTACGGTCAAGGCCGAGCGCGTCTCGCCCGCCGATCCGTCGACCGCCGCGGTAAAGGTCCAGATACGCGACGATACGCCCGATGCGCAATTTACGTGGCCCTTGATGGAGGCCAACTTCATCATGGCCGCCGAACGTCTCGAGCCGACGAGCGCCCAGGTCGAGCAGCTCGCCCATCCGCGAAGCGTCCACTGGTCCGGGCGCGACATCTATCCGTCGAAGCTCGGCTTCGGAAGCCGCCTGAGAGGAATCGTGTTCGCCGAGAGCTGGGCCGAAAGCGGCATCAACTACGAAGTCGAGGTTCCTTCCTCGTCGGGGAGCGTGACGTTTACCTTGATGCCGTCGTGGACGGTGAATCCGCTTCTGCTTCAGATCGTGACGAGCGGCTTCATGCTGTGGCGTTGCCACGAGAAGTTCACGGGCGCGTTCTCCTTCCCGTTCCGCTTCAGGCGTCTCGAGCTGAAGGGGCCGGGGCTCAAGGAGGGCTCGCGCCTCAACTGCTATCTGCGCCTCACGGGTGTCACGCCGCGTTCGCACCTTTGCGACATAACCGTAACGGGCGGCAACGGCAACGTCGTCATGGAGATCGACGGCTGGGAGGAGATTACCGAGCGTGTGCCGAAGAACTTCTGCGATATGGTTCTTCAGCCCGCGACGAGCTTCATTTCGGAGTGCGTGCCCGCCGAGGTTTTCGGGGATCCGGGAACGGATGTCGCGTCGGCGGTGATAACCGATGTGCCTTACGCGATGTTCGAGCGCAACGAGGAGCTGTGGCTCAAGATCCTGAGCAACGTCGTTCTCAACGCTCCCGAAAGGCGGGAGGCCGCGAAGATGAAGGGCTCTGTCGCGCGTCGCACCGAATGGCTCTTCGGGCGCATCGCGGTCAAGGAGGCCGTGAGGCGCTATCTCAAGAATTTCCATCAGGCGCGCTGGAGCTACGCCGATGTCCAGATTTGGCCCAACGAGAACGGCAAGCCTCAGGCGATCGGCGCGTGGGGCGACAATCTCACGTCGAAGATCGATGTCGCCATCGCCCACACGTCGCAGTTCGTAATCGCGCTTGCGGCCGCCAACGCCAAGATCGGCGTGGACGTCGAGTCCATCTCTCGCAACCTTTCCGAAGAGTTCACGCACGGCGTATTCTCTCCCGAGGAGCTGGAGCTCGCGACGAAGGCCGCCAACGCCTCTCAGGCGATCATCCGCTTCTGGTGCGCCAAGGAGGCGGTCTCGAAGGCTCTCGGAACGGGCATCCGCTATTCGCCCAAGGAAATGGTGATTACGGACTACCTGCCCGATTCCGGCAACATCACGATGCGCCTCACCGGCGCGTGGGTCGATGTGTTCAAGAATTTCACAGGCCGCGACATTCCCGTCTCGACGCGCGTCGTCAAAGATCATGCGCTCGCGTTTTCGTTCATTCCCGCTTCGCTCTTCAATGAAAATTGATTTTCCAGAATACGCCTGCGATTATTCAAAGCGCCTTGCATCTGTTTCTCCCGCATTCGCAAAACAGGTATACGATCCGAAGCCGTCCCGCCGCAAGTCGGATGACGATGACGGGGCGTACGGCATAGATCCGTTCGGCGAGCTTGCCGGGGCGTCGAAATGCTTCGGGCTCAAGCAGCGCTTCAGGGATCGCGTTCTTGTGATGACGTCCGACAGGTGCTTCATGAACTGCAGGCACTGCACGCGGCGCGGGCTTTTGGGCAAGGCGCAGGTCGTCCGGACGAAGGCTGAACTTGACGCTTGCGTCGATTATGTGAAGGCGAGGCCGGAGGTGCGGGATGTCCTTCTCTCCGGCGGCGATATCCTCACATTGAGCGACAGGGAGATAATGCGTTTTGTCGATGCGTTCGCCGCGCTCGACCAGATCGACATCGTCCGCGTGTGCACCCGCGCGTTGTGCACGAATCCGATGCGCGTTACGGACGGGCTCGCGAAGGCTCTCGCCAGATCGGGCAAGGTCTGGGTCAACACCCAGTTCAACTGCGCCGATGAACTTACCTCAGAGGCGCGTGAAGCGGCGGCGAAGCTTGTCAACAGAGGCATTCCCGTTTCGTGCCAGAGCGTTCTTCTCAAAGGCGTCAACGATTCGGCGCCGAAGATGATAAAGCTCCTGAAGGCGCTTTCGGCGGCGCGCATCCGCCCTTATTACGTTTTCATGTGCGACCCGGTCGCCGGGATCGGTCGCTTTCGCGTTCCGGTCGAAAAGGCGAGAGAGATCGAGCGCCGCGCTGCGGAGGCGCTCGGAGGCTTGAGCCTGCCGCGCTTTGTCGCCGACATCCCGGGCGCCAAACGCAAGACGCCGATCTGACGCTCCTTTTGAGGCGGCGTTTTGCGGTCAGCGGGCTAGCTTGCGGGCAGAGACGGAATTTTCGTTTTCATGTCGTTTTTATTGGGCTTTTTTGAAAAGCGGGCCAAGATTGCGGCGATGTTGAATCTTGATTGAGATAGCGCGATTTTGCTATAATCCAAACCTGCATCAGAGGAGAAAAAAGAGTTATGAAAAGAGTTGCATTGTTTTTGCTGACGAATATCGCGATGATGATCACATTGACCATTGTTGCACACATAGCATGCGCATTGCTCGGCACCACCGTGGCTGATCTGATTGGCGACGAGTGGGCTCATTTGGCTATTTTCGCATTTGTGTTCGGCATGCTTGGCGCGACAATTTCGCTTTTGATTTCAAAGCCCATGGCGAAGTTCGCATGCGGGGCCGTGGTTATAGACGGAACAGAGGGTGAAGCCGAGCGCTGGCTTGTTGAAACCGTGGCCGATCTCGCACGTCGTGCAAACATAAAAATGCCAGAGGTGGCCATTTATGAAGGTGCGGCAAATGCTTTTGCCACAGGCGCATTCAAGAACAGCGCTCTTGTCGCCGTTTCGACCGATATCATGAGACAGATGACAAAGGAAGAGCTGAGGGCCGTTCTTGGCCATGAGATCAGCCATGTCGCCAATGGCGATATGGTGACCCTCACGCTCGTGCAGGGCATTCTTAACGCATTTGTCATCTTTTTCTCCCGCATGCTCGCGCGCGTCCTCTCTTCGAACGGCGAAAACCGCCGTTCTTCAGGCGGAATGTATTTCATGCTGGTCATCGTCTTTGATATAGTTCTTGGAATATTGGCGTCGCTGGTCGTTTTTGCGTATTCCCGCCGCCGTGAATTTGCGGCCGATGCCGGATCTGCGCGTCTTTTGGGCTCGCCGTCGTCAATGATAGCCGCCTTGCAGCGTCTGGGCAATCTGCAGCCCGGCGTTCTGCCGGATTCCCTTAAGGCGATGGGAATCGCCGAAGGAAAGAAAACGTCTCTCTTTTCGACGCATCCGTCGCTTGACGACCGTATTGATGCGCTTCGCAATTTTCATCAGCAGTAAGGTAAATTTTGTTTTATGGCGAATTCGGAAATTCTTGCCAGGATCGTCGGTGAAGTCGGCGCTTCCTCCCATCAGATATCTGCCGTCGAGAAACTCCTGGGCGAAGGAAACACGGTTCCGTTCATCGCCCGCTACCGAAAGGAGATGCACGGCAATCTCGACGAGGTGGCTATCGGCAGGATTCAGGAGCGCCTGACGTATTATACGGAGCTTGAATCGCGCAAGGAGACCATTCTCAAATCGATCGCCGATCAGGACAAGCTGACGGAGGATCTGGAGAAGAAGATACGCGAATGCTACCAGAAGTCGGCGCTGGAAGACCTTTACCAGCCTTACAAGCCCAAGCGTCGCACTCGCGCCCAGGTGGCGAAGGAAAAAGGCTACGGGCCGCTTGCGGAGTCGATCTGGAGCGGCGATGAAGCGGCGGCTTCGGCTGCGGGCGAAGAGGATCTTCAGTTCGCCCGCGACATAATCGCCGAGCGCGTCGCCGATATGGCCAACGTGCGCGGATACGTTCGGCAGCTTTTCGCCACCAAATCGACCGTCAAAAGCGAGGTCGCTTCTCCGAAGCCGGCCGAGCCGACCAAATTCGAACAGTACTACGAGTTTTCCGAATCGATTTCGACCATCCCGTCGCATCGCTATCTCGCCATACGCCGAGGCCAGAAAGAGGGCGTTCTTTGGGTCAAGCTTGAGCTCGACAGGGAGCTGGCCCTGGAGGGGATTCTGGACCTGGTGGCCAAAGACGCCCCCGGCGCCGCGTCAAGAGGAGTCTGCGAGCGTCAGATAACGCTTGCTTCCGAAGATGCCTACAAGAGGCTGCTGGCTCCCTCCTGCGAGGTCGATGTCACGGTCGACAAGAAGATGGAGGCCGATCGCGCGGCGGTCGAGGTGTTCGCCGAGAATCTTCGCCATCTTTTGCTTGCCGCACCGTTGGGCGAAAAGGCCGTTCTCGCGATCGATCCCGGGATCCGCACCGGCTGCAAGGTTGCGATGATGGATTCGACCGGCAAATATCTCGGCAAGACCGTGATCTATCCGCAGCAGAATCCGCAGGAGGCGGCCAAGGCCGTTGCGATGATCGTCAACAAGTATCGCCCTGAAGCGATTGCGGTAGGCAACGGGACTGCAGGCCGCGAGACTGAGACGTTCGTCCGCCAGACTTTGAAGAAGCTTCACGAGCAGCATCCCGAAATTCCGACCCCCATGGTCGTGAGCGTAAGCGAATCGGGCGCATCGGTCTATTCCGCCAGCGAAATTGCCCGCAAGGAGTTCCCCGATCTCGATCTGACGGTTCGCGGCGCGATATCGATAGGCCGCAGGCTTCAGGATCCTCTCGCGGAACTTGTAAAGATCGATCCGAAGGCCATCGGTGTCGGACAGTATCAGCATGACGTCCATCAGCCGCTTCTCGGCTCGAAGCTCGATGAGGTTGTGGTAAGCTGCGTGAACGGCGTCGGTGTCGAGCTGAATACGGCTTCGGCTCCGCTTCTGGAGCGCGTTTCCGGCGTCGGCGCATCGCTCGCCAAGGCTATTGTCGAGTGGCGCAACGAGAACGGCAAGTTCACGAGCCGTGAAGATCTGAAGAAGGTCAAGGGGCTTGGCGCCAAGGCGTTTGAGCAGTGCGCCGGCTTCTTGAGAATCCGCGGGGCGGCGAATCCGCTTGATTCCTCGGCCGTGCATCCCGAGCGGTATGAACTTGTCAACAGGATGGCGCTCGACATGGGCGTAGGCCTCGGCGAGCTTGTGGGCAACCAGTCTCTCGCATCGAAGATCAATATCCGCAATTACATTACGAATGAAGTCGGCGAGCCGACATTGAAGGATATCGTTTCTGAATTGGCCAAGCCCGGGCGCGATCCGCGCGCTGTCTTCGAGCCGCCGAAGTTTCGGGATGACGTCACCAAGATAGAGGATGTCCGCGAAGGAATGAAGCTTGAGGGCGTCGTCACCAATGTCACGGCGTTTGGCGCGTTCGTTGATATCGGCGTCCATCAGGACGGGCTTGTCCATCTTTCCGAGCTGAGCGATAATTTTGTCACAGATCCGGCCAGCGTGGTCAAGGCGGGCGACAGGCTTCAGGTTACGGTAATCGGTGTTGACGTTGCCCGTCAGCGCATCTCGCTTTCGGCGAAGTCCAAGCCCACGGTCGGTGCACCGGTCGGCAAAAGCGCGTCCTCGGGAACTCGTGAGCCGAGAAGGGCGCGCACATCCTTCGCCCCGAGTTCGGGGTCGGGGTTCAGCTGCAATCCTTTCGCCAATTTGTGAAATAAAACAGTCTGGAATATGGTATAATAATTGTAACTGAATGACAAAAAGGAGGATACGATGAAAAAATTGCTTGTTATGCTTTGTGGTGTTGCCGTTGCCATGACGGGTGTCGCTCAAGACGCTCCCAAGGCCGAGGGCGACAAGCCTGGCGTCAAGGCCGAAGAAGGCGCGCCCGGGCCTTCCGCGGAGGCTCGTCAGCAGCGTCAGCGTATGCGTCGCGAGGGAATGAAGAACCGCCAGAGGCCCGTGACGTTCGTCATAGACGAGAAGACCACGAGCGAGCAGATCGAGGCGTTCAAGAAGGATGTCTGCGCCAAGATCGACGAGGCCGCCAAGTCTTATGCCGCTCAGGAGGGAGAGAAGAAGTCTCCCAAAAACATCATTCTTTTTGTAAACGACCGTCCGAGCCGTGCACGCTATGAGGGAATGCGCGAGGGCGGTGTGCGCCGTGGCCCGCGCGATGGTATGCGCCGCGGTCCGCGTGAAGGCGGCGATCGCGGCCCGCGTGAGGGCGGCGACCGTCCCGCCGGGTCCGCCGAGGCGAAGAAATAATTTTAAACCGTAAATACAACAAAAGGATAGTTTTACATGAAAATTCTGGTAACTGGCGGTGCGGGCTTTATCGGCAGCCACACTGTTGTCGAGCTTCTGAACGCCGGGCATGACGTAGTTGTCGTCGATAACCTCTGCAACAGCTCTAAGAAGTCGCTCGCCCGCGTCAAGAAGATCACGGGCAAGGACGTCACGTTCTACAAGATCGACATCCGCGACGAGAAGAAGCTCAATGCAATGCTCGACAAGGAAGCTCCGTTCCAGGCGACGATCCATTTCGCCGCTCTCAAGGCCGTCGGCGAATCGACGAAGATTCCGCTCAAGTACTACAACAACAACCTCGGCGGAACGTTCACGCTTCTGAAGTGCCTTGCCGACCACAACTGCAAGAACATCGTGTTCTCGAGCTCGGCTACGGTTTACGGCGATCCCGCCTCGGTGCCGATCCGCGAAGACTTCCCCACGCCCGGCTGCACGAACGCCTACGGCTGGACAAAGCTCATGATGGAGCAGGTCTTCAAGGACGTCCAGAAGGCCGATCCCGAGTGGAACGTCATCCTTCTTCGCTACTTCAACCCGATCGGCGCCCACAAGTCCGGCCTTATCGGTGAAGATCCGGCGGGCATCCCCAACAACCTTCTTCCGTTCGTCGCCCAGGTCGCCATCGGCCGCCGCGAAGAGCTCAGCGTTTTCGGCAACGACTATCCGACTCCCGACGGTACTGGCGTCAGAGACTACATCCACGTCGTCGATCTCGCCATCGGCCACCTGAAGGCCATCGAGAAGATCGAGAAGGAGCCCAAGCTCGGCCTTAAGGTCTACAACCTCGGCACCGGCAACGGCTATTCCGTCCTTCAGATCGTCAAGGCGTTCGAGAAGGCCTCCAAGAAGCCAGTCCCCTACAAGATCTGCCCGCGTCGTCCCGGCGACATCGCCGAGTGCTGGGCTGACCCCTCGCTCGCCGCGACAGAGCTCGGCTGGAAGGCGGAGCGCGGCATCGAAGAGATGTGCAAGGACGCATGGCGCTGGCAGAAGAAGAATCCCTACGGTTTCAACAAGCCGAAGAAGGCTTGAGCGAGACTGCGATAAAGAGCGACGAAAAAGGTGACGGCTCTTGATTACATCCTGAACGGACTTGAAGCCGAGCTGCAGCTTGAACGCGAGCTCGGTGTTCGTTTTGTCGAGTGTGATCGAAGCGTGCTGGAGCCTGTCGTTGCAGAGGCGCCGCCTCCTGCGGAGGTAAAGGCGCCTCAGGTTGTCGCCGCGACGAGGGTTGAGGCGGCGTTTGCGCCCGGCAATGCTGTTGCCTCTGCTTCAACGCCAGTCGAGCGAATCGCCGCAGAGGCTGCACCGGGCGAAAACCGGGGCGGCTTTGATTTTGTCTTTCTGCACGAAAAGCCGCTTTCTCCGAAGGGCGCAGAGATGATCTCCAAAATCACCGCCGCATTGAAGACCACCGCCGAACTTGCACCCGTGGTGGATTCGGCTCCGTTGCCCGATGCGAGGATATATGTCGTTCTCGGGGCGCTTGCGCTCAGGAAGTGGTTCCCGGAAATAAAGGCCGCGCCGGGAATGTGGGTCAAGACACGTGCCGGGAGCGATGTTCTCGTGACGTATTCGCCCGAATACATTTTGAGATTTGGAACTGTCACGCCCGCTGTCGAGAAGATCAAAAAAGACATGTGGACATCACTTAAGGCCGTCGCTCAGAGGGCGGCCCAGAAAAGATAAAGGACTTTGTCTATGCTGAACGAAAAATGCGAGATACTTGTTCATGATGAGCTTGCCGCCGGTTACCGGCTTTTGGTCGTCAAGGCTCCCGAGATGGCGCCGCAGCTCGTGCCCGGCCAGTTCGTTCACGTAAAGGTTCCCGCTCTCGAGAAGAGCGCTTTGAGGCGTCCGTTCTCCGTGTTCAACGCCGAGGACGGCAAGGTGTTCATACTTTACAAGACCGTCGGCCGCGGAACCGCCGCGCTCAACGCGGCGAAGGTCGGCGAGACGCTTGAGATAATAGGGCCTCTCGGGCATGGCTTCCCCGTGAAGTGCGACGGCGCGGCTCTGCTTGTCGGCGGCGGCTACGGCGTCGCGCCGCTTTACTTCCTCGCCAAGCGTCTTGTCGCTTCGGGCTGGAATGGCCGTCTCGCCGTGTTCATCGGAGGCCGCACCAAAGACGATCTTCTCGCCGTCGAAGAGTTCAGATCGCTCGGCGTCGAGCTTCATCTTGCGACAAATGACGGCAGCGAAGGCGTCAAAGGTCTTGTTACCGATCCTCTCGACGACGAGCTCATCAGTATCCGCGAGGCGGGCGGCAAGTTCGAGCTTTTCGCGTGCGGTCCCGATCCGATGCTCAAGGCCGTTGCGTTGAGGGCTACGGGCACGCGTTCGAAAGGGTGGATCTCGATGGATCGCCACATGATCTGCGGCGTCGGCGCGTGCTACGCGTGCATCCAGAAAACGGTTCGCGGCAATTCGCGCTGCTGTGTAGAGGGGCCAGTCTTCGCGGCGGAGGATCTTGTTTGGGAATGATGCCGGAGCGGGAGTGAAAGGGATCTAAATCATGATAGACACAAAAGTTAATCTCGGTGGACTTGAAATGGCGACTCCGCTCACGACGGCGAGCGGAACGTTCGGCTACGGCACGGAATACGTAGGTGCCGTAGATTACTCCAAGCTCGGCGCAGTTACCGCCAAAGGAATCCGCGTCGACGCATGGCCGGGCAATCCGATGCCGCGCCATTGCGAAGTCCCCGGCGGTCTTGTGAACGCGATCGGTCTTCAGGGTACGGGCGTAAAGCACTTTCTCGACATTACCGTTCCGTGGTATGCCGATTCGGTTGGCGAGGCTGCCGGCGCCAAGGCTCCGCCGATGATCGTGAACATCTGGGGCGGGAGCGTCGATGAATATGCCGATGTCGCCCGTAGGCTCGATGAATACGCCCTCGCCAATCCCGGCTCTCCCGTCGCTGCGCTCGAATGCAACGTAAGCTGTCCGAACGTGAAGGCGGGCGGCCATACCTTCGGTCAGGATCCCGCCGTTCTCAACGGGCTTGTCGCCGCCGTAAGAAAGTCGACGACTTTGCCTCTTATCGTGAAGCTGGCGCCGAACGTCCCCGATATCCGCCCCTATGTCAAGGCGTGCGAGGATGCCGGAGCCGATGCGCTTGCTCTCATCAACACGATCCCCGCGATGGTTATCGACATCGAGAAGCGCAAACCCGTTCTCGCCAACCGTACGGGCGGTCTTTCGGGCCGCGGAATCCATCCCGCCGCCGTAAAGGTCGTGTACGACGCGTACAGGGCGACCAGGCTCCCGATTCTCGCTATGGGCGGAGTCTACGAGGCGAAGGATGCGATCGAGTTCATGCTCGCGGGAGCGACGGCGGTCGCGCTCGGTACGGTCCTCTTCACCGATCCAGGTGCGGTGAGCGACGTCTACGACGGCATGGCTGCCTACTGCGAGCGTCATGGATTCGGCTCAATGTCGGCACTTACAGGAGCATTGGAGGGCTGAATGTCGAAACTGACGTTTTATATTCTGCGCGAGTTCCTTGTCCCGCTTTTCTACTGTCTGGTGGGATTTCTGGGGATTTACATCCTTTTTGAACTGTTCGGGTCGTTTTCGCGTCTTGCGGATTCTAATCTTTCGTTCAAGGAATGCGTCCTTTATTTTGGAGGGTACCTTTCGCCGTTTTTCCACTATCTCGTGTCTGCGGCGATGATGCTGGCGACGCTCTATACGATGTGGAATTTCTGCCGTCATTCCGAACTCACCGCGATGCGCGCCAGCGGCATAAGTCTGCTTGCCGTCGTGAAACCGCTGCTTTTGGCGGGCGGCATGATGGCGCTGTTCATTCTCTGGGTGAGCGAATCGTATATGCCGGAATACGGTCAGTGGGCCAAACAGCTGAAGACAGAGCGTTTTGGCACCAGAAAGAAAGCCAACGGCAATGTATTTCTGTTCAGCAACACGCGCGATAAGCGCAAGTGGACGATCGGAAACAGCGAAAACAGGGAGTATTCCGAGTTGACGAACGTTTCTGTCGATCAGGAGAACCCCAACGGCACCACCAAGTTCAACATCACGGCCGAGAAGGCCTCGTACCTTGACGGCGAGTGGTGGTTCTTCAATCCGAAGATTCAACATTACGGGCACGGTCGGCAGATCAAATCTCCTGCGCCTGAGATTGACGGGTTGACATTGCGTTCCTTCCCCGGGTTCAAGGAAACGCCCGACGACATTCGCACTCAGCAGAGCAATCCCAAATTTCTGTCGGTCAAAGGCAAGTTGGACTATATCAAGAACAACACCAATCTGGAGGAAGATCAGAAAAGAGAGTATGCGTACGATGCATGGGCCCAGGTGGCGGCTCCGTTGTCGTGCATTGTGGTGATGCTGTTTTCGATCCCTGCGGGGGTGACATCTGGCCGTCAGTCCGTCTTTAAAGGCATTCTCGGCTCGATCGGAATGTTCTTTGCGTTTCACGGCTTTTCAATTGTGTGCATGGTGCTCGTGAGGTGCGGTTACCTCGCTCCGATTCCTGCGGCGTTGTTGCCCATCGCGGTGTTTCTGAGCGTCGGAATATTCTTTTTCCACAACACGCTCGAGGCGACATTGCGTGTTTTGGGCGTTTATCTCGTGCTCTTTGCGTTTTACGTCGTAGTGGCGGCGCTTCTTGTCTCCAAATGCGGTTTCGGATTTACGGCGGCACATCTTCTCGCGTTTCCGCTTCCGTTGGTCGCGGCGGTCATGTGCACATCAAGATTGCGCTTCAGAGGGTGAAGTCGATAAAGATCATTTTTGAGGACGACGACATAGTCGTTGCAGACAAGCCGGCGGGAATGATCGTCCATTCGGCTCCGGGCCATACCGATTGCTCTCTCGCCGATTGTCTTGCGAAATCCAGGAAGGGGATGTACGATTGCGGCAGCCGCGAAAGGCCAGGAGTCGTTCATCGTCTTGACATCGGCACGAGCGGGGTGATGGTCTTCGCAAAAACTCCGAGAGCCTACCGTGCGTTGCGCGACGCCTTCGAGTCTCATTGCGAAATCAGAAAGACGTATCTCGCCGTTCTGCACGGCTCGCCGAAAACGAAGACCGGACGAATCGAGAACAATATCGGCCGCAAGCCGTGGGATTCAAAGCGCATGGCTGTCGATGTTCCTGACGGAAAGAGGGCTGTGAGCGAGTGGTCTGTCTTGGCCAGGAAAATGGGCGTCTCGCTGGTGGAGTTCGTGATCGAAACCGGGCGTACCCATCAGATTCGCGTTCATGCGGCCCATCTTGGATGCCCGATAGTTGGCGATGAACTCTACGGCGATTCCGCCAAAGACAGAAGGCTTCGCGTGAAGCCGATGCGCACCTTGCTTCACGCTGTCGAGATTTCTTTCCCCCATCCGGTCAGCCGCAAGGTCGTCACATTCGCTTCTCCGCCTCCTGCCGATATAATTTATTCGGTGTGATTTTCGGCGCTTTTGCATTGCAGACGGCGTATTGTTTCGGCCAGCGCATGCGCAATGCAAAACGTGTTTTGGGGGATGTAAAAAAAATTAAAATTCCCTATTGCAATCCAACCGAACTTTGTGATATACTATGTCTCGTTTTCGGGTGATACGCGAAACGCTGGCGAGCTTAACTCAGTTGGTAGAGTGCCACCTTGCCAAGGTGGTTGTCGAGGGTTCGAGTCCCTTAGCTCGCTCCAATCAATCCGAGGCAGTGAAATGGGAGCATAGCTCAGCTGGTAGAGCAAGTGACTCTTAATCACTGGGTCCAGGGTTCGAATCCCTGTGCTCCTACCATTTCCAACCTATACTGTGGCTAGGTAGCTCAGTTGGTAGAGCAACGGACTGAAAATCCGTGTGTCGCCGGTTCGATCCCGGCCCTGGCCACCAAATATTAGTTTATGAAACCTCGCAGATGCGAGGCTTTTTTTATGCAAAAAAGACACGTAAATTTGGTATAATTTAAAAAAATTATCAGTAAGGAACAATCCGTCATGAAAAAATCAATTCTGAAGTATGTTTTCTTCAACCTTCTTGCAGCCGGAACTTTCTCAGCAGGTGCGGCCGATGGAGTTTGGATTTCTGTCCCGGAAGCGCCCGTTTATGACGGAAGGGTGACTACGGCGACGCGCGCTGCCGACGGCACGAGCTGGTTTGCGCGCTCGTTCACCAACGGCAACGAAATCGTCTCTGCGAAGTGGACCGTTTCGGGTCTCGGAGTTTTCGAGGCGTACGTCAACGGCTCTCGCGTCGGCGATGATTTTCTCAAGCCCGGCTACACGCACTATGCGAAGACGAAATACTCCTTCACATACGATGTGACCGATCTTCTCAAGAAGTCCAAGGGCGCGACAAACATTCTCGCGGCGGAGGTTTCGGCGGGATGGTGGCGCGATAAGATCGTCACTCGCCACAACAGCAAGGGCTTTACCGGACGCAAGAGCGCGTTTATCGGTACTCTCGAGATCACCTACAAGGACGGCCTCAAGGAAACTATCGGAACCGATACGGATTCCTGGCGTTGCGGCATCGCGGGAGCGGTCGTCCAGGCGTCGATCTTCGACGGCGAGACGTATGATGCCCGCGTCAGGAACCCTGTTCTGGGCGGCGGCCTCAAATCCATCCCCGAATTGAACAAGGAGTTCAAGGGAGAGCTCAAGCCGACTGTAGGCGCCGAGGTTACTCTGCGCCGCGATCTCGCCATGACGAGAGGCCCGTATTCGCTCAAGAAGGGCGAGACGGTTGTCGTCGACTTCGGTCAGAATTGCGCGGGCGTGCCCGAGTTCGTGTTTCGCGCCAGGCGCGGCACCGTTCTTACGGCGCTGCCCGGCGAGATGCTGAACGACAGCGACAAGGGCAAGCGCGGATGCGACGGCCCCAAGGGCTCCGTCTACCGCGCCAACCTGCGCCAGCCCAATATCGGAATGTTCGTAAAATATACGTTCTCGGGCGAAGGAACCGAGGTCTACATGCCGCGCTTTACGTTTTTCGGCTATCGTTACATTTCTCTTACCGCGACAGACGATGTCGAAATCGAGCGCATCACTTCAATACCTGTCACTTCCGTCACCAAAGAAATGGAAATCGGCAAAGTGGAAACCGGTGTAAAAGACCTCAACCGTTTTATCGCCAACGTCTATTGGGGGCAGCTTTCCAACTATCTAAGCGTACCGACCGATTGCCCTCAGCGCAACGAGCGTCTCGGTTGGACGGCGGATACGCAGGTGTTCTGCGAAGCGGGCTCATTTAACGCCGATACGCGCAGATTCTTCCACAAGTATTCCCGCGATCTTCGCGACAGCCGCTGTCGTGAAGGCGGTTATCCTTCTGTCGCTCCTTTCGGACAGTACGGCAACGAAACGTTCAGCCTCGGCTGGGCCGATGCCGGCGTAATCGTCCCCTGGACCGTCTGGAGGCAGTTCGGCGATATCAAGATTCTTCAGGACAACTGGGATGCGATGTCGAAGTTTGTCCGTCGCCTCGACGCCATTAAATATGATGTCGACGGGAAGGGCAACTACATTTACGCCGACTGGCTTTCGTATGAGACGTTTGAGACATGCGGCAATTCGTTTGGCAGCTGGAAAAAATGGAGTAAGCATCCCGACGCGTTGAATTATCGTCGCTATTTGGCCGCATGCTATTGGCTTTACGATGCGAGACTTATGGTCGAGATGGCCAATGCGCTCGGAAAGACCGAGGAGGCCGCATGGTTCGCCGCGAGCGCCGATCGCGCCCTCAAGCACATCCGCGAAAAATATCTCGAAGAGGACGGCCAGCTGCTTAAGCCCATGCGCCATCTGCAGACGGCCAACGTCTTCGCTCTCAAGCACGGCATTACGGAGGGTGCGGCGCGCGAGGGAAGCAAGGAGTTGCTCCTGAAGTCCATCCGTGAGCATGGCGATTGCTTACAGACCGGCTTTTTGGGTACGAGCTTCATTATGGACGCGCTTACGTCGTGCGGCGCCGTCGATATCGCCTACACGCTTCTTCTTCAGCACAAGAATCCGAGTTGGCTTTATTCGGTCGACCAGGGCGCGACGACCGTCTGGGAGCGCTGGAACAGTTACACTAAAAAGGACGGCTTCGGGCCTGTGGGCATGAACAGCTTCAATCACTACGCCTACGGAGCGGTTCTAGCCTGGATCTACCGAGAGGCGGCCGGCATTGCGCCCGATTCGTCGGCGCCTGGCTTCAAGAAGATCATCATGGCTCCAAAGCCCGACCGCAGATTGGGGTACATCAAGGCCGAGTACAATTCTGCGGCCGGACTCATCAAGAGCGCGTGGCGCTATGAGGGCGATGAATGGATATGGGAGTTTTCCGTTCCTGACGGCGCAGTCGCTATGGTGACGGTTCCCGGCGAAAATGTCGCCAAGGAGCATGCACCCGGCAGCTACACGATACGGAAGGAGATTTCTTGCGGGAAGTGATCCGCTCTCTGTCCTGAACGGCCGGGTTCGCGGCCCTGTCTGAAGGACTGCAGGTTTTTGCCATGACATCTCTTGGAATATTCTTTTCCGTGCCTGTGCTGATCGTTGCCGCGGCCGCAGCGGTCCACGCAACGGCTTACGTTCATGGCGAGGCGCGTCGCCACCTGTTTCGCTTCTGGTGCTTTTTTGCGGCAACGGCAGTCTCGATGGTCGCCGTTGTCTATGCCGGAGGCAAGCTGCCGTTTCTTCTGGCGTGGGAGGCGATGGGGCTGGCTTCGGCCGGTCTTGTCGCGTTTGAATCGGGCGAGAAGAGTGTGCGCAAGGCGACGTGGATATACCTGCTCGCCTGCCATGCCGGAGCTTGTGCGCTGATGCTCGCCGGCGTATTTCTTGAGCGGCCTGATGCTATGATTGCGGCGTTTGCGTTTGCGGTTGTCGGTTTCGGGCTTAAAGCCGGATTTCCTCCGTTCCATGCCTGGCTTCCCGAGGCTCATCCCGCCGCACCCGCCCCGGCCTCCGCGATCATGTCGGGCGCTATGATTCCTTTGGGCTTTTACGGGCTTTTGAAGTTTTTCCCGATTTCGGAGCTTTCGTCATTCGACGCCCGGGTCTGCGGATGGACGCTTCTCTTGCTTGGTGCGGTCGGGGCTGTCGGCGGCATTCTCTTTGCGCTGCCGCAATCCAATCTCAAGCGGCTTTTGGCTTTCTCCTCCGTAGAGAACATGGGTGTCGTTTCCATGGGCCTCGGTCTTGGCGCTCTTTTGCATGCCCATGGCGATTTCAGGTCGCTTGCGCTTCTGTCAGGGGCAGGGGCGCTTGTCCATGTTCTCAACCATGCGTTTCTCAAAGGTTCCCTTTTTCTCGGCGCGGGTTCGGTCCTTCGCCAGACGGGCACTCTCGATCAGGATCGGCTCGGCGGTCTCATGAAGCGGATGCCTTTTACCGGTTCGCTTTTTGCGGTCAACGCATTCGGTCTTGCCGGGCTCCCGCCGCTGAACGGATTCATGGGGGAGTTGGCGATTTACATCTCGGCGTTCTTCGCGATAAAGACCGGAGACCCGGTTCTTGCTTCGGCAGGGTTTTTCGCCGCTGTTTCGCTGGCGTTCACGGGCGGTCTTGCCGCGACAGCCTATGCAAAGGCGATCGGCGGAGTGTTTCTCGGCGAAAGCCGCAGCGAAGCGGCGGCAAATGCCGTCGAGACTCCGCGCCGCATGTGGCTCGCGCAGCTCTTTCTGACGCTATTGTCGTTAGCCATGATTCCAGGCAGCGTCTATCTGATCCATTTTCTGTCCGGCGGATGCAAGACGGAAGTCTTCATCATGGCGGCGGCAGTCGGATTGATTTTTGCCGTGCTGGTGGTTTCGCTGCTGCTTCTTCGCCGCTTCATCTGTCCGCGCGGCGGGATCCGGCCGCGTCTCCCCGTCTGGGACTGCGGCTACGACGCTCCGACGCCGCGTATGGCCTACACCGCGACGGCGTTCACGCAACCGCTCGTCGATCTCTTCCGCCCGATCCTCAAATCGCGCCGCCACGTCAAGCATTTTGAGGGCGACCCGGCCGCGCCGTCCGATGCGGCGATAGCGACCGAGACATGCGACTTCGCGCTCGGCGGACTTTGGCGCCCCGTCTTCTCCGCCGTGGCCCGTCTTTTCCAGCGTGCGCATCTTTTGCAGAACGGCTCGTTGCATCTTTACATCCTGATAATCCTTATGGCGGTCTTGGCGCTGCTCGTCGCCGCATTGGTCTCATGAATATTCTAAGTGTCATTCTTGCGGCTGTCCTTGCTCCGCTTTTCGTCGGCATCGTCAATCAGACGAAGGCCTTCTTCGGCGGCCGTCGCGGTCCTGGTCTTCTGCGTCTTTACAGGGATCTATTCAAGCTTGTGCGGAAGTCTTGCCCCCGACCCGCGCCTTCCTCCTGGATATTCGACATCGCCCAAAGCGTTTCGCTCGCATCTGTCGTCGTGGCGGCTGCCGTTTTCCCGTGGTCGGGCTGCGGAATCGGATCGGCGGCGGTTCCGGCGGTTCTCTTTTTCTACATTCTTGCCGCAGGGAGGTTCTTTACCGTCGTCGGAGCTCTGGATGCGGGCAACGCTTTCGAGGGGATGGGCGCTTCTCGCGAGATGCAGTTCTCTGCGCTTGTCGAGCCTGTCGTGTTTGTCGTCCTGGGATTTCTCGTCATGCTCAACGGCGACGCCTCTCTCTCGAGCGTGCTTTCCGGCGTTTCGGCCGAGACGTGGCGCGAGAGCATTGTCGCGCTCGTTCTGGTGTTCGCCGCCTTCTACGCGGTGTTTCTCCTTGAGAATTGCCGTGTGCCGTTCGACGATCCCGAAACGCATCTTGAGCTTACGATGATTCATGAAGCGATGCTTCTTGACGTGGGCGGCGTCGATCTAGCCTTTGCGCTTTACGGCGCGGCGCTCAAGTTTGAGCTTCTCGCGGCGTTTCTCGTCACTATGTTCGTGCCGGTCCTGGAGAACCCCTATATCCATCTGGCGGTTGTCTTTGGCGGCGTCGCGCTCATGTCGCTGGCGACGGGAGTCGTCGAATCCATCATGGCTCGAATGAGGTTTTTCAAAACGCCCCAGATTCTTCTCGGGGCGCTGCTGATGGCTTCGCTTGCCGTTTTCTTCTTGGCGTGTTTCTGAAGGACGAAGGGGGAGAAGAAAAATGACAACGCTTTCCGAAATCGCTCTTGCGCTTTTTCTCACATCGAATCTCGTGCTTGCGGGCGCGAGCCGTCTGCGTTCGGCTGTCCGCTTCGTCGCGATGCAAGGCGTGATTCTGGGCGCTCTTCCCGTGCTCATGTGGGACTGGCCGGTTGACGGCTGCCCCGGCGCCCGCATCTGGGCCGTCGCCGCCGTCAACACGCTCGTCAAGGGCGTTCTGCTGCCGGCGCTTTTGCTTTACGCTGTCCGCAAGGCCCGCACCCGCCGCGAAGTCGAGCCGATAGTTCCGTTCCATCTCTCCCAGATCATCGTCTTTTTAATGGCCGTCGGCGCTTTTGTAGTCGGGCGGCTTCTCCGGGTTCACGTTTCGGGCGCGTCGGAGCTCGCCGTTCCGGTTGCGCTCACGACGATGGGAACGGGGCTTCTTCTTATCTGCGGCCGGAAGAAGGCGATCACCCAGGTGCTGGGCTTCCTCGTTCTCGAAAACGGCATTTCTGTCTTCGGCGCGGCGATCCTTCTAGAGTACGGCGTTGTCGTGGAGCTCGGAATCCTGCTCGATGTCTTTGCGCTCGTCTTCATCCTCGGGATTGCCGTGTTCCAGATAAGCCGGACGTTCTCCTCGACGGACACCGACAGATTGAATCATCTCGGCGACACTCATCTGATGCATCCTCATCATCACCACGATCACGTTCACGCTTGATATGGAACACATTCTCAGGAATCTACTTCTTGTTCTGACGCCGGTTCTCTTTGCGGCGAATCTGGTGCAGAGCTTTTTCTATCTGCCGCAGTCGGCGCGGCACGGCGGCTCTCCGCACATGCCGGCAGCGCTTTACTATACATTCTTCGTGCTCTTTTTCGGTGCGATGATTTTCGCGTTGACGGCGGAGTCGTTGCCTATGATGTGGGTCGCGATCGAATTGACGACGCTCGTTTCGGCGCCGCTGATCGCCTATCACCGCAACCAGGACGGGCTTGAGGCGATGTGGAAATATCTTCTCATCTGTTCCATCGGCATCGCTTTCGCGCTCTTTGGCACGATGCTCGTGCTTCATTCCCGGGAGACCGGAAATCCGCGCTGGTTCATGGCCGGTTTTGCGTTTGTCCTGGCGGGCTACGGAACCAAGACGGGGCTTGCCCCGTTTCATTCGTGGCTGCCCGACGCCCACTCAGAGGCGCCGGCTCCTGTCTCCGCGCTTCTTTCGGGCGCGCTTCTGAACTGTTCGTTCTTCGCGATTGTGCGATTCCGTGAAATCGCGCCTGTCGAGGCCGTGCGTTTCTGCGACGGTTCGATGCTCGCTTTAGGTCTTCTTTCGGTTGCGGTGGGCGCTGTATTCATGGTTCGCCAAAACGACTTCAAGCGGCTTTTGGCGTATTCTTCGGTCGAGCATGTCGGTCTCATAACGATTCTCTATTCGCTTTGTGCCGGCTCATCCGACATGAAGAGCATGGTCGTCCTCGCGCTTTTGGCCCATATTGCAGTCCATTCGCTCACCAAAACGCTTCTTTTCCAGACCGCAGGAAACATTCTGCTGGCGTTCCGCACTCGTGCAGTGCCGGTGGTGCAGGGCCTCGCCGTTTCGATGAAGGGCCATGCCTTGCTCTGGCTGCTCGGCATCGTTTTCATCTGCGCAATGCCGCCGTCGGTATTGTTCTTTACGGAGTTGGCGCTCGTCTTCTCGGCGCCTGTCTGGGTGTCGATAACGGTGCTCCTGCTTCTTTTCGTCGTTTTCGCCGCGATGATGAAAATCGCGCTTTCGATGGTGATGGGCAAGCCTCTGGTCAAGTGCGAGAAGCTGCCCGCGAGACTTGTCGCCGTGCCGTGCACGCTTCTTGCGGCGCTGATTCTGCTCGGGGTCGCGTGCGCATGCATCGCGCTCGCGCGTTAAGCTATTCAAAAAGCCAAGTGGAGAGATAGCGCTCTCCCGTGTCAGGCAGAAGCGCGACGATGGTCCTGCCGGCGAATTCTTCGCGTTTGCCAAGTTCAATGGCCGCCCAAAGCGCCGCGCCGGACGAGATGCCGACGAAGAGTCCTTCTTTCGCTGCTGCGGCGCGCGCCAGAGCTCCGGCGTCTTCCGCAGAGACGGCGATCGTTTCGTCGAGAATCGAGGTGTCGAGGACTTTGGGTATGAACCCCGCGCCGATTCCCTGAAGCTTGTGAGGACCCGGCTTCCCGCCCGAAAGAACCGCCGATGTGTCGGGTTCGACGGCGACGATCTTGATTGAAGGATTCTGTTCCTTGAGAAACCTCCCCGTGCCCGTGATGGTTCCGCCCGTTCCGACGCCTGCGACAAACGCCGAAACCTCCCCGCCCGTCGCAGCCCATATTTCGGGGCCGGTGGTGCGGTAGTGGTGTCCGGGATTTGCGGGATTCTCGAACTGCTGGAGGATGACGGCTCCGGGTGTGGCTTTGCGCAGCTCTTCGGCCTTGTCGATCGCTCCTTGCATCCCGCTCTCGCCTGGCGTAAGGACGATCTCGGCTCCGTATGCGGCGGCGAGCTTGCGCCGCTCCACGCTCATCGTTTCGGGCATTGTCAGGATGAGGCGATATCCTCTTACTGCAGACACGAGCGCCAGCCCGACGCCGGTGTTCCCGCTTGTAGGCTCGATGATGGTCGCGCCGGGCTTAAGCGCGCCCGACTTCTCCGCCGCGTCGATCATTGCGAGCGCGATACGGTCCTTTACGCTGCCGCCGGGATTGAAATATTCAACCTTGGCGAGCACGCGTGCTCCGCCCTTGTTGAGTCTGTCCGATATTTCGATTAACGGCGAGCGGCCGATTTTTTCGAGGATGTTCTTTGCGATATCGCTCATGGCGCGGGATTTTCTTCTTTTGGATGTGTAAATTATATCAAAAAGTGGCCTGTTGCAGCCGCTGACATTTTTTTGCAAATAAAAATCGTGCGCCTATTGACGAGCGGGCGGGATATTTGGTATCATATGCGCTCGTTGTGTTTAAGCAATAAATCTTTGGCGAGATAGCTCAGTTGGTAGAGCGCAGGACTCATAAGCCTAAGGTCAAGGGTTCGATCCCCTTTCTCGCCACCATTTTTCATCAACTTACGGGTCAAGACGATGTTCGAAGGCAATATTTTCGGCAAGCTCGATCAGAAACTCCAACACGCTATTGCGGACGCAGGCTACAAAACCCCCACCCCGATTCAAGAAGAGGCGATCCCGGTTCTGCTCAAAGGCCGCGATCTCATAGGCTGCGCCCAGACAGGCACGGGCAAGACGGCCGCGTTCATGCTTCCGATCCTGAACCATCTCGTCAAGGTCCGCAAGCCCCGCCGCACCGGCCATCCCAGGGCGCTCGTCTTGTCGCCTACGCGCGAGCTCGCGGCGCAGACGGCGGAGAACGTCAAAAAGTATTCCAAGCATGCGGGGTTGCCGTTTGCGTGCGTCTTCGGCGGCGTATCGCAATACGGCCAGGTCAAGGAGATAAAGAAGGGCGCCGAGACCTTGATCGCGTGCCCCGGGCGCCTTATCGATTTGATGACCCAGGGGATAATCTTCCTCGATCAGGTCGAGTGCTTCGTTCTCGACGAGGCCGACAGGATGCTCGATATGGGCTTTTTGCCCGACATCAGGCGGATCATATCCAAGCTCCCCAAGGCGCGTCAATCGCTTTTCTTCTCGGCTACGATGTCTCCCCAGATCCGCAAGCTCGCCGCAGAGCTTGTCACCGACCCTGTAGAGATAACGATCGCGCCCGAGGCCCCCACGGTCGAGAAGATCAATCAGCGTGTCATGATGGTCGAGAAGAACGACAAGGATTCGCTTTTGATCCATCTTCTCGAGAATCATCCCGAATGGACCAAGGTCATCGTTTTCGCGAAAATGCGCCACGGCGCCGACAGGGTCAACAAGAAGCTCTTCCGCGCCAAGATTCCGTCGGCCGCGATCCATTCAGACAAGACCCAGAATCAGCGTACGCGCGCGCTTGAAGGTTTCCGCCGGGGCGATGTGAGGGTTCTTGTCGCGACGGACATCGCGAGCCGAGGCATCGACGTTCCCGACGTTTCGTGCGTGATCAACATGGAGCTTCCGCTTGAAACCGAGAGCTATGTCCACCGTATCGGGCGCACGGCGCGAGCGGGCGAGTCCGGCGCGGCGATCAGCTTTGTGACCTCCTCGGAGCGCAACCAGCTTAAGGCCGTCGAGAGGTTCATAAAAAAGACGATCCCCGTCGACAGGGATCATCCGTTTCACAGCGTTGCGGCCGACAGGAAGAACGGCAAGGAGGGCGAGGGCCTCGATCCCGCACCGTGGGTCCATCCCGCCAACCGCAACCGCTCGAACAAAAAGCGCAACGGCCGCAAGTCGTTTCTCGGACGCCGTCAGCCTGATTTCGGCCAGAACGGGTCGATCCACGGTTGACGTGTTTTATTCGATCGGCCGGGCGATGATTTCGTCTGCGTTGCCGCCGTGCATTTTAAGCCATGCCAAGAGGCAGTTCCAGCTCGCCATTGAGCGTGCGTAGTTGTGGCCGCATTCCGGCTCGTTGAACGGATTGCGTTTAAGACCCTCGTGACGGTCGCGGATGGCTTTGACGACCTTCACTGCATCGTCGTCGAGCCCCTGGAAGATCATTTCGGCCGCTGCGACGTATTCGAAGCCTGTCATGACTTCGCCGAAGTACGGGAAGGGTATCTTTTCGCGGCCGCGCGGCCAGCTGCCCATGAGAAGCCCCGCCTCTTCGCCTGCGCAGTATGTGCGCATGTTGTTGAAGTGGTGCGTGAAATCCGGCATGAAGTTGTATTTCATGATCGAGCGGCACGTCGTCTTCAGATTGTCCTTTTCGGCGAGGTCTCCCAAGTCCCAGAGATGCGCCATCTGCTGACCGACGAGCTGGTCTACGAGGCAGCATTTGCCGAGCTGATATCTGAGTTCTCCGTGGCCGCCCGGGATCTTCTGCTCGTAATATTCCCCGTTGAAGAGCTCCGCGTCGATTCGCTTCGACCCTTTCTCGAAAATGGCGCGGCATTCTTCGGCGAATTCCCTGTCGCCCGTCGCTTTCGCCATTTCCTCTGCGGCTCTGAGAGCGCCCAGGTACCAGAAGCCCATCTGCGAATTGGGGCCGTAGTAGTTTACGTCCATTGTATTGTGCTGCTCTCCGTCCATGAGGCCCGACTTCTTCGCGTCCCAGCCGACGGTTTGCCATTCTTTGTCCCATTTGTGGACGCCTTTGCCGCACCACGCGAACTGGAGCGCCTTTTTGACCTTCGGCCAGATCGCCTCAAGCCATGCGTCGTCGCCGCAGATCTTCCAGTCGCGGTAAGCCTTCATGATCGTCCCCATCTGGCCGTCCGCCGCGACCGCGCCCTTGAGTTCGGCGCCGAGCGGAAGGGGCGTCCTGAAATCCATCGCGCCGGTTTCGGGGTTCATCGAATAGTTGAATTCGACATCGCGCATCGAGCGGGCAAGATCGGGAAAGAGGCACGCTACGGCATTTTCGTAGTTCCAGACGTGGGTGCAGCTGCCGTGGCAGGAGCCCTCGTGGTGGAACGAGCCTTCCCAGCCCATGAAGTGGCCGCTCGGAACGCGGAACACCGTTTGGCTTTTAAGGACGGCGAGATTGGAGAGCGCCGCCTCTTTTATCGTGTCGGGCGCGTCGAGCGCGATTATTTTGCGCGTGAAAGCGAGGGAGCGCCTCTCAAGTTCATCGAGGCGCGGCACGATTTCAAGCGCGGCGTCCCATGCGTCGCGATAGTGTCTCGAGTACCAGTTGCCGACGATCGTCTTTTCGTCTTCCCAGGCCTGGCGGTTGGGGAAGTTCCACGTAAAGGCGAAGCGGAAGGACTCCTTCGATTTCGCGTCCACGGACTTCTTTACGCACAGTGCGCCGTGAGGAGTCGTTTGCTCTTCGTTTTCGATGGTCTTGAGCTTTCCGTCGTCGGAAAGATCGTCCCAGAATTCGAGGATTGTCCTGCGCCAGCTGTTCTCGGCGCATTTCGTCTTGTGCGAAACGTCCGCGTTCGTGTCGGGGGTCGAGAGCGCGAAGGTTCCCCAGGCGGTCGAGTTTGTCGCTACGCCGTCGGAAAGGCACATGATTCCCTTCAGGCCCTTTTCGTCACGGTAGACTGTCCTGTTGTCTTTTTCGCCGCTGGTGCGCGTCAGGCGGCGCCATGTAAAGCCGGTCATCTTGCCGTCGTTGCCGACGGTGTTTCTCACGAACGCGGCGATTGAAATGTCGAGCGGTTCGTCGGAGAGGTTCTCGACTTCGTATTCAAGCGAAGCTACAGGGAGCGAGCTCGCCGCGCTGTCGCCGGGAACAAAGGGCGAAAATCCTTTTATTTTGATTTTTGCAGGAAGATCCCTGTCGCTCAGGTTGACGGTCCCGAAGGGGAATGCGCCGTCGAACGTCGCGTGCCTGAAGCGCGGCAGCCCCGCCTGGGGAACGCTGTTGCCCTCGTCGGCGTAAAGTTCGGTCGGGTGAAGGGGGCCTGCGAGCATGGTGACGGATTCGTGCTTCTTGCCTTTGATGCGGATGGCGAAGAATGTGCGCGAGTCCGCTTGGCGCTCAAGTTCGCTCATCGTCTTGTTGGGTCTGTTCATGATTTCCCAATCGACGAGCTCGCCGCGTCCCGAAAGCGAAATGGCGCCGCAGCCGATGCCGCCCATGGGAAGCGCGACGCGCAAGACATGCTCCGAGTCGAAGTGTTTGACGACGGGCCATTCCGCAGCCGTGGCCGCAGAGGACAGGATGGAACAGCTTGCGATCAATCCAAGGATCGGCTTGTTGGCGAAAGATATGTTTTTCATTCTGAAATTGTATCAAATTATCCGGTCCATATCTATCGGTTAATTGCAATGGCGAGAGAGCGCTCCCAGCGGCGGAAATTTATGCTAAAATATCTGTTGTTGACTTTATTTTGCGTTTTTCCGTCTATTCCTAATCGAAATATCTCCATGAACACATTCTTTACCTTCAAAACGGCCGGTTGCATGAAACAGGCGTTCAGGACCCGGGTTCTCGCAAGGGTTTTCGCGGCGGCGCTTGCCGGATATGCCGCGGCAGGGTGTACATCTTCGAACGATCCGGCCAATGCGGGGGTGCGCAAGGAAACTTGGGCGACGCCTGTTGAATGCGCCGGCGTTCCGAACCTGCACAAGATAAACGATTCTCTCTATCGCAGCGCCCAGCCTACGGCGGAAGGGATGACAAACCTGGTTTCGCTCGGAATCAAGACGGTTGTCAATCTTCGCGACAATCATTCCGACGATGACGAGATAGGCGATCTCCCGTTGAAGGCGAGAAGGATCGAGATCTTTACCGCCAACATGAAGGAGAAATACGTCGATGAGTTCTTGGCGATCGTTGCGGACGCGGATGCGGCCCCTGTTCTCGTGCATTGCCAGCATGGCGCCGACCGTACGGGGACGATGTGCGCAATGTATCGGATAATGTGCGAGGGCTGGAGCGTCGACGATGCGATAGACGAGATGAAGAACGGAGGATACGGCTATCATTCGATTTGGACAAATTTGCCGCGTTTCATCCGCAAGTCGGCGAAGGCGCGCGGCAAATAATAATCGCTATTGCGGCGGATATTAAATATTTGATATAATATTCGCCGTTTTGTCGCGGAGTGTAGCGCGCGTGCGCGAGAGTACGTGACAGCAACCAATAAAACCAAGGTAAAAAATGGCTCAGATCAAAATCAAGGCGGCGGTCCGTACCGAACAGGGTACCGGTGCTGTTCGCCGTTTGCGCCGTACGGGTATGATCCCCGGCTCGGTGATGAAGATGAAGAAGGGCGGCACGGAACTCATCAAGCTTCCTGCCCACGACTTCATGATGGCAATGCGCGGCCGCGCGAGCAAGCAGCTCCTCGTCACGCTTGACATGGATGGCAGGGAAGTGCCTGCGCTCATGCGCGAAATGCAGAACGACGTTCTCGCCGGCACTCCCATTCACGTGGATTTCAGCGAAGTTTCTCTCACCGAGAAGGTTCGCGTCAAAGTTCCGCTTTACTTGACCGGCGAAGCCGTCGGCGTCAAGATCGGCGGCGGCATTCTTCAGCAGGCTCTTCGCACGATCGAAGTCGACTGCCTCCCCGAAGACATCGCCGAGAAGTTCCTTATCGACGTCTCCCAGCTCGGTCTCGACCAGACGATTTTCGTTCGCGACCTCCAGCTCGGCGAGAAGCAGACGATCGTCACGCGTGGCGAGCTCGCCGTCGCCGTCGTCAAGGCTCCGGCCGATGCCGCTTCCGCCGGCGACAAGTCGCCCGATGTGATCAAGAAGGGTAAGGATGAGGAGAAGAAGTAATGAAGAAGTATGATGCTCTCTATATCTTCGTCGGCATCTCCAAGGATGATGCCTTGAACGCCAACCTCGAGAAGGCTCTCGCCGAGGTCGCCCGCGTCGGCGGCAACGTGCTCACGACCGAGTCTCTCGGAAAGCGCATGTTTTCCCGTCCGATGTCCAAGAAGGACAGCGGTGTTTACGTGAAGGTCCGCATGGAGCTCGATCCTGCCAAGGTTTCCGAACTCCTCGCCCGCTACCGTCTCGTCGAGGAAGTCTTCCGCGTCCAGATTCTCGCGGTTGACGAGCGCCGTGAGGCCAAGCTCGTCGAGGAGCGTGCGGCTCGTGCCGAACGTCAGGCCAAGAAGGATGCCGCTGCGGCCGCCGCGACTGCAGTCGAAGCGTAAAAAGAACGGAACGGGTTATGGCCTCTTTCAATAAAGTGATCCTGATGGGTAATCTGACGCGCGACCCCGATGTCCGCGCGACCGGTTCGAGCGGCATGAAAGTCGCCCGTCTCGGCATTGCCGTCAACGAGCGTCGCAAAGACCGCAACGGTCAGATTCAAGAGTTCCCCGTATTTGTCGATGTCGACGCGTGGGACAAGCTTGCCGAACTTTGCGGGCAGTACCTGTCGAAGGGCAGAACGATTCTCGTCGAAGGTCGTCTGCAGATGGATTCATGGGAAAAGGACGGTGTCAAGCACCAGAAGCTCAAAGTCAGAGCTTCCACGATCAAGTTCCTCCCGCAGGGAGATCGCCTTGGCGGCCAGCGTCACGAGGCGCCTATCGAGTCCAATTCGCTTGAGAGCGACCCTGACAATATCCCGTTCTGATACACGTAAACAACAATCTAACAGAGGAAAACCAAAATGGCTTTCAAAAAATCCAACAGCTCTGCAGGTGAAGAATTCGCCGCGAGAAAGCGTCCGCCGCTCGGTCCCAAGGATCAGATCGACGTTAACGACATTGAAACGCTCAGCTACTACATCACCGATTACGGCAAGATCCTTCCTGCCCGCATCACCGGCGTCACCGCCGCTCAGCAGCGTCAGATCCGCCAGGGTGTCAAGCGTGCGCGCAACATGGGCCTCATGGCTTAATCGAAAGGAGTTCGAAAATGGCTATTGAAGTTATGCTCATGGACAATGTGAAGAAGCTCGGCAAGGCCGGCGAGATCGTCAAGGTCGCCCCCGGTTACGCCCGCAATTACCTCTTCACGAAGGGTCTCGCCGCGGTTGCCACCGAGGCCGCCAAGCGCCGTCTCAAAAAGCTCGAGGCCGAGCGCGCCGCTCGCGCCGCCGAAGAGAAGAAGGCCGCTCTCGAAGTCGCCAAGAAGCTCGAAAAGCTCGAGCTCACCGTTTCTGCCGCCACGACCGACGGCAAGAAGCTCTATGGCGCCGTCAGCGTCTCCGACATTCTCGCGGCCATCGAGGCCAATCGCGGTGTTGCGCTTGAGCGCAGCCAGCTTTCCATCGAGGATTCGCTCCGCGAAGTCGGTGAATACGAAGCTGCCATCGATCTCGGACAGAGCGTCATCGTCAAGTTCAAGATCACGATTCTTGACGAGCAGGCGCCCGTCGAAGCCTGATAAGGCATCTAAAGCGACAAAAAGAAACGCCGTTGCGAAACGGCGTTTTTTTTTGTCGATATTGTTGCGCTGGCGTCTTATTTTCTATATACTTTCAGGAAGAAGGAGTAGATATGATGCACATGCCAAAAAGTTTTTTCTTCGCTGCGTTTTCTGTCGTCATTGCCGTATTCGAGGCGAGCGCCGCCTCCAAGGTGAAGATCGCCTGCATCGGCGATTCGATAACGTATGGCTACGGTATCGACAACCGGAATGAAAATTCCTATCCGGCGCAGCTGCAGAGACTTTTTGACGCCGAAGCGCCGGGCAGGTATGAAGTGCGCAATTTCGGCAATTCCGGGCGAGGCATTTATCTCGACTCGATGCGCGGGCGCGAGAAGCGCGGCTTCAGGTGGATGAAGGAGCATAGGGCGGCTCTAGAATGGAAGCCTGATGTCGTAATTTCTAATCTCGGCATAAACGATTGCGGGGAATACATCAAGGAACATACCGGTTCTCGCAGGCGCGGACAGTTCGCAGATGATTATCTTGCGCTGCTCAAGGACTACAAGACGGCGAATAAAGGCGTCAGGTTCTATGTTTGGACTAAGCTTTCGCCGCTTGCGGAAGGCCAAAGGTTCTATCGCAGTCCGGAGCCGTTTCTCATGCAGAGGGATCTGGAGATGGTTGCGGAGAGGATGGGTGCGATCGGCATCGATATGCAGGAGCCGCTTCGTGAGGTGATTGACGAGGTACTGGCGAAGGACAAGATCCATCCCGATGCAAAGGGCGCCAGGATTATCGCCGAGGCGACATTTGAAGCGATGAAGAAGCCTGCGATTGAGCGCGGATGCAGACGTTGGCCTCGCGATTGCGAGTTCTGGCTTTGCGCCGGTCAATCCAACATGCAGAAGGGCTGGGGCGAGTTCAATGCATCTCCCGCCGAAAAGGCGCGCGTAAAAAACGAGATGGCGAGACTCGGGAAGGTTGACGTCTTCTTTTGGGATTTCAACACGGGCAAGATGGTCAGGCTGACTCCTGAAAATGCTCTTGCAAAATCAGCCTTTGGCGTCAGCTTTGCAATCCGGCGCGCCGAGAAGACCGGAAAGAAGGTGTATTTGCTTTATGTGGCGGCGGGCGGAGCGCCGACCGAATCGTTTCTTTCGGAGTCGACTATGTGCGCTGTAGGAAAGGACGGCAAGCCTCTCTATCCGAGGCTCTCCGCGATAGCGACCAACCGCCGCAGACTCGACCGGAACAAGGATTTTCCGTGCGCATGGGTGGCGAGGGAATATCCGCGCCGCCGCGGCAACAGGAGCGAGGCGTATTGGTGGCCTGTGTCGAAGATGTACGACAACGGCATCAAGGAGATCGAAAGGGGCGCTTATCCGGTCACTGGAGTTCTCTGGTATCAGGGCGAGTCCAACGCGACAACGTGCGTCTCGCCCGATGTGCCGACACCGCGGGATTATCAGGAGGAGACGCTCCGTGCCGTCATCGACGAATTGCGCGGCGGGAAGGACATTCCGTTCGTCATGGTGGGGCTCCCCAGGATGAACCGTCCGTGGGAGCAGTACCGCGAAGTCCAGAAGAAGATCGCCAAGGAGAAGGGCGCGATTTTCGTCGATACCTTCGCCGCAGGACTCGGCGACGTGCGAGACGTCCATCCCCGCGACAAGGTTCCGTTCGCCGAGCTGACGATCAAAGCACTCAAATGAGACATCCCCCATGCGATTATGGTAAAATATCACTATGACTATCAATGAATTGAATACACGTTACGGTGCTCCCGGTCGCATCGTCTTTCACCAAGGCCATTGCGGTTATCCCGAGGTGGTGCTTGCCAACAAGTTCGGAACAGCCGAAGTCGCTCTTATGGGCGCGAATGTTCTTTCGTACAAGCCTACGGGCCATGCGCCCGTGATATTCCGTCCCGCGAAGCGCGACTACAATCGCGGCGAATCGTTCCATGGCGGAATTCCCGTCTGCTGGCCGCAGTTCGGACGACTCGCGATTCCCGGAATGTCGCCTCACGGATTCGCTAAAATAATGCCGTTTACCGTCCGCGCGACGCAGTATTCCGAAGACATGACCGAAATTACGCTCGCGTTGAAATCATCTGAAGAAACGAAGAGCCTCTGGCCGTACGATTTCGATCTGGAGGTTAAGATTTCAGTTTCGATGAAGCTCAATCTGAAGCTCACGACGAGAAATACGGGCGAGGCGCCGTTTGAGTTCACGGCCGGGTTCCACCCGTATTTTCTCGTCAGAGAGCGCGACAACGTCGCGGTCAGAGGCCTGGACGGCTGCAAATACATTTTCGCCGTGGACATGTCGGAGCATGTCCAGGAGGGCGATCTCAAGATGAATACGGACGCTGATCATGTTTATACTTTGAAAGAAGAGCTTAAACATGAGTTCGCCATTCTCGATCCCGGACTTAAGCGCGCTTTGGCGATGGTTTCAACCGGCAATGAATGCGCTGTTGTTTGGAATCCGGGTCCTGAAACGAAGCTTGCGGACTTGGAAGACGGCGATTGGCGCAAATTTATCTGCGTTGAGCCTGTTACAATCTGGCCGAAAGCCTTGGAGACGATTAAGCCCGGCGAGAAGCATGAACTCGTTGTTGCGATTCAGTCTTCTCAGGAAGAAGCCGAACAAAACTAAAAATCTGTTCGTGGGCGAATATAAAACTTCATTTCGCGCATCACGAAAAATTTGCAATAGATATTTATGGATACTCTCGCGGGCGCCTGTGATCGACAGGAATGTCAGAAATGTCATTCTGGCCGAAGCTAAACGCCGCGGATATGATACCGCTAAACTCATTTGGGTCGAACAATCGGAATAACGTTACCCCCGCATTTTTAAAAATGCGGGGGTAATATTCGGGCAGACATTTCGGGGCGTTTTTAGACCCGGCAGAAGTTGCCGGATACAGTTTTATTTCTCCTAAAAGTCGAGGTGTTTTAGGTTTCGCTTTTTCTCCTTGTAATGCCGTTTTTGCGCCTTTTTGTGCATAAAATCGAAGATATTTGGTATAATATTGTTCAGAAAACGAATGACAAATGAGAACTAATACAACAGATGGCGTTCTTAAGCGCGATATACTGGAATGGCACGTTCCAGAGGAGGTCCTTGCGGTCTTGCTGAAAGACCGCTCGACGGGGCGCAATCTCATCTGGGCGACGGACGACTATACCGCGCGCGGCAAAGGCTTTGGCGTGAACGATGAGATACAGGTCGCGCAGATTGCGGACAGAGACCATCCCGTGATTCGTCCTCGCGTGGACAAAAATGCGGAGGAACAACGGCAGCGCTCTGTCAAGCGCGCGGAAGTGTTCACGCCGTCATGGATATGCAACAAGCAGAACAACCTTGTGGATGCCGCCTGGTTTGGATGGAAGAAACGCGATTCAAGTCCGTTCAATACCGAAATCGTCAAGTTTGATTCTGAAGCCGAATTCGGCTGGAAATCAACTTGCGGCAAGCATATAAAATTCCCCAAAGGTAAGACCTGGCAGGAATATGTCAAGGCTCCGCGTCTGGAGGTGTCGTGCGGGGAGGCTCCGTATCTTGCAAGTAGATATGACACGGTAAGCGGCAGGATTATTCCCGTAGGCGAACGCATTGGGTTGCTGGATCGCAAGCTGCGCGTGATTACGGAGAATATCGGCATGGGTGATATACAGGATTGGCTGTATTACGCCAAACGTGCGGTGCAAAGCATTTATGGCTTCGACTGGCAAGGCGACAATGTCCTTCTTGCGCGGGAGAATGTGCTGTTTACGGTCGTTGAAAGCTTCAATGCGGATTTCTTCGGGGAGGAGAGTTCGGGGTTGAATTGGACGACGAAGTCATTGCTGGAGTTTGCCGAAATCATCAGCTGGAACATCTGGCAGATGGATGGAATCAAGTATGTCGTGCCGATGAGCTGTAAGCCGAAGGTGACGAAAGAAACGCTTCTTGACGGAACTGTTAAAACACATGTTGAAGAGTGTCCTGGTTGCAGTAAGAAAGGAAATCGTCAGCACTTTGGCACGTATTGCAAGGTCATGGATTGGAATACAGGCGAGCCGGTCGAATTCAGGGCGATTGCAGAAAACGGAGGTGGGCATGGCAAATAGAAACAGAAAGAAAACCGCGTCTGTCGAGGTTGTCGAAAGCGTGGAGAAAGAACTTTATGAGAACGTTCGAGCCTACATATCTGCGGCGCGTGCAAAGGTCTATACTGTAGCTAATGCGGAGATGGTAAAGGCATACTGGAACGTCGGACGCGAAATTGTCGAAAAACAGGGTGGCGCAGATCATGCGAAGTATGGGGATGGCTTGATTAAGAACCTGTCAGTGAAGCTGACTGCTGAATTTGGGCCTGGCTATACGGGGGCAAATTTGCGCTATATGCGACTTGTGTATCTTGCATTTCCGAATTGTCACACACTGTGTGACAAATTGAGTTGGTCGCATTATCGTCTGTTGGCAGCAGTGGATAAAATTGAAGCGCGTGATTTCTATTTGTCAGAGGCTGTGAAGTGTAAGTGGAGCGTTCGAGATTTGCAAAGACAGATTGAGACGCAGTTTTACCAGCGGCTGATTGCAAATCATGTCGATTTGTCTTCTGCGGGAAATCTTGTTAAGCGAGGGAAGGTGGAGGCACGGGACATCGTCCGTAGTCCTGCAATTCTGGAGTTTGCCGGTATTTCTCCAGCGGAGTACAAGGAAAAGGATCTTCAAACAGGGCTTGTCAAACACCTTAGCAAGTTCATGTTGGAACTGGGGCGTGGTTTTGCGCTTGTGCGTGAGCAGTGTCCCATACAGATCGGGAACGAGACTTATCATTGTGATCTCCTGTTCTACAACTTCATTGCTCGGTGCTTTGTCTTGATTGACCTTAAAGTCGGGAAGGTAACACCGCAGGATATCGGGCAGATGCAGCTCTACAAGCATTACTACGAACGTGAAATGATGAATCCCGGCGACAATCCGCCGATAGGAATTGTTCTTGGCTCCGACAGAGATGAGGCGGTCATCCGTTATACTCTCAACGAACATGAGCGCAATCTTTTTGCGGTGAAGTACCATCTTGATCTGCCGACGGTCGAGGAGCTGAGCCTTGAATTGCAGCGTGAACGCGCCGCTATTGAAGAGGCCATGGCGCTTCGCGCCCTCTCGCCGGATGATAAATGTGTCGAAGGGATTTCGTTGAAAGTTAAAAAAAACGAGTGAGATTACTAAATCGGTGTAAAGGAACTGAAAATGATAACCATAAGCAACTTCAAAACTGTACTTTCGACATGTCTCGGTTTTGCACAGACTGATATACTAAAACCTAATACGTGGACGCGAGTGTTTCGCCACGGCAAAGACGGAAAATCGGATTGTGTATTATCGGTAGATTTTGAGAAGCAGAAAATTGACTATGACGATGCTGGAATAGACATTGGCGGCGGCACGACGGTAAGCTTCGCGCCCGATGCGAACGGCAAGGTGCAAAACGAGAACTTTGTTGTTTTCGAGTGTGTTGTACGTCTCCTTTCCAAAGGCTATAAGGCGTGTGACATATTTCTTGAGAAGAAACACACGCTCGGACACAGCCAAAAATCTGGACGTCTTGACATTACCGTAGCAAAGGATGGGAATGCCTATCTCATCATTGAGTGCAAGACCGCAGGAACAGAATACAAAAAGGCTCGCAAGGAACTTTTCGGCGATCCTGAAGGAAAGCAACTTTTCAGTTATTGGGCGCAGGCGCGTTCGACGAAGTGGCTGCAATTGTACGCCTCTGATTATGATGCCACAAGTAACGCAATAGCGGTTGAAGAGGAAATCATCCGTTCCCATGATGATAGAAATATCGAACTACTTGCTTCTAAAGATGCACCCATTGCGCTTTACAGATCAGCGTCGGAGGCTACAGATGCGTGGAGAGTCTGGGACGAGACTTATCACAAAGAGACATATAGGAGCCTTGTTTTTGGTGACAATTGTGTCGCGTACAATATCGGCATCCAGCCGCTTGTAAAAAAGGATTTGCGCCGGTTTACGCAGGAAGATGGATTTACGAACACTTTTCGCGAAATACTGCGGCACAATGCGATTAGCGACAAAGAAAACGCTTTCAACAAGCTGCTTTCGCTTTTCATTTGCAAATTTGTCGATGAAGCCCGTTGCAGCGAGCAGGACGTTGTTTCATTTCAGTATAAGGACGGTCAGGACGATTATTATTCCCTCTATGAACGGTTGCTTGCCCTCTTCCAGATTGGCATGAAGGACTATCTCAAGGAGGAGGTCTTCTATCTGGAGAACGACTACATAACAAAGACACTCGACACTTTTACGGGTAAAAAACGTAAAGCCCTAGAAGCGGAACTTAAAGACAAGTTCCAGAAGACGAAGATGCTTTCTTGCCAGGTGTTCGCTTTCCGCGAGGTTTACAATGAAACGCTTTTCCTTCAGAATGGCAAGGTCCTGGTGGAGATTGTGAAACTGATGCAGCAGTATCAGTTTGCGTATTCATCCAAGGAACAGTTGTTGGGTGATCTTTTCGAGAATCTTCTAAGCCAGGGGTTCAAGCAGGAAGCGGGGCAATTCTTCACGCCTACGCCTATAACGCGCTTTGTGTGGAACGCACTTCCCTACGAACGTTTCCTCAATTGCGCAAAGAAGTCAGTGCCGCGTGTCATAGACTTTGCTTGTGGATCGGGGCATTTCCTGACCGAGGGCATTGCTGCAATTTCGGATTTCTACCGAACCGCAGGACTCTCCAAGGAAAAGTTTCCCGATTCTGCTATTTCGCGCAAGTTCTTCGGAATCGAGAAGGACAATCGCCTTGCAAAGGTCTCAAAGATAGCAATGATTCTGAACGGCGCTCTTGAAGGTCGGATAAAGGCTGACGATGGACTTGAACATGACGAGGATTTTCTCGGCAAGAAACACTCTTTTGACATCCTTGTCGCGAATCCTCCATATTCCGTCGACTCTTTCAAGACGCATGAATCTGTCACTGTGCAGAAAGCGTATGAGACAATTTCTCTAATGTCAATAGACTGTTCCCGCATTCAAAACGTCTTTGTGGAGCGAATGGAGCATCTGTTGAAATCAGGCGGCATTTCGGCAATTGTTCTGCCGTCGCCGTTTCTGACAAATGACGAAAGCGACACTAACAAGGCCCGTGAAATATTGTTGCACAATTTCACGATAAGGGCCATTGCCGAATTCGGGAACAAAGCATTTGCCGAGACTGGGACGAATACCGTAATCCTTTTCCTTGAACACTTCAACTTTCCTCCGCGCAAAGCGGCCTTGCTGAACGATACGGTCGATGCGATCCTTTCCGGCGAGGAGCTGTCCGATTGGGAGGATAAAGAAATATTCTCTGCGTACCTTTCCAAGATTGGTGTCGCCGAAAATGACTATCTCGACGCAATGTCTGAAACGTTTTCGCCGGACACTTTCAGTACAGACTATTTCAAGGCTTATGTTGGCGCATTGCTTTCTAAAGGTGCCATTGCGAAAGACGTGGAGAAAGCGGCGAAAGAAAAAGACCCAACGAAAAAAGCGGAAATCCAAAAGAGGATAAAGGAGCGGTTTTACATCGCACTCAAAGAGACGGAGCGGGCAAAAATACTCGCATTTGCCATCGTGCGCAAGCAGAAGACTGTACTTGTCAAGTCGCCTACTGACAATGACGAGCAGGAGCGTTTTCTCGGTTACAAGTTCTCGAAGCGCCGCAATTCGGAGGGCTTGAGCGAAACTGGTACAAGCCAGTTGACGAACAACCACGACCGCGCCGACAAAACAAAAATTGCCTACGCCATAAAAAATGCTTTCGCGGACGATTATGTATTGCCCAATGGAATGAACCATGTCTCGGTTGTCAACACCGCAGATATGCTTGATTTCTCCCGTCCGTATTTTAATTGGTCTTTTTCCTTGTCATCCAAAGCAGTGTCAGCCATTTCAAGCAAGTTTCATCTTGTAAAGATGGCGGATGTTATCAACCTTCGTTCAGGACAAGACCTGACCCCAGAGCGTTATAATGACAATCAAGAAGGAATCCCGTATATCACGGGCGCCAGTAATTTTGAGGGAGGTGAAATTATAATAAACCGCTGGACTTCTTCGCCTACATCTATAGCGAACAAGGGGGACTTACTCATTACTTGTAAAGGTACTGTCGGCAAAATGGCATATTTGCATGTTGACAAGGCTCATATAGCTCGTCAGATAATGGGTATAACAGCAAAGAAAAACTTGAAGTTGTCATATCTGAAATATATTCTTGAAATTATTGTAGTTCATTTGTCTGCGCAGGCAAAAGGCATGATTCCTGGTATCAAGCGAGAGGACATATTAAACGCTGATATTCCATTGCCACCACTTGATGTTCAGAAAAAGGTAGTTGCAGAGTGCGAAAAAGTGGATGAAGAATACAATACTTCGCGTATGGCGATAGAGGAATACCGCGCCAAAATCGCCAAGGTTTTTGCAGACCTTGAAGTTATAATTGCACAAAATGGGGGGGGGGGTATAAGAAAATGATTGATATAAGTGTTATCAATGTTGACTCAATAGACCCTAGTGCGTATCCAGACAAAGAGTTTACGTATATTGACATTGACGCGGTTCAGAATGGTGAAGGAACGTTTGCGACCGATAAGAAGATTCTTGGTTCTAACGCTCCGTCAAGAGCGCGCAGGATTGCAAGAAGCAACTCTACCCTTGTCTCTACTGTTCGCCCTAATCTGAAAGGCTTTGCTTATGTAGAGAATGAAATAAAGGATGCTGTGTATTCGACGGGTTTTGCAGTCTTAAAAAGCAAAGATACAGATGTTCTTCTAGACAAGATGATTTACTATATGTTCATGTATTCCAACGACCTTATGGAGCAAATGATAGCCGCCATGCCGAAAGGATCCTATCCGTCAATCAATAAGGATGACATAGAGAACTTTATTATCCCAATCCCGCCTATTGACGAACAGAAGAAAATTGTTGCAGAAGTTGTGAACTATGAATCCAAAATCACCAAGGCGAAAGCGGTCATGGATTCCGCACCAGCTCGCAAACAGGCTATACTGCGAAAGTATGGAGTGATTGCATGATAAGTTCTTGGTATAGATTTGATACCGACTGGTCGCGTCCAATTCCTGAGATCGACGCGCAGCTATACGCGAATACGGCCTCACCGAAGCCGAGCAGAAGTTCATCGAATCCATGATCAAGCCGATGGAGCCTAGCGGCGCTTTCCGCGGTAGTTTGAATTTCTAATGAAAGGAGAAGTATGAAGCAATATGTTAAGGTGATGTTGGGGCGTAAAAGCTGTATGGCGGACAAGTGCCATGCGGATGGATTTATCGGCGCGGGATTCCTCTCAAAAGTCGATTTTTCGAAAAATCTTTATGATGAGTGGCGAGAATTCAACAAGAAGTATATCCCGGTCTATTTGAAGGAATGCCCGGGGAAGAGTAGGGTCGCGGCGGGTTTAAGCTGCGGTTATCTTTGGACGGTTTGCAAAGGGCTTCGGACTGGTGATGTTGTCCTTTCGCCGACAGGGAACAAGGGCGAACTGTACGTTGGCGAGGTGATCGGTGACTATTATTACGTGAAGGGCAACGACTTTCCGCACCGTCGTAAGGTTAAATGGTACAACGTCATCCTTCATCGCGAAGACATGAGTGAAGATCTCCAGCATTCCTCTGGAGCAATTGGAACCTGTGCAGATCTTTCAAAATATGCACAGGAGATCGAGAAGCTAATCGGCACGAACGCGCCTGTTCGAGTCATGACGAATGATCCAGACATCGAGGACCCGAGTGTCTTTGCGATGGAGAAGTATCTCGAAGAGTTCCTTGTTTCGAATTGGAAGAATACCGACCTTGGCAAGAAATACGATATCTTCAGCGACGAGGGCGAGACGATAGGAGAGCAGTATCCGACCGATACGGGGCCCATTGACATACTGGCCATCAGCAAAGACCGCAAGACAGTACTTGTTATTGAACTTAAGCGAGGTCAGGCCTCTGATCGCGTCGTCGGTCAGATCCAACGCTACATGGGTTACGTGAAGGATGAAGTCCTCGAAAAAGGACAGAAGTTGAAGGGTTTAATCATCGGTCTTAAACCTGATCAAGGTCTCAAGCGGGCGCTTTCTATGTGTCCTGATATCGAATTCCGCCGTTACAAAGTCGACTTCAAGTTGCTAAAGGATTGAGGAGGTTGAATGGATGCTTAACTTCATCATTAACTACGACATCAAATACCGCATGGGCGACGAACTGAACGCGGAGGAGTAATAAATTTGAAAGGATTACATACGGCATGGGAGAAGAATTAGTTTTTGGCAAGGGGTTGCCAGGTCGTGTGGCCCTCGCCAACTCGCGGGATCGGCTTGTTGCTCCGATGAATCCTGCTGGAGGGGCTATGGCAATTTGCACTCGTGATCGGCTGATTTCGCCGTGTAATCCGTCCACACGTACACAGGATCGATTGCCGACACCAACACGTCCACAGGGTTCGGGAACGCAACGGCATTAATTTGAGGAGGGTAATTATGAATGATAGAGGAGATGTTGTAAAATCGGTGGGCGGCGTCGTGCAAGGTACTGCAGACCGATTGTCGGCACCTGCAAACCCCGTGACGCGTCCTGTGAAATAGGTGGACGTTTTGGGCGAATCGCTGACAGATCGCTTCTGGATAATGAAGCATGGGCTGCAACGCTCGTATTATTATTACGAGTCGCGCCGTTGTTTTTGGATGTTGTTTTTGATTGTCACAAAAGCAGCAGAGTTCTTTGTTGGCTATCCAGCTGTCGCGTCATTAATAGATGGGAAACTGAGCGTTTGGGTTTGGGTTCGGGCCATCGTTGCTACCGGATCATCTGTCTTGACTTTGTGCCAGGCGACTTCGCGCAGAGACATCCTTTTGCATCAGATGCGAGAGATGGGCGCGTGCTTGGGGATGATGCCTTATCGCTCGGAAGACGAGACAGAGGAGTTGTACCTAAAAATCAAGATGCGTCGCGAAAAGGCAGAACGTAAGGACGATGTAATTTTCGAAGTCGTGGATGCGATGTGCTATAACAAAGCATGCAAGACACTTGGTGCTGCAGAACGTTGGCGTATCACCCCTTGGCAGAAGTTTTTCGGATGGTGGTTGCCGATACCATATACGATGAACGCGAAAATGGAACGGGTGGAAAACGGTGTGTAGGCAACAGTTTGTAAATAAAACGGAGCGATGGCGAACAGTAGTGATAGTATTTTTACATTAAAGAATGCAACGACGGCTTATAAAAAAGCGAAAGTCGATGCATGGAAATTGCATACGATTAATGCTACCGATTTTATGCAGTTTGAGGTCGGCTTTAAGGAGAACATTGTTGATTTCTTGGCGGATATTTCTTGGGTTGATTATCAAAAGATTTTGTCTGATGATTGGCTGGGAACATGGTCATATCGGATAAAGAAAGTCCATCCATTGGAGGAGGAGGTCGCCGGTGAAATATTTTCAGCTCCAGTAAAACAATTAAAAGGGTGCAGTGTCAAGAGTGTTGATTTCAGGGTGTTTGCAGATCCGTCGGTTAAATTTCATTTGCTGAGTGCATTTTGGATTGCTATGGTTGCGCCAAAATACAATGCGAAACTGCGGAGTTGCGTTTATGGTAATTGTCTTCGACATGGGCAGAATCCTCGTGCCGCAGGATCGTTTGTTGGATATATTGGTAAATTGCAGGAGTGGAAGAAACGGGCAATTGGCACAACGAAGGAATTGTTAAATCAGAAAAAAGAGGCAATCGTTGTCACGGCGGATGCAACGGCATTTTACCATTCGTTGAAGCCAGACTTTCTATTGAATGAAACCTATTTAAGAAGAGTCGGTATAAATTTGACGGATGAAGAACGGGGGCTGACAAGGTTGTTGATATCTGCTATAAATTACTGGGCATCACAAACACCGCTAAAAAGTGGGCTCCCAGTAGGATTGCCTGTGTCGGCCGTGATTGCAAATCTTGCGCTAGTTGAATTTGACTCAATTGTGTGTGACAGGGTGAAACCTGCTTATTATGGTCGATATGTTGATGATTTGTTGTTTGTATTTGAAAGGGGCGAAGGAATAAATAATAGGACGGAAGTGTGGCAGCATATTCAACGAGCGTCGAGGAATTTCAGATTAGAGTTTGTCGGCGGGGATAAGCCTGTGTTGGATTTTGTCCCACAATATGAGGCCGATATTACGAACTCCCGTATTTCATTCAATGGTGAAAAATGCAGGGTGATGTTTTTAGATTCAAAATCAGGTGTGGGTTTTATCCGCAGATTGGAAAATCAGATTCGAGAAGTTTCCAGTGAGTTTCGCCTGCTGCCTGAACATATTGGGGACGCTAAGAGTGTTGAACACCGATTACTGAAACTCGTAGATGCTGACGGAGAGATAGTGGATTCATTTCGTAAAATCGAGATGATGACATTCAGGAAGGCTGATTTCACGGGATTTGTTCAAGAGATGGAGTTTTTCCAGCGAACATTGATTCCGGCGATGTGGCAAGCACAAAGGCAAGCTTTTTATCGGTTTGTGTGTGATTACATATTGTCGCTAAAACACTATGACGAATATGAGGCAAATTTATTCCAGATAATCACGCTTGCGGTGAGTTGTGGGGATTTTGTTGAGTTGAGCAATATTATAGATTCATTGAATGCCCTGGCGAATGAGATTTTGGGCGTTAAATCGTTGTGTGTTGCCCATCCCAAGCAAAGGACTGGGCAGATGCATGAAATGCAATTCTTGATTACGAAGCAGAATGTTGCGGATCAATGGTTGAGTCGATTGTATGTTCGAATCGCTGACTGCGTTCAGAGAAGTTTTAATTGTCGTGGTGACGCATCGTATCGTGCGCGATACGATGCGTTTCGTGAGAAATTTCTGGTAAATGCAGGAATCCGATTACTTCCTTCGGCACGCGTTTCAACCTATAATCAGCATGCGCTAATTCATGATGTAAGTGAGTTTAGGTATGTTGATCATTTATATCGCAAGGAAATACGTTCCAATAGAATTATCTCTGATAATGGCGGCATGAGATTGTTATCTGTTGGGTTGAAAATGGACGATGAGGTTAAGTCACTGTTTGATGATTTGTTTTTGGCTGGAGTAGATGCAGTCTATAAAAATGTTTTGAAAGATGTTTATAAATCTGATGAGATTCCTTATGGGATGTTGTTTCCAACGCGACCTCTCGTTCAGCATGATTTATTCTGGTTGGAAGATGCGAGCTTGTGGGTAGATAATTCTGATGTAATAATGCAGGCATTCCGTGGGTATGCTGCCAAATTGACAAACAGGGAGCGTGTAAATGATGTGGATATTTTATCTGTGCCGACGCGGCGAAATCATAAAGTGAGAATTGCGTTGGTAAATATGAAAACTAAAAATGAGGATGTCTACGCAAATTTTATCGAGATTTCACCAGAGTTGCGATTTCATAGGTTTTGCAAGATTGTTGAGTTAATTAATCGAGTGTTACGGAATGAAAAGAACTTGGATTACATTGTGCTTCATGAGTTGGCGTTGCCTGCCGAATGGTTTGTGCCGATTGCTGAAAGGTGTGCAATTAGTGGTGTATCTATAATCTCGGGCATTGATTATCTGGTTACTGAAAAGGATAAATATTGCATAAATCCTGTGTGGATGTCGCTTGTCGGTGAGAAGGATGGTGGATTTCGTCAGACAGTATATATTTGTGAGAATAAGAAAGATTTCTCGTATGAAGAAGAAAAAGAAATATCTGACAGAGGCTATCAAAATGATCCTTACAAGACGAAAGAAGATCATGCCATAATTAGGCATGGAGATTTTTGTTTTTCAACGCTGATTTGTAGCGAACTAACGGATATAGAAAATCGGACGCGTCTACGAGGACTGATTGACGCATTGTTTGTGGTGGAGTGGAATAAGGATGTTAATTCGTTTGCGCCGATTGTAGAAGCGACCGCGTTGGATCTGAGCGCTTATGTGATTCAATGTAATAATAACGAGTATGGTGATAATAGAATTCGTGTGCCGGCAAAAGAAAAGCACTTGCGTGATTTGATTCGGTTGAGGGGAGGAGACGCTCCTTATTATGTGTGTGAATCACTTGATGTCAATGCATTGCGCGCACATCAAGAAGAATGGTTTGCGAATCGTGATGGGGCCCGTACGACACGAGAGGACTGGGCGTTCAAACCATTACCCAGAGGGTATAAGTTATTTCGATTTCGTTTCCCCGATTCTGAATGTGCGGAATAGAGGAGGAAATACAGAACCATGTCGAAAGGTGCGTTGAACACAGAGAGTAATAAATTGTCGCGGTTGTGGATAGTTTGTTGTGCGGGCTGGTTGGGAAGATCGTTACCCGACGTGAGGAAAATTGCAAGCGGCTTTGAGGCGATGAGTTCGGCCGGGCGGACGTGGGGTGTGGCTTGGTGTGATATAATTTGAAACGGAGGTAAAGGATGAATAAAAATGTGACGCGGAGACCCAGGAAAGTCCCGAGTTATACATTTAGCGACAAGATGATTTCCCTTGTCGCTGAAATAACAGAAGTCGCTACGCACCTTGAAATGCGCGAAAGAAACAATAAATAGCTAAGTTGAATAATTAGGAGTTGTTGAGATGTCCAAGCAAGAAATCATAAAAGGCGGGGATATTCCCGGTTCCGATTTGCAATCCGCCGTCTGTTCTTTTTTGATATAATATGATTTTATCAATAACACAGTCAGGAAGAATATGAAAAAGTTTTTAAGCGCCAACGAAGCCGTAGCCCACGCCGCCGCTCAGGCCGGCTGCATTGTCGCGTCCGCCTATCCGGGCACGCCCTCGACCGAGATTCTCGAGAATGTCGCCAAGTTCAAGGATACCGTAAGGTGCGAATGGGCGGTGAACGAGAAGGTTGCAATGGAGACGGCGATCGGCGCGTCCATGGCCGGATTCCGCTCGCTTACCGCGATGAAGCACGTCGGTCTCAACGTAGCGATGGATCCTTTGATGACGTTCACGTACGTCGGCGCGACGGGCGGTATGGTCATTATTTCGGCAGACGATCCCGGTCTCCACTCCTCCCAGAACGAGCAGGACAACCGCAATCTCGCCAAGTTCGCGCGCGCGGCGCTTCTTGAGCCGGCCGACAGCCAGGAGGCCTACGATATGGTTCTCGAGGCCTTCGACATCTCCGAGAAGTTCGAGGTTCCGGTAATCATCCGTCTTACGACCCGTACGAGCCATTCCTCTTCGCTCGTCGAGCTCGGCGACTTCAATCCCAAGCCGCATCCCCAGATCCCCTACGTCAAGAACATCAAGAAGACGATTCCCGTTCCTATGTTTGCGCGCGGCCACCGTCTCGCCGCCCAGGAGCGCACGGCCGCGATGTCCGCCGCGTCCTGCGAAAGCGCGCTCAACAGGATCGTCCACGGCCGCAAGGATCTCGGCATCGTGACGAGCGCCGTCGCGTATCAGTACGTAAAGGAGATTTTCCCCGAGTTTTCGATCCTTAAGCTCGGTTGGACGAATCCGCTGCCCAAAAAGCTCATTTCCGACTTCGCGGCCTCCGTCGAGAAGCTTCTCGTCGTCGAAGAGCTCGATCCCTTCCTCGAAGATCAGATTCGCGCGATGGGCATCAAGGTTGTCGAGCACAAGACCGAGCTCAACATGCTCGAGCTCAACGCCGACAGGCTCCAGAACCTTCGCCATGAGCTTCTCGGCGACGTCCCCGAGGCGAAGGTCGCCTCTGTCGACGCGACTCTCCCGACCCGTCCGCCCGTACTTTGCGCGGGCTGCGGCCACCGTGGCGTATTCTACATTTTGAACAAGCTTAAGGCGACGGTCACAGGCGACATCGGCTGCTACACGCTCGGCGCGTTTCCTCCGCTCAACGCGATGGACACGACGATCTGCATGGGCGCGTCGATCGGCAACGCTGCAGGTATGAAGAAGGCCGGCTACAAGGGCCGCGTCGCCGCCGTGCTCGGCGACTCCACGTTCTTCCATTCGGGAATGACCGGTATTTTGAGCGCGCTTTACAACAATACTCCCGTTACCACGATCGTTCTCGATAACCGCATCACCGGCATGACCGGACATCAGGAGAATCCGGGCAGCGGTAAGACGCTCGCGGGCGATGCAGCTCCCGTTTCCGAAATCGCCGAGATCGCCAAGTCGATGGGCTACAAGAAGGTTGTTACCGTCCCCGCTGAAGATCTTGCCGAGCTCGAGCGCGTTCTTATCGACGCGATGGACGGCGACGAGGCGGCGCTCGTCATCGCCTACGCTCCCTGCCGCATCGCGGCGAAGCTCACCAAGGCGGGTCTCGTCGAGGTCGATGCCGAGAAGTGCAAGGCTTGCGGCGCGTGCTTCAAGATGGGCTGCCCCGCGATGAAGCGCGGCAAGGAGCTCCGTCCCGGCGCGTTCCAGATGGTCGTCGACGCCAATCAGTGCGCCGGCTGCACCCAGTGTTCCCAGGTCTGCAAATTCGACGCGATCAAGCGCGTTCGGTAAAAGGATTCCCGGCATGGCGAAAGTTGTCTTGAAGAAAGGGCGCGAGCGTTCTTTGGTCCGTCGCCATCCCTGGATCTTTTCGGGCGCGATCGAATCGGCGGACGATGGTATCGAGGCCGGCGGCATTGTCGAGGTGGTTTCAGCCGGCGGTGCGACGCTTGGCTTCGGCGCGTATTCTCCCGCTTCTCAGATTCGCGTCAGAATGCTTATCTTCGGGCATAGACCCGTTGAAATCGCGTCCCTCGTGCGCGATCGCGTTTTCGCGGCGGTTGCGAGGCGTTCCGATTTCTTTGTCGGCGGCTATACCGACGCGGTCCGTCTCATCAACGCCGAATCCGATCTCCTGCCGGGCGTAGTCGTCGACTTTTATGCCGGTTGGGCGGTATGTCAGATGACTTCGGCCTTCGCCGACAGATATAAAGATCTGATCGCCGATGCCGTTATGACGGCCGCGCCAGGTTGTATGGGCGTCAGCGAGAGACTCGATGTTGATGTTCGCGCCAAGGAAGGTCTTAATGTCGGCTCGTTCGCCGTTTTGAAGGGTGAAGAACCTCCGGAACTGATCGAAATAAAGGAAGGCGACTGCAAGTTTCTCGTAGATGTCCGAAAGGGCCATAAGACGGGCTTTTATCTCGATCAGCGCGAAGCGCGCGCGGCCGTCGGTGCTCTCGCGACGAACTGTGAAGTTTTGAACTGCTTCTCGTACACGGGCGGCTTCGGCGTGTTCGCGCGAGCGAACGGCGCCGAGAAGGTGACCCAGGTCGACATTTCCGGCGACGCGCTCGCGCTTGCCGGGAGGAACGCCGAACTTTTGGGGCTTTGCCACAACAACACAGATTTTGTCGAGGCCGACGTCTTCAAGTTCCTGCGTTCCTGCCGCGACGAGAACAGGACGTTCGATCTGATCGTACTCGATCCGCCGAAGTTCGCGGAGTCGAAGTCGCAGGTAATGAAGGCGGCCCGCGGCTACAAGGACATCAATCTCCTTGCGATGAAGCTGTTGCGTCCGGGCGGCCATCTCGCCACGTTTTCATGTTCGGGCGCGATGACGGGCGACCTGTTCGACAAGATTCTGATGGAGGCGGCCGAAGACGCCGGGCGCGATTTCCAGATCGTATCGCGCACGCGCCAGGCTGCCGATCATCCCGTCATGGTTTCGTTCCCTGAAGGGCTCTATCTGAAAGGTGTCATTCTTAGGGCTTTGTGATATAATGATGTTATGAAAAACTATTTAGCCATCGATATCGGAGCCAGCTCCGGCCGTCATATTCTCGGAACAGTTAAAGACGGGCAGATTTGTCTCGAGGAGATCTACAGGTTTGACAACGGTCAGGTTTTCAAAAACGGCCATGACTGCTGGGATGTCGAAAAGCTCGTGTCCTCCGTCAAGGCCGGCATTGATGAGGCGATCGCGAAATACGAGATAGAGTCGATCGGAATCGACACGTGGGGTGTCGATTTTGTCCTCCTTGACGAGAAAGGTGAGCTTTGCTCCGATGCCGTTGCCTATCGCGACAGGCGAACTGAAAATGCCGATGTTGAAATCGAGGCTCAAGTACTGTCGTTCAAGGATCTGTATTCTCGCACCGGCATCCAGAAGGCGAGCTACAATTCGATCTATCAGCTCTGGGCGCTGAAGAAGGAGTTCCCCGGACAGCTTGAGACGGCGGCGCATTTTCTCATGATGCCCGAATATCTCAACTATCGTCTTACCGGCAATATTGTCCACGAATACACCGATTCCTCCACGACGGCGCTTCTCGATGCGGTCAAAAAGGATTGGGATTTCGATCTTATCGAAAAACTGGGCCTGCCGAAGCGCATCTTCGGAAAGCTCGAGATGCCCGGAGCGGTCGTAGGCGAGTATAAGGGCGTGAAGGTGGTTCTTCCTGCGATGCACGATACGGCGAGCGCGTATCTTGCCGTTCCCGCGCGCGACGACAAGGCGGTTTACCTTTCCAGCGGAACGTGGTCGCTCCTCGGAGTCGAAAACACTTCGCCGATCACGACGGGCGAGAGCTGCGAAGCGAATTTTACCAACGAGGGCGGTGCCTGGGGACGTTACAGGTATCTCAAGAACATCATGGGTCTCTGGATGATCCAGTCGATCCGCCGCGAGCTCAATCAGGTCGAATATGTCGAGGGCAAGGGCGCCGACGCCACCAAAGAGGCTCTGTTGAAGATAGCTGACTACAAGCCCGGCTGGAAATATTCGTTCGCCGAGCTTGAGATGATGGCGCGCGGAGCCGCCGAATACAATGTTACGATCAATGTCAACGAGCAGCGCTTCATGAACCCCGCGTCCATGATAGGCGAGGTCCTTGCCGCCGCCGAAGCCGAAGGCCCCGCTCCCAGGACGATCGGCGAGCTCATGCAATGCGTGTACAACTCCCTGGCAGAGTGCTATGCGTCGGCGATTTCGACCTTGTCGTACATCACCGGCAAGACTTACACGTCGATCAACATCGTAGGCGGAGGCAGCAAGGACAAGTATCTTAACTCTCTTACTGCAGAGGCCACGGGGCTTGAGGTCTTTGCCGGGCCGACCGAAGGTACGGCAATCGGCAATCTTATCGTTCAGATGATCGCGGGCGGAGAATTCTCCGGTTTGGACGAGGCCCGCAAGGCGATCGTCCGATAAGGCTTTCCTTTACAAGGGGGATTGGCGGGGATTGGGATTCTGTCTTGATCTTTTCGTTTCCCTCTTGTTTTTTGGTCGCCCGACGATACTGATTTTATGGTAAAATACTTCATTATGAAAAAGATACTTTTTGCTTTTGCAGTTCTTCTGGCGGGGCTTGTTTTTGCCGAAGAGCAGATTATCGACGGCAAGAAAATGGTCTGCAAGGATGGTATTTGCATGCTTGTCGAAGAAGGCGTTGATGAAGCCGGCTCTCCTTTGGCGCCGGATTGGCTTTCCGCCGCCGCCGATGTCGACAGCCAAAAAGAAAAGCCGTCCGGCGGCGTGACCAATGAGCCTCCCGCTTCCGTTGCCGATTCCCGCGATGGAGCGCGGACGTCCGGCGATCAGAATCAGGAACGTCCTTTATCGTCCGCGACGCCAGAAACAGGATTTGCTCTTGCCGTCACGCCGCGTGTCGCCCAGGGGTATATGGATGTCGATGAATTTCTGGCGTTTTTGGAAAATTCCGGCGGGAAAGACGGCGAGGACGGCTCGGGATCGTTTTTGGGCGGGAAATCGTGGTGGTTGATCATACTTTTGGTTGTCGCCGGCGGTCTTGTGATGAATTTTACGCCTTGTGTTTTGCCGATGATTCCGATAAATCTTATGATTATCGGCCGTTCTGCCGTCCGTGGAGCCTTGTACGGCGCCGGCATCGCCATAGCATACGGTGTTCTCGGAGTCCTGGCGGCGGTTGGCGGAATGGCGTTCGGGGAAGTTCAGGGGAATCCGTGGTTCAATACGGCGATTGCGGTGCTCTTTACCGTGCTCGCACTTTCCATGCTCGGAGTGTTCTTTATTGATTTTTCGAAGAAGCGCAATAATTTCGCGGCTCTTCGCTCCAGCATGTGGCCCGGGGTCTTCGCTTTCTTCATGGGGATGGTGAGCGCCGTTCTCGCGGGTGCGTGCGTCGCCCCGATCCTTATCGCGGTATTGCTGCTTACTGCCGATTTGTTCGCCAAGGGCGTTGCCATCGCTCTTGCGCTGCCGTTCCTTCTCGGTCTTGGAATGGCGCTTCCGTGGCCGTTCGCCGGCGCGGGGCTTCAGGTTCTGCCCAAGCCTGGCGCATGGATGACGAAGGTCAACAAAATCTTCGGTGTGATCGTGCTTGGGTTCGCGGCGTATTACGGATTTTTGGCGTATAGCGGCTTTGTTGCCCGGAATGACTCTGGCGGCGTTTCCGATGTGGCCGATCTTGTCGACAAGGTGAACGAGGCCGAGGGTCCCGTACTGGTGGATTGCTGGGCGACGTGGTGCAAGAACTGCTCCGCCATGGAGAAAAACGTCCTGGCCGACGAGAAGGTCGGGAAAGTCCTGAAAGACAAAGGCTTTACCGTAATAAGGATGCAGTGTGAAAACGGAATAGGTGAATTGAAGACTCTGCCGGGGTGCGCCGACATCAAGGGGCTTCCCGCGTTTTTGGTTTTTGAGAAAAAGAAAAAGAATCAGTAAAGAAAGGAACACAAGATGAAAAAGATCATGGTTTTGGCCGCTATGTCCGCAGTGTCGCTGTCGCTGTTGGCGAAGACATCGACGCCGGATGGGTTTAGCGATGATTTGGACGCGGCGATCGAGGCGTCGAAGGCATCTGGCAAGACCGTTTATGCCGTCTTCTCCGGCAGCGACTGGTGCTATTGGTGCAAAGTCCTCGAGAAGGATTATCTTTCAAAGAAGGAGTTCGTCGATGAAGCCTCGAAGAGCTTCGAATTGGTCTACATCGACTCACCGAACGACAAGACAAAGCTTTCCGAAAAGGCGGCCAGGAAAAATCCCGAGCTGGTGAAGAAGTACGGCATTCGCGGCTTCCCCACCGTCAAGTTCATTGCGGCCGACGGGTCCGCCTTCGAGGCGTCCCGTCCCGGAAACGGAGTTGCGCCCAAGGCGTACGCCGAGTCGCTTGCGAAGGAACTTAAGTATCGTCCTTTGGTCGAAAAGCACATCAAGCCGCTTAAGGACGAGCTCAATTCCGCGATGAGGGCCGCCTGGACAAAGTTCATCAAGATCGGAGATCCCTTCTCTAAGAAGACGGAAGAGGAGCAGCGCGCGGCCTACGCCGATGTGCAGAAGAATTTCGTCGAAGTCATCGCCCAGATGAACGAGCTTCGCGGAAAGATCGCAAAGGCCGAAGTCCCCGCCGAGATTGCGCACGAAAAGGAGAATCTCATCAAGAGACTCGACCGCGACATCAAGGGCATGAAGGAAACCTCGGCCGTGACGTTTGAAGACGCCAAGAAAGCCGATGAAGCCCGGAAGAACCGCAAGGGGAAGAACAAGATCAAGTAACGACGGATGGTTATGGCTAAGAGCAGTTACGGCGCAGACAGCATCAAGACCCTCGATCCGGTGACGCATATCAGAATGCGTCCCGGCATGTATGTCGGCGAGCCCGGTACGGGTGCGATGTACCATGATTGCATCTACATTCTGATGAAGGAGGTCATCGACAACTCGGTCGACGAGTTCGTCATGAACCACGGCAGAAGAATCGATGTCAATGTCAATTATGATACGGGTGAGACCAGCGTTCGTGACTACGGTCGAGGCATTCCCCTTGAGAAGGTCGTCGACTGCGTAAGCCAGATGAACACCGGAGGAAAGTTCGACTCCGACAACTTCCAGTTCTCCGCCGGCATGAACGGCGTCGGAACGAAGGCCGTGAACGCGCTTTCCGAGTTTTTCGAGGTCCGCGCCTTCCGCGAGGGCGAGTATTCCGAGGGCTTTTTCGAAGAAGGGCGCCTCAAGTCCAAGAAGCGCGGACAGTGCAGGACGCGCGAGCCGAACGGAACGTTCATCCGCTACAAGCCGGACGTGAAGGTTCTCAAGAACTTCAAGGTGCGCGAAGAGCATGTCGTAAGGCGCATGCGCATGTACTGCTACGTGAACGCGGGCCTTACGATCAACCTCAACGGCCAGTCGATCTGCTCCGAGGGCGGGCTCGCCGATCTCGTCGCCGACGAGGCCCAGTTCGAAAAGCTCTATGCGCCTTTCCACATCAAGACGAAGAATCTCGAGATAATCTTCACCCACACGAACCGTTTCGGCGAAGAGTACCATTCCTTCGTCAACGGCCAGTACACGACCGACGGCGGAACCCATCTTACCGCGTTCAAGGAGGCGCTCACCAAGGCGCTCAACGACTACGGGGCGAAGAAGAAGTTCGACGGCGACGATATCCGCGACGGCCTTATCGGAGCGGTGTCGCTCAGGATCATGAATCCCGTATTCGAGGGACAGACGAAGATCAAGTTCGTGATGAACGACATCCGTTCCGATCTCGTCGCCGAGATGCGCAAGGAGATTCTCGCCGCACTCCACCGCTCGCCCTCCGAGACGGACAAGCTCATCGCAAAGATCGAGGAGACGGGCAAGATCCGCTCCCAGCTCAATACGATCAAGAAGCAGGCGCGCGAGCGCACGCAGGCGGTTTCGGTCCGCGTTCCGCAGCTCAAGGACTGCAAGAACCATCTCAAGCTCGACAAGGTAAACAAGAAGACCGGCCGTCCAGAAGGCGACGACACGATGATCTTTTTGACCGAGGGCCAGTCCGCTGGCGGCACGCTCGGTCTCGCGCGCGATGCGATGAACCAGGCCGTGTTCTTCCTGAAGGGCAAGCCTCTCAACACGTGCGGACTCAACAAGGACGTTCTCTACAAGAACGAGGAGTTCTTCAATCTCATCAAGACTCTCGACATTGAAGACTCTCTCGACCACCTGAGATATTCCAAGATCATCTTCGCGACCGATGCCGATGTCGACGGGCTTCACATACGGATGCTCCTTACGACATTCTTCATGCGCTTCTACCGCCCCCTCATAACGGACGGGCGCGTATTCATTCTCGAGACGCCGCTCTTCCGCGTGCGCAACAAGAAGGAGCAGCACTACTGCTTCTCCGACGAGGAGCGCGAGGCCGCGATCAGGAAGTGCGGGCGCGGGTGCGAGATTACGCGATTCAAGGGATTGGGCGAATTGAACGCCAAGGAGTTCAAGGACTTCATCGGCGAGAGCATGCGCTTGACTCCGGTCACGTGCGCGGACGATCACGACGTCGAAAAGACGATAAAGTTCTACATGGGCAGCAACACCCCGGAGCGCAAGGACTACATCATGGAATCGCTCGTCTGCGATTCGAGCGATTTCTAGGATCCGGCTCCCCGCGATTGCATGATTCAGGCATGAGACTCGAAGACATAAAAAAAAGAATGGATCATCTCGTTGCGGAGATAAACCGCAACGACCGTCTTTACTATGTCGAGGCGCGTCCCGTCATTCCCGATGCCCAGTATGACGAAATGTACGAGGAGCTGATCGCTCTTGAGCGCGAACACCCCCAGTTCAAAGACCAGAATTCCCCGACCCTTCGGGTGAGCGGCGAGCCCATCGAAGGCTTTTTGCAGGTGCGCCACTCTCCGCCCATGAAGTCGCTGGACAAATGCTACGAGAAAGGCGAATTGATCCAGTTCGATTCGTTCCTCCGTCGCGAAATCCCCGGAGATGTTTCGTTCAATTACGTCGTCGAGCCCAAGGTCGACGGTGTTTCAATGTCGCTTTTTTACGAGAATCGCGCGCTTGTGCGCGCTGCCACGCGAGGGAACGGCGAAGTCGGAGATGATGTGACCCAGAATGTCCGCACGATCCGCTCGATCCCCAAGATTCTTCCCGGCGACGCGCCCGAGATGCTAGAGGTCCGCGGCGAGGTTTTCATGACGCGCGACGGTTTTGTGAAGCTTAACGCGGCATTGGACGAGGCGGGACGGGAGACGTTCATGAATCCGCGCAACGCCTGCGCCGGTTCGCTTAAGCTTCTGGACCCTAAAGTAGTCTCGAAGCGTCCGCTCGACATGGTGGTCTACAATGCCGGCGGAGTCGGGTGCGACGGCTTTGGTACTCATGCCGAAATGATCGAGGCATTCAGGCGCTGGGGATTTGCGGTAGCGCCGTTCAGCCGCATCGTTCCGACGATCGGCGAGGCCGTCGGGGCGATCGACGAACTTGGCCGCATGCGTCATGATTTTCGCTTTGAGATCGACGGAGCGGTTCTTAAGATAAACGAGCGTACGCTCTACGGCCTGCTCGGTGCGACCGCCCATTCGCCCCGTTGGGCGCGTGCCTATAAATATGCGCCAGAGCGCGCCGAAACGCTGCTTAAAGACATAACGGTCCAAGTCGGACGAACGGGCGTGCTGACTCCTGTAGCCGAACTTGAGAGCGTAGAGCTCGCGGGCAGCGTCATATCGCGAGCGACGCTCCACAACTCCGATCAGATCGTCGCCCAGGACATTCGCATAGGCGACCGCGTATGGGTCGTCAAGGCCGGAGATGTGATCCCCGCCATCGACGGAGTGATCCTGGAGAAGCGCCCTCGTGATTCCGTGCCGTATGCATTTCCCGCGGACTGCCCCGTTTGCGGCGGCGCCGTCGTCAAGCTTGATGGCGAAGTCGCGGTAAGATGCGTCAATCCCGCATGTCCCGCGCAGCTTCAAAGGCGTCTTGAGCATTTCGCGAGCCGCAACGCGCTTGACATCAAGGCTCTTGGCGGAAGGATTTCGGATGTCCTTGTCGAGAAGAAGATCGTTACCGATCCGATTGACCTTTTTACGCTTGACTACGGCGCGCTGCAGGATCTTGATGTCGGAGAAGAGGGTGCTGCGCGCAAATTCGGCAAGAACGCGCTCAATATGATGAAGGCTGTGTCGGATGCGAAAAGATTGCCGCTCGAACGATGGCTTTTTGCGTTCGGCATTCCGAATGTCGGCGTGACTGTCGCGCGCGATATTTCCGCCGAGCACGGGAGGATGAGCGAACTTGCCGGCAGTCCCGTGCTGAAGAATGTCGTCGAGAACGATCTTAAAAAGGGGAAGGAGCGCAAGATACTCCAGATCAAGGTCGAGGCGGCAAAGTCTGTGCTCGCTTTCTTCGACAGTGATTATGGACGCGGTGTGCTGGCGAAGCTCAAGGAGCTGGGCATCGATCCTGTTCGGGCCGAGAAGGAGGCCGTGAAGACCGAGGGACCTCTTGTCGGGATGGGGTGCGTACTTACCGGGTCTCTTTCGCGCCCGAGAACGGAGTGGGCTAGGCTTATCGAGCTTGCGGGCGGTGTTGTTCAGAGCGCCGTAACCTCAAAGACGCGTTATTTGATAGCAGGTGCGAATGTCGGAGCGGCCAAAACGGAGAAGGCCAAAGCGCTTGGAACCGAGGTGATCGACGAGGCCCGCCTCAAGGAGCTTCTTGGGATGGCTGCCGAAGAAGGCGTGAGCGGTTCCGCTGTTGAAAAACCGGCTCCTTCGGCCGAAAAGCCCGTTCTCGTTCAAGACATGCTGCTTGATTTCGGTTGAGTCACAGTCCTGTCTCCCGGACGCAAGCGTCGCAGCAGACAGCAAGCGACGGCGATAGCTTTTTCTTGTTTTTCTTTGAGAAGCTTTGATACAATAATGACATTATGTCAAGGACGGTTCTGATAACGGGCGCGAGCTCCGGAATAGGAGAGGCGTTGGCGCTGGAGTGCGCCAAGCGCGGCGATACGCTTTTTCTTTGCGGGCGAAACGGCGAACGGCTTCAGGGCGTGGCCGAGGCGTGCCGTTCTCTGGGAGGCGTCGTTTACGCCGAAGTTCTCGATGTTACTGACGCCGCGTCGGCAAAGGCGTGGATTGAAAAATGCGATTCCATCTCGTCCGTTGAAATTGTTTTTTCAAATGCCGGAGTGGGGACGGGAGAAGAAACCGAAAGCAACGTAAGACTGACGTTCGGCATAAACGTGGGAGGCGCCGTCAACATCGTGCTCCCGGCGATCGAAATTTTCAGAAAGCGCGCTCGCGAGCGGATCGATCCCGGATTGCGGCAGATACTCATCACATCGTCGATAGCGGGGTACGGGCCGCTTAAGAGCTGTCCTTCGTATTCCGCCACCAAAAGCTGCGTAAAGACCTGGGCGCTTGCGTTGAGGGGCATGCTCAAGAGCGAAGGGATTCGCGTTTCTGCGATCTGCCCCGGTTTTGTCCGTTCGCGCATCACCGAAAAGAATACGTGCCCGATGCCTTTCTTCATGGAGGCGGACAAGGCCGCCAGAATAATTCTGAAGCGCGCCGGGCGCAATGTCGGGTTGATCGCCTTCCCGTGGCCTATGCGTCTTGCGACATGGTTTTTATCGATACTTCCGTATAGGTTTAATGAAATCATAAATTCAATTCTTCCCGAAAAGATAGCTTCCGGAAGACCGAAAATGCTTTGATTATGATCTATGCGGTAATATCCGATGTACACGCCAACGAAACGGCTCTCCGGAAAGTTCTCGAGGACGCCGAAGTTCACGGGGCCGAAGGCATCATCTGTCTGGGAGATGCCGTCGGATACGGGCCGCTTCCGGCCGAGACCGTCGCGCTTCTACGGGAGGTGAACGCGTCGATGGTCGTCGGGAATCATGATGCCGCCGTTTTGGGGCGCGGCAACGGCGACGATTTCATTGATCTGGCCAAAGATGCCGTTGAGAGGCATCGCGAGGCGTTGGGCCAGAAAGACCGCGATTTTCTCGCCGGCCTGCCTTATGTCCTGACATTTGCGGAGGCAGTCGCCACGCATGGCGATTTCACGGATCCGGAAAAGTTTTTATACATAGAGGACACCGAGGACGCCAAAGTGAATTTTGACGCTGTCGACGCGCGTCTTGCGTTTGTCGGCCATACGCATGTTCCGGGCGTTTTTCTGACGGGTTGCTCGGGCGCGGTCTACAAGATAGAGCCTCAGGATTTTGTGCTGGAAGACGAAAAGCGCTACATAGTGAATCCAGGATCGGTCGGCTATCCGCGCGAAAGGAACGGGCAGTGTTTTTCGTCGTATGTTCTCTATGATTCCGACGAGCGCAGCATTTCATTCCGCTTCCTGCCTTTTGCCGTTTCTTCGGTGATGCAGCGCGGAGGAATCCAAAAGCGGTTCGGGAAATGGGTTTGGGCTTCAGGCGCGGCGTTGCTGTGCGCGGCGGTGGCGGCCGTCGTTTGGCTCTCTGCCGCCTTTTTTGCCGGCAAAAACGACGGGAGCAATGTCAAGGAAGCCGAAAAAGAGGTCATGGTCGTCGAGAAGGTTGATGACGGCAAAGCATTGACGCTTGACGTGAAAGAGCTTGATATGTCGCCTCAGATGAAATATCTGAAATATGACCTCTCTTTGGATGCGCAGGCGCATTCGGAACCTGTAAAGGTAAAGACCGAGTTTTTGGATGAAGCGGGAGTTGTTGTTGATGAGAATACGAGGACGGTGAAAGAAGAGTGGAAGGCGTGGAAGAAAATAACGGTAAAAAACCGCGAAAAGGCCAAGAGAGTGAGAATAACGCTTGCAAAGCAGAAAAAAGAAGACAATGTGAGGGTGAAGGAGTTTTCGCCTCGACTTTCCGAGGCCAAGGATTGACCGCTGGCGGCGGACAGGAATTTGGGTGCATCGAAAAGTGAATGCGCACGCCGTTCAATTTTGATATACTAAACGGATAATGCATTCGGTGGACGGGGAAATTTAGAGCGTTTTCGCTTTTTATGTCTGACAGTCCTAGGCTTAACAAACAACAAGGAAGATAAAATGACGACAAAAATAATGGTTGCCGCAATAAGCGCTGTCGCTGCGGTATCGTTGTTCGCGCAGACCGAGAACAAGCGCGAATATCCCAAAACGACTAAAGAGCTTGCCGCGTTGCCGCGTCTTCCTACGACCAAAACGCCCGTTCCTGAGGATGCCGGTATCTATATCGGTTCCGGCGTATATCCCAACCACGGCAAGATGCTTACCGGCGGCTTCTGTTTCACCTACTGGGAGCCCGGCACTCTCGATCCCACCGGCGCTGTCGAACTTTGCGTCAAGGAGCAGGTCGGCAACACTCTCCAGTTCTGGCGCGGTAACGAGATTCTTCGCGATCTTTGCCGTCTCGCCAAGGAGAAGGGTCTTTATTCTACCTGTATCTATTCGCGCGGAGAGCGCGGAATTCCTCACGTAATCACCAACGAGCTCGGCGCGACGTGGCTCGGTTACGACTTCGGCGAGAAGTTCTCGTTCGCTCTCGACGACTGGGGTGATCGCGGCCAGACGCTCGAGACGGTTGCCGCTGACTATATGAAGCGCGTTCGTGCTCATGTCGATAAGCTTCATGATATGGGTTGGGGTAATGTTATGGCGACTTCCGCTAACTTCGGTCTCGATATCGAGGTCGCGGCAGGCGTAGAAATCCCCTGCACCGAGGACTTCCCCTTCGGTAGCCTTACGCTCTCCTCGTCGCTCGGTCGCGGTCTCTATCGCCAGTACAACCTGCCGATGTGGGGCTCGCATCTTGCGCACGAATGGTACAGCTGGATTCCCCATAAGAATCCCTACAAGATGAAGACGCTCGAGACGGCGTTTTATCTCAAGTATATGACGGGCGCCAAGATCATCATCAACGAGTCCGGCAACTGGCAGCTTCAGAGCTCGCTCTGCGAAGACTCTCCGATGTCCAAGATGCCCAAGCCTTTAAGAAAGCTCAACGTCCCCGTCACCGACGAGATGCGCAAGAAGTATGTCGAGCCGATCATGCCTGAGGCCAGGAAGAAATTCCCGATGCTCGACTATCGCTCGCCCGTCGCGACGAAGTATCGTAAGATCATTTCCGACTTCTATAAGTTCTGCCTCAAGAATCCCGCTCCCGCCGGTCAGCCCGAAGCCACCTGGGCGATCGCGAAGGGTAACCTCGACCTCGGCGGCGCGGGCTATGCTCCCGCCTCGGTAATCTGCGGTGCGGTCGAGCTCGCCAAGAAGAATCCCAACTGGATGGCCGGCACTCCTGAAATGAGCTGGGGCACGGTTCTCAATTCCGTCATGCCCAAGCCGCCGATGCTCGCTCCCAACAAGAACATCCACTTCTCGGCGACTCCCTACGGCCAGTGCGACATCGTTTCGTTCGCCGCCGACAATGTAACCGCCGACCACCTCATCAACAACTACAAGGTCGTCATGTTCGGCGGATGGAACACCTGCTCCGAGAAGCAGTACAAGGTCTTGAGCGAATACGTCAACCGCGGCGGCATTCTCGTTATCGGTCTTTGCCATCTTTCGACCGACAACAAGCGCGAATATCTCGATATGAAGCCCGAGAAGCTCGTGAACGGCGGTGACTTGAGCGAACTTTGCGGCCTTAAGGTCGTCGGCATGTCGAACCGCAAATGGTGGGCCACCGGTCCCAGCGAGAAGCCGAACGAGCTCGGTTTCGTCGCGCGTCGCCGCTTCGGTAAGATGATGGTCTCGCTCGGCAAGGTTGAGTTTACCCAGGATGCTTCGAACTATGAGGAGATCGCCGTGGATGACGAGGATGGCGAACCCTTCATTCTCCGCTGCAAGAAGGGCAAGGGTCAGGTCTTCCTCATGAACTGGTGGAACTATCCCGCCGCCTGCAATTCCGACATCGGCTGCGGCGCCGAGATCGCCGATATCGGTATGGTCGGCTACCTCTACAAGCACGCCGCCAAGCTCGGCCGCGGCAACGTGTACATTACGGGCAGCGACTTTGAGAATCCCGATGAGGATTGCAACTGGATCGTCTACTCCTACTTCCCGGACGCCGGCAAGGTTTACATGCTTAACCTCGACTACAAGAACGAGAGAAAGTGCGTACTCCAGCAGTTCGGAGACAAGGACTTCATCACTCTTAATCCCGGCGAATTCAGGATCATCGATTCCGTCAAGCTTCGCCCTGAAGAGAAACTCAACGTGGAGTGAGCTTCAGTCTTCTTGTTTTCGCGATTGGGATTTGATAAAATAATACCGTTTTTCACAATAAAGAGGAAATAACAATGGTCTACTCGACAGAGGTACAACATCAGTGCCCTCTTATGAAAGGGTGCAATCACGGTCCCGCGCCGATTCCCGAAGAGGGCAAGTGGGTGCAGGCTAAGCAAATCAAGGACATCAGCGGATACACGCACGGCGTAGGCTGGTGCGCTCCCCAGCAGGGCGCGTGCAAGCTCTCGCTCAACGTCAAGAACGGCATCATCGAAGAAGCCCTCGTCGAGACGATCGGCTGCTCCGGCATGACCCACTCAGCCGCCATGGCTTCCGAAATTCTCGTCGGCAAGACGCTTCTCGAAGCGCTCAACACCGACCTCGTCTGCGACGCGATCAACACCGCGATGCGCGAGCTCTTCCTCCAGATCGTCTACGGTCGCACCCAGAGCGCCTTCTCCGAGGGCGGTCTCGTCATCGGCGCCGGCCTTGAGGATCTCGGCAAGGGCCTCCGCTCCATGGTCGGCACGATGTACGCGACGAAGGACAAAGGTCCTCGCTACCTCGAGATGACCGAGGGCTACTGCACCCGCATGGCCGTCAACAAGGATGGCGAAGTCACCGGTTACGAGTTCGTTTCGCTCGGCAAGATGACCGACTTCATCAAGAAGGGCATGACCCCGAACGAGGCGTGGGAGAAGTCCAAGGGCACCTACGGCCAGTTCGAAGGCGCCGCCAAGTACATTGATCCGCGCAAGGAATAAGGAGGAATTTATCATGGCATGTGCTAAGAAGAAATGCTGCGCGAAGAAGGCTGCTCCCAAGGCCGCCGCCGCCGAGAAACTGTTCGAGGGTTACGAGCGTCGCGAGGCGAAGATTCTCGCCGCTCTCAAGCCTTACGGCATCAAGTCCATTCTCGAGTGCAAGGAGATCTGCGACAAGGCCGGCATCGATCCCTATAAGATCGTCGAAGAGACCCAGCCGATCTGCTTCGAGAACGCCAAGTGGGCCTACACGGTCGGCGCGGCGATGGCCATCAAGAAGGGCTGCACGAAGGCCAAGGATGCCGCTGCCGAAATCGGCGTCGGTCTCCAGGCGTTCTGCATCACCGGCTCCGTGGCCGAGAACCGCCAGGTCGGTCGCGGTCACGGCAATCTCGGTGCGATGCTTCTCGACGATGCGACCGAGTGCTTCGCGTTCCTCGCGGGTCACGAGTCGTTCGCCGCCGCTGAAGGCGCCATCAAGATCGCTCTCAACGCCAACAAGGTCCGCAAGACGAACCTCCGCGTCATCCTCAACGGTCTCGGCAAGGACGCCGCGTACATCATTTCGCGCATCAACGGCTTCACCTACGTGAAGACGGCGTTCAACAACAACACCGAGAAGATCAAGGTCGTCGAGAAGAAGGCGTTCTCCAAGGGTCCCCGCGCCGCCGTCAACTGCTACGGCGCCGACAACGTCCCCGAGGGCGTCGCGATCATGCAGCTCGAGAACGTCGGCGTTTCCATCACCGGTAACTCCACGAACCCGACACGCTTCCAGCATCCCGTCGCCGGCACCTACAAGAAGTGGTGCATCGAGAACGGCAAGAAGTACTTCTCCGTCGCTTCGGGCGGCGGCACGGGCCGTACTCTCCACCCCGACAACATGGCCGCCGGTCCTTCCAGCTACGGCATGACCGACACCATGGGCCGCATGCACTCCGACGCTCAGTTCGCGGGCTCCTCGTCCGTTCCTGCGCACGTCGAGATGATGGGCCTCATCGGTATGGGCAACAATCCGATGGTCGGCGCCACCGTCGCCGTCGCCGTTGCGGTTGAAGAGAGCTTCAAGAAGTAAGCCCGTCTTCTGCAAGATGAAAAAAGAGGAGGCCGCTCAGACGGCCTCCTCTTTTTTGTCGTCATCGCGGGATGTACTCGTATCCCGCTCCGCGGACGGTCCGTATGAGCCGCCCGTCGTCCTTGAGTTTCGCCCTGAGCCGAACGATCGACATGGTCAATGTTTCGTCGGAAAGGTCCTCGTCTCCGCCGGCGAGAGAATGCGCGAGATAGTCACGGCTGAAGATTTCATTGGGATGACTGCAGAAGGCGCGCAGGACGGCAAGTTCGCGATCGGAAAGAAACGTCTTCTCTGATGTGGCGTTTTCTGTCATGAACAGGCCTGCCGGATCCACGGTCCAGCTGCCGAACGCAAAGCAGCCGGCGCCTCCGGAAGATTGGCTGCGCCGCAATGCCGAAGCGACTCTGACCAGAAGGATGTCGTCGCGCGCCGTTTTTGAGATGTAGTCGTCGCCGCCGGACTTAAGTCCTTTAATTTCATCGTCCGGGGAATCAAGCGCGGTCAGGAATACTATAGGCAGATCGGGGTCAGACTTCCTTATTTCTTCACAGGCGGTGCGACCGTCCATCAAAGGCATCATGATGTCGAGAAGAATCAGGTCCGGCCGTTTTTCGCGGACTTGGGCTAGCGCGTCGTGTCCGTCCGACGCTTCGCGGACGAGGTATCCGGCGCCCTCAAGAATGTTTTTGACGGCTTTGCGGATGATGCGTTCATCTTCGGCTATCAGTATTTCGCGTTGCATCATGCGAACATTATATCAAAGAATCACCATACATGACATAGGTTGACTGGGTGTCAAGGGATGTGGTACTATAGGCGAAAGATTTTATTCATGCTTGAAATTGACGAATATGGCGTTTGCGGTTCGACAGGCTGACCGAATCCGGAGGATATATGTTTTGTGCCAAGTGTAAAAGCAAAGAAAGAGACGCGCTTGCTGAATGAAGACGATTCTTCATGTCGACATGGACGCTTTTTTTGCGTCTGTTGAACTCCTGGCCCATCCCGAATGGCGCGGAAAGCCGCTCGTCGTCGGCTCCGGGCCCCATGAGCGTGGAGTCGTCTCCACCTGCTCCTACGAAGCGCGCAAGTACGGCATTCATTCCGCGATGCCATCGAGGACCGCGTACCAGCTCTGTCCGCATGCGATATTCACTCCTCCCAACGGCGAACTGTACAGCGAAGTATCCCGAAAGGCGTTCAGGGTCTTTGAGAGCTTCACACCTTACGTTGAAGGCGTCTCGATAGACGAAGCCTTCCTGGATATCACCGGGTCCATCCACCTTTACGGCGGCGCGAAGGAGCTGGGCGAAGCTCTTCGCCGGGAAATAAGGCGGGAGTGCGGGGTCACGTGTTCGGTCGGCATAGCGCCCAATCGGCTGCTCGCAAAAATCGGATCCGAGGAGAATAAGCCGGACGGTCTTACGATGATGCCGTTCGAAAGAGACGAGATCGCGGCGTTTTTGAAATACAAGCCGATATCGACGCTGTGGGGCGTGGGCAAAAAGACGGTCGAGGTCTTGAAGCCTTACGGCATTCTTGCATGCGGCGACATCCAATCCCTCGAAACGACCCAGCTGGCGGCGATTTTGGGGTCGCAGCGGGCCGCGGAAGCGATCAAAAGCTACTCGTTCGGGATTTCGGACGACACTGTCTATTGGCGGCACGAGAGCGAGAAGTCCGTTTCGAACGAACACACGTTCGGCGAAGACGAGAAAAGCCGAAATGCGGTAAGGGCGAAGCTGATAGAGCTGGTCGCAAAGGTAGGCCGCCGGTTCCGTCTGGAGGAGCGCTGGGCTCTGACGGCGAAACTGAAGCTTCGGAATTCCGTTTTCGAAACCGTTTCAAGGCAAACGCAGTTTGATGCGCCGGTACGGGATGATATTTCCTTCAGGGAGAAGGCGCTCGCATTGTTCGACGCGATGTGGCCTGCGAACGAGCCGTTTCGCTCGGGAAGCAGCGCCGTCAGACTGATAGGATTTGGCGTGACGAACATCCGCAACAGTCCCGACAGTTCATGCCAGCTCGATTTTTTCGGGGCGGACGATTCGGAGAAGCGCAAAAAGCGCGAGCGTCTTTCGGAAACCCTGGATAGGCTTCATGGTTGCCGCATCGGAATGGCGGAAGACTAGTTCCGTCCAAAGCAAACTTTAAAACATTATTCGCTTGTGGTATAATATGGACATTCAACAACAAGGAGAATTGCTATGAGCAAGACGATTATCAAGAACGCCCACGTCATTTCGCCCGATGTGGATATCGAGAACGCCACGATTGTCATCGAAGGCAAGAAGATCAAAACCGTCACCACGAAGAAGGTTTCCGAGAAGGGTGCGACGACGGTCGTCGACGTCAAGGGCCAGTATGTAATGCCCGGCTTTATCGATGTCCACACCCATGGCGCTCTTACGTACGACTTCTGCGACGCCGACGAGCAGGCCGTCTTCAAGCTCGCCGAGGCCAAGCTCCGGGAGGGCGTGACTTCGTTCCTGCCGACCACGCTTACCGTTTCGACCGAAGAGCTCAAGGTCGCCGCCGGGAACGCCAAGAAGTACGCCGAGGCGGGAATGCCGTATTCGAAGATTCCCGGCATCCACCTCGAAGGCCCGTTCATCAACGTGAAGTGCTGCGGCGCGCAGAATCCCGCGTTCGTCCGCAAGCCCGCAATCTCCGAGGTCAAGGAGATTGCGAAGATCTATCCCGTAAAGATGATTTCGTACGCTCCCGAGACGGAGGGCGGCGCGAAGTTCGCCAAGGACTGCATCAAGATGGGCGTCGTCCCCAGTTGCGGCCATACGGGCGCCAAGCTCAGCGAACTCATGCCGGCCTACAAGAACGGTCTCAGGCACATGACCCACTTCTGCAATCAGATGACGCCTCTGCATCACCGTGAAATCGGCATGGTCGGCGCGGGCTTTCTGATCGAAGATCTCAACACCGAGGTCATCTGCGACAAGATCCATCTCTGTCCCGATATGCTCAGGCTCGTGTTTACGCGCCGCAATCTCGCCCATGTCCAGGTCATTACCGACTCGCTCCGCTGCTCGCACTGCAAGGACGGCTATGCGTTCACGATGGGCGGGCTTGAGGTCAAGCTCGAGAACGGCGAAGCCCGTCTCGTGAAGGGCGGCAACCTCGCCGGCTCTACGCTTTGGATGGGCATTGGCCTCAAGAACGTCCACGACGTCACCGGTCTTCCGCTCAAGTCTCTCGTCAGAACGACATCGTGGAACCAGGCGATCGAGCTCGGTCTCGGCGATGAACTCGGCAAGATCGAGAAGGGCTATACGGCCGACCTCGTCGTCCTCAATCCGCGCAGCTGGAAGACCTCTGCAGTCTTCGTTGACGGCGAGCAGCGTATTTGATATACTATGCCTTAACGATTTGGAGGGATGGCTGAGTGGCTGAAGGCAGCGGTTTGCTAAATCGTCGTACGGTTTAATTTCCGTACCGGGGGTTCGAATCCCCCTCCCTCCGCCAGTTGTGGCGACGAGAGAAAGGAGAGTCTTAAGACTCTCCTTTTTTCTATTTTATGTTCACGGGCTTGAAATTGTCGCGATAATATGAGAAAATATCATCGTGTATTGAGAATGGGTCTCAGTATACGTACTCACTCTAAGGAGTTATAGCAAATGAAGAAGTCGAGTTTGTTGGTATTGGCATGTGCCGTTGCTTGCGGTGCTTTCGCAGAGAAGGTTGCGGACGAAGAGGAAGTCGTCAAATATGCTACTTCTCCCTGTTCTGTGGCTTTTGCGGCTCCTTTGCAGTATCCGTACGAGATTTGCGACGTTGAGTATTTCGCGTACAATCTCATTTACGGCGAGTGCCACAATCTTTCCGGGTGGGATCTCGGCCTTGTAAGTCGCGCCAAGGGCGATGTGGCCGGCCTGCAGACGATGGGTCTTGTTTCCTGGAGCGATTCCAATCTTCGCGGCTGCCAGATTTCCGGATTTGGAAACGCTGTCTTCGGAAACGCGAAAGCTTTCCAGCTGGCCTCTGTAGCCAACTACAACAGCACCGATTTTGTCGGCGCCCAGATCGCTGCCATCAACTACAACGGAACTCTTTGGGGTTTTCAGCTCGGCGCGTTCAACTTCAACAAGGGCGCGAGCAAGGCGCTTCAGATTGCGGCCATCAACGCCAATGCCGGCGAATACAGCGGTTGGTCGATCGGAGCTGTGAACTGCGCTAGCCGCTGCCATGGCTTTCAGATGGGCGTCATCAATACGATCACCGACACGGGCAAGGCTGTCCAGTTCGGACTTTTCAATTCGGCGTCCAATTTCTCCGGGCTTCAGTTCGGTCTTCTCAATGTTATTGAGAATGCCCCCATCCCGGTTATGGTGTTCATGAACGCCCAGCTTTAATTTCGTTTTCGACAGCTGTTAAGGAGTTTTAGAAATGTCCAAATGTTGCATTTTTGCCGGTCAAGGCGCGCAGGTGCCCGGAATGGGCCGCGACTTCGCAGAGGTCGACGCCGAGACGATGAAGCTTTTTGATACGGCCAATTCGGTTCTTGGCTTTGACATCAAAAAGATCTGCTTCGAAGGTCCGGCCGAAGAGCTGACCAAGTCGAACATCTGCCAGCCGGCGATTTTCGTCACTTCATACGCCGCCTATCTCGCGCTTCAGAAGAAGAAGCAGGTCGAGTTCGCTTGCGCCGCCGGTCTCTCGCTCGGCGAGTGGGGCGCTCTCTGTGCGGCCGGAGTTCTTGATTTCGATTCGACGCTCAAGGTTCTTGAGGCTCGCGGCCGCTACATGCAGGAGGCGTGCGAGGCCGAACCTTCCGGTATGATCGCGATTGTCGGCGCTTCTTCCGATCAGCTTGCGGCGCTCTGCGAGAAGACGGGATGCACGGTCGCGAATATCAATTCTTCGGCGCAGCAGGTCCTTTCCGGGTCCAAGGACGCGGTGGCGTCTGCGGCGGCTGTAGCCAAGGAGCTCGGCATCAAGCGCGCTCTTCCGCTCGCTACCGCCGGAGCTTTCCATTCTCGCTTTATGGCTCCTGCGCGCGAGAAGCTCGCGCCCGTTCTTGACGGCATCGAATTCAAGTCGCCGAAGATCCCCGTCCTTTCCAATGTCACAGGGAAGCCCCATTCTTCCGATCCGGGAGAGATTCGTGCGATGATGCTCGAGCAGGTCACCGGCACGACGAATTGGGCTGCCGATGTCGAGACGGCCAAGTCGCTCGGTTGCGACTGTTTTGTCGAGTTCGGCCCCGGCAAGGTCCTTTCGGGTCTCATCAAGAAGATCGATCCCGCTTTGACGACTCTCAACGTGGCCGATATGGCGTCGCTCGACGCGACTGTCGCGGCGATTTAACGAAACTTTGATAATTTAAAAACAAAATAAAGGAGAAAAATATGTCCGTAGGTCCTTGGCAATTGCTCATTTGCATTCTTCTCGTGATTTTCCTTTTCGGCGGAAAAAAGATTCCCGAACTGGCTCGTTCGCTCGGAAAGGCGAAGGGCGAATTCAAGAAAGGCCTTGCTGAAGGCAACAAGGTCGCCGAGCAGGAAGACGATGAGGTTCCTGCCGAAGAGCCCAAGAAAATCGAGAAGACCGCCTAACCCGATAAGGTGAAGCCGCTTGACGTCTTTGGTTCGCGAGCGTCTTAAAACTCTTCCAGACCGCCCTGGCTGTTATCTCATGAGAGATCGCCAGGGCGCGATTATTTATGTCGGCAAGGCCAAGAATCTCAAGAACAGAGTGCGTAGTTATTTCCGCCCCGGAGCCAAGCACACGCCGAAGGTCCGTTCGATGGTGGATACGGTCTGGGATTTTGAGTTCATCACCGTAAGGAATGAAGCGGAGTCTCTGCTTACCGAGGCGTCTCTCATAAAAAAATACAAGCCTCACTTCAACATCCTGATGCGTGACGATAAGCGTTATCTCGCGCTCAGGGCGGATCGTGACGCCGCTTTCCCGCGCTTTACCTGCGTTCGGATAATAAGAGATGACGGCGCGAGATATTTCGGGCCGTTTCCGTCCAGTCCTGTCGTGCGCACGGCGAAGGATTTTGTCGAAAAGCATTACGGCATACGGTCCTGCAAGGCGATCGAGCCTGATGCTTCCGTTCACGAACACTGTCTTGCCGATGTCATCCGTACGTGTTCGGCGCCGTGTCTCGGGCGCATTTCCCGTGAGGAATATCTGGCGAGATTCGATGAAGCGTGCGAATTCCTCGACGGCAAGAGACCGGAGGTGCTGGAGGAGCTCAAGGCAGGAATGGCCGAGGCCTCTTCGCGAAGCGATTTCGAGAAGGCTGCAAAGATACGCGATACGTTTTTCGCGCTGAAGGAGATGACAAAGTCGCATTTTGTCAGGCGATCGCCCGAGATGCGGCGCGAAGACGCGCTCAGGGGGATCGAGGAGCTTGCGGAGGCGATCGGGCTGGAGAAGGCTCCCAAAACGATAGAGTGCGTCGATATTTCGAATTTGTTCGGCTCATACAATGTCGCGTCCCTCGTTGTCGCGAGGGACGGCCTGCCAGACAAGCGATATTACCGTCATTTCAGGATAAAAAGCTTTGAAGGTGCCGACGACCCTCGTGCGATGGCAGAAGTCGCCTATCGCCGATACGGGCCGGATTCCGCGATATCCGCCGCGTTGCCTCGGGCTGATCTCTACATTTGCGACGGCGGCATAACGCAGCTTCGCGCCGCCCGCGCTGTTTTTGCGGAACTCGGGATAACCGACATTCCGACGATAGGGCTTGCCGAATCCCATGAAACGATTGTGCTCGACGACGGCCGGGAAGACATAAACCTTGAGCGCGACAGCCAGGCGCTGATGGTCATCACCCGCCTGCGGGACGAGGCCCATCGCTTTGCGATAACGTATCACAAGTCGTTGCGCGACAGGGCCATACGCGAATCGGTGCTCGATGAAGTTGTCGGAATAGGAGAGGCAAAAAAGATGAAGCTTCTGAGACGGTTCAGGTCCGTTTACGGCATTGCGCGCGCGAGCGTCGACGAAATCGCCGCTGCGGCCGGGGTGAATGCGACGGTGGCGGCCGAGGTTTTGAAGGTTGTTTCGGCAATAACGCGAAAAGGTTAGCGGTATGGATGCACAAGATGTGATATTTTCTTCGCGCGTAGCCCATGTAAGGGAGCTGAAGTCGGAGATTGCGCGGCTTAAGGCCGAAAACTCCGGATTGCGCGCCGAAAACGCGCAGCTTAAAGGTCATTTCGACATGGCGCTTTTGGCGGCGGAGGATTTGAGAAAGCTTCCGGACGACGGAAAATTCGTCATTGTCGACGGGTGGAACGTCATTCTTGGCGCGAAGAAAGAGGCTGCCGATCCCAGGTCTCTGGTTGACATCTATAAAAATTACCTGGAAGAGCACAGGTCGCATTTTGTCTGGATCGTCTTTGACGGGCATACGGAAAATTCGAGAACGGAAGGCCGTCTGCGTGTTTCCTACACGGGAGGGAAGGGGTTGCACCGGGCCGACAGATTCATCTGCGATTTCTTGAGAATGGCCAGATTCTCCGGAGAAGCCGGAAGGATTGAAGTCAGAACGCAGGACAAGGATTTTCTCAAGGAGGCCAAACGCCTTTTGGGCAGTTCGAAAAATTGATATAATCTTAAGATGTCGAAATTCAATAAAGTATCGAAGCGTGGCCGGAAATTTCTTTTTGCGGGCAAGGGAATGTCCGTAAGGACCGGTCGCTTTCTGGGCGAGTCGATTGTCGTCGGCGCCGTGACCGGTCTTGCCGTCGTCATGTTCAAGTACATGATCGATTTCGCCCATCACTATTTTCACAAGTTGGAGTCAAAGCGGATGGAGACGTGGGATGACCCGGCGCGCTGGCTTCTTTTCGTCCTTCCCGCGATAGGTGCGCTTTTGGGCTATCTTTTGATAAAGCGCTTTGCGAAACTGGAGCATGCGCGCGGGACCGACAGCGCCATCAAGGCGTTTCATAAAGATGACGGCTACATTACCAGCACGGTGATTCCGGTCAAGCCGGTTGCCTCGGTGCTGACTGTCGGCTCCGGCGGCAGCGCCGGTTATGAAGGGCCTGTCACATTGCTTGGCGCGGCATGCGGGAGCGCGGTCGCAAGGACGATGAACATCGCGCCCAGGGGGCGAAGGATTCTCATGGCGGCGGGGTTGGCGGCCGGAATCGCGGCGCTTTTCCAGGCTCCGTTGGCCGGTGCGATTTTCGGTTTTGAGATTTTTTATTCATCGAGCGACATCGAAGATGAAACTGTGCTTCCATGCTTTATCGCTTCGGCGGTGAGTTATGCCGTCTACGCCTGTTTTATAGGGCAGAGCGCCTGGGAGCCTCTTTTTGTTCTTGATAAGCAGTACGCCTTCTCGAACGGATTGAGATTGCTGCCGTATTTCGTTCTTGCCGTTGTTGTCGCTTTCGGCGTGAGGTTTTACATAAGCTTCTTCCGTTTTACCGAAAAGGGGTTTTCGCGGCTTTCGGTTCCCGGATGGCTCAAGGTTGTCATCGGAGGCCTTTTGACTGGTGCAATCGGATTCTTCTATCCTGACATTCTCTCGACGAGCTACTCCGTCATTAAGGCTGCATTCTCCATGCAGGAAGGCGTCGGGTTTGGCGGTCTTGGGGTTTTTACGGCGTGGGGATTGGCGGTTCTTTTTGTCCTTAATGTGGTTGCGACTTCCTTTACCGTCGGTTCAGGCGGGTCCGGCGGTCTTTTTGCGCCTGCGCTTGTCTGCGGCGCGGCGCTCGGTTCGGCTGTCGGAATGGTCTTCAAATCATGTCTTCCTGATGCTATCGGAATCCATCCTCAGGCGTTTGCTCTCGTCGGCATGGCGGGATTCCTGGCCAGCGCCCTCAGAATTCCGCTTACGGCCATTGTCATGGTCGCCGAAATGTCCGGAAACCATCAGCTGCTGCTGCCTGCGATGTGGGTTTGCTGCATAAGTTTCTGGCTTAACAGCGGATGGACGCTTTATCGCAGTCAGGTTCATACGCAGGAGTCTTCCCCTGTGCACCCCGGCAGCCACAGGAAAAAATGAACCTTTCCTCTTTTGGATGCGTTTACCCTGATGATATGAAATCGATTGCAACGTTTTTCTCTTGCCTCGCGATCCTTGCGGCGGCCGTTCGGGCAGATACGAATGATATGCCTGTTGCCGGACTGGGGACCATTGTGATTGAAGCCTCCCCCATTTCGAAGTACCGTCCGGCAACCGTCAGCTCCGGAACGTTCACCGATATTCCTCCCGAGAGGCTGCCTTGTGTTGTCGATACGCTGACGGAAGATTTCATCCGCGAGCGCAACCCTACCGATCTTCACGATCTTTTGCGGTACGTCCCCGGTATCGAAACGGGCGGCAAGTCGCTTCTTGTCCGTCAGCCCGGGACGTTTTCGGTTCGCGGCATGGGCGGAACAGAACCTATGTTCGACGGCATTATGCCGCTCGGGCGCGGAGCCGGTTTGTTCATGGATTCGTTTCTTCTCGATCGCGTCGAGATCGTGAAGGGGCCGATCGCCGGTTTGAACGGAGGCTCCGGATCTGTCCAGAATGCGTCAGGCGGCGGCGGAAGCGTGAACCTTTATCTGAAGGGTGCCCATTTTGGTGGCGACGAGACGATCGTTCAGGGTAACACGTCCGTCGGCAGGCATACGCAGCGTCATCGCGGAATGGTCGATGTCAACGAGGTCTTCCTCGACGGCAAGGCGGCCTTTCGCTTTGTGGGCACATCCGACTACTGCGAACCGACATACGTAAATCAGGGTCCCCAGAAGGGCGCCCGTCCGCGCGAATCGTTTACGCTCGCGCCGAGTTTTGTGTTCGAGCCTGATGAGGATATCATATTTGGCGTCAAGACGATGTTTCAGTACACCGATCAGCCAAGTTACATTGGCGTACCCGTCTGGAAGGGGAGACCTGCTGGCGGATTCGGGTGGTACGATTCGTCGTGCAGGCGCGGCGACCGTTCTGTCTATGAGAGTTTCATGATCAATCCGTGGCTCGATTGGCAGGTCACCGAAGATTGGCTTTTGAAGTTCGGCACTTCGATTCTCGTTTCGAGCTGGTCGCAGACTACGCGAGAGCCATATACCGGAAAGGGTGCAGAGCTTGAGCATTTCTTCGCAACAGGCGAATGGTTGTCGGGAAAACGGTACATGCTTTCCGATTTTTCGGAAAGCAAATCGCTCAATCGGAACTACAATCTCTATTTGCGGTCTGTTTACGACACGGAGTTTTTTGAGGACATCGGGAACGCGCTCGTAATTCAGCCCGACTACAACTATCGTGAGGCTACCGGCGGTTTCGGAACGCCCACTTCGCGCTATGGCGTTCTTTTGCAGGATTCCGTTTCGTGGGGGTGGCTCAGCGTTCTTGGCGGCGTTCGCTACGATCATTTCGAGAGCGAGGCGTATACGTCGGGCAAAAACCGCATCCGTCATGCTTCGGCCGATGCGGTCTCGCCGCGCGGCGGAATTTCCGTCCAGCCCCTCGATTGGCTTGTGTTCTTCGGCAATGTTTCGCAGACGCGCACGCCCATGCTCGGGTTGAGGACCGTGAACGGTGCTCCTCCCGAGACCGACCCGTGGGAGTCCACTCAGATAGAGGGCGGTGTGAGATTCAAGACTGCGGAAAATCTCTGGCTTTCGCTTTCGGCCTATCGCATCGCCCAGGAGAATGTGCCTCAGGTGGACAACACAGGGCTTGTCGAGAGCTATGAGGGGCGCTCCACCTCCCGTGGTTTTGAAGCGTCGCTTTCCGGAGAAATAACAGAGGATTGGACGTTCTTGGGAATGTATGCGTTCAACCGATATACGGACAGGGACGAGCCTCCGGGCAGCAAGGCGCGTGATTTCGAGCGCTATCCCCGCCATACGTTTTCGCTCAACACGTCATACCGTTTTTCTTCGGGAATTCTGAAGGATGTCGTGATCGGCGGCGGCTACCGTTTTCGCTCGATGAGCTATGCGTGCATGCGAGGGACGTTCCAGAACAAGAATCTGCGGTTCGATCCGTCGCATGTTGTCGACGTCAACATCTCGATTCCGTTCTCGAAGTTTGGCGGCAGCGACGAGTGGGTTTTGACCCTTGGAGTCCGCAACCTTTTCGGGGAGAAGTATTTCGAATCGTCGCGTCATTATTACGAATGTCTTGCCGGAGAGCCGAGGACTTTCGAGATCGGTCTCAGGGCAAGATGGTGAAATCTTATTGCGAAACCTGGATTTAATTTGTTATAATTTTTCAAAACTGTTTGATACAAAAGTAATCATAAGGAGGTAATATGTTTTGCCAACATTGCGGTAGTGAGATAAACGAGAATGCGGTCGTGTGCGTAAAATGCGGTTGTGCCGTATCTGGCACGGGAAAAGTCAGCACGGCTGCATCTTCCGATAAGGCGACGGCCTTGATTCTCTGCTTCTTCTTCGGCTGGCTGGGCGTGCATAGATTTTATTTGAAGGATAATTCCATTGCGGTCGTGCAGCTCGTTTTGGGTTTGATTTCGTGCGGTCTGATTACGGGAATCTGGGCGCTGATTGATTTTATTCTTATTTTGTGCGGCACCTTTAAAACGAGCGACGGCCGTACATTGAATTAAACTAAAGCGATTTTAGATTTTAAAATCAATGAAGCCCCAAATGGCTAAAGGCAGTGCCTTGGCTGTTTTGGGGCTTGGTTGCATAATCGGCCTTGTGTTTTTGTCTGCGTACAATCCGGATGAGTTATCCTAGTTCCCTGATGTAATCTCAAGCCATAGCCGTGACAGGACGTCGGGGCTGACGCGGTCGACGGTTTTTATTTCCTGGGCGAAAAGCGAGATGCGGTATTCCTCCAGGAGCCAGCGATATTCCGACAGCGCCGCGCGATCGGCGATCCTTGCGTTCTTGTCCGTAATCAGATTGCGGTATTGCGTCCAGTAGGGTTCGAATCTCGCCATCTTCGATCTGTCTCGCGTCTTGTCGACTCTCGCGCGCTCGATGCGCTTTTCGAGAGCCTTGAAGTATCGCGGATAGAGTTTCAGTCTTTCATGAGGAACGGTGGCGATAAAGCCGCGATATACGAGCCAGGCAAGCTGAGTGTTGATGTCGAGCGCGATGTCGTCGGGCAAGTCCGCCGCCTCCGCGAGCGAAGTGACGCGACCTGCCTCCTCGAAAATCTGCGAGACGAGCTTCGCGAGGCCGGCGTAAGCTTCGTTAACGGCGGCGCATTTCGTTTTAACCCGCTCGGAGAACGCTTCGGCGGTTAATATCCGCGGCTCGGAATCCACCGCCGCGATCCGCACCGCTTTCATGAAAATATCGTCCGAAAGTTTTTCTGGGGCGTAATTGAGCGATTTGAAATAAAGCGCTCCCTGGAAGGAAAGACTTTTAGAGCTGAAACTTCTTTTGGCGAATTTTGACATTTCAAGGGCGAGGAGTCTCGCGACACCTTTGGCGTGTTCGTTTTTCGCCGTCTCTTCCGTTTTGAAAAGCCTTACCGTAACTCCGTCGCCTTCATCGTAAAGGGCTTTATAAAGTTTTATACCCCAGCCGCTTGCGCTTGATTCGTTTGAATTTTTTATCTCGCCAAAATCCCACGACGTGTATTTTTTTGCAGCGTAATTGTTCGCCGCAGAGCCTCGGGTGACGCCCGACAATTCAAGTGCTTCGCGCAGATTGCGCGAAGAGGCGATAATCTTCTTTGTTTCGTTGTCGCGAATCCTAAAGCGGACGATAAGATGATCGGGAATTTTTATTCCGTCCATTATATCTACGGGAATGCGCACACCGAGTCTTGCATAGACGACACGGCGAATCGCGTCTTTAAGCGGTTCGTCGGCCGGCTTCAGCATCGGCAGGATCAGCGAGAGCGTTTCGTTTATGCCGGGCAGCGCGCGCCTCAGCGAGCCGGGCAGGCTGTTGAGGATTGTCGCGACCTTTTCGCCCAGCGCCCCCGGAACGAGCCAGTCGGCGCGCCAGAGGGTCAGCGCCGCCGCGTCTGACTTCATGGCCGTGCATGTGATCCCGTCGCGTTCCGGGTCGTCGGGCGTGTGACGGTACTGGAGCTTGAGTTTTGCGCCTCCGATCGAGATCGTCTCAGGGTAATCTCCGTCGGCGGATCTGATCTTGCCCAGCCATTCGTCGCGATTGAGGCGGAATGATTTCAGTTCTTTTTGAGTCGCGCCGCGAAGCCATTTTTTAAGTTCGTGTACTGACACGATTTCTTCGGGGATGACCTTGTCGAAATGTGCGGCGATTTTTTCGGTGTCGAAGAAATCTCTGTTTCGGCGCTGTTCGGAAAGTTTTTCAAGTTCCTTGAGAAGGTCTATGTTATCCCATACGATCGACGGAGGATTTTGGATTTCGCCTAAGACGAGCGCATGAAGGATGAACAGTTTGCGCGAAAGCACGGGGTCGATGCGGCTGAAGTCTCTGCGTCTTCCGTCGACGATTACGAGTCCGTAGACGGTTACGCGTTCCTTGGCTCTGACAAAGCCGCTCTTCGCGTCCCATTCGGGCGCGTAATAGCAGCGTCTTGCCATCTCTCCCGCTGCAGGCTCGATCCACGACGGATCGATTTTTGCGACTTCGCGTGCGAAAAGACGTGAAGTGTCGACTAATTCACCCGCCATTATCCATTCGGATGGAGCGTTTTTTACTTGTATTTTAGGCTTATCGCGGTGATTATCGTAATTAGTCTTTTTAGGCTTAAAGTTCTTAGCCAAAACTGACGAGGGGTGAATCTGAAAGCGAATACCGTGAGCGCCTTTAAACTCATTTGTCTCCGGATCGAATTTTCCGATCTTGCCCAGGAGCGACGGCAGGAGCGCACGGTGGAACTGATCGACGCCTCCGTTGTCGTTTACGGTGTCGAGCTTCAGTTTCGCCGCAAGTGACTGAAGACGAGATACGAGCTCTCGCCATTCGCGCATCTTCGGATATGAAAGGTATGACGAAGTCGCGAGCTTTCTGAGTTGCGTCGCGCTTGACGAGGACGATTTTTGATCCCACCATTTCCAGAGTTCCAGCGTTCCCTGAAAATCGGAGCCTTGGACGCGCCACTTCGCGTGTTCGCGGTCGGCCTTGTCCTGTTCGTCCAGCGGGCGCTTCTTGGGATTGTCGCAGCTCATTGCGGCGACAACCGGGAGAACCGACGGAAGGGTGGCCAGGTCGGATGCCGCAATAAGCATTTTCGCCAGGCGCGGCTCAAGCGGGATTCTCGCGAGCCTGCGGCCGGTTCTGGAGAGGCGCACTTCATCGCTGCGTTCGTCGCGGCAGATGGCTCCGAGTTCCAGAAGTTCCCTCAATCCTTCGCGGATCATCGTCGGTTTCGGCGGATCGATGAACGGGAACGAGTCGATCGCACCCAACCTGAGTTCGAGCATAGTCAGAATGACGCCGGCGAGAGAGGAGCGCAGAATTTCAGGCGGAGTAAATTCCTCGCGCGCATTGAAATCCTCCTCGGAATAAAGGCGCACGCAGGTTCCGGGCGCGATTCGTCCGCATCGGCCCGCGCGTTGACGCGCCGACGCGCGCGATATCGGCTCGATCTGGAGACGCTGGACGCGCGTACGGTGGATGTAGCGCGAGATTCGCGCGAGCCCAGAGTCGATCACGGCTTTAATCCCAGGGATGGTGAGCGAGGTTTCGGCCACGTTTGTCGCGAGGACGATGCGGCGCTTATCGAGCGTTATGAATGCGCGCTTCAGTTCGCCGGGCGGGAGCGACGCATAAAGGGGAATTATTTCGCTTTTGCCTAAAAAGACGTCGCGCTTTAAGGCGTCCGCGGTTTCGCGTATGTCGCGCTCGCCGGGGAGAAATACGAGTATGTCGTCGTCGGCAGGCAGATTTCGCGCGGCGCGGGCGACATCGCGCGGCAGATCGCGGTTATCCTCGTCGTCACACGGCTGATAGACGATTTCGACGGGATAGAGGCGGCCCGGTACGATTACGGCGGGGGCGCTTGAGAAGAATTTAGAAAACCGCTCCGTATCGAGAGTCGCCGATGAAATGATGATTTTAAGATCGCGGCGTTTTTCGGAGATGCGCTTTACGATGCCGAGAAGAAAGTCGATATTGAGAGTCCGCTCGTGCGCTTCATCGATGATGATAGTATCGTAAGCGCGCAGAAGGGGATCGAAAAGCGTTTCAGTAAGAAGCACACCATCGGTCATGAACTTTACGCGCGTATCATCGGAGAGCTTTTTGTCGAAGCGGTGCTGGTAGCCTACGACTCCGCCGATTTCAGTTTTAAGTTCTTTGGCGACGCGTTCGGCAACAGTTGTCGCGGCGACGCGGCGCGGCTGGGTGCACGCGATTTTCCGTCCGTCGGCGCCGAGCCCGAGCTCCATCGCCATTTTAGGCAGCTGCGTCGTTTTACCGGACCCGGTTTCGCCGCAAACGATAATGACATTATTCTTTTTAAGCGTATTGAGAATTTCCTCCCTGAACGCGCATATAGGCAGTTCGGTAGGATAATTGAATTCAATTACTTTTTTATTTTCTGATGTCATTTCTGTCGCGTTGTTTTTCTGTTGCAAGGATTATATCAAATCGGCACCGATGCAGAAGCCGGAATTCAAAAAATTACTGCTTGCAAAATTTTACGAAAAAGCATATACTTCAAACAGACTGATGAAGGGGATGTCTACAGATTGCCTAAAGAATTGCGTTTTAATCGCGTCTAACGACTGCGAATGCAATTCTTGTACCCCCCCCCCCCACTGCTCTAAGAAGTATCTTCAGCGCCTTATATGGCGCTTTTATAATTCCATTAAATTTCAAACCCAAGTCCATTATGGGGATATGCTCCATAGTGAGCTTTCGTTTATTCATAAATAACTGATTACTAAAACAAGGAGACAGTAATGATAAAACGAGCATTATCTAAATTGCGAAAGGTGACTATGTCACTGTTCGCGGTACTGTGCGTAGGCGCAGTATGGGCTGAAGAAGGTGAGGTGACAACTCCTGAAGTAATCCCGGAGCCGGAGCCAGCTCCATCTACATCGGCGTTGACGATAGATCCAAGTGCGGGTTATATTCTTACGGGATTAGGCGAATTGCGTGATCAGGTTGCTGTTGTCTTTACAAACTCAGCGGCAGTTGCTACTTGGAAAGCTCCTAAGGATCTTAAGAATGTTGAGTTTCTCGCTGTCGGCGGCGGCGGTGGCGGTGGCGTTCATTATTATAGTTCTACTGCAAAGAATCGCCAGGGAGGTGCTGGTGGCGGTGGCGGCGCCGTAGTTACCGGCTATATTAAGGAACTTTCGGAAGAGGCGATTGTGTCAATTCAGGTCGGCAAGGGTGGAACGAATTGTGTATATTCCAGTGGCTCTACCAAGAAGGCGACTAATGGCGGTAATTCAACTATTAAGGTCGGTGAATTGAATTATATCACGGCGTATGGCGGCGGTGGTGATGGCGGCAAGGATTCTGCCGGCGTTGGTATTGGTGGATCCAATTCTGGCGCACGTAAAAATTTAGCTGCAGCAGACCTTGTTTCTGTTAATGCTATTGGAGACGGTGCGGAGAATTTAGTTTCAGATGTTGTTTCTCGCGCTCACAAGGGTGGTAGTGGATATTATGCAGGGAGTTCGGGATATCCAGCTGCTGGTGGTGGTGGTGCTGGAGGAGAAGGTGGCAGCACTGGAGATAGCTCCTCATCTGCCGCTAATGGCGGCGCGGGATATGAGTCATTCATTACAGATGTCGGTGTTATTTACGGTGCTGGTGGTGCTGGTGGCTATGGAAAATCTGGGACTGCTGGTAGTGGTACAAAGAGGTTAGGCGGCGGACGCGAGGATTCAGGAGCAGGGCATAGCGACTTTAATAAAAATGGTACTGATGCAGCGGCTAATCGTGGCGGCGGCGGTGGCGGCGGTAGTTACCAAAAGGCAGGTGGCGACGGTGGCTCTGGCGTCGTTATTTTGCGATTTGGGTACTCTGAGGCTGATATTATAGTTGATGCTACGGTAAATATTGAGCCTAAGATTACTAATAAAAAATATACTGGCGAAACTTTGACATCTGGTCTTGTTAATACATATGCTTACACTGTTCAGGAATTGGGCGATTGCTTAACAGCGTCGGGAGGTCCTCAGAAGGTTCTTGTAACACTTAATGAAGGATATGTTTGGAGTGATGGTTCGACGGATCCTAAAGAGTTTGAATGGAATGTTCTTAAAGAAGATAACAATCAGTGGACTGTTGCACCCAGTCTTGTTTTGAATAGTTGGCCCCAGTCTTATGCTGAAAATGTTGTTTTCGTTCCTGCGGTTCCTATGCGCGGTGTTTTAGTCGCTACGATTGAGGATATGAACGGATGTAGTTCGTTTAACGGTACATTGCCGACGGAGCCTGGTACGTATACAATCAAGTACGAGGTTGTTGAAACTAATGACTATTCTCCGCTTTGTTGGGAGAAGACGTTTACGATTTATCGCTCTGAAGATTTTGAGGGCGGGTATAAAGTTTTTGGCTTAGGCGAAAATGGTAATGAAGTAGCAATGGTGTTTACTGGTGTTACTGAAGAGCCTATTACATGGACTGTACCGTATAATTATACGAATGCTCAGTTTCTCGTAGTCGGCGGCGGTGGCGGCGGCGGCGCAGAGAATGGAGGAGATGACCAAAGACAGGCTGGTGCTGGCGGCGGCGGCGGCGGCGTTGTTACTGGTGTTGTCACTCGTCTTGAATCCAATTCTGTTGTGACTATTAAAGTTGGCGCTGGAGGTGCTGGTGGTGTATCGGAGACGAAGTTTGATTCTTCTTCTTCTTCTTACGGTGCATCCGGCTCCGGCGATGCGTCTTACTTTGAAGTGGATGGCGTAGAATATGTTTATGCTTTTGGCGGCGGCGGAGATGGCGGCGCTGCAAAGAATGCAAAAGCAGGCGCCCAAGGAAAAACCGGCGGCTCAAGCGGCGGCTCAAGACCTGGGTGCACTACACTCGGATCAATTACTCCTGCGCGAACGAATAATGTAGCGCTTGCTTCAGCGGAATCTTTTGGTAATAAGGGAGGCAAAGGATATGGTTCGGCAAGTTATTACGGCCTTTATGCTGCCGCTGGTGGCGGTGGTGGTGCAACTGAACCTGGATACGATGCTACGGGCACTTCAAAAGCCGGAAATGGCGGACAAGGTTTGCTTTCTGATATTATGGGAGCTCCGCTCGTTTATGGCTCAGGTGGTGGTGGTGCTACTGTTGATGGTGCGAATGGCGGGCTTGGCGGCAATGGTGCAGGCGATGGAAATACTGCTGCTCGTAACACTAATAGCGGAGCGAATGCCAGCCCCTATCAAGGTGGCGGCGGCGGCGGTGCCTCTCGTGAAGGCAATGGCGGCGCTGGCGGTTCTGGTATTGTAGTCCTTCGTTATGAGCAGCTTGTAGATGTAGACGAACTTAATCTCCGTTTGGCTGATCGCGTATATAATGGTAATGTTCAAACCATCGAGGATTCGGTAGCGTATACTGTCACTGGAGAAAATAAATCGGCCACTGTGTATGGAACTTATTCAGTAATTATTACTCCTAAGGATGGATATTTGTGGCCTGATACCAAAACGAATGAGGGTAGAGAATATACTTGGTCTATTACTCAGGCTACCAATGAGTGGACTCAGGATTGCGCTGTTTCCATTTTGACTTGGACGATAAAACTTGATGCGCCGGGAACGGTTACCCCCGCGTTGGCTAAGTATGGTGATGTGACGGCTAAAATTAAGAAGGAAGGCGAAGAAAATGAAGTTGACTTCGTCTCATTCCCAGAAGAGGCTGGCACTTACACGGTTACTTATTATCCTGAGACTACAGCAAGTTTCAATTCTGCTGGTATGTCCACGCAGTCATTTACTGTTGTGATTCTTTCGCCCGAGGAAATTCCAGATTATACCGTCACGACTGGAGAGGTGACGGCGAGCCTTGATAGAAAGATTACCATTCCGTATAACGTTGCATGTTCAGCTTCCACAGGTTATAAGACAACACTTTATGTCGAATATGTGACTGAGGGCGTTGAAACTAAGACTAATACTTATGATGCGGTAGCATTGAGTAAGCCTGGTTCTACTGGCGACTTGGTAATTGAAGATCTTAAACCTGGTGCAACTTACACTGTTAAGGTCTTTGCGCAGGTAAATGATCAAGGTCAGGTCGGTGAAATCGTAGAATTAGAACCTGTTCAGATTGCGATTCCTGGTGCTGCTACCGGTTTGGCGGCGAATGCAACCTTTACAGATGAATCGTTTACGATTTCTGGTAAGATTAATCCCGCGTATACTCCTGGGGCTGACGACTGCACTATTGTAACCGTCTATTGGTCCCTTAATGGAAATACGCTTGATAATAGCCAGGTATTCAGATTTAAGGATACGGATGATGGAGTATTTAGTGTAACTCAAGCTTATAATGCTGTTACAGATAAGCTCTATTGGAAGGTTGAAGTTTCTAATACTATCACCACTGATACATGGTCTGGTCAGACTTTTGATAGCTCTAACTCTGAAGGGCTTAATATCGCTCAACAGGTGAAGGAGCGTAGGGATTCTACTTCAATTACATATACATGGACAGGTAATGGCGGAGACAATCTTTGGGCTAACAGAGCGAACTGGTCTTGGGCTGCTACGGATTCTAGCGCTACTGGCGTAGAAGCTTATGGCTATCCAGGCAAGATTTCGTCTGAAGGCAGTTATCAGTCTAAGATTGTCTTTGCTAATGATGCTGTAGTAGATCTTAACGGTGCTACTATGTATGTGAACGGCGCATTCGAAATGGCGTCTGATATTGAAGTTGAAGTTCGTAATGGTACACTCGGGTTTCAGACATCAATATTGAGCTTGGGAGCGGAAAATTCTACTCTCACGTTCAAGAATGTTTTGTTGCCATATAATTCTAGTAATCCTTCTGCAAGGTATACGATTAAGCCAGCAGATAACTCAACTTTGATTATTGACGGCGATAATTCTTTAGCATACGCTGCGTATGGTCACTTAAAGTATTCGCCGACAACATCTGGTAGGTTTATGCTTAAGAATTATGCCGGCAGAATGTTTACGACAAATGAAGCGTTCAATAATGATTCTGAAGTCGTGATTTCAAATGCCCAGTGGAGTGTTTGGGTAGGTGAGACTAGTACTTCTACGGCTCCAAAAGGACTCGCTAAAAAGCTTGTTTTCTATGAAGGCGATCAGCAGTCAGGAAAAATAAGATTTTTGGCTAACTATTGGGGTGATGAGGGTTTTATTCCTGTAAATCTCGATGGAACTGAGTGCGACATTAAATTAACTGCTAATTCTCATCTAAATAATAATGAAAAAATAAATGCGAGGTGCTTGACTCAGGATGCTGCAGTTACATTTAATATTGATGTTACTGATTATACGGATGCGACGCCTATTAAACTCGTATATTTTACAAAAATAGCTAGCGGAAATTATACATTAACTCCAACGCTGAAAGCAACAGCAAATGAGGAAGATGTTACTGATGCTCGTAATGCAAGTATTTATTCTGTAGATGAAGGGGATGGTCGTGTTTATTATTATAAGCAAGATTCGCAGAATGTTGCCGCAGTCGCAACAGTTCGGGTTGATGCGCAAGGAGACGAGTTTATTTCTTATGAGGAATATCCTACACTTGAAGCTGCTATAAATGCAGCTGAACCTGGTGGTACTGTTGTTCTTCGTAAGGATATTGAACTTACGACATTTGTCACGATTACCAAGTCGCTTACACTTGATTTGAACGGTAAGTCGATTAATCGTGCTGATGGTACCGCGCTCTATGTGAATGGTGATGCGACTACGACCGTAACGATTCAGGGCGACGAAGGTTCTGTTTCTGGTGATCAGGCCGTTTATGTTAATGCAGGTACTGTTATTATCAATGGCGGTACATTCCGCGGCATTAGCCATGCCGTCTATGTGATTAACAATGGTCATGCTGAAATCAAGGGCGGTACATTCTCCAGTGAAGATGGCCAGTATCATTACGTTCTTAACGAGTACGATCAGACGCGTGACGCTACTTCGATTGTAGTTAACGGCGGTAAGTTCAAGGGCTTCAACCCTGCTAATAACGAAGCTGAAGGTGCGAACACAGATTTCTGCGCTGAGGGTCTTTGCGGTTATGTCGTCGAGACTGTTGACGGTGTAGACTTCTATGGCGTAGCTGCTGCTGTCGCTGCCATTGGTGAAGTTAAGTTCGCTTCGCTTGATGCTGCTATCGCGGCGGCTGGTGCTGGTGATACGGTTAAGCTTCTTGCTGATGTTGTAGCTGAAAAAGTTGTCGTTGTTCCTACTGGTGCGACGCTTGATTTGAATGGCAAGTCCATTCAGGCTCTCGCTGTTGTCGGTAAGCTCGCTATGAATGGCGGTGCTCTTAAGACATACGACACTAATACTCAGACCTACTTCTTTATGGCGGCGCCTGCAGAAACGGCTGCGCTTTACTGGACGAGTGATGCAGTAATGACGATCGGTGATGATTACGCGCTCTCTCTTGATGGCGGCTCGGTTACGCTTCCTAACAGTTGGCGTTCGCTTCTTAAGCAGACGCTCACCATTAAGAGCGGCGCGACCTTCGTAATTCCTCAGGGTGTTGAGCTCAATCTCCGCGGCAATGCTGTTGTTGAAGAGGGTGCAACGCTTATGTGCGATGGTACTATCGCTCTCGGAAATACGTATGATGCGATTGATACTTCTGCAACGCTTACGAGCGCTCAGCTCGCTGAAGGTAAGGTTATTTCTGCGGTCGAGGGCTTTAAGGCTCAGTACGCAGATGGTGAGTATACGCTTGTTCCTGATTGGACTGCGCCTATGCCTACACCTGAGGGAACTGCTGAAACTACAGCTAAATACGATCAGGCTGTTAGTGACGCACTCGCAAATGTAGAGGCTCAGAGCATTACTGTCACAGTTAATGGTGAGCAGAAGCTTGGTAATGCCGCTGTCGAAGCGCTTAATACTGCATTCGCATCCTTTGAAAACAAGGATGGCTCTGCTCTCGCCTTCGCTGATGCTGCGGCAACCTTAGATATCGAAATCAAGGTGACCGAGATCAATGCTGCGGAACCTGAGAAGTCTACGGTTGTCGTCAAGCGCGGCACTGAAGAGCTTACCGTTAAGGTCACACCTACGGTTAAGTACTTCTATCCTGAGACTAAGACTTGGGGTTATGATAAGCCTGAATCTGGCGCAGTCCTCTTCAAGTTTGTCTTTGAGGCTCCGTCAGCTAACTAACAATAACCCACTACGCGAGGGGGACTTCTCCCCCTCGCCCTTAACCCACAGAGCGAAGGGGGAGAAGGCCCCCTCGCTTTAAAAAACAAATTTTGCGCTGCCCGTGAAGGAGTTTTTGTGACCCCTCCTCGCACGGGCAGCGCCCTTTTTTATCTTCTCCCTTTCTAATCTTCTCTATTTCTAATCTTCTCTCTCTTTCAGATACTCCCCCGCCCTCCTTTTTTAGACCATAAGATTTTTCCGCATAAAATTCTCATTTTATGTTATACTATACGTGTTGAGTGAAATTCTGTTCTCAGAGAAGAGGGAAATATGCGCAAAAAGTACGAACATTCCGCTTATTACTACGCCTATCATCACGGATGGAC
>JAZOQY010000033.1:0-39101 GCA_045656285.1 Kiritimatiellia bacterium
CGCAGTCGTCGAGGCCAAGGATGGAACGCGTGTAAAACATACGATTGATATTCCGTTCAATGAGAATCCCGTCAAAAAGCCTCTCCCGAACGAAAAATTCCTTCTTGGCGTCGTTTCCTATGGAGCCGGGCGCGAACGCTACGAAATGGTTACCAACGATTTGGGGAATCTTTACGTTCGTTGGGGCAGTTGGCAGCAGCTTCTTAAAGAAAACGCCACCGAGGAGTGGATGGAGGAGGCGGAGAAGAAGGATATCTACTCCATGACGATCTATGCGCACTGTCCGCGTGAAAAGCGTGAAGAGATCAAAACGGCGTGGAAGGGCCGTTATCTTGGCAATAACTGCGGCGAGCGCACCGGTTACTTCTACGGCTCTTCGCGCGAGATGCGCGGGCCGCAGAACGACAATCTCAAGGATGCAAGAGCGTGGTTTCTTTCCAATTTCTTCCGCGGGGCGCATCCTGCCCCCGTCGCCGGTGCCGAGGGCGAAGATCCTTTCAGTTTCGCCACGTCCGGCGCGGCCTTTACAAACTACGAGCTTCCGGCGGGAATCGATCTTGTCTGCAACGAGCTTTATGCGTGCGGATGCCAGAATATAACTTATGCTACGGCGGAGAACCGCGGCGCCGCGCGCAAGTGGGGCCCGGAATGGTGGTCGGGCTGGCTTGCCCATGAGTGGCAGACCTTCCCCATTCCGTACGATAAGGACGAGAAGTATCTTTCGCTTGAGGTTGGCATAAAGTCTCTTTGGTTGATGGGTACATCGCTTCTCTGCCTTGAGTCCGGCTCGAGCGGAACCCAGGCGCATCCGCACACATGGGGCGTTCCCGAAGCGAATCGCAAATCCGGCTACAGGTATGACGACGATCCGCCGCGCCGTTATCGTGAGACGATCCGCAAGTGCCATATTTTCTCGAAAGAGCATCCGAGAGCCAAGGGAACTCCCGAGACGAAGATCGCGCTTGCTATGGGCACATACGATGCGTATATCGGGATGTCCGGCGCTACGCCTTGGGCGCAGCACACCAATCGCGTTGAGCATATTAAGGACAAGGTCAATATTTGGGCGGGGTCTCATCCTGAATTTACGTGGGACTGCGCGCGCGCCGTATTTATGCCATATTCCGGGACGACTGGCGTCTCTGGCATGCCATACGGCCAGGTTGATGTCGTCGGCGTTGACGATATGACGCGCCTTGACGACTTAGAGCGCTATAAGCTTCTCGTTTTCGGCGGCTGGAACACGATGACGCCGCATTCAAAGAAGGTTCTTGAAAAGTGGATTGAAGACGGTGGTGTCGCCGTCATGAGCATTCCTCAGTGCCTTAAGCGCTATGATCGCCGCTTCCTCGACTACGCCGAGAAGGACCTTGCGGTTCCTTGCGGCATCGAGGTCGAGAAGTTTGTCCTTTCCGGCGATGTGAAGCTCGCTTCCATCTCGAAAAAGAGCAAAGTCGAGACGGTTGCCACGATCGGCAAGGATAAGCTTCCGCTCGTCGTGCGCAAGCGCGTCGGGAAAGGCTTTATCTATCTTATGCTTACGTACGAGTTCCCCGGCTCTCGCGGAATTCTCGGCAATGAATGGAAGAAACTTCTTGCCGAGCGTGCATCGGAAGTGGAGCAGCGCCTCGTTCTTAAGGAGGAGAATAAAGACGACAATTTGAGGTTCTTCATGAGTTCTGTTTATGAGGACAAGGCTTATGTGATGAATCTTGATATGCGCATGAAGCGCAAGGTCAAGGTCTCTATCGGGGACAAGACGAGCGTTGTCGAGCTTGATCCGATCGAAATCAAAGAGTTTGAATTGCGCTAAAGGAAACGAAAGGGGTAGTCATGAGAAACTTGTTTTTTGCGTCTGTCGCCATGCTCGCCATTTCCGCCGCGGCGGAGGAGATCACACCTTCGCCCCAGGCGGTATGGGAAACGTCTTCGTGGCAGAAAGGTTTTTTTTCTGCTGACAACAATATTCTTCGGGTGTCTTCGCTCGATGCCGAGAATTCGAGTGGACTTGCCGATACACACGAAGGGAGTCTGACTTACAGTGTCTTGACCGATGGCGTGGCAGCTCCAAAGGATAAGAGCAAAACGACTTGCTTGGCAGATTATGCTTCCTTGACTTATGATTTCCCCGAAGCGCATTCAGTCAAGGAAGTTCGCATATATTCAACATGGGCGGATACAGGGCGAGATGAATTGTCGGTAGTTTCCATTCAGGCCGTAACCTCTGCGGGCGAAGAGAAAAATCTCTCTCCCCAGACTCCTCTCAGCTATACTGGCGAAGGCTGTTGCGCAAAAGCGGTTTTGAAGATGGATGATGGTTCCATTCTTTGTTCCGATGTAGTGAAAATCATCTTCAATTTCGGCGGTCAGGAAAACCATTATGTAGGTTATGGCGAGTTGGAGGTTGTCGTAGCTGAAGAGCTTAATTTGGGGATTACATCGGTAATAGAAATCCCGGCGGATGAAACCGTTACGGCGATGAATACGCCGGAAGACCATTCTATTTACGGACTTAATGGCGGCAACCTTGTTATTTCCGGCGTCGATACCGTAGTTGAGCAGAATGTTCCAATGAGGAATGTAATGGCCGACGAAAACTTTGTCGATTATTGGCCGTGGATAAAAGGGACTGTTACGGTTGAAAATGGGGCGACGCTCAAGAGTAATACGATACTTTTTCGTGGTCAGACCGAGCCTGATCCGAGGACATCTGAAGGAAAAAATGCTATTCGCAAACTTGTTGTTAATTCCGGTGCCACGGCAGAGTTTTCCCCTAACAATAAGAGCCTTGATATTATTAGCGTCAAAAACGGTGCGCCAGAGAATGCATGGGTCTTAGTTGAGGGAGCGGGTTCGAAGATCCTTTTCCCATCTACTGTTTATTTTGGTAAAAAGTTGCAATCTTCAACGGACGGAGGACATGCAGGCCGTCTTGATGTTCTTGATGGCGGCTATGTTGAAGGCGGACGCTTAAATGTTGGTTACGACACGGGTCGCTTTTTGTTGACGGTAGATGGTGGGCGAATGAAGTGGTCGGATGGCATTTCCTGCTATAACGAAATGGTTCGTTGGGCGGGAGGTGGTGCAAAGATCTTATTTAAAAATAGCGAAATAGAGACGGCTTTTTATAAGATGCGCTATCCGTTTCCGAGTGGTGATTGTACCGTCACTTTCGACGGGGCGCTATTCAAGCCAGCTGGAACTCCGGCGGCAAAGTTTATCGATGCGAGTCCCATTGGCGATGAGAAGTGCCCGCATATTCTCACCGGTGGCGGTCTTATCATCGACGCCCCCGAGGGCAATACGCTCGAGGTTTCGGCAATGCTTCAAGGAGACGGCGGGTTTACAAAGCGCGGCCTGGGCACGGTTATCGTTTCGGCTACGAATATTTTTACCGGGGTGACGCTTGTTTCCGAGGGTACGCTTGAACTTACCGGCCGTGTCGCGGGTGCGATCGAAGTAAAGTCCGGTGCGACGCTCGCGCTTGCGATCCCAGACCAGAGCGATGTTCCTTTGGTAGCGTCCGTTACGGTCGAAGAAGGTGGATCGCTTTCTGCGGTTTCGCAAGAGCTTCCCGAAGGAGTGCGCAGTGTCGATGTCTTGCGTACGGGCGAAAGCATTGTGCTACCTGATATTCCGAACGACGAGGCGGGCAATTGCTTTTTCGTCTCAAGGCGAAATGGCGAAAACGTGCTTCGCTACGGCAGGAAACCGGGATTTACCGTTATTGTGAAATGATATTTTAAACCAGGAAAAATACAAGCGAGAAAATGATGAAATCAAGAGGTTACCTGTTTACGGCAATGCTCGTCGCGCCTTTGGCGCTCATCGCATCCAAGGATTATTCGTTTAATACGCCGAAGGTCACCGATGTCAAAGTGACTGGAGGCTTTTGGTTGCCGCGCATAGAGACAAACCGGCTCGCCACGCTCAAGACCGATTTCGAGAAGTGCAACGAGACGCCGAGAATCAACAACTTCAAAAACGCCGCCGCTCGCAAGTGGGGCACGTTCGGTGGGATATTCTTTGACGATTCCGATGTTTACAAAGTGATGGAGGGGGCGGCCTATATTTACGCTGCCAATCCCGATCCGGAACTCAAGAAGCAAATGACCGAACTTATCGCCACGATGGCGAAGGCCCAGGAGCCCGATGGCTATCTCTATACTGCGCGGCTCTTAGGCTCTCCGCAGGTCAGGCACAATGCGCGTTGGGAAAATCTCATGTCGAGCCACGAGCTCTACAATCAGGGGCACATGATCGAAGCCGCCGTTGCCTGGTATGAGGCGAGCGGACGGGACGATTTTCTCAAGATCGCCCGCAAGTCGGCCGATCTCATGTGCCGCACATTCGGATATGACAAGACCCAGATTAAGTCCACCGCCGGCCACCAGGAAATCGAGCTTGCGCTCTGCAAACTCTATCGGGTCACAGGCGAGAAGCGCTATCTCGACCTTGCGAAGTTCTTCCTCGATGTGCGCGGTCGCGGGGATCTGCGTTCAATCTGGGGCAGCGGACTTCAGGACCATCTGCCGGTATGCGAACAGGAAGAGGCCGTGGGGCACGCCGTTCGCGCAGCGTATATGTATTGCGGCATGGCGGACGTTTCCGCGCTTACCGGGGACGAGAGCTATTTGAAGGCCATCGACAAACTTTGGGAGAATGTCGTATTCCGCAAGCTCCATCTCAACGGCGGTATCGGCGCAAGACGCCATGCCAGGCATCCCAAGTGGGGGGATGCCCATGAAGCGTTCGGAGTCGACTTCGATCTTCCCAATGCCGATGCGTATCTCGAGACTTGCGCTTCCATCGGAAACGCCCTTTGGAACGAGCGTATGTTCCGCCGCACGGGCGAGGCCAAATATTTCGATGTGATCGAAAGAATCATCTACAACGGCTTTTTGAGCGGCATTTCCATCTGCGGAACCGAGTTTTTCTATCCCAATCCTCTTGAAAGCAAGGGCGGATACAAGCGCTCCAAGTGGTTCGGCTGCTCATGCTGTCCGGTAAACGTAGTCCGTTTCATTCCGCAGATTCCGCGCATGGCGTATGCGACGAGAGACGACGAAGTCTATGTAAACCTCTTTGTCGAAAGCGACGTGAAGCTTAAACTCAAGAGCGGTGAGGTCAAGCTTTCGCAGAAAACGGCATATCCGTGGAACGGCAATGTCGAGCTTACTCTCAATTCCGCCATTCCCGATTTCAAGCTTTTCATCCGTATTCCCGGATGGTGCGTCGGAAAACCGGTGCCGAGCACGCTCTACAGCCAGACTGTTCCCGCTTCCAATGACGATTTTACCGTTTCTGTCAACGGCGAAACCGTGGATTTGATAAACGAGAGAGGATACCAAGTCATTTCGCGTAAATGGAAGGCGGGAGACAAGATTGCGATTCGCATGAACATGCCCGTCAAGCGCATCAAGGCCGACGATCGCGTCGAAGCCGATCGTGGGCGTCTTGCCGTGGAGAAGGGTCCGGTTCTTTACTGTGCCGAAGGCTTTGACAATGACGGGAATGTCTTGAACAAGGTTATTGCGGCCGATGCGAAATTCACCATGACGAAGTGCGAGGTTCTCGGCCATGAATATCCGGCGATGACGGTAAATGCGCTCGAAGTCCTTTCCGATTTGTCGGGCAGCAGGCTGGCCGTGAACCCGGTCGAGCTTAAACTCATTCCGTATTTCGCATGGTGCCACCGCGAGCCCGGCAACGAGATGCAGACGTGGTTCCCCATTCACGAGGTTAAGATTAAATGAAACTCTTTTTGATTGCGGCCGTCTTGGACAATGGCGTTCTTGCAGGAGAGAATCTTCCGTTTGCGGAAAGAATTTTCCGTCCGCAGCGGGTGACATGCGGCGAAACGTCGTTGCGGCATCTGTCGCTTTTCGACAGTGCCGCATGGATTACGCATCAAGATCTTGCTGCAGAGTATGTGCCGCAGGTCATGCGGGTGGTGCGTTTTCGCAAGACGTTCACCGTCGAAGATCCGGCCGTGCCGCTCGAGTTTGACGTTTCCGCAGACGAGAGGTTCTATCTCGTCTGCGACGGCAAGTTCGTTGCGCGCGGTCCCCATCGGGGAACGGTGGACAATTGGATGTTCCAAAGCTACCGCCTGAATCTCGAGAAGGGGGAGCATACGCTCGAAGCGGTTGTCTGGAAACACACCAAGGGCAATGCTCCTCACGCCCAGATTTCCAATCGTCTGGCTTTCTCGCTTGCGGCCAAGGCGCCGTACGACAAGGAGCTTACCACGGGCAAGGCTCCTTGGCGAGCGGGCATAGTGGAGGGCGTTTTCGAGGCCGGCCGTGGAGCAGGCGCATGGGGCGTCGGGACACAGGCGAAGATTGTCGGATCGGGTATCTATGACAAGCGGCCTTCGCAGTGGAAAGGCGTCGCGGTAATCAAGGAGGTGCTTCCCAATCGTCCGTTCTACTGCGGCACCCGCAAAGGCGAATGGCAGGCGTATCCGACGCAACTGAAAGACCAGCTCAACCGGCGGCTTGAACTCGGCAAGTGCGTAGACGGAGATTTTTCGCTGCCGCGCACGTTCCCGACAAACACCACTTCGTCGTTTCTGATCGACCTTGGGGAATACCGCTGTGCATATCCGGAAATCAGGATTTCCGGCGGCAAAGGCGCAAGCATAGAATGGAAGTGGGCGGAATCGCTTTTTCACGAGAAGACGAATCTAAAGCGCAACCGCGGAGAATGGAAGGGCAAATATTTCAGCGGATTCGGCGATACGTTCGTCTCCGACGGCCGGGATGACGCCATCTTTTCTCCGCCGTGGTTCCGCTGTGGGCGCTGGTGCAGAATCGTCGTCAAGACGGCGGGCGAGCCGCTCACGGTTAAAGACGCGTCGATTTTCGAGACCCGCTATCCGCTTGAACTGGAGACGGAGTTCAATTCGCCTCAAATGCCTTCTTTGTCTCCGGTGCAGGAAATATGCCGCCGTACGATGCAGATGTGCGCGCATGAAATGCTTTTTGACTGTCCGTATTACGAGCAGCAGATGTATCCCGGAGATACCAGGTTGCAGCTCAATGTCATATCGGCGATGACTTCCGACGATGCTCTGGTGCGCAGAGCAATCGAGTTCTACGATCTTGGACGCAAGAGCGACGGACTCGTTCCGTTCAATCATCCCACCACGGGATTGCAGGACGGGCTTTCCTATACGCTCTGCTATCTCCTGATGCATTATGATTACATGATGCTCCACAATAACCGCGAATGGTTTTCGGCGAGAATGCCCGGGTACCGCAATTCGCTTTTTGCCGTAGAGTATTATACCCGCGATGACGGGCTTTTGGGCAAGACGCCGGGCTGGACTTTTGTCGATTGGGTCAACGCCCCCGGTTGGAATAGCGGCAATCCTCCCGGCGCTCTTGCAGGAAAGGCAACCGCTCAGGTGAACGGGTTGTGGCTGCTCGCTTTGCGTCGGGCGGAGAAGATCGAGGAGTCTCTCGGCAACAAGGATCTTGCCGCCCATTGGCGCAATCGGGCGGAGCGGCTTGCCGAGTCGTGCCGCCGCGTTTTCTGGGACGAAAAGAAGGGCCTTTTTGCGGATGACCCCGATAAACTGTACTTCTCCGAGCATTCCCAGATTCTGATGCTTCTGGGAGGAGCGCTTGAAGGCGATGCGGCCAAGGCGTGCTTTGAAAAGCTCGTTTCAGCGCCTGGTCTTGCCCGCACTTCGGTGTATTTCAAGTATTATCTCTTCGAGACGTATTTCAAGTTCAACCGTGCCGATCTCTTTTTCAAGGGTCTGGGGCTCTGGGAGGATTATCTTAAACTTGGATGCACGACCACCATCGAAAGTCCGGAAAATTCCCGGAGCAACGCTCGAAGCGATTGTCACGCCTGGGGATCGCACCCGATTTATTTTCTGCGTGCGCATGTCGCCGGTATCAGGCCCGACGCTCCGTTTTTCGAGCGTGTGAGAATCGCTCCGCAGCCGGGGCACTTGAAGAGCATTGTCGCCGAATGGCCGCATCCTTCGGGGAAGAAGATCAAGGTCGAACTCAAGGTCGACGGCGAGAAGATTTCCGGAGCTGTCGCAACTCCGGTTCCCGGAGTGTTCGTCTGGAACGGCAGGGAAGTTGAAATCAAGGCCGGAGACAATCAGGTATCACTGTAAATTTACCTGGGACATTAGAAATAAGGAGTTAACGATGGGAAAGAGATTTTATTCGAGAGCGGCGATAGTCGTGTCGATGGTTTCGGCGTGCGCTTTCGGCGCGCCGCCCAAAGGTGCGGAAGGGGAGATTGTCGTCGGCGTCACCGGATACGGCGACAGCGTCGAGCAGCGCAACGAAATGATGACCAACGGCTTGTGCAATCTCTATGTGCAATGGGGCAAGTCGAGCCGCATCATGCCGGACAATCTCGGGGCGTGGTATGATTGGGCGAAGAAGAACCGCATCCGCGTCATGACGATCTACGGACACCAGAGCGGCAAGGAAACGAAGGGTCTTAAAGAGGCTTGGGGCGACTTGTATCTTGGCAATAACATCGGCGAATATGCCGGCTTTCTCTATCAGGATGAGAAAAGCTACTTTAAAGGCTGGCCCAAATGCAAGGATCTGAAGGAGGCCCACGAATGGCTTGTTTCTTCCATGCTTGCCGGGCCCAAGCAACACCAGATGAAGCGCCCTGCGGATGAGCGCGAGCCTTACGTTTTCTCCACGTCCGGAAGCCCGCTTGCCTGCTACGAGCTCGATGGCGGCATCGATTACATCTGCAACGAAATGTACGCTGTCGGGTGCGGAAACCTTGCGTACGCCACCGCCGAGGCGCGCGGGGCGGCGAAGCGTCGCGGCATAAACTGGTGGTCGGCGTGGCTCGCCCACGAATGGCAGACTTGCTGGCCGCGCGTTCCGTATTCGGTGCCGCAGAAGTTCGATTCGCTCGAGGTGGGTCTCAAGCAAATGTGGCTCATGGGCACTTCCATGATGGTCCTCGAGTCCGGCTCCCAGGGGACGCAGGCCCATCCTTACACCCCCGCCGATCCGGAGATGAAGAATTTCTCGTCTCCGAAAGAGACGTACAACGATCCTACGCCGCGCAAGTACCGCGACGAAATGAAGGAGTTCTACCAGTGGACGAAGGCGCATCCGCGCGCCAAGGGAATGCCATTTGTCCCCGCGGCGCTTGCGATCGGAAATTTCGATGGATACGTCGGCATGACTTGGGATACCTTCGCCGTTTTCGGTCAGCATCATCTGGCCGTTTCCAATTCGAATTGGCGGGTCGGCGCGCCGGAATTTACATGGGAGGCGATGATGGAGGCGTTCTATCCCCGTCCGGTCGACGCCATGAAGCCGTATGCCAACGGCTGGATCGGCGGCTCTCCTTATGGCCAGGTCGATGTGGTCAATGTGGACGACGCACTCAGGGCGGAAGATATTTCTTCCTATAAAGTCCTTGTTTTCGGCGGTTGGAACACGATGACGGAGAAGATCGCCGCGACATTGCGCGACTATGTCGCCGCCGGCGGAGAAGTCGTCATCTCCACTCCGCAGCTTTCGTCCAGACTCGATCGCGAATTTGCGAATTACACGACTAATGACGTAGTCCAGGCGATTCCCGGCGTGAAGGTGAAAGCGCCGTTTCTTTCCGAGGATATCCTGATGGTAAAGGAATCGGCTCCTAAGTTTCTCAAAGACGCATATCCGGCGTATCTTTCCGCCAAGCTGCGTCTGGCGGAGGTTGAGATCGATCCCGGCGTCGAAGTCGTGGCCACCATGGGCAAGAAGCCGTATCTCGTCCGCGCTCCGCACGGCAAGGGCGCGTTCTGGCTGTGCCTTGCGTGGGACTATCCGGCGGCACGGCGTGAGCGCGAGGAGTTCCCGTCCTTCAGGCCGTTCCGCATGGAGTTCTGGCGTACGCTGGCGACGGGGCTCGTCGGAGCGGCGCAGCCGTTTCTCTTGGAGGGCGAAGGCCGCGATTACGTGAACTGGGCGATATACAACGACCGGGTCTATCTTTTGAACACCGACTGCGTGAGTGCGAGGGAAGTTTCGTTCAATGGTCGCACCATCAAACTCGCTCCGAAGGAAATGAAGGAAATTGAGGGGGTCGAATCAGTAAAAACCTTGTCCCGGAGATGAATAGAAAGACCTTGTTGCCGGTATTGTGCGCACTGGGGGGCGCAGGCGTTGGTCGCCGCCCCCGGTGTACCGTAAAAAGCCAATCAAAGAAAGGATTCTGTCCCGCCTATGGGATAGCAATGTGATCAAATATGAAAAGGGTATATTTAATTTTTAGTTGTCTGGGTGTTGTTGCCGCGAGCTTTGGCGATGTGTTTAGGTGGCCTGAGCCTGTTCAGGAGATGAAGCCTTGGGTTTACAACTGGTGGATGGGTTCGGCTGTCGATCATGAAGGCATTGAATATCAGTGTCGCGAATTGGCTGATAAAGGATTTGGCGGTTTTCATGTAATTCCGATATACGGCGTCAAAGGGTATGAGAAACAGTATCGTTCGCTTCTTTCGCCCGAATGGATCGACGCGTGGAACATGGCTGCAAGGACAGCTCGTAAATACGATCTTAATGTCGATCTTACTATGGGCGCGGGATGGTGTTTCGGAGGGCCGTGGGTGACGGAGTCGGATGCCGCGAGTTCCAAGATGAAGGTAAAGCGCGCCGGTCTCGGCGGCGAGGGTTATATGATCGACCCGTTTTCGCCAAAAGCGATGTCGAATCACGTCGAGCGCTTCGAGGCCGCGTTCGGCCTCAACGGTTCAGCTGAAAAGCCTCGCGCATTCTATCATGACAGCTACGAATATTTCAACGCTCGTCCTAAAAAGGGAGGTGATATAGACGAACTTCAGCTTGCGACCTTTGGCGTATGGACAGACTGGTGCCGTAGGAACGGTTATATAACGCGTAATGAGGCGCATGGTGCGCCGTCGAACTGGCTCGACTTTTACGCTTTGGCGGATATTCCCGAAACTGAAATGTTCGGCAAGGGCGACCGCGATATTCTCATTTCTAAATTCGCCTCTTCGGCCGCGCACGTTAAAGGTACGCGTCTGGTCTCTGCGGAAAGCTGCACATGGATCGATGAGCATTTTTGCGAGCGGCCGCGGGAAATAAAGGAGGTAATCGATAGACTTTTTCTCGCAGGTGTCAATCATGTGTTTTATCACGGGCTTAATTATTCGCCTGTCGATGCGCCTTGGCCGGGGTGGTGCTTTTACGCGTCGTTGGAGATGAATCCTCGAAATCCGATCTGGCGCGAAGTCAAGGCGCTCAACGATTACATTACGCGCTGTCAGTCGATTTTCCAGACATGGAAGAGCGACAATGATCTTGCTATTGTGTGGGATCCTGATTCGTTCCGCAAGAAAAAGCCTGATGAACTCAGGCAGATGGTTGTTCACGGACGCGAGTGGTTTTATGGCGAACCGATCGGCAAGGTCGCTAAAAAACTGTATGCTGAAGGGTACTTTTTTGATTATATTTCACGGCGTATGCTCGCGCAGGGACTCGGAGAAAAATATGCCGAAGTCATTGACCCCGCTCTTGTTTCAAAACCTCTTAAGGCGCGAAAGAGTCCGTTCGATCCCAAGAGTGGACTTTCGGCGACGCGTTGGAAGAGGAACGGACATACCATGTATTTCGTCGTCAATCAGGGAGTCAATCCGGTTCGTATCGAGCATGATTCGCCTGAGCCTGAAGAGGGCTTTGTGATCATGAATCCTCTTGATGGCAGTATCAGAAGAAGGGTAAGGCGGGTTGATATTGAGCCTGGGCACTCGCTTTTTGTCGCCGACGCGGCGAATTTTCATACGAGAGTGTTGACGAACGCGGTTGAACGGAGTCTTGAAATTGAAATCGGCGAGTGGAAGGTTGAACCTGTTTGCGGCGGTCCGGTTATGCCGGCGGCAAGAAAACTCTCATCGCTCGAGTCCTGGCATAAGTGGGATGAAGCTTTTTCGGGAACGATGCGATATACCGCAAAATTCGATGTTGATGAGCATCGGCGAGGCGAACTTAAGTGGGGCCGCACTATTATTTATGTGGATCTTGGTGAAGTTTGTGAAATCGCCCGCGTTAAATTGAACGGTCGGGATCTTGGCGTCAGGTTTATGCCGCCTTACAAATACCTTAGCTATATTGCTCATTTGAAAGCTACAGATAATGTTCTTGAAGTCGAAGTTACGAACCTTGGAGCGAACCGTCTGCGTTGGAATGACATGACGGGCGTCAAGTGGAAAATTTTTAATGACATAAACATGGTCGGCAGTAATTATCTGCCGCTTGATGCCGCTAAATATCGCGTTCGACCTTCTGGACTTATCGGGCCGGTAACCCTGAAATACATGCGATAAATTTCTGCTATCTATAACCTTAGTCGGATGGGCGGCTTTAGCCCGCACATTCGACTAACCGATTACTCTGTTGCGGCGGAATGCGATTGACTTTTAGGGGCAAATAAGAGTAAAATATCCGCTTACTTGATGGTTGGGAATGTAGATGTTTCCAACTGATTTCGTAGAAAGAAGACATATTATGAAGCAAATCGGAGTTGGTATCATCGGTTTCGGGACCGTGGGCGCCGGAGTCGCCGACGGTCTTTTGAAGCATCGTGACGTCATGGCCAAGCGCCTCGGCGTCGATATTGTATTGAAAAAGATCGCCGATCTCGACATCGTTACGGATCGCGGCGTAAAGCTGGAAGAGGGCATTCTCACGACTGACGCCAAGAGCATCGTAAACGACGAGTCTGTACAGATCGTCGTCGAGACCATCGGCGGAACCGGCATCGCCAAGACGCTCGTTCTCGAAGCGCTCAACAACGGCAAGTGCGTCGTCACCGCCAACAAGAAGCTTCTCGCCGAATACGGCAAAGAGATTTTCGATACCGCCGCCAGGAACAATGTCGACATCTATTTCGGCGCGGCCGTCGGCGGCGGAATTCCGATCATCCGCGTCATGCGCGAAGGTCTCGCCGGCAACGACATCGAGACGATCCACGGCATTCTCAACGGAACGTGCAACTACATCCTGACGCGCATGGAGAACGAGGGGCTTCCCTTCGATACCGTCCTCAAGGACGCTCAGCGCCTCGGTTACGCCGAAGCGAATCCCTCGCTCGACGTCGACGGTTTCGATACCGCCCACAAGGCGTGCATTCTCGCGACGCTCGCTTTCGGCTTCCAGCCGAAGGTTGACGACATACAGGTCAACGGCATCCGCAATCTCGCTGGCGAAGACGTCAAGTACGCCGCCGATTTCGGCTACCGCATCAAGCTGCTGGCGAGCGTTTCGCGCCACGGCGACGAGGTCGCGGTTTCCGTGAACCCGACGCTCGTTCCGTTCAGCCACATGCTTTCGAACGTGAACGACGCCTTCAACGCCGTCATGGTCAAGGGCGACATGAGCGACTACACTATGTACTACGGCCGCGGCGCCGGTCGCGCCCCGACGGCGTCGACGGTCGTCGGCGACATCGGCGACATCGCCCGCAACCTCGCTCACGGCGAGACGCGCTACGAGCGCGGCGCTCCCGACTACGCCGAGGGCAAGATCAGGCTGCGTGCGGCGGGGGACATCTCTTCGAAGTTCTACATCCGATTCCTCGTTGCGGACAAGCCGGGCGCCTTCGGAACGATCGCCTCCATCCTCGGCAGGAACGACGTCTCGATTTCCGCCGCGTCCCAGAAGGCTGCGGCCGAGGACGGCAAGAACGCCGTTCCCGTCGTCGTCCTGACGCACATCGCGAAGGTTTCGAATCTTGACAACGCTCTTGCGGAAATCAAGGCGAGCGGCGTGATCGCCGACGAGCCTGTCGCGCTCCGCATACTTTAAACCAGAATTCAATCCAGAGACAAAAAATGAAAGTTTGCAAATTCGGCGGCAGCTCTCTCGCGAACGCCGCTCAGCTCAACAAGGTGATGGATATCGTTCTTGCGGATCCCGCAAGGCGCATTGTGGTGGTCTCCGCCCCCGGCAAGCGCCACTCCCAGGACACCAAGGTCACCGATCTTCTCATCGCGCTCGCCGAAACGGCGATCAAGGGCGAGAACACGGACCGCCAGTTCGGAGCCGTCGTCGAGCGTTACGCCGAGATGGCCCAGGAGCTCAAGCTCGGCGACGAAATCGTCCGCACGATCGAGATGGATCTCATGGACCGTCTCGCCAAGGTCGCCTCTCTCGAGCCCGCCGAGTTCATGGATCTGATGAAGGCCTCGGGCGAAGACAACAACGCCAAGCTCGTCGCGGTCGCCTTCGCGGCCCGCGGCCGCAAGGCGCGCTACGCAAGCCCCAAGGATACGGGCATGGTGCTCACCGGTCCCTTCGGCGACGCGACGCTCGATCCTTCGAGCTATGCGACCTTGTCGCGCGCGTTCTCCAATTTCGACGGCATCGTGATCTACCCCGGCTTCTTCGGCTACACGAAGGACGGCAAGGTCGCGACGTTCCCGCGCGGCGGCAGCGACATTACGGGTTCGATCCTCGCGGCTGCGGTATGCGCCGACGTCTACGAGAACTTTACCGATGTCGACTCCGTCTATCCCGTAGACCCGCGTCTCGTGCCCGAGGTCTCTGAGGGCATCTCGACGATGACCTACCGCGAAATGCGCGAGCTCGCCTACGCGGGCTTCGGCGTCTTCGCCGATGAGGCCGTCATCCCCGCCGTCCGTGCGCGCATTCCGATCAACATCCGCAACACTAACCATCCGAGCGAGCCCGGCACGATGATTCAGCAGTCGCGCCGCGTCGTTCCCGGCACGATCGTCGGCATCGCGGCCGCCGACAACTTCTGCAACATTGTCGTCGAGAAGTATCTCATGAACCGAGAGGTCGGCTTCGGCCGCCGCCTTCTCCATGTTCTCGAAGACGAGGGCATCTCGTATGAGCACATGCCTTCGGGCGTCGACTCGCAGTGCATTGTCGTAAAGGGCCAGTGCCTGCCGAAGTCGAAGGAGCTCAAGGTCATCCAGGCGATCAAGCGCGAGCTCAATCCCGATTACGTCGCCGTCGAACGCGACATCACGATTCTCATGATCGTCGGCGAGGGCATGTGCTATACGCCCGGCATGCTCGCCAAGGCGTGTCTCGCGCTCGCTTCGGTCGGCATCTCCGTTTCGATGGTGAACCAGGGTTCGAGCGAAGTCAGCTTCATGATCGCAATCCGTCAGCAGGATCGCGAGACGGCTGTTCGCGCGCTTTACAAGGCGTTTTTCGGAAAAGCCTGATCCTATGGACGAAATCGATTTCGAGAGCGATCCGTTCGACGATATCGTCGCGAAGGACCCGCGCTACAATGCGCGGGCCTACGCGCTTTTGATGGACGTCATCCATTACCTCGGCGAGGGCGGCAAGCACATGAGCTCGGCCGACATAATGGAGGAGTTCAAGGAGCGCGCTCTCGACCAGTACGGGCCGTTGACCTACACGGTTCTTGTCGAGTGGGGTCTGACGCGCACGGAGGATCTCGGCGAGATGATGTTCAATCTTGTCGAGGGTCGCCGCGTCCGCAAGGACGAGAACGATACGCCCGAGAGTTTTGCGGGCGGATACGACTTCAAGGAAGTCTTCAAAGGGCCTTACGCGACATAATGACGAGGCTTGAACGATTTGGCTGGCGCGGCGAAGTGACACCTGGTGTCGCCCGAATCGTCAGTGCGCACGGAGACTACTATCACCTTGTGTGCAACGAAGCCGAAGGCGAGATCATCGCACGAAAGAAGAAGAGCGCGTTTTCGAAGCGCATCGAGACCGTAAAGGAAAAGCGCGGCATCAAAAAGGTCGAGCGCGGAGAGATAGGCCGCGAAATCCTCAAGCCAATAACGGGAGATTTCGTCAGGTTCCGCTACAATTCCCAGGGCGAATCGATGATAACGGAGATTCTGCCGCGCTTTTCGCATTTTGAGCGCAAGGATCCGACGGCGAAGAGGAAATCGCAGACTTTGGCGGTGAACTTCGACACGCTCTTTGTGATGATGTCGCTCAATGAGGATTTTTCGACCGCGCGAATCGACCGCTATCTGACGTTGGCCGAAGATATGGGCGAGGCGGAGGTTGTAGTCGTTCTCACAAAGATGGATCTGATGGAAGAGGGGGACGGGGAGTTCATCGACGAGCTTGTCGAGACGATCGACGGACGGGCGAGACTCCTTAAGATATCGTCTTTGACGGGCGAGGGCATGGATGGGGTTTTGGAGTATGCCAAAGAAGGGCGCACCCTCGCCTTTATCGGCAGCTCCGGCGTCGGCAAGTCGACGCTTCTCAATACGCTCGCGGGCGAAGAGTGGGCGGCCACCCAGGAGATCCAGGAGTGGAGCGGAAAGGGTCGCCATACGACGACTTCGCGAGAGCTGGTCATCCTGCCTTCGGGTGCGATGATCATCGACACTCCCGGAATCCGCGAAATCGGAATGCTCGGCGAAGAGGACGAGGTTCGCGGCAAAGGCGAAGCGACCCACCGCTGGCGGAAGTGATTTGAGTCCAAGGCATAATTCCATACGATGAAGCGACTTCTCTGCCGGCGCAGGCGATGTTGCTTATTATACCGAATCCTATCTCAATTTTTTTGGTATAATATGAGTTGTTTTATGAAAGGAAGACAATGAGCAAGCAATCAAAAGTCGGCGATCGGATCAAAACATACCGTGAACGCCTTGAAATGAGTGTCGAAGATCTTGCGGCAAAAAGCGGGATCTCCGGTTATGTGATCAAGTCGATCGAATCTTCTGAAGTCCTTCCTGCGCTAGGCGTGCTGACTAAGATTTCGCGTGCGTTAGGTCAGAGGCTCGGTACGTTCATGGACGATCAGTTCAAGCCTGATCCCATCATCACTCGTGCTGCCGATCTCGAGGCCGCGAAGGTCGCCCGCCAGGGGATGAACGAGTTCGGGTATGCCACCCACTCGCTTGCCATCGGCAAGCCCGACCGCCATATGGATCCGTTCCGTATCGAACTTGCCGCGGGAGGCCAGGCCAAAGACTCTTCCCACGAGGGCGAAGAGCTTATCATCTGCCTTGCCGGAGAAGTCGAGTTGCAGTACGGCAACGAAACGTCCGTCCTCAAAGCGGGCGATACGGCCTACTACAACAGCGTGGTGAAGCATTCTCTTCGTGCGATGGGCGATAAACCCGCGTCGATCTACGGTATTGTTTTCATGCCATTCTAAGTTTTAACATCCCTAAAATCAAGGAGAGTTAGATGAGCTGGTTCCAACCTAAAACTGAAAAGCCGAAAATCCCTCCGGCCAAGGCGCTTTGGGCGATCTGCCCCAAATGCAAAAGCCATTTTGCCAAGGACGTCTGGAAGAAGAACGATTCGATATGCCCGAAGTGCAACTATCACGGTCGTCTTTCCGCCCGCGAGCGCATTGCGCGAATCGCCGACGAAGGATCCTTCGCTGAAATCTTCAGCGAGATTTCCTACAGCGACCATCTCGACTTTCACGACGCGACCGGCGATTACAAGTCCAAGGTCGAGGCGACCATCGCCAAGCTCGGAGAGAAGGAGTCCGTCGTTGTCGGCACGTGCGAAATCGGCGGCCACAAGGCTGTTCTCGGAGTGATGGATTTTTCGTTCATGGGCGGCAGCCTCGGCACCGGCGCGGGCGAGCGAATCGCCAGAGCCTGCGAGCTTGCGGTCAAGGAGAACCGTCCGCTCGTCATCTTCTCCGCTTCCGGCGGTGCGCGCATGCACGAGGGCATTCTCTCTCTCATGCAGATGACCAAAACGTCCGCCGCCATCGGGCGCCTCAAGGATGCTGGCCTTGCGTACATTTCGGTTCTTACCGATCCTACGACGGGCGGCGTCAGCGCGTCGTACGCGATGCTCGGCGACATCAACATCACCGAGCCGCGCGCTCTTATCGGTTTTGCGGGCCGTCGCGTCATCGAGAATACGATCAAGCAGAAGCTGCCTGCCGATTTCCAGTCGGCCGAATATCTCGAGAAGCACGGTTTCGTCGACAAGATTGTCGAGCGCAAGGACATGAAGGCGTTCATCGCCAAGATGCTTAATTTCTGGGGGTTCTAATCATGGCTAAAAAGACTGTCAAGAAAACCGTTGCTAAAAAGGCTCCTCAAAAGGCCAAGACGCTCACGGCGTGGGACAAGGTCAAGATCGCCCGCGACGCCAAGCGTCCCCATGTCAAGGATTTCATCGCCGGCGTATGCTCCGATTTCGAGGAGCTTCACGGCGACAGGATCGTCAACGACGACAAGGCCATGGTCGCCGGCTTCGGCACGATCGAAGGCTTCAACTGCCTCATTCTCGGCCACAACAAGGGCGCTACGATCGAAGAGAACATGGAGTCCAACTTCGGCATGGTCACTCCAGACGGCTACCGCAAAGCGATGCGCCTGGCGAAGCTCGCCGAGCGTTTCGGCAATCCGATCGTCACTTTCGTCGATACGCCCGGCGCATATCCCGGCCGCGAGGCCGAGGAGCGCGGCCAGGCCGAGGCGATCGCCAAGAGCCTCGAGTTCTTCTCCGGGCTCAAGACTCCGATTGTCGTCGTCGTTACGGGCGAGGGCGGCTCCGGCGGTGCGCTTGCGATTGCCGTCGGCGACAGGATTCTCATGATGGAGAATGCGGTCTATTCCGTCATTTCCCCCGAAGGCTGCGCGGGCATTCTCTGGCGCGACGGCGCGAGGGCGCCCGAGGCCGCCGAGGCTCTTAAGATAACGGCTCCCGAGCTTCTCAAGCTCGGCGCGATCGACGAGATCATCCCCGAGCCCAAGGCCGGGGCCCACAAGAATCCCGATGCTGCGATCAAGGCCGTCAAGAAGGCTGTCGTCAAGGCGCTTAAGGAATTGACCGCCATCGAGACATCCGATCTCGTTGACGGGCGCTACAACAAGATTCGCTCCTACGGCAATTTCTATTGAGCCGGGTCGATCTTGTCGCAGGAAACGAGGGGTGGAAGCTTGCCCCTCGTTTTTTTTTTGTCGCCGCGCCGTGAGGTGGGCGCGGGATTGCCCGACTCAAAAAAACTATGGAAGAATCAGGCTTGTATTTGCTATAATTTTAAAAGTATGAAAATGAAATATCTCTCTCTTGATAAATATTGCAAAGAATATATCGAATATCTCGGCACAGCGAAGACCGAGCGCTTGAGTTATTCCGAGAGTGTCCGCCGTCTCGAGGCGAAGGGTTTCAAGGAACTTTCATCGTTTAAGAAGCTCAAGGCGGGCGACAGGGTCTACCGCGGCTACGAGGGCCGCACGATCATGGCCGCCGTCATCGGCAAAAAGCCGATCTCCGAAGCCGGGCTCAAGGTCGTGGGCGGCCATACCGACGCGCCCAGGCTCGATCTCAAGCCGAAACCTCTCTACGAGAAGGGCGGCCTTGTCTATTTCGACTGCCACATCTACGGCGGCATCAAGAAGTATCAGTGGCTTACGATGCCGCTCGCGCTCTACGGAACGGTAATCCGCAAGGACGGCTCCAACGTCGACATCGCCGTCGGCGACAAGCCGGGCGACCCCATCTTCCTCATCAGCGACATCCTGCCTCACCTCGGCTACGATCAGGCCAAGAAGACGCGCGATGAATTCTTCCCCGCCGAAGATCTCGACGTCATCGGGTGGTCGACTTACGCCAAGGGCGAAAAGGACGACGACAAGGACGCCGCGCCCAAGGGCGACAAGAACGCCCTCGTCGAGTATCTGAAGAAGACCTACAAGATCGACGAGGCAGATCTTCTTTCGGCCGAGCTCGAGATCGTCCCCGCCGGAATGCCGCGTGAAGTCGGCTTCGACCGTGCGCTTATCGCCGGCTACGGTCACGACGACCGCGTCTGCTCGTTCGCCGGGCTTATGGCTCTCATCGACGCGGCTGAAGGTAAGACTCCCGATGTCACCGCTTCGATCCTCATGTGCGACAAGGAGGAGATCGGCTCGATGGGTTCGACCGGCATGCAGTCGAGCTTCTTCGAGAACACGGTCGCCGAATTCATCGAGCGCCAGGAGAAGGACGCCCGCGACATCATGGTCCGCCGTGCGCTCGAGCGCTCCTCGATGCTTTCGGCCGACGTGACCGCCGCTTTCGATCCCCACTTCCCCGATGTGAACTCGACGGGCAACGCCGCTTATCTCCACAAGGGGCCTGCCGCTTCGAAGTATACTGGCGGAACGTCAAAGGGCGGCTCGAGCGATTGCGGTCCCGAGTTCGTCGCCGAGATCCGCAAGATCATGGACGAAGGCGGCGTGACCTGGCAGATGGCCGAGCTCGGAAAGATGGAGAAGGGCGGCGGCGGAACAATCGCCCAGTACATGTCGCGTTTCGGCATGAAGGTTCTCGATATGGGAACTCCGCTTTTCAACATGCACGCTCCGTGGGAGATCGCGTCAAAGTTCGACTGCCATCAGACCTACTGCGCGTACAGCGCCTATTTAAGAAGTTGAACTCAAAACTCTTAACTCTGAACTTTAACCTCTAAACTAAAAGGAAACGTCATGAAGCTCAATAGAAGAAACTTTATTTTCGGTACGGCCGCCGCCGCTGCACTCGCTGGTTGCAGCACCACAAAGACGGGAGCTCGTCCGCTCAAGCCCGGCGAGAAGCGCAGAGCCGCGATGATCGGCTACGGTATTCAGATGCGCACCGTTCTTTTGAAGTCCTTCCTCAATCCCGCATACGCTCCCAATGTCGAGGTCGTAGCGGTTTGCGATTGCGACAAGGTGCGCGCCAAGGCCGGCGCCGAGCAGGTCAACAAAGCTTACAATAATAGCAGGTGCAAGGTTGTTTACGATTTCCGCGAAGTCCTTCTGGATCCATCGATCGACATCGTTTGCATCGGCACGCCTGACCATTGGCATGCCTACATCGCCGTTGAGGCGATGAAGCACGGCAAGGATGTCTACTGCGAGAAGCCTCTTACGTTCTCGATCGACGAGTCCAAGAAGGTTATCGCCGCCCAGAAGAAGTACGGCCGCATCTTCCAGACCGGCTCCATGCAGCGCAGCTGGCGCGAATTCCGCGACGCGGTTTCGCTCGTCCGCGGCGGTCTCATCGGAGACGTCAAGTATGTCGACGCTAACTACGGCCGCGGCGGTCAGAAGCTCGGCGGACCTTCGCATCCCGTACGTTTCTGGGATGATCCGAAGAATGCGGCGACAGAAGGCAAGCCCAATCCCGACGTCGATTGGAAGATGTGGCTCGGCCCCGCCAAGATGCGTCCCTATTCCGACCAGCTCGCTCCCCGCGGCGTGAACATGTTCTATCCGATGTTCTGGCGCTTCGATGACGACATCGGCTCCGGGTACAACGGCGACTGGGGTGCCCACCACCTCGATATCGCCCAGTGGGGTCTTGATATGGACAAGTCCGGCCCCTACAAGATCATTCCTTCGCAGGAGCCTTACTCCACCGATCTATATCATGGCGGCCGCCGCCAGTTCGGCATGAAGATGCTCTTCAAGAAGCCCTACGGCGATGTCGAGCTTTATCACGGTCCCTTCGGCGTTTGGGGCACGGTCTTCTACGGTACGAACGGTATCGTCGCCGTCAACCGCGGCAAGATTGCCGTCTGGGTCGGTTTCGACGCCACGGCCAAGAAGCCCGATGCCGCCGTCCGCAAGGGGCTTGAAGATCTCTCCTATATGAGGAGCAAGGTCGTTGTCGAATCTGTCGGCAAGGATTATGGTACTGCCGCGACAGCCAAGAAGGATAACAAGCTCACCAAGGCTCTTGATAAGATCGAGGCCGATTACGCCAAGATTATCCGCAAGGCCGATCTTTATAAGAGCGCCAACCACATTCAGAACTTCTGCGAGTGCGTCGAGTCGCGCGAGCAGACGATCACGCCCGCTGAAGTCGGCGGCCGCAGCTGCACGCTCTGCCTCCTGTGCAACATGAGCTACCAGTACGATCGCGGCTTTGACTGGGATCCCAAGGCGATGGAGTTCGCTAACGGCACCGGCGTCGGCATGACGCTCAAGCGCGAAGGCGATTGCAACGGCTGGAAGGTCGAGGTCTGATGAAAGCTCCGGTAAGAGCGATTATTCTCGGTTACGGCATACGGGGCCGCGCTTACGCGGCCTATGCCAAAACCCATCCTGACGACTTTATCATCGCGGGACTCGCCGATCCTGTCGCCGAGTTCCCGAACGATCCCGGCATTCCCACATGGAAGCGCTGGGAGGATGCGCTCGAGTCTGACACTCCCGCCGATGCCGTGATTATCGCTCTTCCCGACCGTCTCCATCACGACGCCTGCGTGATGGCGCTCGAGAAGGGTTATCACGTGCTTCTCGAGAAGCCCATCGGTTGCACGTGGGACGAATGCATAGCGATACGCAATGCCCAGATAAAGGCGCGCCGTCTCGTTCTGACAGGTTACGTTCTCCGTTTCGCGCCGTTCTACAAGAAGCTTCGCGAAGTGATCACCTCGGGCGTCATCGGCGATCTGACGAGCGTTCACCACCTGGCGGCGATTTCGTACGGCAAGGCGTCCCACGCCTACTGCCGCGGCAACTGGTCTGTCGAAGACAAGGGCACGGGCATGCTTGTAAACAAGTGCACCCACGACTTCGATCTTATCGAATGGTGGACGAAGGGCAAGAAGTGCACAAAGATTTCGAGCTTCGGCTCTCTCTTCCATTGGCGTCCCGAAAACAAGCCTGCGGGTGCGGCTGACCGCTGCAAGGACTGTCCGGCAGCCGTGCGCGAGAAGTGCGCTTTCGACGCGTACAAGCTTTATTACGATCGCGACGATCTGAGGTATCATTTCGCCGACGAGTCCGACGAGGCTATCCTGAAGATGATCGAGACCTCTCCGTACGGCCGCTGCGTCTACGCGTGCGGCAACGATTCCGTCGACCATCAGACGGTTTTGATGGAATACGAAGGCGGGCTTACGATCATTCTCGAGATGGAGAGTTATTCCCAGCAGAGAACGCGCGTAACCCACTTCTACGGGACGAAGGGCGAGATCATCGCCGACGAGCGCAAGATCGAGATCATGCCGTTCCTCGGTGATTCGACGACGATCATTCCGGCCCAGACGGGCCATCATGGCGGTGGCGATCGCGAGATCATGACCGAGTTCGTAAAGCTCGTCAGAGACGCTTCGCCCGATCGTTACACGAAGATTCTCGACGCTGCGCTTGAATCCCATCGCATCGCGTTTCTCGCGGAAGAGTCTCGCTACAGCGGCAAGACGATTATTGAATCTTAAAAATAAATAAAATCAAGGAGATAAAATGAATATCACTGCAAGCAGAAGAGGTTTTTTGCGCGGCATCGCCGGTGCAGCGGCGATTGGCGCCAGCGGATGTTTTTCGATCGGTCGCGGCCGTAACGGCAAGATTCGTCTCGCCGCCGTCGGCGTCATGGGCAAGGGCTACAGCGACTGGACTCCGATGATCAAGACGGGCCTCGCCGAGATGGTTGCGTTCTGCGACGCCGACTACTCGATGCGCGAGAAGGCCCAGATGGCTCTTATCAGAGACGGAATCGATCTCGATATGTACGAGATTCCGTTCTATACCGACTACCGCAAGCTTCTTGACGACGCCGGTGTTCTCGGTATCGACGCGATGACGATTTCGACGCCCGACCACGCCCACGCCGCCATTGCCATCGGCGCGATGAAGCAGGGTATTCACGTTTACGTCCAGAAGCCTCTCGTAAGAACGCTTTGGGAGAACAAGTATTTCGAGACGACCGCCCGCGAGAACAATGTTATCGTTCAGATGGGCAACCAGGGTTCCTCGCTCAATTCGATGCGCCGCTGCACCGAGGTTATCCAGAGCGGTATTCTCGGCGACGTCAAGGAGGTTCACGTTTGGACGAACCGTCCTGTGTGGCCCCAGGGCAAGGGAGTCGCCGATTGGGTCAAGTCTCATCCGAAGGGCGACAAGGTCCGTCCCGGCCTCAACTGGGATGCGTGGCTCGGCACCGCCAAGAATCGTCCGTTCCTCGATCAGTATCCCAAGGACGCCGATGTCTACGATCCCTGGAATCTCGGCAAGAACGTCTACCACACGTTCACATGGCGCGGATTCTTCGATTTCGGCGCGGGCGCGTTCGGCGATATGGCTTGCCACACGATGAACCTCGCTTTCCGCGGCCTTGAGCTCGGCGCCGTTTCCGACGCGGTCTGCACGAAGATCGTCTCCGAAAACGACATCGCCTATCCTCTCAAGTCCGTCGTCAAGCTTACCTACAAGGAGCGCGACTCCAAGGTTCGTCCCGGCGTTAAGCTTCCCGCCGTTACACTCTACTGGTACGACGGCAACGAGAAGCCCGACGCGGCGATCATGCCCAAGTGGGCCGCTACTCACGACGGCAAGGTGCCCAACACCGGTTGCTACATCATCGGCTCGAAGGGTGCCGTTCTCATGCAGGACGACTACGGCGCGAAGTGCGCACTCGCTCTTAACGACGACAAGGAGTTCAAGGACATCTTCCAGCACGAGGCCGCCAAGATCGTCGCCCGTTCAATTCCGTTCTGTTCGAGCTCGTCCGGTGAAGTCGCCGGCGGCAAGTCGACGGTCGAGATGGAGGGCTTCGCCGAGGGCCATTACGGCGAGTTCCTTCTCGCCATCCGCGGCGAGGGCCACTACTATGAGCAGACCCATTCGCGCTGCTTCTCCGATATCGAATACTGCATTCCTCAGATGGAAGGTATTCTCGTCGGTTGCGTAGCGCAGCAGCTGCCCGGCAAGACGCTCAAGTGGAACTCCTCAGCCCAGAAGTTCGACCTTGACGCCGCCAACAATCTCGTCAGGCCTTTCATCCGCTCCGGTTGGAGCTTCTAACAAGGAACCGCAATGAACTATCAAGAGGCTGAAAAACTTCTCGCTAAATGTTCCCAGGAACATGTTCTCAAGTATTGGAAAAAACTCGGGAAGAAGGAGCGTGAAGCGCTTCTTGAGCAGATAGCGACGATCGATCCAAAGAGTGTGGTGCGTTGCAAGGATGCCCTTGGCAAAGGTGTCGAAATCCCCGACAGCTCCAAGGGCAAAGCCCCCAAGGTGGCCGTGCTCAAGGGCAAGAAGCTCGCTGAAGCGCGCATGGCCGGCGAACTCGAACTTTCCGAAGGTCGGGTCGCCGCGCTTCTCGTGGCCGGCGGTCAGGGATCGCGTCTCGGTTATGACGGCCCCAAGGGTTGTTACGAGATCGGTCCCATAACCAATGCGCCTCTCTTTTATTTCCATGCGCGCAAGATTCTCGCGCGCTCGATCCGTTACGGAGCCTCGATTCCGTTTTATGTGATGACGAGCGAGGCCAACAACGCCGCTACGGTTCGCTGCTTCGAAGAGAACGACTACTTCGGGCTCAATCCCGACGATGTGTTCTTCTTCACGCAGGGCATGTGGCCCGGCATGGACGGCGAGGGCAGGATCATTCTCGATCAGCCCGGCCACATCTTTATGAGCCCTGACGGCCACGGCGGACTTCTCGCGGCGCTCAAGCGCTCCGGAGCCCTTGCCGACATGAAGAAGCGCGGCATCAAGTCGGTGTTCTTCTTCCAGGTCGACAATCCTCTCGTCGAGATCGCGGATCCGGCTTTCATCGGCTACCATGTGATGAACAAGTCCGAATATTCCCTCAAGCTTTGCGCGAAGCGCGATCCCAAGGAGAAGGTCGGAATGCCGATGCGTTTCGGAGATACGTACCGCATGGTCGAATACACCGAAATGACCGATGAGCAGTGCAACCGCAAGGACAAGAGCGGCAAGCTCTACTTCCTTTACGGTTCGCCGGCGATTCACGTTTTCGATCGTGCGTTTCTCGAGCGCGAGGCGGCGCGTCCGATGCCTCTGCATCTGGCGTTCAAGAAGATTCCGTATGTCGACGAGAAGGGTGCTGTCATAAAGCCCTCCGAGCCCAACGGCTACAAGTTCGAGAAGTTTATCTTCGATATTCTTCCCAACGCAAAGACGGCGATGTTCCTCGCTTTCGATCCGAAGGACGAGTTCTCGCCCGTCAAGAACGCCGAAGGCGCCGATTCTCCTGCAACCTGCAAGGCGGACATGCAGGAAAAGTGGCGCGGCTGGCTCAAGGAGTGCGGCGTTACGGTCGATGAATCCCTGCCGATTGAGATCGATCCCGTCTACGCGCTTGATGCCGAAGACATCAAGTCCAACGGCATCTGCCTCGGGGCCGAATAAAAACCGGGAATCTCCTTAATCGGGGAGATTCCTCAAACGAAGTTGACCGCATGCGGCGTTCGCGTCTTTACCGCGCGAGCGCCGTAGCATTGTCTGGATTCTGTTTTTCATCAGAACATCGAGAAACATCAGAAGCGTCTTCTCGTCCGGCGTCTTGAAGTCGGGTCTGTGAGAAACGGGCGAAAGCGGAATAAGATTGACTTTCGCCATAGGTACGCGCTTGACCTGGCGCGCTAGCTCTTCGGCGTTGGCGCGCGAATCGTTCACTCCCTTTATGACAGTGTATTCGAACGTGATTATGCGCTTTGTCTTTCGCGTATAGTCGGCGCACGCTTCGAGAAGTTCGTCGATGGGCCAGCGGCGGTTCACGGGCATGAGTTCGCTTCTCAGCTCGTTGTCGGGCGCGTGGAGCGAGACGGAAAGCTCGAACTGGATCCCTTCGTCGGCGAGGCGCTCGAAGCCCGGCACGATGCCGCAGGTTGAGATTGTGATGTGACGAGCGCCTAGATTCGGGCCCTTGCCCGCGTTTATGAGCTTCAACGCGCGCATCGTTTCGTCGTAGTTCGCAAACGGCTCGCCCATGCCCATGACGACGATGTTGGTTATTTCGCCGAATTTTCGAGCGAGGAGGTACTGGGCGACGATTTCGTCGGCCGTGAGCGAACGAACCACGCCGCGCGAGCCGCTGGCGCAGAAGGCGCATCCCATCGCACAGCCGACCTGTGTGGAGATGCATTGGGTGAAGCGACCTGTCGCCGGAATCAGGACGGTTTCGACGGAGTTGCCGTCGTCAAATCCGACGAGAAGCTTAGTCGTTCCGTCTTCAGAGCGCGAGGTGTCGAGGATTTCGGCTGCGGTGAGCGGAAATTCCGCCTTCAGCGTTTCGCGGAAATCCTTGGGTAGGGTCGTCGCCTTGTCCCAGTTGTCGATGTAGTCGCGATAGAGAGACTGGAGAATCTGATCGGCGCGAAAAGGTCTCAAGCCGCGTTCTTTGAGAATCGGCTTCCATTCGTCTGGCAAAATACTCCATGCTTTCGTCATAGTTGTTGTATTATACCAAAAAGCCGCACTTTAGAATATGTGAAAAGCCATTGCGTTCAAACGGACTATTTTGATATAATATCCGCCAAACCTGCGACTGTCTCAGGAGGTTATCCCTGCCGCGGGCTCTTCGGTTTAAGAAGGTGCTTGTGCCCGATGTCGGGCTTTTGGCGGGGTTTACGCTTCCCGGTCGTGGAAGTTCAAGAAGCTAAAGAAGCTTCGCGAACGCCAAAAGAAAGATAAAAGCAATGAAGCTCGACAAAGCCGCCATCCGTAACGAATATCAGCGCCATGACCGTGACACGGGATCCTGCGAAGTTCAGGTCGCCGTTCTCACCAAGCAGATCGAGGCTCTCACCGCCCATCTCAAGGCCAACAAGAAGGACCACAGCTCGCGTCACGGCCTTCTCCGCAAGGTTCAGAACCGCCGCAACCTCCTCGACTACCTCAAGCGCGAGAACGAAGAGAGCTACAAGGAGCTCATCACGCGCCTCGGTCTCCGCCGCTAACAGGCGCCGTCAGACGATTGACAAACAGTAAAAAGAAAAAACAATGCAAGGTACAAAACAGTTCAAGGTCAACATCGCGGGGACGGACCTCGTGATCGAGACCGGGCTTCTGGCGCAGCAGGCCGCCGGAGCCGTCACCGTATCCTACGGTGATACGACCGTCTTCACGGCGGTCACGAATACCGACACGCCGCGCGAAGGAATCGACTTCTTTCCGCTGCAGTGCGAGTATCGCGAGAAGTTCTATGCCGCGGGCAAGTTCCCCGGCGGCTTCTTCAAGCGTGAAGCACGTCCGACGAGCAAGGAGATCCTCACTGCCCGCATGTGCGACCGCCCCATCCGTCCTCTCTTCCCCGACGGATACTACAACGACGTCCAGGTCAACTCGACTTTGATCCAGACCGACGGAACGCGTGAGGGCGACTTCCTCGCCGTCAACGCCGCTTCCGCCGCGCTCCACATCTCCGAGATTCCCTTCATGGGCCCGATCGGATGCGTTCGCATCGGCCGCGTCGACGGCGAGTGGGTGATCAACCCGACTCACGATCAGAAGGCCAAGAGCGACATCGATCTCCTTTACGCCGGTCTTCGCGGCAAGTTCCTCATGATGGAGGGCTCGGCCGCCGAAATCAGCGACGAGGATTTTATCGCCGCCCTGAAGCGCGCCCACGAGGAAGTCGAGAAGATCATCGATCTCCAGATCGAGATGCGCCGTTCGCTCGGCCTTCCCGACAAGGACATCAAGGATATTCCCCAGCCTCAGGACAAGATGGACTTCATCCGTCAGGAGGGCGGTGCCGCTCTCGCCGAGGCTCTGCTCATCAAGGGCAAGCTCGAGCGCCAGGGCAAGGTTTCCGCTATCAAGGAAGACCTCCTCAAGAAGGTTTCCGAGAAGTGGCCCGAGATCGACGCCGTCGGTTTCGTGCACCTCTTCGACGCGCTTGAAATCGAGACCGTCCGCAGGAACGTTCTCGAACACGGCAAGCGCATCGACGGCCGCGGCCAGTTCGAGCTTCGTCCGCTCTCCGCGCAGGTCGGTCTTCTTCCGCGTCTTCACGGTTCTGCCGTGTTCTCGCGCGGCGAGACCCAGTCGTTCGCGGCCGTTACGCTCGGAACTAAGAAGGACGCCCAGGAACTCGACTCCGTAACCGGCGGCGATCCCTCCAAGCGTTTCATGCTCCACTACAACTTCCCGCCCTACTGCACCGGCGAAGTCGCCCGTCTCGGTTCGACGGGCCGTCGCGAAATCGGTCACGGCGCTCTCGCCGAGCGTTCGATCGCCGAGGTTCTTCCCGATGATTTTCCGTATTCGATCCGCGTCGTTTCGGAGATCATGGGCTCGAACGGCTCTTCGTCGATGGCTTCGATCTGCAACGGCTGCCTCGCTCTCATGGATGCGGGCGTTCCGCTCAAGCGCACTGTCGCTGGCATCTCCGTCGGTCTCTTCACGAATGAAGACCAGTCGAAGAAGGTTCTCGTCACCGATATTCTCGGCGCCGAAGACCACTGCGGCGACATGGACTTCAAGGTCGGCGGCACCAAGAAGGGCATCACCGGCTTCCAGGTCGACCTCAAGCTTCGCGGTCTTACGTGGGATCTCGTCGAGGGCGCCGTCAAGGCCGCTCACGACGCGCGTCTCCAGATCATCGACTTCATGGAAAGCGTCATTCCCGCTCCGCGCGCCGAACTCAACAAGTATGCGCCCCGGATCGAGGAGATGCAGATTCCCGTCGACAAGATCGGCGCTCTCATCGGTCCCGGCGGCTCCAACATCCGCGGAATCGTCGAGTCCACCGGCGCCCAGATCGACATCGATGACGACGGCAAGGTCTCGATCTTCGCGACCTCGCTCGAGTCGATGGAGGCCGCCAAGCGCGCCGTCGGCGCGGTCAGCGCGGTCGCCGAGCCCGGCAAGATCTACGAGGGCACCGTCACGGGCATCAAGGATTTCGGCGCGTTCGTCGAGATTCTCCCCGGCATGGACGGTCTCTGCCACATCTCCGAGCTTTCCGACAAGCGCGTTCCCAGCGTGGACGCCGTCTGCAAGGTCGGCGACAAGATGATGGTCAAGTGTCTCGACGTCGATGAGCGCGGCCGCATCAAGCTCAGCCGCAAGGCTGCGATGGCCGAGCTTGACGCCAAGGCCTGATGAGTCAGCCTTTATAAAGGCGAAAGCCGCAGGGATTCGATCTCTGCGGCTTTTCTTTTTTAGTCAAGGTATCCGTTGGCGCAGACGTCGATCTTCCGCTGTTCGACTTCGACCGTAAGCTTCGACTTGCCGCGAATGGGGACGACTCTTTCCGCCGCCTGACATTTCCCGTCGCTCAACTGTTCATTTTTTGATCAAAATGATATAATCTCCATGAAGATTAACCGAAAGAATCGTTGTTACAAAAAAGGAAGCAAAATGAGACGGATAGTTTTAGGCGTCACAGGGTCGATCGCTGCATACAAGGCTGCGGAACTCGTCAGGTTGCTCATCAGGAACGGCGATGAAGTCAATGTCGTCATGACGCCGGCGGCCTGCGAATTCGTAAAGCCCCTTACTTTTCAGACGCTGAGCCGCAACCCTGTCATGGTGGATCAGTTCGCTCCGCCCGTCTCCTGGAAGCCGGAGCATATTTCGCTCGCGGAATGCGCCGATCTTGTGGTTGTCGCACCGGCGACCGCCAACACCATCGCGAAGATGCGCTACGGAATTGCCGACAATCTTCTTACGGCGACGCTTCTTGCGACGCGCGCGCCTGTCGTGGTGGCGCCTGCGATGAACGACGGCATGTGGGAAAGTGCGGTCACCCGGGACAACATAGCCGCCTTGAGGGAGCGCGGCATCACGATAATCGGGCCGGAGTCCGGCGAGTTGGCCTGCGGCACGAAGGGCAAGGGCCGTATGATGGGGTGCGAAGAGATTTTCAAGGTCATTAAATGAAGACTGTAGTTGTAATCCCCACCTACAACGAGAAGGATAACGTCCAGCCGATGGCGGAAGCGCTTCGTGCTGTTGACGGCTCTCTTGAAATTCTTTTTGTCGACGATAATTCTCCCGACGGCACGGGTGATGTCATAGAGTCTCTTGTCAAGGACGATCCGCACGTGCACTGTCTTCACCGGGAGAAGAAGGAAGGTCTCGCCAAAGCATATCTCGCCGGCTTCAAAAGGGCTATCGAGCTGGGGGCCGAGAAGATCGTCCAGATGGATTGCGATTTCAGCCACAATCCGGAAGACGTGCCGCGCCTTGCGGCCGCAGATGCCGATCTCGTGATCGGTTCGCGATATGTGAAGGGCGGTGCGACGCCCGGCTGGCCGTTCAAGCGGAGGCTCGTGTCCAGGGCCGGTGGGGTTTTCATCCGGACCGTCACGGGGATGCCGCTCAAGGATCCGACGGGCGGCTTCAAATGCTGGAAGGTTTCGGCGCTGAAGGCGATGCAGTATGATACTATTGAAAGCGCCGGGTATTCGTTCCAGCTTGAGATGAATCATCGCGCGTGGAAAAGCGGTCTTGAGATAAAGGAACTGCCGATAGTGTTCACCGACCGGGTGAGAGGATGCTCGAAAATATCGGCGGGAATCGCCGTCGAATCCGTGAAGATCGCCGTAAGACTTCGCTGGATGAGCATGTTCCGCAGCAAAGAGATGTACAAGTGGACCCTTTTGGGCGCATTGTGGCTCACATATCTTTTTCTTCAAGGCACACGCCAAATATTCGGCGCAACGGTTTCGCAGATCAAAGCCGACTTCGCCGGCGCCGGAGTCAGCGATGTGCAGATTGGAGCCATTTCAACCGTGTTCGGAATCGTCATGGGCGTATGCCTGCCGTTTTCCGGAATCGCCGCGGATTTCCTCCGGCGAAAATGGATAGTCATTACGGGAGTGGTTCTTTTCTCGTTCGGAACGTTTCTTTCGTCATTTGCCTCCGGCGTAGGATTGTTCATTCTTTCCTACGGCATCATAACATCTTCGGGGCAGGCATTTGTAGGCGCCTCCGCCTCTTCGCTGATAAGCCAGTACCATGTCGAGACTCGCGCGACGGCATTTTCGATTTATCAGAGCGCGCTTTATCTCGGCATAATTTCCTTTTCGGCGATTTCGGGATATCTCGGCGGAATGAAGGACATGGGTACGGGGGCATGGCGCCTGCCGTTTCGCATGTTCGGGTTGGCCGGGCTTGCCATAGCGGTTCTTCTTGTGTTTGCGCTTAACGACAAGCATCCGTCGGGCGCGCCGAGGGGTCCTGTCAGGAAACGGTCCTTCAAAGAGGCTGCGACCATACTCTTCCGCCGTCCGTCCGCGCTTTTGACGGCTCTTTCGCTCCTGATGTTCATCGCCGTGGACGGCAGCTACAGAAATTGGATGCCAAATCTTCTCGGTGACAAGTTCGAAGGGGCTGTCGATCCGAAATGGGTTCCGCTCAATGCGCTTGCCTGGCATTTCGCGGGAGCGTTCGTCGGTGTCGCCGTCGGCAGCAGGGTTTCTGACCGTTTTGCGAAATCGCGTCCGAGCATTCGCCTCGAAACCATGCTTGCCGGAATGCTGGCGGCAGTGCCGTTCATCCTGTTGATGGCGTTTGCCTCCAATTTTGCGGTGTGCTGCATCGCGATGGCTCTATTCGGCGTGTTTCGCGGCGTTTACGATTCGAATCTCTTCGCGGCGCTTTTCGAGGTGATTCCCCAGCGTTATCACGCGGCGGGCGCAGCGATTGCGTTCTCGGTCTCGTTCCTGCTCGGTTCGTTCTCTTCGATGGTGACCGGTTGGATGAAAGACAATCTGACGGTGCAGTTCAGCATCGCGGCGTTCGCAGGTTTTTACATTGTCGGCGCTCTCATGCTTGTTGTTGCGAGAGTGTTTTTCTTCAAACGCGATTACGAAAGGATGAAAGAATGATGAAACGTTTTGACGGCAAGGTCGCGCTTCTCACAGGTGCAGGCGGATATATCGGCGGAACTTCGGCCAAGCGGTTCGCGGCGGAGGGCGCCAAGGTCTTCGTGTGCGATTATACGATGGATATCGCCCGGCGCACCGTCGATGCCATCCGTGCCGCAGGCGGCGAAGCCGAGGCGTTCGCTGGCGATGTCACCGATTCGAAGAGCTGCGATGCCGCCGTCGCCGAGTGCGTGAAGCGATTCGGCGGAATAGACATCATGGTCCATGTCGCGGGCGGCAGCGCGCGCGGCAAGATGGCGCATCTTGTCGACCAGAGCGATGATGTCATCAACAACATTATCGGCGTGAATCTCATGGGTGCGATCTGGATGAGCCGTGCCGCCGCGCGTGAAATGCTCAAGGCCGGAAAGGGCGGCCGGATCATCTGCTTTTCGTCTGTCGTCGCGAGGTGCGGACTAAAGAAATGCGTCGATTACGCTGCCGCCAAGGGCGGTGTGTCGTCGATGATCTGCTCTCTCGCCAAGGAATTGGGCGAAGATAAGATCACTGTCAATGCGGTCGCTCCCGGCATCGTCGTCAGACCCGACGACAATTCGGGCGAGAACATAACCCACGGGACCAATTTTCTTCACGAGAAATGTCTCGCAGACGATGTGGCCAATGTGGTGCTCTTCCTCTGCTCGGAAGAAGGCCGTTTCGTCACCGGTCAGACTTACGCCATAGACGGCGGTCGTTCGCTTGCGATGAAGGGCTCGGACTGATTGTCGGTTTTAACTGCAAAAAGTTAACACAAAACAATTTTTTTTTGGTATAATAAATCAACATTTGACAAAGTGCAAATGGGTGAATTGTATACTGGAGAAATATGGCTAAAGTTAAAAAACCGGCGAAACAGCAGCCTAAGAGCGTAAAAAAGACAGTTTCTGCGAAGAAAACGTCCTCAAAAACCGACAAAAAGAAGGTTGTCAAAGAAGAGGAGTTGGAGATTGACGCTGAGTTGATCGAAGATTTTGATTTCGAAGAGAAATCGATCAAGCTGACTCGCCGTTCCAAAAAGTTGGCTCTTGCCGACGATGATATCCTGGACGAGTCTGAGATTGACGCGAATCAGCTTGATGCCGATAAATTCGCCGCCGAGGTTGAACAGAAAGAAGGCGGCGAAGAAACAGCCGAAGAAGAAAGCGATGCCAATCTCGAAAGCGCTGATCCTCTTCCCAGTTTCGTCGAGGACGAAGATGACGCGGCTCTTGATGCGGATGCGGTTCTTCCGTCCATGGAAGGCATGTCCATTCTCCGCGAGACCGAGCTTAACGACGTCATTAACGACGTCAAGCATCGCAGTGAGGCGAACGGCGGCTACATAACATACGAAGAGCTCAATCAGATCCTTCCTTCCAATATCGTCGACGCGATCCAGTCCGACAGATATCTGAAGATTCTCGAGGCGCTTGGCGTTCAGGTTTTGCGTGAAGAGGACGTCAAGAAGTTCGTCGAGGCCAAAAACCAGAAGACCGCCAAGACCCATCCTTCCGAGATCATTGAAGATCCCATCAGAATGTATCTGCACCAGATGGGTCAGGTTCAGCTTCTTTCGCGCGACGAAGAGGTTTCGATCTGCCAGACGATCGAAGACGCCGAGGTAAAGACGCGCGAGATGTTCAACCGCTTCCTCTTTACTCCTCCCATGTACATGGGGCTTCTCGACAAGCTTGAAGGTCAGAGCGAGCGCTTCGACAGGATCGTCACCGACAGTTTCGAGGAAAAGCGCAACGATTACATGGAGCTCATCCCCGGATTCCGCAAGCAGATCAAGGATGTCGACAAGCGTCTTCACGAGGCGAGCGAGAAGTACCTCACGATGATCGCGAAATCCAACGTCACGCCCGCCCAGCTTCGCGGCGCCGAGAAGACCCTCGCGAACGCCCGCGCCCAGCTCAAGCAGACGTTCTTCGATTTGAATTTCAAGCAGAAGGTTCTCGAGACCTTGTGCGCCGAGGCTGACGAACGGTATTATCTGCCGTATCGCCAGCTCGTTTCAAAACTGTCCACCGCTCAAAAGGCCAAGGCCTCCAAAAAGCGCGACGCCGAGATCGCCTCAATCCGCGAGAAGATGGCGACCTACGAAGCTCTTTTCGGAATGCCGGCCGACGAGTTTCTTACGACATTCGGCGAACTGCGCAAGGTTCTCAAGGCCGGCCAGATCGCTCGTACGAAGATGGTCGAGGCCAACTTGCGTCTCGTCATCTCCATCGTCAAGAAATACATGAACAGGGGACTTTCGTTCCTCGATCTCATTCAAGAGGGCAACACGGGCCTTATGAAGGCGGTCGAGAAGTTCGAGTACAAGCGCGGCTACAAATTCTCCACCTACGCCACATGGTGGATACGTCAGGCCGCGACGCGCGCAATCGCAGACCAGGCGCGCACGATCCGCATCCCGGTTCACATGATCGAAACGATCAACAAGCTGATGCGTGTTCAGAAGAAACTTATCCAGAGGTTGGGTCGCGAGCCTACCGAAGCCGAGCTTTCGGCCGAGATGGGCATACCTCCGGTACAGGTAAGAACCGTAAAGCGCATGGCCCAGCAGCCGATTTCGCTCCAGTCGAAGGTCGGCGACAATGACGATGCGCATTACGGAGATTTCATTCCCGATGTAACCAGCGAAAATCCGTTCGAGGTTACCGAGGGTCATTTGCTGAAGGAGAGACTGCGCGATATCCTCGAGACGCTTACCGATCGCGAGCGTCAGGTTGTCGATTTTCGTTTTGGTCTCACCGACGGCTACAGTCGTACGTTGGAGGAGGTCGGTCGCCTTTTCAATGTTACGCGCGAGCGCATCCGCCAGATCGAAGCGAAGGCGCTGAGAAAACTGCGTCATCCCAGCCGCATGAAATCGCTGGGTGATTTCCGCAGCATGTAAGACAGAAGACCACTAAAAAGAAGAAAGGTACAAAAATGGGTATTATGAAGTTGTTTAACGGTGAAAATCTCGTTCCGGCATTGATTCTCGCCGCTGTTTCGTTTGTTCTCGGTTTCGTTGCGGCGATGGTTGTCCGCAAGTGCTGCGGCTCATCGCGCAAGTCGAACGTCCGCACCGCGAAGAAGGGCAACAAGGGCGAATTCCAAAAGTTCGAGAAGCGCCATCCCGCTCCCGCCGACGGTTCGATTGAGATATATGTAGGCAACTTGAGCTATGATCTCACCGAAGAACAGCTCCGCAAGGAGTTCGAGGCCTACGGAAAGGTCAATTCCGCCAGAATCATCACAAATCGCTACAACAACAAGTCCAAGGGTTTTGGCTTTGTGCACATGCCCAACCGCGCAGAAGCCGATGCCGCCGTCAAGGCCTTGAGCGACAAGGACATCCTCGGTCGCAAGCTCAAGTGCAACGAAGCCAAGAATGTAATCTGAAAGAGGGGTTGTCATGGCCGCGCCCGTTGCAGTGGTTTTTCTCGCCGAAGGTTTTGAAGATATCGAAGCCGTGACGGTCGTTGATGTCTTGCGACGTGGCGGGGCCGATGTCATTACGGCTTCCGTCGGCGAGTCTCTTGACGTAAGGAGCGCTCACGGTATTGTGATGCGCGCCGACAGACGCCTGTCAGATCTCGGAGATGATCTCTGGAGCGCGGTTGTCCTTCCGGGAGGAATGCCGGGGACTGCGAACCTCGCCAGTTCGCCCGAGGTCGTTTCGGCTCTCAGGCGTCACGCCGAGGCGGGGCGTCTTGTCTGCGCGATCTGTGCGGCGCCTACGGTGCTTGTGTCGGCAGGCGTGCTGCCTCCCGGGGTGCATGTAACCTGTTATCCGACATGCTCCGTCGATTTGGATCGTCCTTCGGCGAATGTTCCTGTAGTGAGCGACTCCAATTTCATCACGGGCCAGGGGCCCGGTTCCGCGCTTCTTTTTTCGCTTGTCGTTCTCCAGGCTCTTATGGGCGAAAGCGTCGCTTCGAAGACGGCCCAGAAGATGGTCACCTCGATTCTCGACAACTGACCTTTTTGAATGTTTGGAAAAGGCGTTCTTTTTTGGTATAATGATACCATAAAGAGAAAGGAACGCCGAGGATGGCCAAACTCCTAGATGATGTTTATTTGAAGCCTTTTGAAAAAGCGATACGGGGCCGCGCGGAGAACGCGTTCAGGGTTGCGGAAAAGTTAACTTGCGGCAAGTCGCTTTCGGAATGGGCGAACGCTCACGAATATTACGGGCTTCACCGCACCAGGGATGGATGGGTTTTTCGCGAATGGGCTCCCAACGCCACTTCAATGTGGCTCGTCGGCGATTTTTCCGGCTGGAAGATAAATCCAGATTTCGAGCTTTTCCGCATACCGGGAACGGATACGTGGGAGCGTGAGTTTTCTGCCGATCTCGTCAAGGACGGCGACAACTATCGTCTTGAGATGCGTTGGGAAAACGGTCACGGCGAGCGAATCCCCGCCTATGCGCGCTATGTCGTCCAGGATCCTGAAACAAAGCTCTATTCCGCCCGCGTGTACGCGCCGAAGGCGGAATACAGATGGAAGAATCCGTCTCCTGCGAAGCGGCCGGGCTTCAAGCCGTTCATCTACGAGGCTCATGTCGGCATGGCGAGCGAAGAGGGCAAGGTCGCCACATATCTCGAATTCCGCGACAACATTCTGCCAAGGATAAAAAAGGCCGGCTACAATGTAGTTCAGCTTATGGCGATAATGGAGCATCCGTATTATGGAAGCTTCGGTTACCATGTCAGTTCCTTTTTCGCGGCATCGTCGCGTTTCGGAACTCCGGATGACCTGAAATCGCTCATCGACACGGCCCACGGAATGGGGCTCAGGGTGATCATGGATATCGTGCACTCGCATTCCGTCAAAAACGAACGCGACGGCCTGAGCCGCTTTGACGGAACGGAGTGGCAGTATTTCCATTCCGGCGCCAAGGGTTGGCACAGGGCCTGGGACAGCCGGTGCTTCGATTACGGCAAGACGAACGTATTGCATTTCCTTTTGTCGAACTGCAAGTTCTGGCTTGAGGAATATCATTTCGACGGTTATCGTTTCGACGGCGTCACTTCGATGCTCTTCTGGGATCACGGTCTCGGGGATTCGTTCACCAATTACGGAATGTATTTTAACGGGTCGATGGATGACGACGCCTGGTGCTATCTTCAGCTTGCCAATCGAGTGATTCACGAAGTCAATCCGAATGCGATGACAATTGCTGAAGATGTCTCCGGCATGCCGGGCTGCGCGGCGCCGGTGGAAGACTGCGGAATGGGCTTTGACTATCGCATGGCGATGGGCGTGCCGGATTTCTGGTTTAAGCTTGCCGAGAAGGTGAGGGACGACGATTGGCCGATGGGCGGCATCTATTACGAGCTTACCAACAAGCGTTCCGAAGAAAAGGTCGTAAGCTATGTCGAGTCCCATGATCAGGCTCTGGTCGGAGGCAAGACGTTCTTCTTCCAGCTTGCCGACGCTGCGATCTACTGGGGCATGCGCAAGGATCAGCATGGGCTTGAGATAGAGCGCGCAATAGCTCTTCACAAGATGGCCCGTCTGGCGACGGCCGCTCTGAGCGGCGGGGCGTATCTCAACTTCATGGGCAACGAGTTCGGCCATCCCGAATGGATTGATTTCCCTCGGGCCGAAAACGGATGGAATTATTCCCACGCCCGCCGCCAGTGGTCGCTGAGGGACGATCCAGAGCTCAGGTTCAAGCCTCTTGCCGACTTTGATGAGGTTATGATCTCCGCGCTTGCCTCCAACCGTAAACGCGTGCGGCCGATACATCTGCTTTCCAACGAGCCCGACAAGGTTCTTGCGTTCATCTGCGGCGAGCTGATGTTCGTTTTCAATTTTCATCCGTCGAATTCCTATACGGACTACGGGGTTATCGTGCCTCCCGCCACCAAATGGAGGCACTTTTTCGATTCCGACGAGGAGCGTTTCGGCGGCCAGGGGCGAATCGCCGCGGGTCAGTCGTACGTTTCTCAGCTCGTCGAGGAGCGCTCTGAACTCGTTCAGCAGGTAAAGCTTTACCTGCCGGCGCGCACCGTTACCGTGTTAAAGCATACTAGGTAGGCTTGCGAGCAACTGGAGTTGACGGGCTGGAATATCCCCAGTTTTTAGGATTGAATTTTCGTTGTATGACTGATTTCATTAGATGGAACCGATGTTTTATCGTCTAAAAATCTGAAAAAGCGATTCTTATTCTGAATCAGATCAACCCACGAAATATTTTGTACTACAGTAATAATCATAGCCTCATTATTTTTCATCTTCTTACCGAGACTTTTCATATCGCGGCGGATGTTGCTGCAACCGTGCTCAGCTTTTGATATGGGCGATTTGCGCGTCCTTGCGACCGCTCGACGTACACGAGTACGTCTTCGGGTCGCAGTCCAGCGCAACTCCCCACATCTGAAAAGCGAGCGCTCGGCTGGCGGCAGCAATCTCCGCCGCACATGTCATGCTGTGGGAGTTCGTCGCGTCGCATAAAGTGCGTTTACCGCACACGATACCAAACTTACATTCTTCGTTATCTTACCTCCGATAGCGCGTCTCCGTTGCTTGCCGGGAGTGTCCGGTCTCGCGCA
>JAZOQY010000034.1:0-13474 GCA_045656285.1 Kiritimatiellia bacterium
ACGTACCATTTCGTGGGTATAGACCATCGGACTGGGCGTGAGCGAGACTTTGTCAATCAGTTCAGGCAAGTGCTTGCCGACGAGATTCACGTAAGCGGGACAGCACGAAGTCGTCATAAAGGTCTTCGAATCCTGCTCCATACGCTCGAGAAATTCCGCGGTCTCATGCTCCGTCGTCTTCTCGGCTCCGAGCGCGACTTCGATAACGTCCGAAAATCCGGCCTTTGCGCATGCGGCCAGAAGCTGCTCGACCGTCCCGGGGAACTGACGGTCCGCTGCGGGCGCGACCATCGCCACGAGCTTCTCGCCGCGCTTCATCGCCGAAAGAACCGAAACGATCTGGGAGCGCTCCATGACTGCACCGAAAGGACACGCCATAAAGCACTTGCCGCAGAAGATGCACTTTGAAAAATCAATCTCGGCGACTCCGCGCTCGTTCTTACGGATTGCGGAAACAGGACAGGCCTCTTCGCAAGGCACCGTCGTTTTAACAATCGCGTTGTAGGGACACGCCGAAATGCACTTACCGCATTTGACGCACTTGGAGCTATCGATCTGAGATCGTCCGTTCGTCACCGTTATCGCATTCTTCGGACAGCTGTAGACACAAGGTCTCGCGAAGCATCCGCGGCAATTGGACGTCGACACGACACGCGCATCGGGACAGCCGCTGCACGCCGGCGCACAGACGGAAAGAGGCGCCACCTTTCGCTCAAACTCGCTGTCTTCGCTGATCTCGCGAGGCTCGCCGCCGATAATCTCGTCTAAATATTCACTAAGCGTCTTGGCTTCATCAGTCTCCTCCTCGGCGGAAATGCCTAAAAGCGCCATGAGCCTATACTTTAATACCGCGCGGTCATGATAGATGCAGCAGCGCGAAGCGTCTGAATCTTTAGGTCGCAGTCTTATCGGAATCTGATCGATTTCCTCTCTGAGAACCCCGTCGTCGAAAGCGCGAACAAGACGGATTAAAAGTTCGCGACGAATGTAGGTAGCGCCGTTGATCATGACTGTTCAGCACCCTCGACAAGCTGATTGAGGCGGGAGAGCACCTTCTCGACGGAAGCGTTACCCATTATCTCAGTTCCGTTGAACTTCACATAAGGAGCGCCGCCGAGGTGATCGCGCTCGCAGAGGCCGAGGCACGTCCTCGCCTGAATATCAACCTTATCCTTCAAATTCTCAGGAAGCTCCTCTTCGATATTCATCAGTTTTGCGGCGCCCAAAAGATAACAGGCGGTACCGCAACAGATTTCTACTTTGATTTTTTCCATAACAGAATTTCCTCAATGATTTTTATAATCGGGTTTCAGTAATAGTATACCACAACTTCCTTACGATAGTTACGCTCTAATGCTTGTTGCATACGGCGAATCACCGAACGGCGCAACTCCAGTTCCTGGGGAATGCCCGGGTCCTGGTGCGATTCATTAACCTTGGTACCTATAACAAATTCAATGCGATCATGGCGGATCATACGCTCTAATATCATCTTTACGGCTTGCGGTTCATTTTCCGGAGAGCGCATCTCTTCAATCGCCGACAAAACGCGCGAAAGAGTAAGAATACCTTCAGTCGCGATACCGATGCCCTCAATGCGTCCGACTGGAGGCAAACCTCCGCTTTTGCGGATATCGGCTAACGACACCCTCACCTTCACACCCAACTCACGCTCGATGATATTGGCCGATGTTCCGCCGCAGATTACCGTGTGCTCATCGCCCAACAAAGCCTGACGCGCATACTCCGCGTCATTCTCCCGATAATAAGGCGGTCCCGTCAATACTCGCATTACACGCGGATGGCGCAAGTAAGCCACAACACAGCTGATATCGTCCTTACAGCCGCCTGGAGCGATGTAACGCGCTTCACGCGCAATCGCCATCGATAAATCACGCGCTGAAATTTCTCCGTCCGCTTCGATGCGACGCTTGGCGAATTCCATTACGCCTGAGCGGCGCCAACCGAACTTCATATCGCGCCTCTGACCAAGCCCCGCCTGAGTAACCCCGTCAGAGCACATGATGATTCTATCGCCTGGACGAAAATCAGCCTCGCATTCGCGCACTTCGCGATCGGGCCAATGGGCTGAGACGACCATCTCATCCTTCAAAGGCTTAATCTCAGTAGTGCCGCGTAAATGAATATAACCGGGATTGCCCATCTCAGTAATCTTAGCGCGACCACCAAGGCGAAAGTCAAAAAGCGAGAACGTAGCATAACCGATTTTACGCACTTCGCAGACTGGCAATGAGTCCATAATAATTTCGGCCGCTTCGAGCGTTGGGATATTCGACTCAAGAAACTTAATCGCCATCGAAGTAGTCATATTGGCCAAAACGTGAGCCTTTACCCCACTACCAAGACCGTCCGAAAGCGCGGCGAGGTGACGATTCTCGCGCTCAACCGTGAGAAAGCGCACATCATCCCCGCACGCGGCCTGACCAGTCTTGGTAAACTGCGCGGCCTCCATCTCTATAAAAAGAGAATCAGCCATTTAAGTAATCCCCGTTATCAGGCTCGCGAAGACGAACACCCTTAGTCTGGGATTCATAAGCGCCTGCAATTTCGTTGAGCATTACCTCGGTCTCTGCGATATGTTCACCGAAAAGTCGCGCCACCTGCTGAACCGTATAGACATTCTTGCGGATAACCTCACGCGCTTTAGCCGCAATTTCTTCGCGGCGACCTTCGTTCTGAGTAACATCCTGAACAACAGCACCGGCGAATTCTCCGCGAGCAATCGAAAAGACACTTAAGTTGATGATACGGCCGCGCCACTGCTGACGGTATTTAACAATTTCACTGCCGTGACCAACGGCGCTCGCGAAAAGGTCAGCGAACTCGGGGAGGAACGATTCAACGTTGAGCCCCTCTAAATTACCGAGCGCGTCAAATTCTTCGACAGCTCCTGCGAGTTCAGCGAAAAGCCTGTTGCACTCGCGTATGGCCCCCTTATTGTCGACGATAACAACGCCAGCGGGAATATAGCGGATAAGAGCGTTCGAAGTTCTTTCGAAATTACGCTTAAGCCAAGTATGGCACATAGCTTCTTCAGCCTTACCCGCCAAAAGCGCCTTGGCGAACTCGCGGCATGTCGAATAACCGCACGCGCCGCAATTAACCTCGTCATTTTTGGAAATCTTTCCGACGCGAGCGAGAGCCGAGCGCATAAGCTGCTCATCAGGCTCGTCTTCGACGACAGGCGTTGCGGGATAAGCCGAAACTCCGCAGTGCGAAAAACAGCGCCCGGCGCTCGTGCGGATGGGGCTTACGACATCCGTCTCAATTATCGTAGTTAGCGACGAACCTTCAGGAGGCATCGCAGGGCCGTTTATGCAGCCGCCAGGACAAGCGAGCACTTCAATAAAAATCTTGCGTCCGCCCATCTTTTCGGCAATCGTCGCAGGATCGACACCATAAAAAAGGCGTCTTAAATTATCAAGCCCGGAAACGGAAATATAACGAACAGCATCGGAGGCGTCGCGAAGAGTATCGTTCATACCTCCTTCAACGGAATAAAAGCGCCCTTCTTCGGCGAAACCCATCGCTGGCTCAAGCGTCTCTTTCAAGGAAATGTTCTTATCTTCCAAAAGTCTTTCAAGTGCAGGGAAAATAAGCGCGAGAGAAAGTTCACTCGAATACATATCGGCCTCGGTCTTTTTAGCCGCGCAGGGCCCGAAAAAGACAACCTTCGATTCGGCTCCGAACTTCTCCTTAAGCTGACGGCAATGGGCGCGAACGGGCGAAGGTAGCGGCGAAATAAACGGCGCGAACTTCGGCAGGTACTTCCGGATCATATCGACCGCCGCGGGGCATGCGCTCGAAATAACGAGCGGAGACGACGTCTGGGCGAGAAGTCTCGAAACATGAGCGCTTACCGATTCGGCGCCGTGCGCCGTTTCGCTTACTCCAGCGAAACCGGCGCGAACTAAAGCCGCAGTCAACTGCTCAATCTTCACGCCTTTAAAATAACCGGTAAAACTCGGAGCGATTGAAGCGTAGACTTTAGCGCCCGAAGAGAGCATATCTTTAAGTCTAGCCAAATCGCTCCGGATTTTCTTGGCATGAGCGGGACACACCTTAACACATTCACCGCACGAGACGCAGGCCTCTGGGATAACGCTCGCCTTGCCGCCGATTATGCGAATCGCCTTTACGGGGCAGTGACGGACGCACTTGTAACAATCCTGACAGCCGTTTTCGGTCGTGTAAACCGGTGATGTCTTCTGCATATCGCTCCTTTAGCGTGAAGCCGGGAATAATTCTTCAAGCAAATCGGTCATAACGCCCGCGTCAACCTGGGTATGAACCTTATCGTTGACGATGACTATCGGGCCCGCGGCGCAGTTGCCGGTGCAGAGGCTCGCGCCTAAGACCACATCAACTTCGTCACGGAGACCGCGCGCGGCGAGAAACTTCTCGCACAATTCGACATTTTTCTCGTTGCCGCGCGCAAAACACGAACTGCCCATGCAGATCGTAATTGTAGGCCTACTCATAATCGACTACGCTAGCCCAGTGAAGGAGAAGCTCGTGATTCTTAACACTCTGCTCCTTGGAAGATTCAGCCGCCGCGACGATCGGAAGCCACTTCTGGACATCGGCGATCTTGACCTTGAGAGCCTCGCACGCGAGAGCCATATACTTCTCGGCCGCGGCGACATGGCCGGAAAGCCAGAAGAGAAGATACGTGCGCGCGACGTCGGCGAGAGGATCGCCAAGCCTTACGTGGCTCCAGTCGATGACGCGCCAGTCGCCGCCGGGGGTGATGATGACGTTGGTCGGGTTGAAGTCGCCGTGGCAGAGAGCCTTGCCGCGAGGCATCGACTGAAGCTTCATGTGAAGATCGTAACGCGTCTCTCTCGGAAGAGCGGAGGCGGATATCTGCTTGTCGAGCTTGTCGGCGAGATTGCCCATGCGCTCGGAAGTCTTGGAGAAGATTTCGCACTGAATGGCGACAAACTCCTTTAAGTAGCGCATAAGATTCTTCTTGTCGCCAGCCATCGTCTCAGCGAGAGTCTTACCCTCGATCCACTCGCGGCGGATGCACCAGTGATCGCGGATCTTAAGAACTTCAAGAACCTTCGCTACAGGAAGACCGGTCTCAGCTGCGCGAGCTTCGTTCATCGCCTCGTTAAGAATGGCGCTGACCTTGTAGCTGGGCCCGAAAATCTTAAGGACGCTATCCTTATCTTTAGTTACAACCTTATCGGTACGCTCAAGAAGAACATTGGCAGCCTTCTTAACAACAACCTTCTTGGCGGTCGCCTTAGGTGCGCACTTTTTAGTCTCTGTTTTCTTTTTCATTTCAAATCTCCTTTTTTTGTTTAAGTCGAAGTTGAAGGTGAAGGTGAAGTCGAAGAATGGAATTAGTAAAGTTTCTTAGTGGAAGTAAAAAACTTAAACATCCTTTGTTCGACTTCAACTTTAAACTTCAACTTTTACCATCAGACATTCTTATGCTTGCCGTAGTAAGCGTTAAGATACATCTGCTTGATTTCCTTCATCATCGGATAACGCGGGTTGGCGCCCGTGCACTGATCGTCAAAAGCCTGCTCGGTCATTTCGTCGAGACGCGCGAGGAAGTCTTCCTCGTTCGGGACGTAATCGCGGATCGTGGGCTTGATACCGACGCGCGCCTTAAGATCCCTGATGGCGGCGATGAAGTTCTCGAACTGCTCAGCCTTGTTGCGGCCGCGAATGCCGAGAGCCGTAGCGATCTCAAGGTAACGCTCAAGACCGTGAGGATAGCCGTACTGAGAGAACGTACCCATCTTACGCGGCACGGGATCGGCGTTGAAGCGAAGTACTTCTTCCATCATAAGCGCATTGGCGATACCGTGAGGAATATGGTGGAACGCACCGAGCTTGTGGGCCATCGAGTGCATTACGCCGAGGAACGCATTGGCGAAAGCCATACCGGCGATGGTGGCGGCGTTGGCCATCTTCTCACGGGCGACGGGATCGGCGCGCTTCTCAACGGCTGCATCGTAGCAAGCGGGGAGATACGTGAAGATCGTCTGGAGCGCACGAATGGCGAGGCCGTCGGTATAGTCCGTCGCGAGCATCGAAGCGTAAGCCTCGAGAGCGTGGGAAACAGCGTCAATACCCGAGGCGCTCGTAAGGCCGGGAGGCGCGGACATCTGCATATCGGCGTCGACAATCGCCATCGTAGGCATAAGCTCGTAGTCGGCGAGAGGATACTTGGTCCCCGTCGTTTCGTCGGTGATAACGGCGAACGGAGTTACTTCGGAGCCGGTACCCGCAGAAGTCGGGATGCAGACGAACGACGCCTTAACACCCATCTTCGGGAAGCGGTAGACGCGCTTGCGGATATCCATAAAGCGCATTGCCATATCGTTGAAGTCGGCCTCGGGGTGTTCATAGAGAACCCACATGATCTTCGCCGCGTCCATGGCGCTGCCGCCGCCGACGGCGATGATGACGTCGGGATTAAAGCCGGCCATGAGCTTGGCGCCTTCCTTGGCGCAAGCGAGCGTCGGGTCGGGAGCGACGTTCGAGAAGGTCGTGAACATGATACCCTGGGCCGCGAGAGACTTCTCGATCGGCTTGGTGTAGCCGTTGGCGTAGAGGAAGGTGTCGGTTACGATGAACGCACGCTTCTTCTGCATTTCTTCACCGAGTTCACGGAGCGCGAGCGAGAGGCAACCCTTCTTCTGGTAAATCTTCTCGGGAGCGCGGAACCACAACATATTTTCTCTTCTCATTGCAACCGTCTTTATATTGATAAGATGTTTAACGCCAACGTTCTCCGAAACGGAGTTGCCGCCCCAGCTGCCGCAGCCGAGAGTGAGCGACGGAGCGAGCTGGAAGTTGTAAATATCGCCGATACCGCCCTGCGAGCTCGGAGTATTAACGAGAATACGGCAGGTTTTCATGCGAGCAGCAAACTCGGCTACCTTTTCCTTCTCGTTGATCTCATCGAGATAGATGGAGCTCGTGTGGCCGTAGCCGCCATCAGCAACGAGTTTCTCGGCCTTCTGGAAAGCGTCCTCGATATCTTTGGCGCGATACATCGCAAGAACGGGAGAGAGCTTTTCGTGGGCGAACTCTTCGGAGAGTTCGACGCTCTCGACTTCACCGATAAGGATCTTCGCGTCGTCATCAACCTTGAATCCAGCGAGCGCGGCGATCGTGACGGGCTTCTGTCCGACGATCTTGGCATTAAGAGCGCCGTTGATGAGAATCGTCTTACGGGTCTTCTCGAGCTCGGCGTTGCTGAGGAGGTGGCAGCCCATCTTGCGAAAGAGAGCCTTAACCTCGTCGTAGACGCTGTCGAGAATGATTACGCTCTGCTCGGAAGCGCAGATCATACCGTTATCGAAAGTCTTGGAGTGGATGATCGAGCTGACGGCGAGAGTCAAGTCGGCCGTCTCGTCGATGATCGCGGGCGTGTTGCCGGCGCCGACGCCGAGAGCGGGAGTGCCCGAGCTGTAGGCGGCCTTAACCATGCCGGGACCGCCCGTGGCGAGAATGAGGTCGCTCTCCTTCATGAGGAGGTTCGTCTTGGGGAGCGACGGAGCTTCGATCCAGCCGATGATCTCCTTCGGCGCGCCAGCTTCGACAGCAGCGTCGAGAACGATCTTCGCCGCAGCGATCGTCGCGTTCTTCGCACGCGGGTGGGGGCTGATGACAACGCCATTACGCGTCTTAAGAGCGATAAGGGTCTTGAAGATGGCGGTCGAAGTCGGGTTCGTCGTAGGAATGACAGCTCCGATAACGCCGACAGGCTCGGCGATCTTCTCGATGCCGGCGGCCTCGTCGCGATCGATTACGCCGCAAGTCTTAACATCCTTGAAAGCGTTGTAGATAAATTCGCTGGCGTAGTGGTTCTTGATGATCTTGTCTTCGACAACGCCCATGCCGGTTTCTTCGACAGCCTGCTTAGCGAGCGGGATTCGGGCGCGGTTGGCGGCGAGTGAAGCCGCCTTGAAGATCTCATCTACCTTCTCCTGAGAATATGTTGCGTAGATTTTCTGCGCCGCTCTAACGCGCGCAATGGTTTCCTGAAGTTCCGCGAGTCCGTCGTCCTGAACGGGAGCGGGAATGTTTGCGCTTTGCATTTTCTTTTCTTTCCTCTTTTTTACTGTCCGAAGAACCCTTCCTCAGACGAATTGAGGTATAGTATAGCACTTTTTATATCAGTAATCAAGTAGCGATATTAAAATATTTAATACTTTTTTATCTAAAACACAAAAGACCCCGCCCTATCCCCGTAAATCATTCTATGAAAACAAAGCCCCACTGCGAAATATCGCCCAAAAAAGCGTCCGCTCGCCATTTTACATCAATTATCACTAATGGGGTCAGTCCCCCGTGCAATCAGTCCAAGTCTCAAATCCAAGTCGAACAGTGGTTTTTAAAATTCCTTTGTTCAACTTCGACTCCAAACTTCGACTTAAAAAACTTACGGGAACAGTCCTCCTCGAGCGATCAGTCCAAGTCTCAAGTCCAAGTCGAACAGTGGTTTTTAAAATTCCTTTGTTCAACTTCGACTCCTAACTTCGACTTAAAAAACTTACGGGAACAGTCCCCTCGTGCGATCAGTCCAAGTCTCAAGTCCAAGTCGAACAGAGGATTTTAACCCTCCATTGTTCGACTCGGCCTCGCGGTCGCTCATATCCCCCGAGCGAGATGCACCTGCGGCGTAGCCGCCAAATTCCAAGGAGAACGTGCGCGTCAAGTGCAAGCTCGAAGCGAGTAAGCTGTTAGGCGTTAGCAGTTAGCGGTTAGCGGTTAGTTGTAGCTGTAAAGCGGACAGTAAAAATTCCTATCTACAGCTACAACTCCCTACTACAACTCTACCCATACCGGCTTACTGAGCGGGAGATTCAACAACAAAGGAATTATCTTTGTATTCGAACGGGAAATTCATCGTCTGCTTTTCGTTTATCGCGGCGCTCTTGTACTCTACAGATTCATCGACCGAGAAATGCTTGAACTTGCCGGACCTCTCGGGCGTGAAGATGATCTTTTTGTTCTTTTCGTCGAAATTGAGCGTATAGTAGGCCTGGTCGCCATCCTTGTTCTTGATGGCGACGCGCGAGATGGCGTTTTCGACCATCTCGACGGAGGCGATGGTGTAGGCATCCACCTTCGCACGCCCCAGATACAGATTCAAAAAGGCGGCGTACTGCTCGTTCTTGACGAAGCCGAACGCGTTGTGCGTCTCGAACACCTTGCTCGCCGAACAAAGCGACACGAGCTGGTTAACGATCATGTTGTCGTTGCCCGCGAACGATTCCTTGAACTTTTTGTAGTCATCCGCGGAAATGGCATTGGACTTGACTTTGTTGCTCAAATACTCGTCCAAATCCTGATCGCTTTCGATATACTTGCGCATGGCGATAAGATTGGCGATCTCCTTGATGACGGCAGTCGCATCCCCCGGCTTAGATTTGAAGAACGCCTTCAACTTGTTTTCGGGTTCGGGTTGGCGCGCGATCTTCATCTTCTCGTTTGAAAGCAGCAGGCACATCGTATTCATTTCGCGGAAGATTTTGTCGGTAAAGACAAAACCCCAGCTCTTGAAATTGGTCTCCCGAGACCTTGAATCGATATTGAATTCGTTGCGATAGATTCTTCGGGCTTCCTGATGCCGGGCCAAAAGACGGATTCCGTGCGTTTCGACCTGGGGATTGAAAGCTTCATTGAGCACGGGATCGTTCATTTTTTCTCTATCGCTGATGTCCCTCTTGGTGATTTCCTCGTTGACAACACCCCAGTCGACATGGACAAGTTTGGCTTCCGCGCTGGTGATCTTCAACTTGTCCTCCGCCGCCGCATCCCCCAGGCTTCTGGACAAGAAGCGGGATATCTCGCCGATTGCGCCAAACACGTTATGGATCGCCGTGCGGGCCTCGATGAACAATTCCGCGGGGCGGGACTGGTAGCAGACGGGAAACTCCTTCGCCAAACTCTGCGCGACATTTTTCCGCTCTTGCTCTACGTACGCAGCCTGCATTGCCTCATTGCCAGGATACGCCTTCGCGGCGCCGGCGGCGACCTTCGCTTCGAGTTCTTTTTTCCGCGCGTCGTGTTCGACGTACTTTTCGCGGACGAAAACCTCATAATCCGCCAAAAACGAGACAATAGGCACAAGCGAACTGTAGCACGCCGACAGGGACTTGTGAACATTGTCGGCAGCCGTCTGGCGTTTGGCGGGATCAGGCCTCAGCTGATCCTCCATCAACGTCCGGACATATTCGTCCATGTTTTTGGTGTATTCGGAGAAGTTCTTGCGCAAAGAATCCTGATGGACGGAAAGGTCGCGCGGCTTGAACCATTTCGAATCGTACTCGTTGCTCTCGGAGGGCTTCTTTATTCTCTCCATAAGAGTCGTGACCGACTGAAGCGAATTCGAAACAAGATCCACAATATCTCGCGATCGCTTATGGGAGATCGTGAGATTATCCATCATCTTGATCGTCCGTTCCAGATGCACGCTTCCGACATTGGAGGAAAACACGCTATCCCCGTGTTCGCCATAGAACGACAGACGATCGATATTATCGGCGAAACTCTTCAGATCGACCGCGGGCGACGTTCCGTCCGCAGACGACCCGTCCTTCGCAATTTTATCGTAGAGAGCCCTGAGCGCCGTCACCGATTCGCCAACGCCCAAACAGCAGGGAAGAACCGTCCGGGGGGCAGAAGAATCCGTCGGCACCGACCCGTCTGTGATGACGCTTTCAGAATAGGCCTTGTCAATCGCACTTTCCGCGGCGTTGCACAGCTTGATCGTTTCAATATCCGAGGGATTGGCGCTTCTTATCGACTGAATGTCTTTACGGATGCGTTCAAGCGCATTGACGGCGACGATTCCGCGTGCAGCACGGTAGGCGGAGACAAGCGGCCTGAGATACTCCTGGGCACTTTCTATCAGTCTCAGGCGCTCCATGGAATATTCATCGCTCCAGATACCGCTCGAACCGTCGCTCTTCGTCTCTTGGTAAAGCGCACCGGCCGCTTTCTCCCTGCTGCCGGCGTCCGCAATCTTCTTCTCAAGGTACTGCGCCGATTTTTGCGCGACATAAAGGTCCACCTTGCCGATCAGTTTCGTCAGATTCGTGACGACTCTTTCCGCTTCTTCATTCGAAACCCAGCCTTTGGTCCCGTTATCGTTATCAAAGAAAACGCCGTTCGCCCTGTTTTCCTCGGTGTCCTCCACATCGGTTCTTCTCAGAGCGGAATCCGCAGCCAGGAATGTGTCATCCAGTTCTTCGGTCATGGACTTGAGGATGCTGTCCCTGATGGAGCGATCCACCGCGGAGTCATTGGCATCCTTGCTGCAAACCTTTACGTCGAGACTGTTGACGTTCTTTAGCAATTCGTCATAGAACAGCGACGTCATATGAAAACCGGAGTCGACGTTCTCCTTGCTTCCATATCCGAGATAGTCGAGTTCGACAAGGTCGAAACCCATCTTAAGATTCTCGTACCCCAAAACCCGATCGAGACGATTCTTCGCGTCACCGCCCAAACCTTCCAAAAAGTGTTCCTTGTGTTCTTTGATAAGGTTGACGGCGGAGGATGGCATATCCTGCAAATTTTCCAAATCGTTGAAATCGTCTCTTTGAATGAACTTGCCCAGCGCCCGACAGGCATCCTGCCAATCTTTCGGGGGGACGTTTTCGGGCGGTTGCAACTCCTTTTTCTCCAATTGGTTGGCGAGTTCGATTTTTGCGAGTGTCGGACGAATCTCTTTCTGCAACGCGGTTCTGGCGGCAGAAAACTGCCCGATCGCCTTATTCACCGCCGTTATGGCTTTTGAACTGAGCAGATCGGTATTTTGAAGCAGTGCCGCAGCCCTGGCCTTATCAGCCTCCTTGAAGCGGTCCGCATAATAATGCAGGCTTATCGACGGGTTCTCGAGGATGTTTCTTTGCGCATCTTCGACCGTTGCGTTTGTATGGCGGAACATGGCGGTCAATTGCTCGTTCACCTTTTTGACGTCGACGTTCGCGTAACCGTCCTGACCGAGAAACAGTTTGGCCTGCAGTTCGTTTGTGTGGTCCACCAGTTCTTTCTTCAACCGCGCATCGATTATTTCGCGGCCCTTTTTGATCGCTTCGCCGATATGCTTGTCCATCGACGCCAATGCGTCGGTGATCGCCTGCTCATTGAGATCCTTGTGGTTGAAGTCCGTCTCGCGCTTATTCAACTCGGACTGGAGATCGTCGGAAATCCGTTCGAACGCCTGCTTTATGACATTCATCTCTCCGCCGATGGATTCGCAGAACTTCTTGAGCTCGTCCGTCTTCTTGATAAGGGTTGACTTCAGCGAATTTCTCCATTTTTCCACAGCCGACGTCACCGCATTCTTCACGTTCTCCACGACCCCCCGCAATCCGGTCGGAGGCGGCGGCGGTTCGGCCCTTTCGGCGGCCTTTATCGCCTCGAGACGCGCCCCGACTTCCGTCTTGATCGCGTTCATGATACGATCGATACGATCGTTTATTTTGCCGTCGGCTTCATCCGCCGAAGTCGGCTTGCGCCAATTTTTGGCGGCATCAAGAAGCCTTTCCAGCTGCGAAGGATCCCCTGAGATCTTGCCTTTCTCGTCTTTGAGCGAATTGACAAGCGAATTGACAAGGCGGGAAACGACCTGATTTTCGCATTTTTCCGTCGCGTTCGCTTCAGTCTTGTCGAGATTGAATCTGCCGACGAACCGATCCGTCCAATCGAAAAATTTCGTCAGATTGTCCTTGATTCCCTCTTGAGCCTTCCTGATGCCGGAGTTTTCCGGATTGGATGCTTTGAGATACGAGAGGTTGATCATGTTCGCCGCCGCACGGCCGAAATTGTATTCCATCTCGTTTTGCATCCGGTGCGCACGTTTCTTTGTAGGACAATTGAAAATCCACGCAACCACCGCACAGATCTTCTCCCCTATTCCGAGCTTGGGCTTGAGGGCCTTTTTCGTGGCTCGCTCGGCGTTCGGCGTCATGACAGCGACCTGCTTGCTTTTGAGGAGATTGACCGTGTTTTCGATGTTTTTCTTCTGACCTTCCGGCGTTTTGTTGCTTTGGTAAGTCCGCTCGAGGTCTTTGAAACAAACGGTCCCTTCATCACCGAACTCGTTGATCGTGAATCCGGTCTGACGAGCTTCGACAACAGCCGTCGCTTTGCTCGCCCTCCATTTGTTGTAGGCATCGGATATCATATTCATGGAAGCCGCCCTCCTCGAAAATCAAACGCGAATTCCGCTGGAAGAGCCAAAAGGAATTTCTTCTTCCTCCTTGGCTCCGGAAGCCAGTCCGGCTTCAAGCCCCCTCGGCTCCTCATCCGCCGAACTTCCGTCATCCTCATCGGTGCCGAGTTTGATTCGCCACTCCCTGAGAGAGGTGAGGAACGAAAGGAACATCGCAATCCAATCATCGCCCGTCAAGCCGTCGGCGGTCTGCACGCGCATGAAGAGCTCCAGCGCATCGTCGCGGGAGATGCCGAA
>JAZOQY010000035.1:0-16627 GCA_045656285.1 Kiritimatiellia bacterium
CTCGGTTTGGGCCGTAGCCGGGCGCATACTTTTTAGATGAGCCGATTTATGCAGGACTCGACCCCGAGCCAAATCTAAAGATTGGCGAGCGGGTCTAGAGGACGCAGAAATCGGCCATATCAAAAGTGGAGCACGGTTGCCCAAATCCGTGGCCGCATTTATACATAGCATAGCAACAAGCAAGCAACAATAAAGCGCGAAGCCATTGACGGCTAAACAATACTTACTGTAGTACAGGATGTTTCGTGGATTGATATGATCTAGAAGATAAATCACTTTTCCAGACTTTCAAAGATAAAACATCAGTTCCATCTAATGAAATCAGGCATACAACGAAAATTCAGCTCAAAAACTGAAGATATTCCAGGGCTAGCAATGAAACATCATTCATCCCGCTTGCAGGAACCTTTGTTGGAAAATTCGCATCCGCAATAGCCCTGGCGATAAAGTCCCAACTCTGATGCGCGCCTCACGGAAATCTTGAAGCCTTCCTTTTTCTTGAAGTCTTCCCGCAGAAACCTGACCGCATCCGACGACTTCTCTTCGCCGGCCGCGAAGACAAGCGCGCTCGGCTTGTGGGGGCTTACCGATAGAGATGTCGTAAACGCATCGTAACCGTTCTCGGCCGCATAGCGCGCTGTGCGCTCGAGGTTGAACCTGAAGCAACGCTCGCAGCGTCTGCCCTTCTCAGGCTCGGCTTCATACCCCTCGGCCACCTCTTTCAGCCAACGTTCGTGATCGTAACCGTCAAAGGCGATTTCGACCGAATCGGCCTCTGCGAGCCTCTTCGCCTCTGCTGCGCGCTTGTCGAATTCTTCGCGCGTATCGATATTCGAATTCGAATAGAACATCGTCACTTCATGCCCGCCGTCCTTGAGCCTCGGCACGCAGGCCGAAGCGCACGGACCGCAGCAGGTATGAAGGAGGACTTTCATGACGGAAACTGACCGGAGGCGACATCTTCGACGTACGCCGAAAACGCGCGGCGCACCTCGCCGGCCAGATCGGCGTAACGCCTGACGAACGACGGAGCCGATTCGTTGAGCCCCAGAAGATCGTGCATGACGAGCCACTGCGCATCGCAATCGGGCCCCGCTCCGATGCCGATCGTGGGAATAGAAAGCTTGCCCGTTATTTCGGATGCGAGCTCAGAAGGAATGCACTCGAGCGTCACTGCGAACGCTCCGGCCGCTTCGACCTTCTCGGCGTCGACAAGTATCTGATGGGCGGCGGCGGCGGTCTTGCCCTGCTTTTTGAAGCCGCCGTATTCGTTGACGCTCTGCGGCGTCATTCCGACATGGGCGAGAACGGGAATCCCCGCCTCGGTCATTCTCTTGATGAGATGGGAGACTCTCGCTCCGCCTTCGAGCTTTACGGCGTCTGCGCCGGCCTTTATGCAGTCGACGGCGTTCTTCATCGCGACATCATCGCCGCACTGATAGCTGCCGAACGGGAGATCTGCGACGACCATCGCGTTTTTGGCGGCGCGGGCGACAGCCGCAGTCGCGGAAAGAGTTTCCTCCATCTTTACGGGAAGCGTCGTCTCGTAACCGAGCACCGTCATCCCCATCGAATCTCCGACAAGGATTATCGGCACGCCGGCCTCGTCCGCGAGACGCGCGAAACAGGCGTCGTAAGCCGTGCAGCAACCGAGTTTCTGAACCCCCTTGGCAGCGCGAATGCTCGCCACGTTCCACTTCTTCATCTTGACTCTCCCCGGTTACTGATGGATGTTGCCGCGGCTCGGATGACTCTTAGCCTTCGGCTTTTCAAGTTTTAAGAAAGTCGCGAACTTAAGCGCCTCGGCAGGAATCTCGTCGCCGGTCGTATCGGGCATCTGGGAAAGATCGAGCCCGTGATCCTCGTGGGTGTGATGGAACTTCGACTTCGGCTTTACGATATCGCGCAGCGCCGCCTTGAAATCTTCGATGCCATCGCGCGAGTCGCACGAGATCGCGATGGGTTCGATGCCGGTCTCCTTGATGAACCGCTCGAGGTTCTCCTTTGAGCACTCAACGTCCATTTTGTTCGCGACCACGAGATACGGGCGCGAAGCGAGCTCTGCGGAATATTCGTCGATCTCCTTCTTGAGGACTTTGTAATCCTTCCACGGCTCGCGGTTGTCGGTTCCGGCCATGTCGATGATGTAAACGAGAACCTTGGAGCGCTCGAGATGCTTCAGAAACGCAAGCCCCAGTCCAACGCCCTTCGCCGCGCCCTCGATAATGCCGGGAACGTCCGCGAGAGTCACCTTCGCCCAGTCGTCGTAGACGAGAGTTCCGACAATAGGATTCAAGGTCGTGAACGGATAGCTCGCGATCTTGGGCGTCGCCGACGAAAGAACCGTCAAAAGCGAACTCTTGCCCGCATTGGGAAAGCCGAGAAAACCGGCATCGGCGATCGTCTTGAGCTCGAGCCTCAACCGGCGCTCTTCAGGCTCGCCGCCGGGCGTATGCTCTGTCGGAGCCTGATTGACGGAAGACTTGAAGTGGACATTGCCGAAGCCGCCCGCGCCACCCTTGGCGACAATGACCTTCTGGCCGACCTCGGTGATGTCGGCGACCATAAGCCCCGTCTCCTCGTCATACACTTCGGTGCCGAGCGGAACATTCACGACAAGATCCTTGCCGCGCTTGCCGAACATCTTCTGGCCTTGACCGGGGCCGCCGTCCTGAGCGATGCACTTCGGATCGTAATAAAGCGAAAGAAGCGAGTTCACATGTTCGCTCGCCTTGAACACGACATCGCCGCCGCGACCGCCGTCACCGCCGTCGGGGCCGCCGAATTCAACAAGAGCCTCTCTGCGAAACGACATGGAACCGTCGCCGCCGCGACCGGAGCGGACCTGAACAACAACCTGATCAATAAATGTTTTAGCTTTCATCGCCTATATTATACCATAAAAAAACCGCCCCGTTTACGGAGCGGCTTCTTGATTCGCCTAGACCTTTTTTATTAGGCTTCGACGATCGTGACGACCTTGCCGTCCTTGATGAATTTCACCTTGCCGTCCTTGAGGGCGAAGAGGGTGAAGTCACGACCCTGACCGACGTTCTTGCCGGGGTGGATCTTCGTGCCGCGCTGGCGGACGATGATGGAGCCGGCCTTGAGAGCCTGGCCGTCGTAAGCCTTGACGCCGAGATACTTCGGGTTGGAGTCGCGGCCGTTACGTGCAGATGCGGAGCTAGCCATGTTGAATTACCTCCCTTACGCGATAGCCTTGACGGTGGCGACGGTGATCGACTGGCGATGACCGACGAGACGACGATAACCTTTACGGCGCTTGGCCTTGAAGTTCAAAACCTTCTTGCCGCGCTTGAGCCCGTCGATGACGAGCGTAACCTTGGCTCCCTCGACGTAGGGCGCGCCAACCTTGAGCGTCGTGCCGTCGCTGATGGCACAAACGGTATCCAGGACTGCTTCCTGGCCAACTTCGACCGAGAGCTTTTCAATCTCGATCTTGTCACCGACCTTGACAAGCGTCTGCTTGCCGCCGGATTCGAGTACTGCGTATGCTTCCATTGTTTTTTCCTTTTTTGTTCCGCTTTCCTTGTGGTAAGAACCTTCTCCACGAAAAGCTGGAGCGAATAGTATACCTAAAATGACGGTGTTTTGTCAATCGCCCAAATATCACACGGCAATTAAGCCATTTTGCGACTGCGCATCGGATTCGATTTCAAAAAGCCACTCGTCTCTGCATACGTCGGCGACAATGGCGCGGGAATGCGCGCGCGGATATTCACCATGCGCGTCTAGCCAGCGCTCCCAATTCTCGCGATAGCGCTCTTCCTTCAAGTAAACGAGCGCTCCCGACACATCAGCAAGTGACATTCCGCGGGAGCGGTAGATCGCATCGACCGCATTCATAGTGCAGTCGATCTGGGCGTCTATATCGCCGACATGCGCCACCTCATGACTGTCGGGCCTGATCGAAGCCGTACCTGAAACGATCACGCGCCTCCACCCGGGAGTGCGCACTTCGGCCGCACGCGAGAAGCTTGAGCCATATTCCAGCGCCGGACACTGGAGCGGACTGGGCAACGCCTCGAATTCAACAGCTCCCGGAGATTTAGGAGATACCGCAAACGCGCCGAGAACAAGCCTTGCCCCAAGCCCGTTGGCCCACCCTATGCCCGTCGATGCGGGAACGTACCGGTCATAAACGCCGCGCGATGCGAAAAAGGCGTTTCTCGCCCTGTTGAAGTCGGCGTACCAGTCGAGGATGCGATCGGCGTAAATCCACGTCCGTACGACATTTGAAAACGTCATGCCTGCCTGGGCAAGTTCACGCTCAAGCCGCTCGAACGCCGAGAGGGTCTGATCATAAGGCGAAAAATCGAGATTATCCGGCGCGACCCCTTTCAGGAGCGCATACCGGCCCCATTCATCCTCCGAGACTGCGCCGTGCTCGAGAGAAGAAACGACCGACCCCGGAACGGCAAAATCTATTTCTGGAAAGACTGCTGACATTATCTTTTAAGAGGACTGACCCACCGCCTTTCGGAGACAGTCCTCTCGCTGTTCCAGTCAATGCGGGGAAGTCCCCTTTTGCGCAATCAGGAATGAATGCGATCGTTGGCCTCGGCCACCTTGCGCCTGAGCTCCTCCTTATGGGCGCGGAACTTCTCGCGCATTTCGGCGTCGCCGGTACCGAGAATCTGAACGGCCAAAAGCGCGGCGTTCGCGGGACCCGCGCTGCCGACGGCGACGGTCGCCACAGGAACGCCGGAAGGCATCTGGACAGTCGCATAAAGAGCGTCAAGACCATTGAGCGCGCCGCCCGCGACAGGAATGCCGATGACAGGCAGAACAGTGGCCGCAGCGAGAACACCGCCCAGATGCGCGGCACCGCCGGCGGCAGCGATGATGACCTTGAGACCGCGCTCTTCGGCCGTCTTTGAATATTCGATGGCGACATCGGGCGTACGGTGAGCGGAAATGACGCGCGTTTCGTAGGCCACGCCGAATTTATCGAGTGTCTCGCAAGCCTTTTTGACGAGGGGCCAATCGGAATCACTGCCCATCACAATACCGACAACTGCTTCTGCCATTTTCAAAACCTTTCTTTCTTAAGTATTGATTTCCAACATTATAGCAAATCTCTACAGTTTGTGAAAATCTGAAACGCCGCACCCCGTCAAAACCCATCATTTCCCATCCTTTCTTTTTCGTTTCAAATTTTAGGTTACCGTACCATATTTCTGACCAAAATAGCCGCAAAGAGCGGCTAAAACCAACCAGAAACCTAAAAACCCCACACCATACCGCAATCCACAGCGATCTGCGCCTTCAACTCATCGAGAGTCGCGAACTTCCTCTCGGGCCTGATGAACCGCACAAACTCGACCTTCAATCCGGAGCCATCGACAAGCTGGCTCAACTCCGCCGGGCAATCGCCCTTGAAATGGATTTCCAGTGTTTTCTCCTTCCACGCAGCATCCCCCATCGTCGGCGCATATCCGAAATTCGCAATGGCCTTGACCCCGAACGCACTCACCTCATAAACGCCCGCAGGCAATTCCGGCAACGACTTTGAGATCATCAGATTGACAGTCGGATAGCCGAGCTCACGTCCGACGCCTTTGCCGCGGACCAGCTCGCCGGCTACGCTCCAGTTCCGCCCGAGCATCTGATTGGCAAGAGTCAGATCGCCTTTCGAAAGCGCCTCGCGAATCCGCGTCGACGAAATGCGCTCGCCGTCCAGCTCTGCATACGGAACAACCTCGACTTCAAATCCGCGCTCGCGGAGAAACTCCGCATCGCCCTTCGCACCCTTCCCGAAGCGCCAGTCGGCACCGCAGCGGACCTTGGAGCAAGATCCCATGAATTCGACAAACCTGTCCGGCGGCATCGAAGCGAGCTCGGAGGTAAAATCAAGCGCAATGACTTTCTTGACGCCGCACGACCTTATAAGCTCCTCCTTCTCGGAATACGGCATAAGAAGCGCTTTCGCCGATCCGGGAGAGAGGACCGAGGACGGATGGTTCTTGAACGTAAGCGCCGCGTCGGCCCCCTCCAGAATTTTGCGGTGGCCCAGATGAACGCCGTCGAAAAACCCAACCGCGACAACGCCCGGCATGATCAGAACTCCTTGACGAACGGCTTCACGAACGACGGCAAATCACCCATCTCAGCCTCAAGAAGCTTATCGAACGCAACGGCGTCCTCAACGGTGAAGCGGCCGACCTTAAGACGCCTCAAGCTTTCGAGCGCCGCGCCCGACCCCATCGCTTCGCCGAAGTCGTTTACGAGAGTGCGCACGATAAGCCCCTTTGTCGCCGAAACAGTGAACGCCGCAGAAGCCGAACCGGCCTCGGGCGCAGAGACGTCGAACCTGTAGACATGGGCGAGAAACGGCTTGTGTTCCCCCGTGTCGGCGATTTCATAGCCCGCCGAACCTTCGCGCCTTATGCTGCACCAGCGGCTCTCGGTCTGGAACACATCGCCCTTGAACTCGCCGACAACCTCCTGGAACTTCGCGGCGAAATCGGCGGGCGCCTCAGCGCGGGCAAGTTCCTCGCCGTGAATGTCGTGGGTGTTCGTCTTGAGCCCGAGACGCATGGTGCCCGAATACAACCTGTCGGCGCCCATGATGTCGCCGGTGTAGCGGTTTGCATCGTTCAACAGGAGAATCAAAAGCCCCGACGCCAACGCATCGAGCGACCCGCCATGGCCAACCTTGACGAGATTGAACTTGCGCTTGACCGTCTTGACGACAGTCGAAAACGACAGCCCGACGGGCTTGTCGATCAAAAGAAGACCGTTCAGGTCTTCCAGCATCTTAAGCTGGGTCAGATTGGCCATCTCTGTCGGAAGTGTCGTCAGCCACCGGAGGAAGGTTGTCCAGAAGCGCGAGAACGGCATCGCCCTGCTCGAGCGAACGGTCGAGCTTGAAAACAAGACGCGGCGTAAACTTCATGCGAACCTCGCGGTTGATCGCCTGCTGGAAGAACTTGGCCCTCAACGCAAGATGCTTAACGGCCATGTCCTTGAGCTTCTCGTCGCCGAAGACGGAGACGTTGACCGTCGCGTCGCGCAGATCCTTGCCGCACTTGACGCCGGTGACGGTAATGAGCCCGGGGGCGACGCTGTCGCCCTGCATGACCGTAAACATGCTCTCGGCAATGACGCGCCTCAGTAGCGAGTTTATTCTCTGGAGTCTGTCGACGCTCATAAGCTGCGGGGAAGCTGTTCCATCTGATAGCACTCGATCGTATCGCCGACCGCAAAGCCTTCGAAATCGAGGAAGCACACGCCGCACTCCTGCTGGCCGGCGACTTCCTTGACCTCGTCCTTGAAGTGGCGAAGCGTCTGGACCTTGCCGTCCCAAATCTGCTTCTTGTTGCGGAAGATGCGGTAGAGCTCCTTGGCGACGAGCTTGCCGTCGAGCATCTGGGAACCGGCGATCTTGCCGAGCTTGCCGATATCGTAGATGGCCTTGATCTCGGCGTGACCGAGAACGACCTCCTTGTATTCGGGCGGCAGAAGATCGAGCATGCAGTTCTTGACGTGGTCGAGAAGCTCGTAGATGATGCGGAACGAATTGATCTTGACGCCGTCGTGACGGGCCTGGCTCTGGACGCCGGAATCGTTGGAGATGTTGAATCCGATGATGATCGCCTTGCCGGCGGCAGCCGTCTTGACATCGGTAAGAGAGACATTGCCTGTGCCCGTGCCGATGATCCTGAGCGAAACCTTCTCGCTCTTGATCTGGCCGAGAGCCTCGACGATCGCCTCGAGCGAACCCTGGGTGTCGGACTTGACGACGACATTGAGCTCGCGCTTGCCCTCGGCGGCCATGCGCGACATGAGAGCGTCGAGCGTAGCGGCCTTCGAAGTCGAAAGCTCATGCTCCTTGCGCTCGCGGGCCGCCTCTTCGGCGAGAGTGCGCGCGCGCTTTTCGTCGAGCATGACGCGGAATTCGGCGCCTGCGTCCGGAACGCCGGAAAGGCCCGTGGCCTTCACGGGAGTCGACGGCGGAGCCTCCTTGATGCGGCGGCCGTGATCGTCAATGAGCGCGCGGACCTTGCCGAAGTGCTCGCCGATCAAAAGCGCGTCGCCGACCTTGAGCGTTCCGCCCGTAACGAGGAGCGTCGCGCAAGGACCGAGGCCCTGCTGAAGTTCGGATTCGATGACATAGCCGTTGGCGCGGCGGGCGGGGTTGGCCGTAAGTTCGAGAACTTCGGCCTGGACGAGAATGTTCTCGAGAAGCTCGTCGACGCCTTCGCCGGTCTTTCCGGAAACGGGGCAGCAGATGATGTCGCCGCCCCAATCTTCGGGCGTGAGGCCCTTCTTCTGGAGCTGCTGCTTGACGCGATCGATATTGGCGGTCGGCTTGTCGGCCTTGGTGATGGCGACCATGATCTGGACGCCCGTCTGGCGCGCGACCGTGATGCACTCCTCGGTCTGGGGCATGATGCCGTCGTCGGCCGCGATGATGAGAACGGCGATATCGGTAAGCTGGGCGCCGCGGCTGCGCATCGCGCTGAACGCTGCGTGGCCGGGAGTATCGAGGAACGTAATCTTCTTGCCGGCGATCTCGACCTGGTAGGCGCTGATCTGCTGGGTGATGCCGCCCGCTTCGCCGGCGGCGACGTGCTCCTTGCGGATCCAGTCCATGAGCGTCGTCTTGCCGTGGTCGACGTGGCCGAGGAAGGTAACGACAGGCGCGCGAGGCTTGAGCGTCTCGGGCGCGTCATCCGGTATGAGATCGTCGGCGTCGATAGCCTTCAACACGGGCTTCGCCGCAGCCTTGTCGCGAGTATGCTCGACAGTGACCTTGAAACCGTACTTCTCGGCGATCTTGGTCGCGATATCAGGCTCGACACGCTGGTTGATCGAAGCGAGAATCTTAAGCGCCATCAGATCGGCGATAAGACGGTTGGGCTTGATGTTGAGCTTGGCGGCGAGATCCTTTACGATAACGGCGCCGCGAATTGAAATCTCGCGCGATTCCTCGTTTACGCTGATGCGGCCGCCGGGCTGGGGGACGGGCGCGGCAACGCGAGGCACGCGCTTGTCGAACGCTCTCTGGGCCTCGCGATCCTTCCTGTCCTTGCGGCTGCCGCGATTGTCGTCTTCGTAGCTCTCGACGACAGGCTTCGGAGGACGAGCCTTGGGCTGTGCGGCGACGGTGATCTTGACGGCCGGAGCCGGTGCGGCATGCTGAAGCGGCTTGAAGCCCGCCGCAGAAAGGCCGACCTTCGTCACCGCCGGAGCCTTGACGGGATTGATTGAAATCTTGGGCTTGACGCCGGGAGCCATGCGGATGACAGGCTTCTGGGGCGCTACCGAAACGGAGATCTTGGGCGCGGCCGGAGCGACCTTGGCGGGCTCGGCGGCCTTCGGAGGCTCGACGGCCTTCGCCGCAGGCTCTTCGACCTTGGCTTCAGGCTTGACCTCGACAAGCTTCGCGGGAGCGACAGGCGCCAGGCGAACAATCTTGCCCTCGGCGGCGGCCTTGGCCGTAGCGAGATGGGCGGAAAGGCGCTCTCTGTCGGATTCGACTGACTTCTTGCGCATCTCACCGGCTTTAGCACGCTTGGCTGCGCGAACGGACTCGATATCGCCGCCCTTGCCCAGATCGGCAACGGCCTTCTTGAGCGAATCCAATTCGCCGGCATCGATCGAGCTGATCGCACTCGTGACATCGGCGCCGCAGTTTTCGGCGGCTCTGAGAACATCAGCGCTCGTAACGCCCGCTTCTTTGGCTAATTCATATACTCTCATACGCAAACCCTTGAAATCTGAAACCTCTTGAAAAATTATTCGTCAATCGAATCGCCGCGCGTCAAGGCCGCAACAGCCTGGGCCGCCGCATAAACGCCCTTCGCCGTGACTTCGTCAAGGCCGGTCGCTGCGATGAAGCTCGCCTCGTCCTCTTCGACGATGCCGTCGACCGAAAGGAAGCCCGCGTCGGCCATCTGGGTGGCGATGGCGGTGGAGACCGAAAACGTCTCGGCGAGCTCCTTGATGGCCTCGGCCTTCTGATCTTCGAAGCTCGCGGCGAGCATCGATCTCTTGACCTCGATGTGCCAGCCGGTGAGCTTTGTGGTAAGACGGATGTTCTGACCGCGCTTGCCGATGGCGAGCGAATACTGATCGCCGGGCGTAACGACATGAACCGTGTTGGGAACGACAGGATCGATCTCGATCGACTCGAGCTTCGCGGGGGCGAGAGCCGCCGCGACATACTGGCGGATGTCCTCGTTCCAGCGGACGATATCGATCTTCTCGCCGGAGAGCTCGCTGACGATCGTCCTTACGCGGCTGCCGCGCTGGCCGACGCACGCGCCGACGGGATCGACATTCTCGTTGGCGGTCCTGACGGCGATCTTGGCCCTGTAGCCGGGATCGCGGCTCACGCCCATGATCTCGACCACGCCGTCGGCGATTTCGCTGACCTCGAGACGGAAGAGCGCTTCAAGGAACTTGCCGCTCGCACGCGAAAGGACGACGCTTGCGCCCTTGGCCTCGGGATCGACCCTGAGGACGATGGCGCGGATGGGATCGCCGACCTGGAACTCCTCGCTGGGGATGCGCTCCTTGGCGGGAAGAACCATCTCGGTCTTTCCGACGGTGACGTAGGTATCGCGGTGGGAAACGGCGGAGACGGTACCGGAAACGATGTCGCCGATGCGGTCTTTATATTCGGAAAAGGTATTGGAGCGTTCGGCGTCGCGGATCTTCTGCATGATCATCTGGCGCGACGTCTGGGCGGCGATGCGGCCAAGGCGCGAAGCGGGCATCTCGACTTCGAGGGTCTGGCCCTCCTTCACGGGGACGCCCTTGTTGAAGCGTCTGGCGCGCTCGAGAGAGATGAAGCCGGGACCGGAATCCTCGTCGGAGCAGACGAACGTATCGTAAACGTGGAGCGAAAGATCCTTGCGGTCGATAACGACTCGAAGATCGTTGGTGACATCGTGATTCTTCTTGGCAGCCTGAGCAAGCGCCTGCTCAATAGCTGTAAGAACGATTTCACGGCTTACGCCGCGTTCCGCTTCGATATGCTGAACAACCGCCAGCAACTGACTGTTCATTGCCATTTTTCGCTCCTTACGTGTCAAAAATCAATAATAGCCCACCGGACCGACCCACCTGGATCGCCGAAAACTGACGATATTTTATCAAAAACAGCGGCCAGAGGTCAACTACAAGAACACTCTGGACTTATTCGCCTACTCGGAAACCAAGACTTGATACTTGACTTCCGCACTGACGCCTTCGGCTGTAACACAAAAAAGGCTGTGCCTGCCAGGCGTCATATCAAGAACGAGCGAATCGCGGCCAACCGTCCGACCGGCCCTTTTCCCGTCCAAAAACCACCAAAGAGTCGATGTCGACGGATTGCCGGCGACCTTCACCACTATCTTCTGCTGCCCCATGCCTTCGACAAACTCGAATTCCGCCCCGTCCGCCGGCTGCAGGATCTCAAGCTTCGACGCCGCCTCGACGCGATTGTAGAACGCCTCCAGAAGCGGATCGAGCCGCTCGACCACCTTGCCGTCGAAGTCACGCCTGTGGACACCGCAAAGCCGGGCGCTCGACGCAGGCTTGGAATATGCGGCCTCAACCGGCGACGGACAGTCGGAATTTGCGGGAAGCCCGGAGACCGGGCAGACCATGCGCGACGAAACCCCGTCCGGCCTCGGGAACCACCCGGGATTGACGCCAGGCTCGACGAACCGGGCTATATTCCACGCCAGAGGAGCGGCGATCTCCCCTCCCGTGACAGTCTTGTCGCCGAACCTGCCGGACACATGGCCGCACCAGACGCCCACGACATAATCGGGATTCCAGGCTACGGTCCATGCGTCGCAATAGGCGGAGCTGGTGCCTGTCTTCCACGCAAAGCGCGGAGCGTTGACATCGGCGACATGACCGAGCGCCGACATCGAACGCGCAGGGCTGGAGAGCATCTGCGTAACAAGATACGCGCCCTCGACCGAGAACGGCGGCTCTGCGTCACCGCCTGCGGCGCGGGCCAGCCGGGCATAGACGGCGGTCAGCTCCTCAAGCGAAACAGAGACGTTGCCGATCGCCATGCCAAGGCCGTTCTTCGAATCGTCATGACCGATATGCCCGAATCCCGCCGTCCTTAAAAGCGCGCCGAACCTGTCGACGCCCATCTTCTCCAAAAGCCGGACGAACGGCATGTTGAGCGACAGCACAAGCGAATCGTCAAGCGACACCGCCCCGCGCCATCTCGCGTCGAAATTCGACGGCGTGTACCCCTTGTAGGTCTTGGGGATGTCCGGCAACTTCTCGCCGGGCGCGACAAGCCCCATGTCGATCGCGAACGCGGCGAGAAAGGTCTTCAGGGTCGACCCCGCAGAGCGCGGGGCAAGCGCGGTGTTGACCTGGCCCGACTCCGCCTCGAAATAATCGCCGCTCACCGCCATCGCGACAACCTCGCCGGTCGAGACCTTGCGGACGATGGCGGAGACATCGCATCCTTTCTGGCGCGATGTCTCATCGACGCATCGCTGGGCGAACTCCTGCACGGAAGGCATAAGCGGCGTGGTGATGTCGCGAGAAACCGAACCGCCAGCGTTTCCGCCGCAGAAGCGCGAGATGTAGTAGTCGCAGTAATGCGGATATTTGAACGGCCTTGGAGCGCGGCGCAGCTCGGGCACGAGACTCCCCGCGATTTCGGCCTGCTCCTCTGTGGCGAAGCCAAGCTCGACCATCCTGCCAAGAACGTATTCGCGCCGCTTCAGCGCGCGGTCGTAGCACCTGTCGGGCCGGAAGCGCGAAGGAGCCTGGACCATTCCGGCAAGAAGAGCGGCCTCGGAAAGCGTCAGCGTTTTCGCGCTCTTGCCGAACCAGCCGTTCGCCGCGGCTTCGATGCCGATGAAGTTCGCGCCGAAAGGCGCGCGGTTCAGATACTGCGAAAGGATCCAGAGCTTGTCCTTCTGCTGCTCCATCTTGACGGCCTGCACGGCCTCGACCCACTTTGCGGCATACGATTTTTCATGCGGCTTTATGAGACGCACCGTCTGCATCGTGATCGTCGACGCGCCCGAAACGCGGCGGCGGCTCGTGATGTTCTGCCATCCCGCGCGAAGAATGCTCAAGGGCCTCACGCCCGAATGCTCGAAGAACGTCCCGTCTTCGGCGGCGACAATCGCCTTTACGATCCAATCGTCCTTGTCGGCCTCGTAGAAAGGACGCGAATCGACATCCCCTGCGCCCAACGAAACGCGGATTATCCCGCCGTCGGCATCGCGCAGCACTATCCCGCCGGGATACCGGTCAAACCCTTCGTCAGTCCAATCGATAACGTGGTAGGAGATTGCAAGAAATATCGCAAAAAGCAGCAGCGACGCCAGAAAGGAAACGCAGAGAACCTTTACGATCCTGCGCCAATTCCCCCTAAGCCACCCAAGGCATCTTTCAAGCATCGACTTCATTCAGACCGGCTCGCGCCCTTCTATCTGAAAATCCAATATCCGACAAGCCCCACCCATTCGTGGAACGCGACGGAATTGAGATGGAACACATACGCATCCACGCCAAGGAACTTCCAGCACGACGCATTCTCGAAGGCCATCGTCATCTCGAAATCGTCCGGCGCGCACACGACATCAACGCTACTTGCGTATTTGTCGAACATCATCCTCGCCCTCTTCGTGTGCCACGCGCTCGTCACCAAAAGCATCTTGGCGTCTCGCGCAGCCGCTTGCGCCCCCTTGCGCGTTAGAATCTCTCCCACTCCCTTCGCCTCTTCCTCGGTGTTCCTCGCATCCACAAACTCAACGCACGCCTCATCGACGCCCAGCTCCTTAAGCAATTCAAGCGTGCTCTCCCGCGCCCCGTCGCCCGTGGCGATTATCTTCGGGGCCTTGCCCGCCTTCCAGAGCCGAGCCGCCTGCCGGACGCGATCGGCGCTGGCAGACATTTCGGAGTGGGAGCCAAGCTCATCGTCATACCCCATCGAGCCGCCGAGAAGCACAATGGCATCGGCCTCGGGAAAATCCTCCACAGCCGGCACCCGCCCTTCAACTAGAAACTCGCTCTCAAGAGGAACGCCGACAATACATGTCATCATCGGCGTCATCCAAAGCCACAGCCAGGCGACAGTCGAGCCTCCGATCCACTTGGCGAACCGCATGCGCTTCAACCTCGCGCAAACGACGGCAGCCACGCCGCCGATGATCGCCACACCAATCGGGCTGACAATGAAACCAACAATTTTGTTTATGTAGTACATACAGTTTCCGGCTCCCTGTTTCTATGCGCGCCCGCCCCTCGCCTACTTGCCGATATTCAAAACCTTGAATCCGATATCCTTCAGCTTTCCGCGATCCAGGCAGTTGCGCGTATCGAAGACAAGCGCGGGCTTTCGCATCGAATCGTATATCCGCTGCCAATCGAGCGTCGGATAATGGCGCCAATCCGTCATCACGACAACGGCATCTGCATCAGCCACCGCCTTGTACTCGTCCTCTTCATAAACGATGCCGTCAAGATCGGCCAGATCCTTCTTCGCATTCCCAAGCGCCTTCGGATCACTGATCGTTATGCGGACATGCTCATCCGCCAGCAGCCGCGCGACCGTCCCCGCCGGAGTCTCGCGCGTATCGCCCGTATCGGCCTTGAACGCGAAGCCCAAAAGCACAATCTTCTTGTTGGCGAGCGTATTGAACATCTCCTTGAACAATCGCGAAACTATGCGCTCCTGCTGATGGTCGTTCATCTTGATTACGCCCATCCAATATTCCGCCGCAGTATGAAGCCCGAACGACTCACAAAGATAAACGAGATTGAGAACATCCTTCTTGAAGCAGCTGCCGCCGAACCCGGGACCCGCCTTCAGGAACTTGGGCCCGATGCGGCTATCCGCCCCGACGACCCTGGCGACCTCGTCTACATCGGCGCCCGTCGCCTCGCAAAGCCCCGCGATCGCATTTATCGACGAGACGCGCTGGGCGAGAAACGCATTTGCCGCCAGCTTGGTAAGCTCCGCCGACCAGACATTGGTCGTCAGAATCTTCTCGCGCTCCACCCACGCGGCATAAATGTCGACAACCGCATCTATCGCGGCGAAACCCGATTCTGTCTGAGGCCCGCCGATAAGAACTCTGTCAGGCTCAATTAAGTCCCTAATCGCCGTGCCCTCGGCTAAAAACTCAGGATTACTCAAAACCGTGAATTCATATTCGGCATGATCGTTGAGAATCGCCTCCATCGCTGCGGCCGTCCTGACCGGCAGCGTAGACTTTTCGACAATAATCTTGTCGCCATTGGCGAAACGCTTGATCTCGCGGGCGGTCGCCTCCCAATATTGAAGATCGCTCGCGCGCCCTGCGCCCTTGCCGAACATCTTGGTGGGAGTGTTAACGCCAACAAAAATAATATCGCACTCCTTGACCGCGCCCTCGATATCGGTACTGAAAAAGAGATTTTTGCCGCGAACCTCCTTGACGACATCCACAAGTCCAGGCTCATAAATCGGCAAAGCATAATCAGCCGAATTCCACGCGGCAATCCGCTCCGCATTGATATCGACAACAATAACCTTACGATCTGGATTCATCTTGGCGATAACCGCCATCGTCGGCCCACCGATATACCCGGCACCAATACAAACTACATTACGATTCATATTTATCCTCCAATCAATATTTTATCAAAAAACTTCCCGCCCAGCTTCCGCGTTTTGCTCTCGGCGCTCCCGCGCCTCACCTCGAGCCTTTCCGTCCTTCTCGTCCTTTCTACCCGATTTCTCTTCCTCTCTTCCAACCGCTAACTTTAAACATCCATCTCATCCGCAACATATACTTCAACTTGAAGCGAATCATATTTATTGCGAAACGGCAATGCCTCGGCCTTCATCGTAAGATCCCGTTTTATCCGTTCGACCTCCAGTTCATTAGCCGCCAATTTCACTTCTCCAACCAACAATGTCTTACCGTCAAACGATTCACCTACTATGTCAATCTCCATTTTTTGACGATTCGTTCCCGTACCCCACCAGCGGGAAACTCCGCGCCATTCTTTCGCAAGATGCGAGCGCACAAGTCGCTCCCACACACCTCCAAGATAAACATCAAATTTATGATTGAATTCCCTCGTGCTGTCCGCATCATCAAGAAACTCAAGGCGCGATCTATTCGGAAGAGCGAATTTATACCAGAAATCAAGAAACGGATCCGCTACCCAATAAAGAACTCTCCACGCGGCGAATCTAAAAGCGCATCAAGACGCGCCTTTTCCTCTGTCCTATTCAAAAACTCCATTTTTCACCTCCATTCGCAAACATTATACCAAAATAATTATTAGTATTTCAAACATAATGTTTGTATTACTAATATCTCCTCATCTCTATACATCTTCCCACTTCCTTCCCCATTCCCTTTGCGCTCTTTGCGTCCTTTGCGGTTAAAAACCTCCCCCGCGCTTCGCGCTCCCAATCTCCCTATCCACCAACCACCTATACCACAGCCCCTGCCAAAAATGCCACCTCCAACCCGCTCGCCCAACGAGAAACCCACGCTTAAGAAAATACCTAATACAGCTTCTTTGATACCCCTTTATACATCATATAACCATATAAGGTTGTTTGTTCGTACTTCAACCTAATTAGGTTATAATAAAGGTTCGAATAATAAGGCTTAATTAAAAA
>JAZOQY010000036.1:0-67388 GCA_045656285.1 Kiritimatiellia bacterium
CGCAGTGACGCGGACTTTAGAGCCGACGGCGGGTATTGGCGCGGCGCGATGTGGCTGCCGACAACGTATATGACCGTCAAAGCTCTCGACGCATATGGTAAGAATGACCTTGCTCGCAAAGTTGCGCAAAAGGTAGTTGAGCATATGTATAAGACTTATGTCGAGTATGAGCCGCACACAATCTGGGAATGTTATTCGCCGACCGGGTTTAAACCCGCCATAACGCCAAAGTCCGGTAAGATTGTCAGGAGCGATTTCTGCGGTTGGTCTGCGCTCGGCCCCATTTCGCTTTTCATTGAAGATGTGATCGGTATCAAGAGCGCGAACGCATTTACAAAAACGTTGGTCTGCGATTTCCCCGATAAGATCAATGGACGCATTGGAGTCGAAAATTATCGTTTCGGAAATATCGTCTGTTCGGTTATCGCCACAAAAGAAAAGGTCGTCGTTAAAACGAATCATTCCTTTACGCTAATTCTAAACGGCAAGCGCCATCAGATCAAGGAAGGCGAAAATAAAATCATTGGCATCCCGTAAATTAAATGTCATTTTGCTCACGGGCGAAGAGAGAGAAATACTGAAGATTTTTCTCTCGGCTGTTTGTAGCAGATTGTGCGGAACTTGCATATTCAACAGAAAAAGTGTATAATTTCTACAATTAGTTGAACAATAGCACTTTGGATTGCTTGCGGCAATAAATGCGGAAGACGCTTGCTGTGAGCTTTTGATGTTGCTGGCCTCGGGTTACAGCAGGCGGGAGACGCTTGCTATAAATTATATATTTCGACATATTAGTTTAGTAAGGAGTCTCGTATGATTCGTTCAGTGCGTTATGGTGTAGCGCTTGCTGCTACTATATTAGCGTTCGCATTTGGTGCATTTGGTGCACCGATGATTGTAAGTCCAGCTGATTACTCTGAAATTAAAACAGTCAGCGATCGCATTTGGACTGACATTAATTCAGATACCTACCTCAAACAGGAGACCTATTATGTCGGTACCCACACGGATCCTTTTCGTGCGAACGGTTATGCCGATGCATTGACTAACTCTCTTCCGATTAGGTTGCAGTGGGTCGGCTCTAAGGGTACGAGCACGGTTAAGCTTTATCGTACGCGCGATTTAGAGAAGAGCGCGTCGGCTGAGCCTCTTTATACGGCTCAGACTGAGGGTAACGCTATTACGTACTTCGATCCTGAAGTCGGTCGAAATTATACTTGGACTGTTACCGACTCTACCGGTGCGACTGCGACGGGTCACTTTTATACAATGCAGCGCACTCCTCGCATTATTAATCACGACCAGAATCCTTATTCTCACGGCGGTGAGGCGAGTGTCGGGCGCGATATCGGCGGTTGGCTTACTTCTGACGGTACTAAGCGCGTTCAGCAAGGCTTACTTTACCGTTCTGCTCAGTTGGAATTTTGCAGTTCGCGAGATAATGAAGAAATATATTCTCCCCTTACGCATCTTCAGGATAATTTAAAGGTCCGTTTGGATGTCGATCTTCGTCAGGGTGTGGATCATTTGGTTAAAAATGGATTTGTGGCTACGAATGGTTGGGTCGGCGCATGGGACGGCTGGGGTTGCGAATGGAATGATCGCGGCTATTTGCTTATTGATGAATCCAGTATTGGACCGCTCGTAAGGCGTTATTGCGTTGACTATTATGCTCCCGGTCAGTTCCCGTCTTATAATGCGCTATTCAGCCAGGATAAGTATAAAGCTTCTTTCTGGATGGGATTTTACGAACTTTATAAGTCAATTAAGAAAGGTGAGCCTGCCCTCTTCCATTGTTCCCATGGTAAGGATCGTACTGGTGCGCTCGCGTATATTATCTTAGGCTCTCTCGGTGTTTCTGAAACTGATTGCCGCCGTGACTTCGGCTTTACCTGGTATTCTGACGCCAAGAGCGACGTGGCTATGAATAAACCGGGCGATAGCGATGTAATGGGCTACCTCGGTCTTAACAGTATTAAATCTAAATTGGATGCTTACTCCGGTTCTAATTTTCAGGAGGATTGCGTAGCGTATCTTAAGGATTGCTGCGCTAAGGCTGTAGCCAGCGGGAAGTATAACGGTTCCAGCGATTCGACCGCCGTTATCGCCGACTTCCAGTCTATAATGCTTGAAGATATCGAGACTAAGTCTGTAGCTGCTAAGGTTGCTAAGCCTACTGGCAATTCGTTCAGTTATACTGGCGGCGAACTCGTAGGTATTCCTGATGATGAGCGCTACACTATTACGGGAGTTTCTAAGGCGACTGACATTGGCTCTTATACGGCTACACTCGCTTTAAAGTCGGGATATACTTGGGCTGACGGCACTACCGCTAATGCGCAGATTTCGTGGTCGATTACTGATGTTGTCGCCAGCGCGGGAATTACTAAGAATGCGATTTCTGACGCGGGTTATTCGGTAACCGGTCTTGGTAAGGATGGCGATGAGGTTGCAGTAGTTATTACTAACTATTTTAATTCTTTTACATGGAAGGCTCCTAAGGATCTTAAGTACGTTAAATATCTCGTCGTCGGCGGCGGTGGCGGCGGTGGCGGTCGCGCGGCATACGCTATGAGCGAATATGAAGGCGGTGCCGGTGGTGGCGGCGGCGGTGTTGTCGCAGGTTCAATTTTTAGCCTTAAAGCCGGCGATAAAGTTACTATCAGCGTCGGCGCCGGCGGTGATGGTGGTAGTAAGTCCACGTCTTATTCGACAGGTACTACCGGCAAGGGCGCAGGTGCAGCCGGCTCTAACTCGTCCTTTAAGGTTAATGATGTTGATTTTGTAACTGCGTTCGGCGGCGGTAATGACGCGGGTCACGGTGTAGTCGCTCCTCAGGGCGGATCTAACGCCGGTAACCGCGGTAATGTTACAACTGCCCAATCTTACACTGCAGCTGGTTCAATCGGCTCGAGCGCTACTTCGCTTCTCTCGTACACGATGTACGGTAATAAGGGTGGCGCAGGTCTCGCTGGAGTATATTGCGTTGCTGCTGGCGGCGGTGGTGCTACTCAAGCAGGCAGCAGCGCTCTTAAGTTAAGCGACGGTGTTTATGCTGCCGGTAATGGCGGCTTAGGTCTTCTTTCTGATATTACCGGTACGCGCACGGTTTATGGCTCAGGCGGCGGCGCTGGCGCGGCATCTAAGACTGAAGTCGCTTATGCCGGTAAGGGTGGTGACGGTGCCGGTGACGGCGCGATCGAGGGTTGCGGCACGAACGCGCTCGCCAACCAGGGCGGCGGCGGCGGCGGTGGCGCTCTCAGCGACGACAGCGATAAGGATGCCAGCGGCGGTAGCGGTGGCTCCGGTATCGTCGTACTTCGTTATTCAGTCAAGGCTCAGCCTGAGGCTGAAACTCCTGTTGTAGTTTCTGAGAATAAACTTATTATCACTTACGGTGACTCTGTAACGAGAGGCTCTAAGGCTAATGAAGTTACGATGGATGATCGTAAGACTTACTTCGGCGGTCGCCTGAAGGGTGTTGCGAATGTCCCCGAGAGCTATCCTTACTGGCTCTCCGGATTCCTCTCCGATAATTATAATGTCATTAACCAGTCTCGCGGCAGTACCCTCGCGAGCCACGTTTCGGCTTGGTTCGGCGTTCAGGAAGTTTTGGTTAATACGGCTATTACGCTCCCTAAGTCCGGTAGCGTAACTCTTAACAAGAAGCTCGTATTTAACAATTGCACCTACGGTAATTCGATGGATGCATTACCTGCTGATGCAGACCTTAAGGGCTTTATTACTCCTGTTTATCCGCTTTCTGAGAATTATACAGCCGGAACTACGAGCGATTCTATTGTCGGTACGTTAGGCGGCTATCGCGTAAGAATTCAGGGCGATGATGTTGCGAGCCTTAAGGTCACGGCGCTTGATACTCTCGCGGCGGATGTGACGATTCCTGCCGGTTCAGTATTTATTCCTGAGAGCGCGACTGTTGAAGAATATAAGAGCGCTATTAAGATCGTCTGTATGGGCGGTAACGACTGGATCGGGAATCGTAACGGCGATTACGGCGAGGATGATCCTTATACGTATACTTATAAGAACCATATTCGTCCTCTGGCGATGAAGATTAAAGCAGAAGGCGGCAGATACCTCATCGTTTCTCCTCTCTTTAATCCTGACGGCTCCAGCCCCAGCGGTGATGTCGAGTCCCCAGAGCCTACCGAGACCGAAAAGCTTTACGCGGCTGATTTCGGAGAGAATTATTTCAACTTGCGCCTCGCGTTCGTTCAGAATGCTGAGCGTATCGCCAAGGAGCTAGATATTAAGATTAATGGTGAATGGTATGATTTTGGCGGTTCGATTATCGCGAGTGACTCTGTTCACCTTACGTCCGCCGGTTATAAGATTAAGGCGGCTTTAATTCGCGATAAGCTCGTTTCGCTCGGGTATATTACAGAAGTTGTTAAACCTGTCTACACGACAGAGTTCGCGTATGACGGATCCGTTAAGCAGTGCGTACCTTCGGGCTCTGGTTACGCGGTTTCGGGTGTAAACGAGGCTTCTGAAACTGGCGAATATAAAGTTCTTATTACGCTCGAACCTGGTCGTGTTTGGAGCGACGGAACTACTGATCCTATTGATGTTACCTGGACTATCGCTCAGCTTTCGGCTGGTGGTGAATCTTTCGTTCTTAAGGTCGATTCGGCCGACGGTAAACTTGTGAGCAGCCTCGGCGAAGGTGAGAATGAATATGCGGCCATCTTTACTACGGCTAATAAAGAAATTACTTGGGAAGTTCCTACCGACCTCGTTAATGTTCAGTTCCTCGTCGTCGGTGGCGGCGGCGGTGGCGGCGCCATCAGTAGCACTCAAGGTGGTGCCGGCGGTGGTGGCGGCGGTGTCGTTACTGGTATCGTAAACTCGCTCTCAAGAGGTCAGAAGATTAAGCTTTTTGTCGGTAAGGGCGGTGCTGGCGGTACGACTACGACCGAAACGACTGTTTCTAGTCGCGTTGGCGTCGACCCTGACGGCGATGGCACTGAGTACGGCGTAGGTGGTGCATATTCTGGTCAAGACAGCTATTTCGCTGTAGACTCGGTTGAGTATGCTCGCGCTTATGGCGGTGCTGGTGACCCAGGCGCTGGTCTTAACGCTAAGCTCGGAGGCTCTAACTCGGGCGGTAGAACAACGACTGCTCAAGGTACACCGAAGAAGGGTGCGATCGGTGCGGCGGCAGCTGAGAACATTCTTAATTACAAGATTTTTGGTAACAAAGGCGGTGTCATACTTTCTACAACTCCTAAGGCTGCTGCTGGCGGTGGCGGCGCTATGACGGTTGGCGAGAATGCGAAAAAGACGAGCAGTTATCAAATTGGTGGCGGCGGCGGTGAGGGCGTTGTATCGACGATTACCGGCTCTGAAATTGTGTACGGCTCTGGTGGCGCTGGCGGCTTAAGGGGTAATATCGTTGAGGGTAATATGGCGGGTTACGGCGGCTCGGGCGGTACGGGCGCCGGCGACGGATCCGGCGAATCGGCTAAGGCCAACCAAGGTGGTGGCGGCGGCGGCGGTACTACTTACCCGAAGAGCGCGACCGAGGGCTCTAATGCATTGGATTGGAAGCCTGATGCGATTATCGGTGGTAACGGCGGCAGCGGCATTGTAGTTCTTCGCTTCTCGATTCCCGGTGCTGACGAGAAGCTGAAAGTTGATGAGGTTACAGCTCTTATTAAGAACTATGTCTATGATGGTACAGAACATACTTGCGGACTTTCGTCTACAGATGTAAGATATACAATCAGCGGTGTAACTAAGGCAACCGAGGTCGGGACTTATACTGTTACTGTAACTGTTAAAGATGGTTGGATATGGAATGATAATAATCCAGAGCCTTCAAGATCGTTTACTTGGAAGATTACTCAGGCTACGAACGAGTGGGTAACTGAGCCTTCTATTTCGAAGACGGCTTGGGATGCGGGCGCTACTGTAACGTATTCTATCGGTGAAGCTAAGAGCGGAACGCCGGTAGTAGTAACGATTAAGAAGGATAGTGCAGCGTTCTCAGGTACGCTCGCGACAATGAAGGATTGGCAGCCTGGTTTCTATAGCATTACCTTCTCGGTAGCTGCGACTTCGGGCTATACCGGGCTAACTAAAACCTTAACTGTAAATGTAACTGATCCTAATGAAGAGATCGGCGAGGTAACGATTGATAAAAAGTGGGGTTATATTACTAAGCCTGCTGATAACGAATATATTCTCGTATTTACTAACCATACTGCTACTGCAATGCAGTGGACAGCTCCCGCAGCGTTGCAGAATGTCCAGTTCCTCGTCGTCGGCGGCGGTGGCGGCGGCGGTGCTGACGGCCGTAGTACTGTTGCTGGCGCCGGTGGTACCGGCGGTGCTGGCGGCGGCGGCGGCGGTGTCGTTACAGGCCTTGTTAATTTCGCTAAGGGTAGTGTAATTAGCGTTGCTGTTGGTAAGGGCGGCTCTGGCGGTAAAAAGGGTGTTATAACTCGAAATATAACATTCGTTGGTAATGATGAAAAAACACATACTGCTTACGGTGATTCTGGTAAGGCTGGCGACTCTTCATTCTCTGTCGGTGGTAATGTATACGTAAAAGCGTATGCGGGCGGCGGCGATTTAGGAGCAAAAAATAATACTGATTCTATTTCGAATTGTCCTGAAGACGGTGGCTCAGGCTCTGGTGCGCGTTGGAAATACCGGTATAAAGACAACACTACCCAGAGTAAGGCTACTAAAGGTTATGTTCTTGATGATACCTCGCTTATTCCGTATTATAAAGCATTTGGTAATCCTGGCGGTCTTAATACATATAATTATGTTGCCGGCGGTGGTGGCGGCGCTACAGCGAAAGGTGGAGATACATATTATAAGACAGTAACAACAACCCATTGCGGAAAGCAGGAAGAACGTTATGCTGGTGATGGTGGCGAGGGCTTGAAGTCTTCGATTACTGGAACGGCTGTAGTTTATGGTTCTGGCGGCGGCGGCGGCAGCGGTGTATCTAAGGCTAGAACTGATAAGACATCAATGGATATTTATTTAGGTAAAGGTCCTGGCGGTAAGGGTGGTACAGGTGCAGGTGACGGTAATGCTGCTGCTGAAGCTAATGGGTCAAGCGCTAAGGCTAACCAAGGCGGCGGCGGCGGTGGCGGCGGCTATATGGCCAATGGCGGCTCCGGTGGCTCCGGTATTGTGGTATTCCGCTTTACTGTAGATACCGGACAGACTGAAGAGCCTGAAGAAGAGCTTATCGCTGTAGCGAAGCCTGTTGTTAGCGAGACCTCGTTCACTTACGACGGTTCGGCTAAAAGCGTTGTAGCTTCTAACGCGGGCTATACGCTCGTAGGCAATGCTATGGCTACCGAGGCTGGTAACTATACTGTTACTATTAAGCTTAACGCTGGCTATGTCTGGAGCGATAACTCGACTGATGACATCGTAATTAACTGGACGATCGTCGCGATCGAGGAGCCTTTCGAGCCTGGTGTTGTTGAGCTCGCTGGTACTTACGGCTATGTAGTTCCTAATGTTGGCGGAAACGCTAATGAATACGCCGTTGTCTTTACAAACGAAAATGCTGGTGCGATAACTTGGCGCGTACCCGCAGACCTTGAGAATGTAGAATTCCTAGTTGTCGGCGGCGGCGGTGGTGGCGGCGGCGTAACGTCTGCAAACTTAGGCGGTGCTGGCGGTGGCGGCGGCGGTGTGATAACTGGCAAGATTTTCTCTGTTTCTCAAGGCGCAACATTAACAATTAATGTCGGTAAGGGTGGTGCTGGCGGTAATACAGCGAAAGCAACTTCAGCTGGTGAATCTGGGTCAGCTTCAAGCATTGCTAATAACGGAGTTGTATATGTAAGCGCCCCTGGTGGCGGCGGTGATAGTGGAATGGATAATGAATCTGCCGATCGTGTTGGAAAACAAGGCGGATCTAATGCCGGTGCTCGTACGACATCAGTAGCAAGTCACACATTTAGTTCCTTTGTGACGAATTGTGCTTATGTAGTTGCCAAATCATATGGTAAGAAAGGTGGCTATACATATTCAACTGGCGCTGCCGCCTCAGGTGGTGGCGGTGGTGCGACAGCCGCTGGAGGAAATTCTACCTCGAATGCCGCTGGAGGTAAGGGTGGTGAAGGTTTAACATCTTCTATTACAGGTACAAGTGTAGTTTATGGTTCCGGCGGCGGTGGTGGAAATACTAAGGTTAGTGGTGATGCCTATGTCAACGGAGTTGGTGGTACTGGTGCCGGTGATGGTGGTAAGCACAGTGATGGACTTTATAATGCTAAATCTGGTCTCGCCAACCAAGGTGGTGGTGGCGGCGGCGGCGGTGGCCGTAATGTTGATGGCGGCGCACAATACCGTGGTAAGGGTGGTAATGGAGGCTCTGGTATCGTCGTACTTCGCTTCTCGATGCCCGTTGTTGTCGAGACGGTTAAGGTTGCTAAGCCTGTCGCTACACCGAGCTTTACATACGATGGCGCTGAGAAGGTAGCCCTCGCTTCTGGCGAAGGTTATGAGCTTAGCGGCACGACCCAAGCTGTTGATGCAGGTTCATATTCTGCTACAGCGACCTTAAAGAGCGGCTATGCTTGGAGCGACGATACGACCGAGGCGATTACATTTAACTGGACCATCGCTAAGGCTTCCAACTCTTGGAATACTAAGCCCGATATTACTAAGACATCCTGGTATACCGACGAAGACGCGGCGACTCTTACTCTCGGCGCGGCGAAGTTCGGTGAGGTTGTCACCTCTATGACTAAGGATGGCGAGGCGGTTACATTTAGTGAGACTCTCCCGACAGAGGCGGGTAATTATACGATTACCTTCGCAGTCGCAGATTCTAACAACTATGGCGCTCTTACTGAGACGATTGCATTTACTGTAATTGAGGCGAGCCCCGTTAAGGTTAATGGCAGCTACGGCTATGTTGTCCCTGGTCTCGGCGCTAATGGTAACGAATACGCCGTTGTCTTTACGAATGCTGCTTCTACTATTACTTGGACGGTGCCTAAGGATCTTAAGAATGTTCAGTTCCTCGTCGTCGGCGGCGGCGGTGGCGGTGGTGCTATCAATAATTCTTCCAATACGCGTACAACTGGCGCTGGTGGCGGCGGTGGCGGTATTGTAACTGGTGTTGTAGCTACGCTTGAAAAGGATGCTGCTATTACTATTAACGTTGGTAAGGGTGGTACTGCTGGTAAGTGTGCTGTTAATCAATATGGCGGTTATGGTGCTTCCGAGAATGGCGGAAACAGCTCCTTCGTTTATGCTGATAAGCTTACCGTAACTGCGTATGGCGGTGGTGGTGATGGTGGTGCGCAAGATACGTCTTCAAGTGTTAGTAAGGCTAACGCTGGTAAGGCTGGCGGTTCGAGCGGTGGCTCTCGTCCCGGTTGCGCTACAAAGACAGCTCCTCTTTCAACTGAAGACTGTGTCATTTCTCAAATTGATGGCCTAGTTGTTTATTCGGAAGTATTTGGTAAGGCTGGTGGCGCGGGTAATACTGAGCCTATATATGATTTTTATTGGATTGCTGGTGGTGGCGGCGGTGCTACTGAGGTTGGCGGCGATGGTAATGCCGCAGGCGACTGGCACGGCGGTAAGGGGGGTGAAGGTTTAGCCTCAGAGATCACAGGTGAATTGAAAGTTTATGGCTCTGGCGGTGGCGGTGGCTCCTCGGTGAATAACGATGGTTGTGGTGGTGAAGCGGGTACTGGTGCTGGTGCTGGTAATTCTCTCCATGATGGTCCTGGTTATGATGCTCTCGCAAATCAGGGCGGTGGCGGCGGCGGAAGCGGCTCTACCGCCAACGGTAACGGCGGTAACGGAGGCTCAGGTATCGTCGTACTTCGCTTCTCGCTAGAGGAAGAGGGCGAAACGCCTGAAGTTCCTCCAACTCCCGCTTCTGATTGGAGTGAAATTCCTTCGCTCTCTAAGAAGATCTTCAATGCTGGTACGGTGATAACCGTATTCAACGGCGCGAGCGAAAATAGAACGGTTACGGCTAACTATACAGCCACTCAGATTGCCGCGCTCAATCCCGGTACCTATACGTTCCGCGCGACAGCGAGTGCCGCGGGTGTCGAGCCCTTAGTTTACGAAATCGACTTCTGGGTACTCCCCGCCGATTTCAGCGCCGCTAATACGATTGTCTGCTACGGCGACTCCATCACTTACGGTGACGGCGCGGCAGAAATTACGATTGATAATCGCAGTAACTACTTCGATGGTCGCTTAAGCGGTAAGACGATTAAGGCTAACTATCAGTATTATCTCGCCGGTATGATCGATACTAAGTACAATGTTATCGGTCAGGGTAAGTCTCAGCAGTGGAGCGATACGATTCTCGCTTGGCTGGGCGGCGTTGATACTGTTTCGCGCTTTGACGCTACGCTTCCTGCCGGCGGTGTTGGCGTTTGGACGCCTACCAATATTGTATTTACTGCTGATAATCCGTACGGTATTAATGGCGGCTTACAGTATGTACGCGACCTTCAGTATCCTCACTTGGTAAACGGTAAATACAATAACGATGGTCAGCTTAACTACTTCGCTGGTCTTCAGGCGCCTGAATATCCCGCGTTCGAAACATATCCTGAGCCGTCGGGCGTTTATGGTTCGATGACCGGTTGGTTCGGCGATAAGCGCGTTCGTATTCACGGCACTGAAGTTGGTCACCCTTACTTTAGCCGTAAGGATACTGGCGGCTATGGTACCGACCAGGTCTGGGAGCGCGTCAGCGTTGAAGGCTCCGAAACGGTAATTCCTGCAGGAACTCCGTTTAAGCCCGATACGGCGCTCGTTTATAATGACGCGATTTCGGTAATCTTCACTGGTACGAATGATGAAATGGGTCAACCTTATTGGCCGGCTAGCAACCCTAAGGATTATACAACCTACATTTCGATGATTTCCGGCACGGTAGCTAAGATTCCGTCTGGTCGTTATGTTGTTGTATCTACCGTTTCCGGTAGTCATCGTTCCGACGAAATCGAGTCAGCGTTTGCTAAGGAGTTTGGCGAGCATTATCTTAACCTCTATAAGTTGATGGAGTTTTACGGTCTTAAGACGGCGGTTAAGCTCGGCGCTATGACCCAGACTCAGGCTGACGCGACAACTTGGAATACTAAGACAACCGGTCTCATGGGCGACTCCGTCCACCCGAACGAGAAGGGCTACCAGGTTATCGCATACTTCATTAAGCAAAAACTCATCGAGCTTAACTACATCGAGGGCAAGCGCGATACCGATATCAGCTTTAGCTATGTCGATAAACCTACGGTAGATGTAACGAGCTTTACTTATGATGGTACTGAGAAAGTAGTTATCGCTGAAGGTGAGAATTACACTCTAACTGGTACAGCTAAGGCGATTAACGCAGGCTCTTATACAGTGATTATTACTCCAAACGCTGGCTTCGGTTGGTCTGATGGTACGATTGGTGCTGTTACGATTAATTGGACGATTGAGAAAACATCTGTTGAGCCAGGTCAGCCAGACGTTGGCGGTGGTGAAAATCCCGAAGTTGGTTCAAATCTTACCATTGTAAGTCCGGCTGATTATTCGACTGTTTCGACGATGAGCGAAAAGTTAAAGTCGATTATCCAAAGTGCGGATATGCTTAAGACTTCTACATTTACGACGGCCGGTACTGCTACTCGTAAGATGTACAGTAACGAGTATTGCACTAACTCGTTGCCTGTTAAGCTCGAGTGGACCGGTAATGCCGCGTCTTACACGGTTAGCGTTTATCGTACGCGCGACCTTGAATCGGGCGATGCTAAGGCGCTTTATAGCGTAACTACGAGCGAAAACTCCATTCTTTATTGGGATCCTGAAGTTGGCCGTAATTATACGTGGACTGTAGATGACGGCTCTTCGGTAGCTGTTGGTCACTTCTATACAGAATCTGGTGTACCGCGCCTTATCTACGCCGATAAGAACGGTCCCGATGGTCCTGGTATGGACTGCCTTAACGGCCGCGATCTTGGCGGTTGGGTTACGACCGACGGTAAGGTCGTTAAGCAGAGCATGATTTACCGCTCGGCTGAACTTGAGACTTGCTCACCTACCAACTCCATCGGTATGCGCATTGAAATGCCTTATCTCGCTGATGTTCTTGGTATTAAACTTGATATAGATCTTCGTTCTACGAACGAGGTTCTAGACACATATTTGGATTATGCCCTTTATTATAGCGCATGGAAAGATCTTGAAGTATCCAACATTAGTCCTGATATTCCCCGTTTTAGCGCTCACCTAAACGCTAAGACATCATTCCCTTCATACTCAAAAGCAATTGTTACCGCAACTGATGATGGCGAAGATGCAGAGAAAAAGCGTAAGGCTATCTGGAAGGTTTTTGAGCAGTTTACGATTGAAGAGAATTATCCTATTATTTTCCACTGCGCTCACGGTAAGGATCGTGCGGGTACGGTAGGCTATATTCTTTTAAGTGTATTAGGCGTTCCTGCCGATGATGCTAAGCGCGATTTCGGTCTTTCATGGCTTTATTACGTTAATGAGCCGATGATTGACGGTTACGGCTATACGCCTATTGATGCGGCAGTATTGAATTTCCCATCATACGGTGGAGCTACATTAAAGGAGCAGTGCGAAAATTATCTCGTTGTCTGTGCGCGTGATGCCGGCGTTTCGGAATCTGTTGCACGTGAGAAGATCGCTAAGTTCAGATCTTTGATGCTTGAAGAGCCTGAAACAAAGATAAGCACTTCGTCCAATGAGACTGTTACATATACCTGGACCGGTAACGGCGGCGATAATAAGTGGAATAATCCCGCTAACTGGGTTTCGCCTGAAGATTCATACGGTTATCCTAACGCCGAGAATGCGGTAGTTTATTTCGATTCTGAAGTAATTGCTAATATCGATCTTGGAGGTAATATTTATAAAGCTAAACCCATTTTCGGTAATATGTGCGATGTTGCTTTCGTAAATGGTACGCTTAATGTTATGGCCGAATCGTTTACTTTCGGAGCGGCAGATGCGACCATAACTTTGAATTCTAATGCTAAAATCGTTGCTTCTGGCGCGTTGAAGATTCTTGGAACTTTAAATGTTGTCATTCCTGAAGGCGGGCGCGATTTGCCCATTAGCGCGGCGTCGCTCGCTGCTGATACAGCAGCTAAGATTAATCTCGATTTAATCGATTTCTCAGCCGCGGGCGAGGTTACGATCGCGAGCTTTGGCGAGACTTTTGGTAGTGCTGCGGCTTTAGAATATACCTTTACGGTAGCCGGCAATACGGTAGCCGATCGCGGCGCAATTACAACGCCCGAATCTAAGGCGATAGTTTATTCCCAGGATAAGAAGACTGGCGTAATCTCGCTCCCCAATGCTGTTACGGGTCTTGTTTATTCTGGCTCTGAGCTTGTTGGTGTTCCCGCTGGCGAAGGTTATACGCTCGCTGGCGATTATAAGGCTGTCAATGCCGGAACTTACACAGCTCAGGTCATCTTAAAAGATGGTTATACCTTCTCTAACCAAACTGATGGTACGGTAACCTGGACAATCGCTAAGGCGAATAACGAGTGGGTTCAGAATCCTGAGATTTCGCTTGATACCTGGAATATTGGTGAGGCGGGCGGAGTTCTTACGCTTGGCGTTACTAAGTTCGGTACGGTAACAGCGACCATTTCTAAGGATGGCGGCGAAGCTCAAGTCTTTAATGGTCAGCTCCCGACGACGAAGGGTAATTATGTAATTACTTACTTAGCTTCCAGCGAGGGAACAGATAATTATAATGCGATTTCTGTTGGCGAACTTACCAAGAGCATTGCATTTACGATAACCGCTAATCCGTCTGATTTAATGGCGTATGCGGGCTACGTTACCTACCCGGAGCCGATTTTCTATGTTAGTGGCGTCATGAAGCTTGGCGAAGGTACTACGACAGCTAGAATTAAGTATTCTATTAATTCTACGGTGTGTAATAATGTTAAAGAAGTCGTTGTTGATGAGAACGGATACTTTAGAGTTAATATTCCTTATCAGAATGCAGAGGATACTTTAACATGGGAAGTTGAGGTAGTAAATTCTGTATCGTCTGATGTGCTTACTGTCGCTAAGTCGACCATCAAGCGCGCTGGCGATCCATCTCGTGTTACATATAAGTGGAGAGGTAAGGGTGCTAATAATAAATGGCGCAGCCTCGCTAACTGGGAAGGTTTCTCGGGAACGGTAGGTAATAATAATCCTTGCTGCTGGGGCTACCCTGGTGGTATTACTACACATATACATTTTGACCAATCTACAGCACCTGAAGGTATTGATCTCGAGGGGCAAACATGGAAATCTATCGATAATGGATTCTTCGTTTTTGAAGAAAATGTATTCGTTAAGATGAAAAACGGTACGCTCTTAATTGATGGAGGTCTTACAACATTTGAAAATGACACGGTCGGCTTAATCGGTGCGAATAATTCCACTCTTGTATTAAATAAAGTTGTTCTGAAATATGCGGTTGATAATAATGTTACTAAATATCTTATTCCGGCAGAAGGCTTTACGCTTGTATATGAAGGTGATAATACAGTTGATTGGTGTTATTGCCCACAAAATGCTAATTCTAAGTTTGTTGTTCGCGATGGAACGCTCTCGGGCAATAGTTTTAGTACGAAGGCGATTGCTGGCACTCACGTTGTTGAAATTTCTAATGGCGTTTGGAGTGTTTCGCAGAATGTTTCTAACGATAAGGGTATTGGCGCTAAGGTAATCTTTCGCGACGGTACTGATCGTGAAGCTCAATTTAAGACATCAGGTTCTCTTAAGATGTACGGTACGTACGATATTAAGATTCCTGCTGACGGCAGAACTAATCCTGCTGTTGAGGCGAAGACTCTTACAAGTTGCGGTAGTTCTAAGATTGTTCTCGATGTAACTGATTATAAGAGCTCGGCCAAGGTTCCTCTCGTTAAGTTTACGAGCACAACTGCTCAAACAGCTCCAACATCGACTCTTGAAGCTTATGCCGATGGCGTAAATGTAACTTCGGAGCGCGGGGCCAAGTTAACATTTGAAGGTAATATTCTTTATTACTCTCAGAACGAAGTTAAAGATCCTGTAGTTCTTGAGAAAATTGAAAAGCCTGAATACGCTACGACATCATTTATTTATGATGGAGCTGAGAAGGTTGTTGTTATAGAAGGTGAGAATTATACGATTATCGGTACGGCTAAGGCGACGAATGCCGGTTCTTATACAGCGACCATTACACCTAACGAAGGCTTCTCTTGGGCTGACGGTACAACTGACGCGATTACCGTTAATTGGACAATCGCTAAGGCGACTAACGTTTGGACGACTGAACCTTCGATTACTCTAACTGAGTGGACGGTAGGTGAAACGGCTGGCGTTTTGACGGCGGGTGTAGCTAAGTTCGGCGATGTTGCAGTTACGATTAACGGCGAAGAGTTTACTCAAATGCCTACAGCCGCCGGCACATATACAATTACGTATACTGTAGCTGACACTGCGAATTATAGCGCTCTTGCTAAGACAATTACATTTAATATTAAAGCTCCTGTAGTTGAACCAGATCCCGATGAGCCTGGACCTGGTGAAGGTGAAGATGAGCCTGTAGAGCCTAAGCTCGAGATTGATCCTGCGGTAGGTTATATCGTTACTGATCTTGGCGAACTTAAAGATCAGGTAGCGGTAGTCTTTACGAATGCTGATAATTACGCATGGACGATGCCTAAGAGCGCGAAGAATGTTCAATTCCTCGTTGTTGGCGGCGGTGGCGGTGGCGGCGGTGCCGTTAATGGTGGGTCGAACGACAAGCAGCAAGGAGGCGCCGGTGGTGGCGGCGGTGCTGTCGTAACAGGCTTTGTAAAATTACTCAATATCTCTGATATTCTTACTATTACAGTTGGCGAGGGCGGTGATAATGGTACTGGTGGATCTGGCACAACAACAGGTACTGGTAGTGCTATTTCTGGAGGATTAAGTTCGTTCTCAGTTGGCGCAGTTTCTTACATCACTGCATATGGTGGTGGTGGCGGCGGCGGTTATAATACAGCTGCTGTTGGGGTCGGAGGTTCCAATTCGGGAGGAACTAAGAGTACTGCCGATACTGCGCTTGCATCAGTTACATATATTGGAGCTGATGCAGCATCGAATATTTACGATGCACAGATATTTAGAAACAAAGGAGGCATGAGCTATACTTCAGACTCCGGTTACTCTTCCGGTGGCGGTGGCGGTGGCGCTACTAGCGTAGGTCTTGCTTCTACAGGTTCTAATAATGGCGGTATGGGTGGTGCAGGATTTACTACTGATATTACTGGCGAAAGCCTTGTATATGGTGCTGGTGGTGGCGGTGGTATTGGTAAAAACGGAGGAGCTTCATCAGATGCCGATACAAGTGCTGGCCATGGAATAGCTTTACAGGATGGTACATCTGCTAAAGCTAACCAAGGCGGTGGCGGCGGTGGCGGTAGCTACGGTAAGAATGGTGGTGAGGGCGGCTCTGGCATCGTCGTTTTGCGCTTTGCATATTCAGATAAAGATATTGCAGTCGATGCCGAAACTAATGTTAAGCCTAAGATTTCGTCCAAGGCGTATACGGGCTCTGAGTTAACGTCTGGTATCGTTGATACTTATGCTTATAGTGTAGAAGAGCTTACTCAGGATCGTGTTACTGTCGGTAAGAAGACAGTTCGCATAACACTTAATGATGGCTATGCTTGGAGCGACGGTGATGTTAACAAATCTAAGGATTTCGATTGGTATATTGCTGAAGTAGAGTCTATGGATAACGGCTATAAAGTCGTTGGTCTTGGTGAAAAGGGTAATGAAGTAGCTCTTGTGTTTACGAATCATGCCGCGACAATCAACTGGACTGCTCCCGCTAACCTTACGAATGTTCAATTCCTCGTCGTTGGTGGCGGCGGTGGCGGCGGCGCTGATAATACAACATACGATGAATTTTATCAAGCCGGCGGCGGCGGCGGCGGCGGCGGTGTCGTTACAGGTCTTATGAATCTTAATAAAGACGACGCTGTTTCAATTAAGATTGGTGTAGGCGGCAGTGGTGGTGTTCGTGCCGATAAAGTAGCTCCGTATGGTGCTGTTAAGACGCAAGCTGAGAATTCTTCCTTTACTGTAGGCACAACAGTTGTTACTGCTAATGCTGGTGGTGGCGATCCTGGCTCAACCTCCGCTAACTCTACGTCTAGCGGCGCGCAAACCGGTGGCGCAGGTGGTTCGAGCTCCGGTTCTCGTTCGGGAGCTACAGGTCGAGGCGATGCGACTCGTGGTAATGTAGAAGGTTCTGACGGCAAAGTCGTATCTTATACTGCTTTTGGTAATCAGGGTGGAGCTGGTGCTTCGAGTTATCGTGCTGGTGGTGGTGGTGGTGCTACTACCGAAGGTAAAGCCGCTTCTGACATCTTTGGTGGTGCCGGTGGTGAGGGTCTTGCTTGCGATATTACAGGCACGATGCTTGTCTATGGTTCTGGCGGCGGCGGCGGAGCCGTTAATAGCGGTGCTTTGGGCGCTGGCAATGGTGGTACTGGCGCCGGTAATGGTGGTTTTACGACAGCCGCGACTTCTGCACTCGCTAACCAGGGCGGTGGCGGCGGCGGTGGCGGCCGCACCGGCAACGGCGGCAACGGCGGCTCGGGTATTGTTGTGTTTAGGTATGTTTTGCAGCCTGATGTCAACGGCACTCCAATATCTCCTGAAAAAGTTTTTGATGAAGCGCGTGTGTCTAAGAAGATTACTTATCCTTCTGCTCCTTCGCTTACGGGCGAAGAAGGATCTCAGGTAATTACTTGGAGAAATGTAAGGTGTGCAGTTCCTAAGTATTATACTGCGACTTTGAACGATAATGTTATTTCTCTTAAGCTTAATACGTTTGCCAGACCTGTAATCTGCGAGACCGACGAAAACAAGGGTGATGCTATTGTAGTTTCAGATAAGACGGTTACAATCGGTATTACCAATACTAAGGTCGGCCTATTCTATAGCGTAGAGGCGCATGATCAACCGGCATGTGCGGCAAACCCCATCTCTGTCACCGACCCGATTCCAGCAGATGGAGAAACAGCCGTATTGACGATTGATAAGCCGGAAGTCGAGGGAAAAGTGCTGGATTCGGCGTTTTTCAAGGTTGTTGTAACCGATGAAAATCAGCAAAAGTGATGTAATTGCATGAAATGAAAAAATAGTGACAAAAACTGGATAGGGAGAAACTAATATTTGCAATTTGATTTTTTAATTATTATAATACACGCTCAAAATAATTGTCTTTTAAGAATATGAAAAAAATCGCATTGCTGTTTGTTTTATGTTTGAGTTCTCTTGCGGCGCAGGCTCAAGGCCCTTCAAAGCGCGGCAGGTTGTGCCTCACATTCGATGATTGCCATTGGAATGGTTGGGTCGCTGTCATGCCAATCTTTGAAAAGTATAACGCCAAAGCGAGTTTCTTTCCGCATAGCGCCTTAAGTGCGGGTGCGCTTAAAGCGTTGAAGAAACTCCACGACGCGGGGCATACTGTTGGTTTGCATACGGTTCATCACCGTAAAGCGACAGATTATGTCAAACAAAAAGGTTTTGATGCCTTTTGGGATGATGAATTGGCTCCTCAGATGAAGGCTTATGCGTCTGTCGGTATTGTGCCGACGGCAATGGCGTATCCAAATAACGCCAGTACGCCCGACATTGACGCTCAGCTCGTTAAGCGCGGCTTCAAACGCCTTCGCGGTGGCTTACCTAAGGCGAGACCTCATGATCCTAAAGGACTTAAGCGTGACACGCTCGTACCGTTCGAAAAGCTCGATGCGATGTATATGAGCGAAGCGGCCGTTGCCACCAATCGTCTTATGCGCGGCGTCGGTATCGGTACTAATTACAACACCGACATCGACGATCTTCTCAAAGGAATCCGCAGGGCTGCCGCCAATAACGAGACGATGGTCCTCTATTCGCACGATATTTCGAAAAAGCCCAGCGGCATCGGTATGAAGACCGAATGGCTCGAGGCGATTTTAAAGGCAGCGAGCGAAGAGGGTATGGCTATCGTTGGATTTAATGATCTTCCGTAGAAATCTTAAAAAGGTAAAATCATGAATAAAAGCGGTTTTTTAGGTTTAGCTTTGATTGCATCGGTAACGGCTTTTGGTACGAATAAGCCGGATTTTACGACTCTTATCGCACATCGCGGCGAATCAATTGACGCGCCGGAAAATACTTTGCCGGCTTTTAAGACGGCTGTTGAACGTGGGTTTGGCTTTGAGTGCGATATTTATCTTTCAAAAGATGGTAAAGTTTTTACATTTCATGATCGTAACTTAACGCGCACAACCGGAGGCGCTAATACGAATTCTTGCGCCAATGTTACATGGGATGAGGTTTCGAAGTTGGATGTAGGCAACTGGGGCAAGTGGCAAGGTTCTAAATTTGCAGGAACCCGTCCCGCGCTCTTGGAGGAGGTTTTGGCTCTTGCGCGTGACGGTCGCTATATTTATGTTGAAATCAAGACCGGTCCGGAGATTGTTCCTTACGTAAAGAAGGTTTTCGAAGCTCAGAAGAACGCGACGCCTAAAAACACTCTCTTTATTTCGTTCGGTGAAGAATCGTGCAAGGCGATTAAAGAAGCGATGCCCGAGTATAAGGTTTATTGGCTTACAGGATCTAAGATTCCGCAACGTGATGAGAAAGGCGAAGTGATTGCGAATGCTAAGTGGCTCCCAATTACGCCGGAATATGTAATTGAGAAGTTAAAGTATATGAATGCCGATGGTGTTGATATCAATTTCAAGCGAGATATTATCACCGAGGATTTCATCAAGAAGGTTAAGGGAGCGGGCTATGAATTTCATGTCTGGACCATTGATGATCTTGTCTCGGCTCTTTGCGCGTTCAAGCGTGGTGCTGATACGGTAACAACGAACCGAGCTCAAGATATGCGGTTTGATTATTTTGACGTGGTCGACTTCGTTAACAAAAACAAGTGATTGTCTCGTGCTGTTGTTTTTATTTTGAAAGGTTTATTAGCGTGAAGAGTGCATTTTTTGTTTTTCTCTTTTTGGCATCTATAGCGGTTCATGCGGCCGTGCCGTTTAAAATCGGCATTGCAGGTTACACGTTCAATAAAAAGTCTTTGGACGAGTCGCTTAAGATAATGCAGAAGATCGATTGTCGTTATCTTTGTCATAAGGATTTCTTCCTCAAGTACAACGCCGCCGAAAAAGAAATAGCGGACTATCTCGACAAGACTTCAAGATACGGCGTAAAGACTCTCGCCACTGGCCCTCTTTACGCGAAGGACGAGGCGACCGTGCGCGAACAGTTCGAATTCGCCAAAAAGCTCGGCGTCAAGATTCTCGTCGGAGTTCCTTACGAGGTCAGAAAGGGGGCCAAGGATGCATGGGGGCCCAATCGCCTGGAGTCTGACGCGATGCTCGACATGATCGAAAAGCTCGTTAAAGAGTATGACATGTATTATGCGATCCACAATCACGGCCCGGACATTCCGAATCTCTATCCCACCGCAGAATCCGTGATGGCGCGCATCTCAAATCGCGACAGGCGCATCGGCGTCTGTCTTGATGTCGGTCACGAGCGCCGCGCGGGTCTCGATCCCGTCGCTTTCATCCGCAAGCACGCCGACAGGATTTTCGATGTTCACATCAAGAACATCAAGATCGACTCCGTTAAGAACATCGCAATGGAAGGTCCGCGCGGCGAACTCGACATTCCGGCGATTTTCCAGGCTCTCGCCGATGTCGGTTACACCGGAGTATGCCATATCGAGTACGAGAAGGATTTCAAGGACAATGCCATGGGCCTGGCGGAGTCGTTCGGATACTATCGCGGAGTCGCCGATTGCATCAAGGCGAAAGCCGTAATGAAGCCGGCTCCCGCCAACGCCAATACATTGAGCGATGCAGAAAAGGCTGACGGTTGGAGGCTTTTGTGGGACGGCAAGACTCTCGACGGTTGGGTCGGGGTTAAGAATCATTTTAAAACTCCGCCGTCAAAGGGTTGGGTTGTGGACGAAGGTACGCTTACGATGCGTCCCGTCAATGGTATTACCCCAGAAGGGAACTGGTTCCCGCTTCCTCCCGAAGATCAGAAACTCGGTGGTGGCGGAGATATCGTAACTATCGCCAAGTATCGCGATTTTGCGTTCAAGTTTGATTTCCGTCTTACTAAATACGCTAACTCTGGGGTTAAATATTTCTACGACGAGACACAGAATAAAGGAACTTGCGAAGAGTATCAGATTCTTGAGAACGGGCATCCCGATTCTTCAAAGGGTAAAGAGGGTAACCGCAAGACTGCCTCGCTCTACGATATCTTTCCTGCGAACGCCGATGATATTCTTAAATCCCCGGGCGAATGGAACAGCGGCATGATCGTCGCTAAGGGCTCCAATGTTGAGCATTGGCTCAACGGGGTCAAGGTTCTTGAATATAATCGCGCGTCAAAAAAGTTCAAAGATGGCGTGAACGCATCCAAATATGCTTCGTGGGGCGTTAGCGCCGCCGGTAAAAGTCAACCGTGGGGTGAGATTCCAGAAGGGCGCATTCTTCTTCAGGATCATAGTGACTCAACGGTTTCTTTCTGCAATTTGAAAATTAAAGAGTTTAAATAATAAGAAGTAAATGAAAATGAAATTAGTAAGAATATCAATTCTTTTTGTAGCTGCATTTGTTTCGTCGGTCGTTAGCGCAGCTCAGCCTAAATATGTTTTTGTGTTTATCGGTGATGGCATGGCGGCCAACCATCGCGTTATGACCGATAAGTTTTCCCGCAAAATCGGCCGTGGGCCGCTTGCGATGGATGAACTTACGGTTAAGGGGCTTACCACGACTCTTTCTGCCGATAAACTTGTAACCGATTCCGCTGCGGCTGCAACCGCGCTTGCTTGCGGTGTTAAGACCAAGAATTGCATGCTCGGTTGCGATCCCGACGGAAATTATGTTCCTTCCTGCGCTACTCTCGCGAAAGAGGCCGGCAAGAAGGTTGGTATTATTACGACGGTAACCACAACTCACGCTACTCCCGCCGGCTTTTATGCCAGCGGTCTTTCAAGAGGTAAAAACTACCGCATCGCCGCAGATCTTGTCAATTCAGGCTTCGACTTTTTCGCCGGTGGCGGATTAGACAGAAAGTACAACGACAAGAAGTCGCGCGCCTATAAAAATTACGGCAATATCTACGACTACGCTAAAAAGAAAGGATATAATGTCGTAACAAGCAAAAAGGATTTTCTCGCCCTTAAACCGTCGGACGGTAAAGTCCTGACGCGTTTTACCGATCTCGTTTATCCTTACGATATCGACATTACGAACGATGATGCCGAACTTTATCCGACCTTGGCGCAGCTGCTTGAAAAATGCGTTGAGATGATTGACAATCCGGAAGGATTTTTTATCATGGTTGAAGGCGGCCGTATTGATTGGTCTGCTCACGCCAATGATGCTGCAACTTCCGTATTAGAAATTCTCGCGCTTGATGATGCTGTGAAAGTCGCGCTCGAATTTATGAAAAAGCACCCTAAAGAAACGCTTGTTGTCGCAACCGGCGATCATGAAACAGGCGGTTTGACTGCTGGTGTTGCCGGCGTAACGACGGCTTCTGATATTTCTATTCTTAAGCATCAGACAACGAGCATCAGAGAGTTTGACGAAAAGATGCGACAGGCTGTCTTAAAGAATCCGAATCTTGACTTCGAAGACGCGAAAAAGATGATAACTAAAGGATTCGGTTTGAAGTTTGAAGGTAATCCAAAGCTCGATCCTATGGTTCTTACGAAAAAAGAGATCGCCATGCTGAAATCCGAATTTGAAAAAGATCTAAAAAAACTCTTGGCGAATATGATCAAGAAAAAAGATGCTGTTGAATATTTGACGATTTCCAAACATGTTCTCGGCATTCGTCTCGGTAAATTGGTTTCCAAGCGGGCTGGTGTGTCGTGGGCTCATACTCATCACTCAGGTCAACCGGTTATCATTTCCGCAGAGGGTTGCGGAGCTGAGCTTTTCAAGGGCAAGATGGAAAATTCCGATGTCGGTAAAAAGCTTAAATCTTTTTATCAATAATATGAAATGAAGATTTCAAAGTCTATATTGACATCTGTTTTTCTTGCACTTGTTTTAGCTATTGCTACAATTTATCTTCTAGTCCAGCCGGATCCGCCTACTTTGGTTTCAACGCCGCCTAAAGCGACGTCTACGGCGAAGGTTATTACGGTTGATGATACTTCCGTTGAAGATTTAGGCTCTGTCAAGTACGGAACGCAGCGCCTTAAGGTAGCGCTTCCAGACGGTCGCGAATTTCCGTCCGAGAATGAACTTTTAGCCGAGATCGAAAAGGATAAGGTTTTTAAGGCGGGAGATACGATTGTCGTCGAAATGCCGGAAACGATAAATGAAGAAACCGTTCTTTTTGCTCGCGATTACTGGCGGATCGGCTGGGCGGTGACTCTGTTTGTTTTGTTTGCTGTGCTATTGTGCGCTTTTGGAGGCTGGACAGGGATTCGTGCACTGTTTACTTTTTTCTTCAGTTGTCTTGCGATCTGGAAACTTCTCATTCCGGCTGTTTTGAATGGTGCGAACGCTTCGCTGATAAGTTTTTTAACTGTCGCTGTCTTAACGGCTGTTATCGTTTTTCTGGTCGCAGGCATCAACAGCGTCGGCATTTCGGCATTTTTAGGTTCTATGCTGGGTGTTGGAGTTTCTCTTGCATTATCGTGGTTTTTCACTGAAGTCATGTATATTGACGGAGTGACAATGCCGTTTGCCCAGTTGCTTGTCAATGCGGATGCCAATATTGTTTCACTTCGCAACATTTTCGTCGGCGCGGTTATTCTCGCTTCATCCGGTGCCGTTATGGATCTTGCGATGGATATTGCAGCCGGCATGGCGGAGGTGCGCCGTCACAATCCCGATGTCGGCTTCAAGGATCTTTTTTTGTCGGGCTGCCGCATAGGGCGAGCAGTTGTCGGAACAATGACGACAACTTTGCTTTTGGCATATTCGGGAGGATATCTTACGTTATTGATGGTTTTCGCTTCTGAAGGTGTAAAACCGGTGGACTTTATCAACAGTGCGCTTGTAAGTGCAGAGATCGTCAAGACTCTTGTCGGAAGTTTCGGGCTGGTTCTCGTAGCTCCATTTACGGCTCTTGCCGGCGCGTTCATTCTATCTGGATACGACAAAAAGAAAGGATAACCAATGACTGCATCTTTAACGCTCGCCGCACTCTTGCCTGTCATTCCTCAACCTACAGAATGGAGGCCGTCCCAGGGTGAGTGCGACCTTGCTTCTGCGACGGTTGTCGAAAAGATCATCACCGACGCATCATTGGGTGATGAAGGGTATAGGATGTTTATACGCCCCGGCGAGATCGAAATTGTCGCTGATGCGAAATCGGGACTGCTCTGGGGGCGTCAGACCTTGGCGCAGCTGAAGAACGCCGCCCCCAAGGCCGAATGCGGTGAAATCTTCGACAAGCCCAAATATCGTGTTCGTGGCTTTATGATGGATGTCGGTCGCATGTATCACTCGATGGATTTTCTTCGCGACTTGGCCAGGACGATGGCGTATTACAAGATGAATACGCTTCATATTCACATAAGCGACTGCGAAATCGAGAAAAATCCCAAGGCGGACTGGACGAAAAAGCAGGCGGCGTTCCGTTTGGAGTCTGAGGTTTATCCGGGGCTTACCGCGAAGGACGGACATTACGCCAAAAAGGAATTTCGCGAGTTCATGCTTTACTGCAAATCTCTCGGCATTACCGTAATTCCTGAAATTGACGTTCCCGCCCATTCTCTCGCCTTTACGCGCTTAAAGCCAGAGTTCGCCTCAAAAAAATATGGTGCCGACCATTTCGATCTGGACAAGACCGACGAAATCATAGCTTGGCTCAAGCCGCTTTTTGCCGAATACATGACAGGAGAGAATCCCACGTTCATCGGACCTTACATGCACGTCGGAACTGATGAATACAACAGTGCCGAAGCCGAAAAATTCCGTAAATTCACCGATGAAATGTTCAAGATGGTCGAAGGGTTCGGCTATAAGGCATGCGCATGGGGGGCGCTTTCCCATGCACGCGGCAAAACTCCCGTCCGTGCGAGTCGTGATATAACGATCGATATCTGGTACAATCCATTTTATCAACCCAAAGAAGCGCTTGATGCAGGGTATACCATCGTGTCGATTCCGGACGGACTTGTTTATCTTGTGCCTTTCACCGGGTATTACTACGATTATCTGAACTGCCGCTATCTCTACGAACACTGGGAGCCTCGCATTGTCGGCAATTATGTCGTGCCGGACGACAAGCTCGATCAGCTCGCAGGCGGCAAGTTCGCTCTGTGGAACGACGCTCTTGGCCGCAAGGTTAAGGTCGAGGGCAAACCCCCTTATACTGAAGCGGACAATTGGGACAGAATCTATCCTGCTCTGCAGACGCTCAGCCAGAAGTTCTGGACAGGCGCACGTCCCGATCAGCCGTGGTCGCATTTTGCTCCTTTGGCCGATTCGAAAGGGGAGCCTGACGGCGTCAAGTTCTCGAGAATTTTCAGGTTTAATCCAAAGCCTGTTCCGGCAAAGCCGACGAAAACACAGAAATAAACGGTATACTTCGGTTTCGGGCGAAACAAAAGGAACGCATCAAATGCGTTCCTTTTGTGCTTTTACGTTCCGATTTGGGATCAGAGCGAGCGGATCGTTTTTACGAGCTCTTCGCGTGATCCGGAGGGAATAGCACCTTCGGGCAGAACCTTCACCGCAGAGCCGAAGCCTATAACAGTTCCTCCACGGCTGATGAACTTCTCAACAAGCTTCTTGACGTTTTTGCCGCGCTTGGGGTCGGCAATGATGTCGTTCGTGATGACGAGAATGTTGATATGGTCGAGCTGACGGCGCCAATCGGACATTACATCAACGGGGACGAGATACATGTCATCGGCCGCGTCGATGGCGAGGGCTGTTTCAGCCATTTCGATGCCGCTGATGTAGCTGGTTAGATAGCCGACGGCGACAGCATCTTTCTTTTTCATTCTTGGAGGAAACTTTACTTCGCGACCCGTAACGAACTTGAACGCGCCTTCAACGATATCAAGCGTGTCTTCAAAATATTCAGGGTGAGCGACGGTCGTAAAGACCTTGCCCTTGCCGAATGTTCCGCCCAGAATGGCGGGAGCGCCGAACATCTCGGTGTTTGCGCGACCGGTCGTCGAGGCTTCAAAGTCGTAGGTGGCGAACACCTCAAACTTGGCGTCGGGAACTTCGTTTTCGGTCTTCTTGATGATAGGGCCGCCGCTGTATCTTATGCGGCGGGGCTCTTCAGCGATACCGAGAGCCTCTGCGCCGGCCTTGGTGATCTTGAAGTTTCCGTTGATGAGCTTTGTGCTGCTCAGGCGCCTGTACGGAACAATCCTGAGTCTTCTGTCATCCTCGTTGAGAAGAATGCTGCAGCCGGCGCACGTTCCGATGTAACCGCCTCCGTTCAAGATGAACTCCTTGAATTTCTTGACGCCTTCCTCGGTGAGAGAAGTGAATTCGTCTTTGCTGTTGCCTCCCGGCATGACAACAACGTCCTCACCCTCGAGGGCTCCGGCTGCGACGGCCTCGCCGTCGACGAGCTTCATTCTCATCTCGGGGCATTCGTTGATGAGACGGCACCATTCGATCGCTCCAATGCCTTTGGCGCCTTCGCCAAGGTAGATGGAAACTTTTATGGGAGCGGCGCTTTTGCTGCACTTTACGCTGGGCGATGTTGCACATCCTGACAGAATCGTCGTGATTACGACCGCGACTATGGACAATCTTAATGTAATTTTCATGTTTTGCTTTCTCTTTTGAGTTGCGATATCTGTAGATTATATCAAATTTATTGAATTAAAGCCGATTGTCGGCGAAACTCTTTTTATGGGTGCGATTTTATTTCGTTGAAAAAAAAGGTGGTTGCAAAGCTTCAGCCAAGGAGCTCATCTTTGCGAACGCGCGGAGTCGACGCGTTCGACGGACGAACCACACGACCCACGCAAAACCTTCCTCAACAATTTAGAATCGCAACCCTATTGAAAACAACGACCTGTTTTTGATATAATATCCGCAATTCGTTTTCGGGCGGTTAGCTCAGTTGGTTAGAGCATCTCGTTTACACCGAGAGGGTCGGGAGTTCGAGTCTCTCACCGCCCACCAATCAAAAGTCCCGTTTGGGTACGTTGTCCGACAAACCTTGATTCACCTCGTTTACGCTCTTTGTGGATTGGTTTGGGATTTAAGACTGAAAATATGATATAATAGTTCATGCTATATATTACTTTTCCGAAAAGGATCGTATAAACATGAACATTAAAAATTTTGCCATAGCGTTGATCTGCATTTCAACTGCAGCCAAGATGTTTGCGGAAGAAATTCCTTTGCCCGAGCATCCGCGTCCTGATTGGGAGCGCGCCGATTGGGTCAACTTGAATGGTCAGTGGGATTTTGGATTCGAGCCGAATGCGTATACCCAGAAGATTACCGTGCCTTTCGGCTGGGGCTCGAAGCTTTCCGGCGTTCAAATGCAGAAGGGCAAGGATACCGGTTACTACATGAGATCAGTCACCATTCCTTCAACCTGGAAGGGCAAGCGCGTTTTTGTGGTCGTCGGCGCTGCCGATCATGACACTGAATGTTTCATCGATGGCACACCACTCGGCAAGCATGTCGGCGGTTATACGCCTTTCGAATATGAGATTACCGACTTTGTCCGTTGGGGCGAGGTCCAGAAGATCGAATTCAAGGTCTGGGACCCCAACGACCAGGAGGCTCGCGACGGGCACTACCTTTACGGCAAGCAGGGCTACGGCAATGCGCGCGGCATCTGGCAGACCGTCTATCTCGAAGCCAGAGGCATGAACTACTTCGATTATGCCCGCCTTACGCCGAGCATCAAGAATTCAAGCGTGACGGCTGATTTGCGTCTTGGTGCGCCTGCGAAGTCCAAGCTTGCCGCGAAAATCACCCTTGCCGGCAAGACGACGAATGTCACTTTCAATCCCGGCGAAATGGAGAAGAGCGTCGAAATCAAGATTGCAAAACCGAAGCTTTGGGATCTGGACAATCCCTACCTTTATGATGTCTCGCTTGCGCTTTCGCCGGTTTCGCAGTCATGGAAGTCCGATAAGGTCAAGACATATTTCGGTTTCCGTGAAATCGGCACCGGCATCAACTCCGCGGGCGATAATTATGTAACGCTGAACGGGAAGCCGATCTATCTTCAGCTTTGCCTCGATCAGAGCTATCATCAGGACGGATGGTATACGTTCCCGTCCGACGAGTTCATGAAGAACGATCTTCTTATCTCCAAAAAGCTCGCTCTTTCCGGAAACCGCATTCACATCAAGGTCGAGATTCCCCGCAAGCTCTACTGGGCCGACAAGCTCGGTCTTCTTATCCAGGCTGACGTCCCCAACGCGTGGGGCGACCCCAGCGAGACCATGTTCGAGGAGCACTGGAAATGTTTTGAGGATATGGTGAAGCGCGACTACAACCACCCGTCGATCTACCAGTGGACCCTCTTCAACGAGACATGGGGGCTCAAGTCCAACCGTTCTCTCTCCATGGGCCTGGCTTCGGGCGACAAGGGCGGGCGCCCGATGTTCCGCCCGTGGACCCAGCGTCGCGTCGCAGATTGCTATTTCAAGGCGAAGAACCTTGATCCGACACGCATTATCGAGGACAATTCACCGTGCAACCGCGACCATGTCGTCACCGATGTCAACACGTGGCATTCGTACGTTGCCGGCTACGGATGGGACGAGCGTGTCGAGCACATCTGCAAAAATACTTCTGTCGGCTCCAAATTCAACTACATCGGCGGATTTGTGCAGACGGGCGTTCCGATGATGAACTCCGAGTGCGGCAATGTCTGGGGCTATAACGGCTCGACGGGCGACTGCGATTTCTCATGGGATTACCACATGATGATCAACGCCTTCCGCCGCCGTCTCAAGTGTGCCGGCTGGCTTTACACCGAGCATCACGATGTCATCAACGAGTGGAACGGCTACGTTCGATTCGACCGTTCGCCGAAGTACGACGGCATGGACGAGCTTGCCGGAATGACGCTTAAGGATTTCCACGGTGATGCCGGCATCGTATTCTTCGGCAAGCGCGGCAACGAGATCGGCGAGTTCATCGCTCCCGGCGCCAAGCATGCGATCCCCGTCGGACCTTCGCTCATTACCGACAGGTACAACGGCAAAAAGCTCAAGCTCGCCATGAGCGCATGGTGGTATGACGACAAGGGCGCCAAGGTATCAATGCCCGAAACAACGCTCAAGCGCGAAGTTACTGCGAAGGGCTGGAAAGCCGAGAAGCTCTGGGATGCCGAGTTTGACGCGCCAAAGACCCCTGCCTGCGGCTGCGTCGTCTTCAGGCTTCTTGCCGACGGCAAGGAGATCGCACGCAACTTCTGGTCGTTCTCGACGGTCGACACCAAAGCTACGATGGCAAAGCCTGTCAGATCCAGCTGGTCGGCGGGCACGGCCGAAGTTCTTGACGGGCTTAAGATCAACGGTTTCGGCAATGGATATTTCGAGTATGAGCTCGACGCTCCCAAGGAGGGCGGCGTATTCAGGATCGAACTTTCCGCCAAGCGCAAGAATGCCAAGGATTTCGAGAACAAGTCCAGCGCCGGCGGTCTTGACTACATGCTTGGCGGCGGCGCGTCCGATCGTTCCAAGAACCCCAACAGCTATCCCCAGACGAGCGACGTGAAGTTCCCCGCCAACATCAAGGCTTCGATCGGCGGCAAGGTAGTGCTCGAACAGGTCCTGCCCGACGACCCTGCCGACCATCGCGGCATCCTGTCGTGGTTCTCGCAGCTTCGCGACCGCAAATTGCGCGAGGCGGGCAGCTACGGCTATCTTGTTGAGGTTCCCGTCACTGCAGATCAGGTCAAAAACGGCAAGGTCACGATTCGTCTCGAGTCTGACGCCGGCCTCGCCGTTTACGGTCCGCGTTTCGGGCGCTATCCGATTGCGCCTGCTGTAATGAAAAAGTAATCTCGCCTTATGACGAATGTCGATGCAATCATTGCGGGAGCCGGCATCTGGGGCTCGACTCTCGCCCGTCGTTTTGCGGAGACGGGGCGCAAGGTTCTTGTCCTGGAGAAGCGGCTTAATGTCGGCGGCAACGTTCGCTGCGAAATCGATCCTGAGACCGGCATAGAGATCCATTCTTACGGCTCTCACATTTTCCACACTTCCATTCCCGAGGTGTGGGAGTTCATAAATCGATTTGCTGCATTCAACGGCTATCAACACAAGGTTCTCGCCCGCTACAAAGGCAAGACGTATTTCCTGCCGCTTGGATTGACGCTTGTGAATTCCTTTTTCGGAGTTGAGCTCACCCCTGCAGAATTGCCCGCGTTCATGGCCGACGAGTCCCATTCGGCGGCCATTTTCGATGCGTTCTTCAGAGGTTACACCTCCAAGCAGTGGGGGAGGGCGCCCGAGGAGGTCGATCCGTCGATCATCAAGCGCGTTCCCGTCAGGTCGACCTACGATGTGAATTATTTCAACGACTACTGCCAGGGCATTCCTTTGGACGGATACAATTCCATCTTCGACAGGCTTTTGGATCATCCCGGCATCACCGTCAAGTGCGGTGCCGGAATCACGCTCGAGAACGGAAGGCTCAAGGTCGGTGCCGACGATCTGCCCGATGTCCCGGTATATTATTCAGGGCCGGTCGACGCGCTTTTCGATTACAGGCTCGGCGTTCTTCCCTGGCGCACCCTCAAGTTCGAGACAGAGAAGCTCGACATCGCCGATTATCAGGGAACGAGTGTCGTAAATTACACGGAAGCCGAAGTCCCGTACACGCGCATTCACGAGTTCAAGCACTACCATCCCGAATTGAAGGATGTGATGACCTCTCCCAAGACAATCATAATGCGCGAATATTCCGCTGAATGGAAATTGGGCGATGAGCCTTACTATCCGGTCGATACGGCTGAATCGCGTGAACTTCTCGCAGCCTACAAGGCTGAGGCACGAAAGATTCCCAATCTCGTCCTTGGCGGGCGACTCGGGGCCTACAAATATTTCGACATGGACAAATCGATTGAGAGCGCGCTCAAAATCGAAATTTGCTGATCTTGGAGAATTTGAATTTTGTTCAGGTCTTAACATAGCGTTTAATCAAAATCAAGGAGCATTGAAATGGAATTATCCAGAAGAACGGCGTTTAAAGGGCTCTTGGCGGCCGGAGCGCTTTGCAGTTTCGGCATCGGCAATCCCGGCTTCGGGCAGGGTCGCGCAAGGCAGATCGAAAAGGGCGCCAAGCTGCGTGTAGCTCTCATCGGCTGCGGCATTCAGGGCCGAATGATCATCGATGCCATCCTTCTTGAAAAGCTTGTCGCCATCGTCGATCCCGATCCGAAGCAGCTTGCCCGCATGGACAGCGAGGTCAGGGCTCTTCGCAGTCCCGCGGCCACAGAGAACTACAAGGGAGTCAAGAAGTTCTCGACATATCAGGACATGTTCGACGCAGTCGGCGACGAGCTTGACGCCGTTATCATCGAAACTCCGAACCATCAGCACATTCTGCCCGCCGTCATGGCGATCCGCCGCGGCATCCACGTCTATCTCGACAAGCCTCTCGTCCTTACCGCGGCCGAGGGCGATCTCCTTCTCGAGGAGACCCGCAAGCAGCCCGGCATCGTGACCCAGTGCGGCACCTACGGACATACGTTCCCGTCGATGAAGTATTGCATCGACCGCATCAACGAAGGCGCGCTCGGCGAGATCAACGAAGTATGGTGCTACGACGATCGCGTCAATTCCATTTTCTCGCGTCCCGCGTCGCTGCCTCCTCCGAAGGGACTCGACTGGGATTCATGGTGCGGCGGATCGCCCATCTGCGACTACTACCCCGAGACTCCCGACCAGGACGGAATGCATCCGCACGGCTGGCACAGCTGGATCGGCTACGGCAACGGCTCCATCGGCAATCTCGGCATGCATATCATGGATGTCGCGTTCTGGGCGCTCGGGCTTAAGGATCCCGACAGCGTAAAGTGCCATGATGCGAAGTTCGCGCTCGACGGCGCATGGGCGTACCGCGATGTCTTCGAGTTCCATTTCCCGGCGAACGAGAAGCGCGGCGAAGTCGCGCTCCATTGGTGGGACGGTCTCAACGACGGCGTACCCTACAAGAAGGAGTATCTCAACAAGTTCGGCCTTCCCCACCGCCGCGAATGGCTCAACATTCCGCCGCGCGTTCTCGAGGAAGAGAAGAAGTGGGGTTTCGAGAAGGATCCTTTCTATTCGAACGGCGTGCTCTTCATCGGCTCGAAGGCTAACTTGTGGTTCACCCACCACGGCGGATACCGCTTCCTGCCCAACTCCGCCGGCTGGTGCAACCCGCGCATCGACCGCCAGAAGGACTTCAACTACCGCCGCAACACGCTGCCGCACGTTCGCGAGTTCTACAACGCCATCCGCGAACGCCGCGAAGCGAACGACAATTTCGAGTACGCGGTTCCTCTCGCCAAGACCGTCTGTCTCGGCAACATTTCCGCGCTCGCCCACAACAGGCTCGGCATCTCCGAGCTCAAGTGGAACGGCTCACATGTCACCAACAGCGCCGAGGCCGACAAGTGGGTCGCCAAGGAATACCGCAAGGGATGGGATCCCTTCGAAGGGAGGACTAAACAATGAAGACGATTCTTTATGCGGCGCTCGCCGCGATTCTCGCAGGATGCGCGACCTGTCCCGAAGCCGTCGAAGGCCCAAAGTGGCAGCCTATCGGCAAGCGCAAGGCAAAGGTCGCACTTTGGGGTATCGTCCACAACCATGCGCGCGGCAAGTTCGACGCCTTGCGCAAGCTGAAGGACGATTACGAAATCATCGGCTGGGTTGACGACTCGGATTCGAAGGCTATGCGCATGCAGGAGCCCAACGTCAAGTCGTATTCCCAGTGGCCAAAGATCGACGGCGAGAAGCTTCTCAATCGAGAAATCGAATGTGACGCCATCGTAGTAGAAGTGTCCAACTCCGAGCTCGTCGAGGTTTCGACAAAGATCGCCAAGGCCGGCTATCCGATGCACATGGACAAGCCCCTCGGTGTCGACCAGGAAGGCTACGCCAAGATGTCCAGAATCTGCGAGGCGCGCGGCATTCCTCTTCAGATAGGCTACATGTTCCGCTCCAACGAAGCGATCAACAAGATGGTCGAAATCGCCAAGAGCGGAATTTTGGGCGAGATCTATTCGATAGATGCCGATCTCGACCACAGCTACGGCTACCCGAAGTATCCGAAGTACGCTTCGCACTATCCGGGCGGCACGGCGTATCTTCTCGCGTGTCACGCGATCGAATGGGCGATGCCGATATTCGACGACGCGATGCCGCTCAAGACGTATTCGATCATCAAGCCCGCGCCAGGCGATCCCGAATGGGCCCAGACACATTCCTTGACGATCATGGAATATCCGCGCGCCAATGCCGTTTTCAGAGTCTGCTCTCGCGGCACCCAGCCTTGCCGCCACATCCGCATCGACGGGACGAACGGTTCGATGGAGCTTGAGCCGATCGAAGACTTCCGCACGGTAAAGCACACGACCGGCCTCAACGAAGACGGGCTTTCCCGCGTCGACAAGCTCGAGATCAAGATGTTCCTCAAGAAGGTAAACGACAAGGCCAAGGCCGCCGGCTACCGCGAGGGCATAAACCGCCTCACGTTCAAGGTGCCCACAGACCGCTACGCCGGGCAGCTCAAGGAGTTCGCCGAGATCATCCGCGGAGAGAAGCCGAATCCTCCCGGGCTTTATCTTCACGACTTGAAGGTTCACAAGGTCTCGCTCGACGCCTGCAACCTCAAGACCAAGGAAATATGGTGACAGGAATCATCGCGGCGAGTCTTCTCAGTCCGTTTTTTCTCGAAGTGACGCCCGAGGTGCGATCGACGTACCAGTCGCTCGGAAAGATCGTCGAAGACCGCCCGATGCAGGTTACGAACATGCGCTTCGGCTACGATACGGGGCGCTTTGGCCGTTTTGGCGTCCGCAATTGGGACGTAAGCTCCTTTACCGACAGAAGGCATGATGCCCATCGTCATGCCCTCTATCATTTTGAGTTCGGCCCTACGTGGGATTTTGATGTCGATCTCGTCGATGATTGGCGGCTTAAGACAGGGCTTACCAGATCGTGGACGATGTATCGCGGATTCCGCAATTCAAAGAGCGACGGGACCTACCATTGGTGGCAGATCGACCAGTCGCTTGAAAATCCGCATGTCGTTCCGTTCTACCGGTTGAGGAAGTGCTTTCGCGGCAACGATTATTTTTACTTTAAAGTCGGTTTGAGGCGAAGGTTCGAGTTGTTCGACAATGTGTATTTTACTCCGTCTGTGTTTGCGGAGGGCGGCAGTTCGCGCAATTTCGAACGGGTGATCGGCAAAAGATTGGACGGCAGGCGTTGGAACGACAGGATTTCGTCGCTTTCATTGCGTTTGGAGCTTTCGTGGAAATACAGCGAAACAATGTCTTTCTTCGCTTATGTCGAGCAATATGGAGTTGTCGGCTCCGACGCCCGCAAAACGAATGACGCCAGTGCCTATCGCTGTGCGCACAATGATTGGACGCATGGGGGTGTTGGAGTAAGGCTCCGTTTTTGATTTAAAATTTCGCTAGCGCGGCCTAATTTTTGGTATAATATATACTATGAAATTAGACCCTACAAAAATGAAGGATTGGCAGATTGCCGAAGCCGCCGAGGCTAATCTCCGCAAGGCTTCCGATTTGGCCAAGGAACTCGATTTAAGAGACGACGAATGGATGCCTTACGGCGACGTTCTTGCCAAGATCGATGTGACGAAAGTCCTCAAGCGCGTCGGAGAAGGGCGCAAGGGCAAGTACATCGACGTTACCGCCATCACCCCGACCGCTCTCGGCGAGGGCAAGACCACGACGACTCTCGGTCTTGTCCAGGGTCTTGGCCGGTTGGGCAAGAAGGTCATCGGCTGCGTGCGCCAACCTTCAGGGGGGCCTACTTTCAACATCAAGGGTTCGGCGGCGGGCGGCGGTCTCGCCCAGGTCGTCCCCTTGACTTCGCTTTCGCTCGGCCTTACGGGCGATATCGATGCCATCACCAACGCAAACAACCTCGCGATGGTCGCGCTCAACTCGCGCATGCAGCACGAGCGCAACCACGACGACGCATGGCTCGCCGAGCGCGGGCTCAAGCGTCTCGATATCGATCCTGAGCGCATCCAGTTCCGCTGGGCTATGGATTTCTGCGCCCAGGGTTTAAGGAATATCGAGATAGGTCGCGGCGGGAAACTCGACGGCTTTACGTGCGAAAGCGGCTTTTACATCACTGTCGCGTCCGAGGTCATGGCGATTCTCGCGATGAGCGCCGATCTCGCCGACTTGAGAAAGCGCCTCTCTAAGATCATCGTAGCCTATTCGAAGTCTGGAGCCCCCGTGACGACCGCCGATCTCGAGGTCGACGGTGCGATGTGCGCGCTTTTGGTCAATGCGATAAAACCCACGATGATGCAGTCGATCGAGGGACAGCCCATGTTCGTCCATGCCGGTCCCTTCGCCAACATCGCAATCGGACAGAACTCCGTCGTGGCCGATCGCCTTGCGTGCGCGCTTGGCGATTATGTCATCACAGAATCTGGTTTCGCCAGCGACATGGGCTTCGAGAAGTTCTGGAACATCAAGTGCCGCTGCTCCGGGCTCAAGCCCGACGCGGTCGTTCTCGTTGCGACCGTTCGCGCGCTCAAGGCCCACGGCGGGGCTCCCCAGGTCAAAGCTGGCCTTCCGCTCGACCCTGTCTACACGAGCGAGAATCTCGAGCTGCTCGAGAAGGGCTGCGACAATCTTCTCGCCCACATCGACATCATTCGCCGCTCGGGAGTCCAGCCGGTCGTCTGCTTGAACGCGTTCTATACCGATACCGTGGCCGAGCGCGCTCTTGTCAAGAAGGTCGCCGAATCGGCGGGCGCCAGATTCGCGGTTTCCGACCATTGGCTTAAAGGCGGCGAAGGTGCGCTCGAGCTCGCCGAAGCCGTCATCGCCGCGTGCGACGAGCCGAACAATTTCGAGTTCCTCTGCGATTTGAGCGAGCCCTTGAAGGACCGCATCGAAAAGCAGGTCAAGGAGGTCTACGGCGGAGACGGGGTCGACTTCGAGCCTCTCGCGCTTGAAAAGCTTGAAGCATATCAGGCCAATCCCGAAACTGCGCGACTTCCCGTCTGCATCGCGAAGACCCAGTATTCGCTTTCGCACGATCCGAAGCTTCTCGGCCGTCCGAAGGGCTGGCGCCTGCCGGTCAAGGATATTCTCGTCTACGCCGGCGCGGGGCTTCTCGTTCCGGTCGCGGGCGAGATAAAGCTCATGCCAGGAACGAGCGCGTCTCCTGCGTACCGCAAGATCGATGTCGATGTCGAAACCGGCAAAGTGAAGGGATTGTTCTAACATGAAACGTCAGATGGTTCTGATCGCGAGTCTTGTAGCCGGTCTTATCGGGGCTCTTGGGGCAAACGCATGGATCAGCGGCAAGATCAGTGAGCTTGAAAAGAAAGAAAAGGCCATTAAAGAAAAGTACGGCGAAATGGAGGCTCTCTGTTTTGTCTCTCAGAAGATGGCCGGCACGCAGATCAAGGATGCCGATCTCAAGGTCTGCAAAACTCTTCGAGTAGGCAATGTGGGGCTTGTTTATACGCCAGACGAAAAAGATGAGCTTATCGGGCGTGTTCTCGAAAGAACTCTGGCCGCCAATGAGCCTATCAAAAAAACCGACATTCAAGGGTATACGTTCGACAATTCGCTGGCGAGCAAAATAGGCGAGGGAAACAGAGCCATATCCATTAATGTTAACGAATCAACTTCCGTTTCGGGAAGGATTCGTCCGGGCGACGAAGTCGATGTGATCGGGACCTTCCTGCGTCCCAGCGAGAATCCCGCCAACAAGCAGGGCGATCTCGTTACCGTTACGCTTCTTCAGAGAATCGAGGTTCTGGCCGTCGGGAACGAATCTTCCCGCGCAAGAGGTCCTGGACTTGGCGTGTCGACGTCGTCCGGCTTTACGACAGTCACGTTGCAGGTTACTCCCCGCGAGGCTGAGATGCTTGCAAATGTCGAGCAGACAAAGGGGCGGATCACGCTTACATTGCGTCACAAAGAGGACGATCATACCGAGAGCGAACTGCCTGTCATAGAATTCAACAAGATCTGCAGCCAGATATCCGATCTGAACCGCGAGCGTGTCAAAAAAGAAGAAAACAAGAAACGCTACGACCGTTAACAATTCCACAAGGCGTCCATCATGCTTTATTTGATCACTCTAGTTGACGGTGTCCGCGAAAGGCGGGAGCTTTCAGACGGTTCGTGGATAATCGGCCGCGGCGAAAATTGCCGTGTCCGTTTTCCACATCCTTCCGTAAGCGAACGCCATGCCATTCTGACTGTGAGGGATGAAAGAGCGATATTAGAAGATCTCAACAGCGCCAACGGCACATACGTTAACGGTGAACAGATTGATTGCGCCGTCGAACTCAACGGTGAAATGGTCGTCCAGATAGGCGAGGCGATTTTCCGCGTTTCACAAGAATCTGAATATTTCGACGACAGCGGTGAGCAGGATGGCTCGTTATCGACCATCCAGGAGACCGAACCGGCCGAAGAGGTCGCCGAGTCTGCTGTTGAGGATCCTTTCCGTGAAGTCAGGCGCAATGTTCAGGAGCAGATTCAAAACGAACTTCTCAAGCGCATGGACATGAAGCGCCTTACGCTGGACGGCGTAGATCGAGAAGGGCTTGAAGATACGGCGCGATTGAAGATTCGTCAGATCATCGAAGAAGTTGTATCCAACGGCCGCATGCCGGAAGGGATCGATACGATCCGTCTTGAGGACGATGTCTTCAACGAGGCAATGAGGCTCGGACCTCTCGAGGAACTTCTTGCCGATGATACCGTCAGTGAAATCATGGTGAACGGACCGCGCAAAGTTTATGTTGAACGCAAGGGAAAGCTCGTTCTCTCGGACTGCCAGTTCACCGATGATGCAAGCGTTTTGGCCGTAATCGAACGAATCGTTGCGCCTCTTGGCCGCCGCATCGACGAGTCTCAGCCTTATGTCGACGCTCGTCTTGCCGACGGCAGCCGTGTTAACGCGATCATTGCGCCCCTCGCGCTTTCGGGGCCTACGATTACAATCCGCAAGTTCTCCAAAAGCGCGCTTACTCCCGCTGATTTCATCCGCTTCGGAACGTGGACGCACAACGCGGCGGAGTTTATGAAGCTTTGCGTACGCCTGCGCAAGAATATCATCGTCGCCGGCGGTACCGGTTCAGGTAAAACGACTCTCTTGAACCTCCTTTCAGGGTACATCCCGAGCACAGAACGCATTGTCACCGTCGAAGATGCGGCGGAATTGAGGCTTCAGCAGCCGCATGTCGTCCGTCTTGAGGCCCGTCCGCCGAATATCGAGGGTAAGGGTGCGGTGACGATCCGCGATCTTGTGAAGAACTGTCTGCGTATGCGCCCTGACCGCATCATCGTCGGCGAATGCCGTTCTGGCGAAGCTCTCGATATGCTTCAGGCGATGAATACGGGTCATGACGGATCTCTTACGACCGTCCACGCCAATTCGCCGCGCGATGTCATTTCGCGTCTTGAGACGATGGTCATGATGAGCGGCATGGAATTGCCCTCCAAGGCGATACGCGAACAGATCGCCAGCGCCGTCGATATCATCATCCACGAATCGCGACTCTCCGACGGCTCGCGCAAAGTTGTCGCCATTACCGAAGTTACAGGGCTTGAAGGCAATCAGATTGTGATGCAGGACATTTTTGCGTTCAATCAGACGGGGGTAAGCGAAAACGGCAAGGTGATCGGCGAGTTTAAGCCCACAGGTGCGATTCCTACCTGGCTGGATCAGCTGTCCGGTCGCGGCATAACTGTCGATACGGGCATGTTCGACCCTTCGGGCAACGAGAACGCAACCATAACATACAAGAACTGACAAGGACGGAAAATATATGTTAGGTTTGTTAGCAGTAATTCTTTTGGCCTTATCTATCACCGGTGTTACCTGGTATCTTCTCTCCGGAATAAAGGTCAAGAGCGGCTGGCAGAATGGCCAGGGTTTTATCGCCAGATGGCTTGACGAGCGTCGTCGCCAAAAGTTCAACAATCAACTTCCTGAAGCACTCGCTACGATGTCGAATGCGCTTCGTGCCGGTTTTTCGATATCTCAGGCGTTCGATTCGGTTGTAAATCAGGGCGAAAATCCGATGAGCGAAGAATTCGCCATCCTTCAACAGCAACTCAGGATAGGAATGTCGTTTGAAGGCGCACTCAAGTCCATGTCTGACAGGGTAGGCTCCGACGATTTGACGCTGGTGACCACAGCCATTCTCATCAGCCGCAAAACAGGCGGCAATGTAACGGAAATCTTCGATAAGATTTCCGAGACGATTAGGGGGCGCATGAAAATAGAGCGCAAGGTCAAAACGCTCACCGCTCAAGGCCGCATGCAGGGCATTCTTGTTTCGGCAATGCCTTTTTTGCTCGCTGTCGCCATGATCATATTGAAGCCTCAGATGATGCTGCCGTTTTTATGCAGTTTCATTGGAGTGATTTCTTGTGTTGTCGTTTTTTTGCTAATTATTGCCGGTTGGCTGATTATAAGAAAAATCACTAAAATCGACGTTTGATGTAAAATGAAAAAAAAATTCTTTACAAAGTTTGACTGGTCTGCATTTTGGGTTGCAACGATTGTTACTTTTGGAGTTTATTTCTACACTCTCGGACCGTCCGTAGGTCTTGAAGATTCCGGCGAACTGGCCACCGCGAGCGCCCATCTCGGCGTGCCTCATCCCCCGGGGTATCCGTTTTGGACATTCTGCACTTGGATTTTCTGTAAAATCTTCTCTTCTGTCACTTATATGGATCACCCGAATCCTGTTTGGGCGGTCAGTTGCTGCTCTGCGTTTTTCGGGGCCTTGGCGGCAGGTTGCATGGCGATGCTGATAAGCCGCAGTGCTGCAGATTTGATTAACACCGTCAAAAAAGATTCTCTCTTTGCGGATAACGATTCGTCAACTACAAATTGGCTTTCTTTTCTCGGAGGTGTCAGTGGCGCGCTTGCGTTTGCGTTTTCTCCGGTAGAATGGTCCCAATCGACCATAGTCGAAATTTATTCGCTCAACTCGCTTTTCCTGGTTTTGGTTTTTCTTTTGTCGTATCGGTGGATGCGCAGACCTACATACAAGACTCTTTGGTTTGTTGCCTTTGTTTTTGGCCTCGGGCTTACCAACTACCAGGTCCTTCTTTTCGCGATAGTTCCGCTCGGTATAATTATTTTGCTGAAAAACGTTAAACTCTTCAGAGATTTCGCGCTGTTTATCATACCTGTCCTGTTGACATATCATGTTTTGAAAACGGCTGATTTTCAGAGAGCCAAAGCAGGGATGTCGAGTGAAGTTGCAGCCAAGGCGGCTCCCGTGGGCGTCTCGAATTTGGAATACGCGGTTTCAGAGTCCAATCTTGGATCTTCTTACATTGACTACTGGTCGGATTCCAAGGCTTTTCAGGAAAATAAAAAAAATCTTGATAATCAACTTCTTCAATTAAAAAAAGAAATAAAGAATTTAAAAGAAGAGGGGAAAACGATTCCTTCTGAGATGTACAAGGCGTGCCTTGATTGCGAAGCCAAACTGAATATGATGAACTCTGTTCAGCGTAATGCATACAAGGTACAGTCAGATAAAAGAAGATTGAACAAGTTGTCTAGATTATTTGATGCGAGACGTCTTGCGTATATCCACAAGGAAGGTCTCGAAATCAAGGATAATGACAAGAGGGGGCGCGATGAGATGGCGGCCGTAGAAGGCAGTCTCAAGAATTTCGGATGTGACGAATCTGATCTTGTAAAGCACAGCGACGGTAAATATCATCTAAGCTACGAAGCGTACGAAAAAATAAAACCGCTTTCAGAGATGGTATCTAAAACGAAACGTCTGCCGTCTCAACCTATTGTTATCATTTCGATATTAGTCTTCTTCGGATTTATCATTTCAGCTTTTGTTCTCAAAAAAAGGAATAATGTCGATACTGCGGTTAAAACTGTTCTTGCAGGCGGCGCGAGCGCGGCATTTCTGCTTTTCCTTGCTGGCACCCTGTTTGCTCGCGCAGGAACATGGAGCGGCGTTGATGCTGAACAGTTTGCGCCGACTGCCGATCCGTTCGTATATATTTTAGTCGGTGTTTTCATATTGCTTTCGTCGTCGTTTGCGCTGGCGGCGTCATTGAGAGACGACGAGTCGCTCTTTGCCGGAAAATCCAAATATTTCATTCTCGCCTCCGGTGCCTTTGCGCTCTGTGCAATACTTTCGGTCCTGATGATTGTTCCGTCCGCAGACGGCGTTGCTGAGCTTTTCGGTTATTTCAACAGGGAATATCTTCCGTCTTACGCCGAATGGCATAAAGCGCTTTCAAACGAAATAGCCTCGTGTTCCAATCCCGCCGTAAAGGCGGAACTGATAAAGGAGCTCAATCAGCCTACGAACGCTTATGTGTCATGGGCGCCCGTCTTGATTCTTCTTGTGATTTTCGTATCGCTTTCCATGTTTGTCAAAAAAGGATTGTGTTACGCAATTCCCGTAGCCGGATTTCAAATTGCGCTGTTCTTGCTGCTTTCAAGAGGCGCTATGCATGGATTGACACATCCCACTACATGGTGGTTCTGGTGGCCGCTCGTCTGGAATTTTGTCGTACTCGCATTGGTATGGTTTATTCTTCCCTATGGCAAATCCGTCGCCGGTGCAGCATTCTTCACCCAGCTCGGTGTTTCGTTCTACGCTTATATGCCGATTGTTTCCGAATTGCGCAATCCTCCCATGAACTGGGGGTATCCGAGAACTTGGGAAGGTTTCAAGCACGCCATAACCCGTGGTCAGTATGAAGAAATCAGGATGCCGGATTTCGCCAGCGTTTCCGCATTTTTTGCTCTGGTAAAAAATCAAATTCTGTATTATTTCAGTGAGCTGAAGATTCAGTTTATCGACTTTCTTCTCTTGCTGACGATTCTGCCTCTAGCCTGTTGGCGCGCTACAGTCCGCATAGCAGGAAAGAAGCACTGTTTCTATGCGCTTTACTTCTCGTTGTTTTTCGCCGCACTTTTGGCGGTGCGCGCATGCGGATTCACCTTTGGTTTTCAAGATGCGGGCATATTGCAGAAATTTGACGTTGTCTTGATATTGGCAATGGCTCTGCCGGCCATTATCGGCATGTTGTATGTCATATTCAATCAGTTCATCATGCGTCCCGCCGTCGTCATTTACAGGTTTTACAGCGTGAGCATGCATAACAAACGCAAAGATTATATCGTTGCATGCGTATTGATTTTATTATCTCTGGCAATATTGTCTTTGCTGCCGTGCTGCAAGCCCGGCGGAAGCGTTAAATATTTTGCGCTGCTTGTTTCCATGACTTTTATATTTGCAATGGCTGTAATGGCGGTGCCTTTCATTATAAAGAAACGTCTGGAAAAATCTTCCTTCTGTCTTTCATTCGATGCCGACAACAATACCCAGCATTGGATTCTGTCGTTAGGTGCGTGCTTTTTCATGATGACCGTACCACTGATTCTTTTGGCCAATGTCAAGGGAGATATCCAGGATGGCTTCATCCAAAAGGTTAAATTCATATCTTCGTATGCTATGGTCGCAATATGGATCGGATACGGAATAATTCTGCTGGTTTCATTTTTCCGGCACCTATTCAGCAATATGCTGAAACATGAAAAGGCCGCATTCTTCATCGTTCTGCCGTTAGGTATTTTCTTTATGTGTTTGGCGGGAATAAATCCGATTCTCAAAAATTACACTGACGATGAACTCGTTTTAAAATATGGCGGATCTGAACAGAACGATCACTCGTTCGGGTGGCAGTTCGGCGCATATCAGCTTGATGGTGCCAAGGCCATCAGGGCTCAGATAACCGAGGATGAAGAACCTCTTCCGGATCCTGATTATCCGCCGCCGATGGAGCCTTATTCAATTCTCTTTGGAGGTACTGATCCAGGGAGATTTGTTCCCACCTACATGATTTACGGCGCAAACTTCAGGCCAGATATTTATCTTATCACTCAAAATGCCCTTGCAGACGGAACGTATATGTCCGTCCAGAGAGATCTTTACGGAGATGAAATCTGGATACCTTCAGAAAAAGACAGCGCTATAGCATTTGAACGGTACGCAATCAAAAATGGAGTGGACCCCAAAAACGGCAGGTTGCAGGTTACCGGTGCTCTTGAGGTCATGAAAATCAATGCTGAGCTTGCTGAAATGATGCACGAACACGACAAGAAGCGTCATGCATTTTATATTGAAGAAAGTTATCCGATGCCATGGATGTATCCGTATTGGGATGAAAATGCAAACGCTCCAAAAGATGGGTTGGTTTCGCCTCACGGACTTGTTATGAAGATCAATTCTGAACCGACGGCATGCGATCCGGAACTTGTAAAAAAAGACAGAGATTTCTGGGATTGGTACACTAGACGTCTTGTTGGGGATCCCATGTATCGGCGCGACTTTGCCGCTCAGAAAAGTTTTTCAAAGTTGCGATCGACATTGGGTGGATATTATCATAAGCATCTCAATATGCAATTCCATCATTTACAAGCTGCTCTTTTGGGCCGCGGCAAAATTACCGAAAAGGAAATGACAGAAAAATTGGATCGTATCAAATATTATACGAAAAATGCCTTGTCGGCCTATAATGAAGCCTGTTTTCTCTATCCAATTTCTTCTGAAGCGCTCAACGTCTATATCAATTTTATCGATGAGATCCACTATATAGAAGATTTTTTTGAAAAGATGGATAAGAAAATTTCAGACAGTCGATTTGCAGATCTGATAAACGGTTTTCTTGCAGACAATATAGCCAATAAAGAAACTCTTATGAACGACTTGCTTGCTCACATCGAGAAAAAAGATCCCAACAACAAACTTGCGCTAGGTTTAAAAGAAAAATTAAAACGCGCGCGTGAACGTGCTGAATGAATTTCTGCGGAAAATCGTCTAAAAAAACATTGATAAAAGAATAAAGGAGAAAAGCAAATGCCAAGAACAGACATAGATTGGGCAAATTTGGGCTTCGGTTTTTCTGAGGTGAACTGCCACATCCGCTACGTATGGAAAGACGGCGTATGGTCCGAAGGGGAGTTGGTCAAGAAGCCTGAAATAACGATGCACATAGGTGCGAGTTGCCTTCATTACGGACAGGAGTGCTTTGAAGGAATGAAAGCCTTCCGCCAGAAGGACGGCAAGATTGTGATTTTCCGTCCTGAGGAGAATGCCAAGCGCATGTACAAGACAGCCGTGCGCTGCGTAATGCCGCCCATTCCTGTGGATATGTTCATTGACGCGGTCGACAAGGTTGTTCGCGCAAACGAAGAGTATGTCCCTCCGTACGGCACGGGCGGCTCCCTGTATTTGAGACCGCTTCTCATCGGCACCGGCCCTCAGATCGGCGTCGCCCCCTCCAAGGAATACACCTTCATGGTCATGGTGATGCCTGTAGGCGCCTATTACAAAGGCGGACTTAAGCCCGTGCGCGCCGTCATTCTCGACGATTGGGACCGTGCGGCTCCCAACGGCATGGGTGATGTGAAGGTCGGCGGCAACTATGCTGCGTCGCTCTACGCCCACGAGAAGGCGAAGCATGACGGCTGGCCTGTTGAACTTTATCTCGATGCCAAGACCCACAAGTATGTCGAAGAGTTTTCGACCTCCAACTTCATCGGCATCACCAGGGACGGAACATATGTCACCCCTGACAGCAATTCCATTCTTCCTTCCATCACGAACATGTCGCTCAAGGAATGTGCTGCGGATCTTGGCTGGAAGGTCGAGTGCCGTCCAGTTCCCTACGAGGAGATTCGCGAATTCGCCGAAGTCGCCGCGTGCGGAACCGCTGTCGTGATTACACCCGTCTGGGAGATTACCCGTGGCGAGGATGTCATTACAATCTCCGACAAGGATACTGTAGGCGAACATCTTCAGAAGCTTTACGATACCGTCCAGGGCATCCAGTACGGGCTTTTGGAAGATACGCACGGCTGGTGCCACGAGGTTAAGATCGACGCATAACAGGTCGAAGTGTTGCAATGGCCTGGAAAGAACGAGAAGTCTGCGAAGCCGATGTCGCTTCTTTGGTCAAAGCGGGTGAAAGTCCGCTCATGGCCAGGCTTCTCGCCTTAAGGGGCGTCACTGCGGATTCTCTTGAGACCTTCTTGAGTCCATCGCATAAGAATCTTCTTCCTCCCGACCGTCTTCCCGGAATAGAAGAAGCCGTTTCTGTCATAATATCGGCGAAGCGCAAAAACAAAAAAACCGTAATTCTCGGCGATTACGATTGCGACGGAATCTGTGCTACGGCGATATTGGTGAAAACGTTTGAGAGTCTGGAATTCGATGTCTATCCGTTTCTTCCCAAACGCATGGATGAGGGATACGGATTAAACGCGAAAACAGTTGAAAGACTGTTAAAAGAGCATCCCGATGTAAAGCTGGTTGTCACGGTAGACAACGGCATCAATTCGATCGAAGAGACGGCGTATTTAAAGTCGAAAGGCATTGATGTCGTCATCACCGATCATCATCTTCCCGGCGAAGCGCTGCCGGATTGTCCTGTTGTCAATCCAAAAGTCAGCGCACCGGAGGAGTTGTCGGGGCTTTGCGGTGCGGGTGTTGCATTTATGCTCGCGAATGCGCTTGTCGTCAAGTCGCGGGAAGAAGGGCTTTACAATGGCGGCGCCGTCTCCGGACCGCTGATCGTACTTGCGGGGTTGGCCACCATAACGGATATAATGCCGTTGAAAGACCAGAACAGAATTCTTGTTTCAGAAGCACTGAAGCTTTTTCAGAAATATGCGCCGATAGGCCTTAAAGAGCTTTATCAACGCGTCTGCCGCCCGGGTGTTCTGGCTATGACATCGCGCGATTTCGGTTATGCGATAGGCCCTAGGATAAACGCGTCCGGTCGCATGTCCGACGGTTCCGAAGCGTTGCGGCTAGTCCTCTCGAACGATCGCGAAGAGGCGCGCGAACTCGCCAGACTGGTCGATATGCGCAACTGTGAACGCAAGAGCGTCGAGCAGGATATGCTTAATTCAGCACTCCTTCAAATCACAAAAGGCGCGCCCGCACAGGTTATCGTTCTTCCGGATGGGCACCAGGGAGTTGCCGGAGTTGTCGCATCGAGAGTCCTTGAGAAAATTTCCGAGGACACATCATCCCGAGGAGTGCCCGTGGCGGTTCTCGTCGGCAACCACGGTTCGGCGCGCGCACCGGAAGGATACAACGTCCGCGATGCGTTGACGGCCGCCGCCGAATCGCTGTCGCGTTTCGGCGGGCATGCCGCCGCGGCCGGCTTTTCGGTAAAAGAAGGATGCGTCGACTCGTTCAAGTCGCTTTTTGCCGCTGCATGCACAGCACAGGCGAATGCCGGAGCAGAATGCGACGAAGGTGAAGTTCTCATTGATGCGTGGGTTACGCCAAGTGATATCTCAGTCGAATTCGTAAATTCTCTAATGCGACTGGAGCCATTCGGCGAAGAAAATTCCGAACCGGTTTTCGCATTCAAAAATGTGTATATTTCTGATGTTCGGGTCATGGGGAATGACGGCCGTCATCTTCAGCTTACATTTTCAGGCGGTTTGCGAGCGGTCTGGTGGAACAAAGGCGAACTCGTCGAAACGTTGCGGGCGAAATCGCATCTTCCCGGCGATGTATTGTTCACAGCATCGATTTCAACGTACGGAGAGATTCATGTCGAACTCAAGATACTCTCGATCATCCGTTAAAGACCTGCATTCATGAAAGAACGTCTCCCGTTTAAGATAATCCATGAAGACAAGGACGTCATAGTCATCGACAAGCCTGCGGGGCTGTTGACGACACATACGAAACTTTACGGGCGCTCGGCGCGGGAAGCGCAGGCGACAGCCGAAAATCATCTCAACAATTACGTTCGCAAAGGTCAGTCGAAAAGCCGCAAGCGTGTGTGGCTCGTCCACAGGCTCGACAGAGAGACAAGCGGCGTGATGCTCTTCGCCAAGAGCGAAGAGGTTGCCGAATACTTCAGGTCCGATTGGAACAATCTAACCGAAAAAACGTATCTTGCACGGGTAGAAGGCGTTGTTGACGAACCGGAAGGTGTTTTTGATTCGTACCTCAGAGAGGATGCCGACGGTTACAGGGTTCGCTCCGTGCCAGAAGGGACGAAGGGCGCCAAAAGGGCAGTAACCGAATGGCGTCTCATTTCGGTTTTGAAGGAAAGTTCGCTCGTCGAAGTTCACTTAAAAAGCGGACGCAAGAATCAGATTCGCGTTCATTTTTCGGAATACGGTCATCCGGTCGTCGGAGATGTCAAATATGGCGCAAAAAAAGCATCCCGGCTTTTTCTTCATTCTTCGCAAATATCTCTCATCCATCCTTTTTCATCCAAAAAATTGGAATTTTCATCCATATCGCCATGGCATTGAAAAATCTTCCGAAAATGAATTTTAATGCGGCCTTTAAAGTCATTATGATATAATATCCATAAACATAAAGGTAATATGATGCAGACAGTAACAGACTATTTCGTGCAGGCCGCGGCAAAGGGCGGTTTCATCCGTAAGATGTTCGAAAAAGGCCTTGAATTAAAGGCCCAGTACGGCGAGGACGCCGTATGCGATTTCTCGCTCGGCAATCCCGATGTGCCTCCGCCAGAAACGGTTCGAGAGGTTCTACGCGAAATCGCCGACGACGCCATCCGTCCGCTCGGTCTCGGCTACTGCCCGAACGCCGGCATTCCGGCCGTGCGCGAATCCATCGCGGAATATCTTTCCAAACAGCAGGAGATGAAGCTTGCGGGCAAAGACGTCGTCATGACAGTCGGAGCCGCCAGCGCGCTTGTCGACTTTTTCAGGGCGACGGTCGAGCCAGGCGACGAAATAATCGTCCCCAGTCCATACTTTGTCGAATACGGCAACTATTGCGGCCACTTCGGCGGCGTATTGAAACCCGTCGATACGAACGAGGATTTCTCTCTTGACGTCAAGGCGATAGAAGCGGCGGTCACTCCGAAGACGCGCGCGATCATCGTCAACTCTCCGAACAATCCGACAGGGGCTGTATATTCAAAGTCCGAGCTCGAGTCGCTTGCCGCTCTTATCGACAGAGTGAACGGCGAACGCGAAAACGTGTCCGGCTCACGGGCTCTCTTTCTTCTCTCCGATGAGCCTTACCGAATCTTCGCCTATGACGGCGTAGAAGTTCCGGCGGTCCTACCCATGTCCAAATACGCCATCGTTCTCGGCAGCTTCTCGAAAACGCTTTCAATGGCCGGCGAACGCGTCGGATACCTCGTTGTCAATCCGGAGCTTTCCAGACAGGACGGCGGAACGCTCATGACGACTTTGATTCTCGTCAACAGAACGCTCGGCTACGTCAACGCTCCCGTAATAGGACAGAAGCTCGCCGCGGCAATCTGCAACGAAACGGTCGATCTTGAGATATACGCCCGTCGCAGGGCGCTTATGGCTGAAGTGCTGACTGACGCAGGTGTCGAGTTCACGATGCCGAAGGGCGCTTTCTATTTCTTCCCCAAGGCTCCCGGCGGCGACGATGCGAAGTTCGTCGACGCGCTTCTTGCAGAAAAGATTCTCGCTGTTCCCGGCAGAGGCTTCGGACGTCCCGGCTACATCCGCCTCAGCTGTTCTGTCGACGAGAAGATTATCACCCGCAGCGCAGAAGGCTTCAAACGGGCTGTGGAGGCGTGCAAGTGAAATATTTCGGGCTGATTCTTGCGGCGTCGTTTTTTGCGTCTGCGTGCGCTTTTGGCAAGAGCGATGTCGTTTTCGACGCTGCGAAGAAGACGGTCAGTTTTGATGTCGTTTCGACCGACTGCGGTGTCGATACCGATGTCGAGTTCCTTTTGGTCGGCCCCGGTTCCGATCACGATTACGAAGCGATGTTCAAGACCGTTTCACCGGTCGGCGAAATTGTCGATGCGTTCACCAAGGCGGGCTTCCCGCTCGGTTCGGTGATGTCTGACAAGAACTGCCGCTTCTGGGCTACCGGCGATGAAGTGATCATGGAGCCCGCCTTTACAAATCTTGTCAGGGATCTCCGCTCGGAAAACCGGCCGAAGATAATCTATACCGGCGGCGCAAGAAACGGGAAGGGTGAAGCGGAAGCAGCGGTGAAAATGCCTGAAGCCGTCTTTGCCCTCTACAACTGCCCGCAGTCTTTGATTCTCTTCGACGATTTTCTCGATCAGTCTGCGACGTACGGACGATTCAAAGTCGCTCAAAAGATTCCTGAAGGCGAGAAGCGCCGTATCACATTCAAATACGTATGCGGCACATCCCACAAAAAGGAAACGATTGGAATAAACAGCACGAATCTTGCTGAAGTCGCCAGATCCCTTAAGGCGAAATCTGCCGAAGCGAAGCTCGACGTCCTGTGCGATTTCTCGCCGAAGATGACTGTTAAGGCCGTGCGTGATGCGGCGACGCTTCTTCAAATGCTCGATTCGAACAAAATCAAGATAAACGGGGTCAAGGAAGGGCAGCTGTACTACAGGGCGTATTTGCCGCTCGAAAAATGGCGCGATCGCAAGGAGAGACTCGCTCAGCCTCCGGAAGTCCGTTTCAAACCTGACGGATCGTTCAGCGTAACCGAAATCAAAGAAGACTGGAGCGACGAAAACTCTCCGGATCCGAAATTGACTCCGGAGGAAAAGAACTATACCGACGTCAAGGCTGCCGCGAAGGCCGCAGACGCAGTTGCCTCCAGAGTTTTCACCGTATTTTTCTATGCACCCGAAACATTGGAGATCGGCAGGATTTTCGAATTCAGAAAACATCTCAAGACGGATAATTTGAGCATTTACGTTTTCACAGAATGAACGGATTTTCTTCAGAGCCTTTGGCTGCGCGTATGCGGCCGATGACGATCGACGAGGTCGTCGGGCAGCGACATATACTTGGAGAAGGAAAGCTCTTGAGAAGGGTGATTGAAGCCGATAGACTCACCAATGTGATTTTCTACGGGCCTCCGGGATGCGGCAAAACTACTCTCGCCGAGGTGATCGCCAAGACGACGAAACGCAATTTCGTAAGACTTTCTGGCGTTTTGTCGGGTGTCGCAGACATCCGCAAAATATGCGATCGGGCGCGCAACGAGCTCGGAGGAAAGGGGACGATACTTTTCATCGACGAGATCCATCGCTTCAACAAATCGCAGCAGGACGTTCTTCTGCCTTATGTCGAAGACGGCACTGTCATTCTTATCGGAGCGACAACCCACAACCCGAACTTTTTCATCAATACGCCGCTTACCTCGAGGTCGCTTGTTTTCGAGCTCAAGGCGCTTTCTCCCGACGAAATCGCCGATGTTCTGAAAAGGGCTTTGGGCGACCGCGAGAAGGGGTGCGGTGCGATCCCTTCTGAAATTGACGATGACGCCCTTTCGTTCTTGTCGACGATTTCCGACGGTGATGCGAGGCACGCGCTTACGGCGCTTGAAATCGCCATGCGCTCGACACCGCCTGGAGACGACGACATTGTCCACCTGACGCTCGACGTGATCCAGGAATGCGTACAGCGCCGCCAGGTAAGGTATGATAAAAAAGAAGACGGCCATTACGACACGATTTCGGCGTTTATAAAATCGATCCGTGGCAGCGATCCCGATGCCGCAACATACTGGCTCGGCAAGATGCTTGTAGCCGGCGAGGATCCGAGATTCATCGCCAGGCGACTGGTCATAAGCGCGAGCGAAGATATCGGCAACGCAGACCCTCGCGGACTCTCTGTAGCCGTTGCGGCGATGCAGGCGTGTGAATTTGTAGGGATGCCGGAGTGTGCGATAAATCTTTCTCAGGCGACCGCATATCTTGCGACTGCACCCAAATCGAACGCAAGCTGCATGGCGATATCAGAGGCCATGGCCGACATCGAATCTGGTGCCGTCCAGCCGGTTCCGGAGCACCTCAAGAATAAGCACGTAAAGGCGATCGGAAGCGAAAAAGTTACGGAATACAAGTACCCGCACAATTTCGCAAATCATTACGTCAAGCAGGAATATATGGGCGTGCCGAAAAGTTATTATAGACCGACTCAAGAAGGTTATGAGGCGACAATCTCGAAAAGATTAAGTGCACTTCGTGCGTAGTTTACATAACACATATTATGCGACAATAAAAAAAAGGGGAATAGAAAATGATAGAAAACGAGGATATTTCCGGCGCCAAGGCAGTCCCGGTTTCTTCTAATGCGAATTCCGTCACTCTTTACGGAAATCAGGACGCAATGGATGATTTTCCTGTACTGAAAGCTTTTCAACAATATGTAGATTCCGAACAAGCCAAAGCTCATAAGCGTTTGATGACGGTTTGTGCTTTTTTCACAATTCTGATTTTCTTTATCATCGGGGTGTTCATATTTGTTGTGATGAATATTCGCAGCAACAAGGAAAACAATCCGGATAACAGTATGCTGGCGCTTCAGCAGCAAGTTGCCGAACAGGCATCAAAGATGACCGACCAGCAGATGGCATATCAAAGGCAAATTGCCGATCAGACCACTAAATTTAACGAAATGTTTATTCAACAACAGTTTGCCCCACAGCCCCCCTCCCCTTCGACTGTTGGCGTCGCGGCCGAAAATACGAAAGACAAAGAAATCATCAGCAGCGACGAAATTAAAAATCTGATAAAAGTCGTCGCGGCCGAAAATATGAAAGAGAAAGAAATCATCATTAAAAGTCTGATAAAAAATGAATTAAAAAGAACGCTTGAACAGTCTGCAGCTTCATCGGAACAGCCTGAAATCCAGGTCTCGGCAAAGAAACCGCCTGAAGCCCAAAAACATCAGCATAAGGCTTTGTCCGGAGAATCTGAATTGAAAAAAAACGAATCGCAGCTGAATGAACCTGCCAAAAGCATCAATCCGACGAAACCCGAAGTCAACAAAAACCTCCCCGTCACAACTCCCGAAAAAGTAAACGACAAGGGACATCAAGTGACCAAGGTTCAATCGGAAAAAAAGCATGAGGACGATGCTGAAATCCAAAAAGCCAAAGCGATTCTTGAGCATCGCCGCAGACTTTATCCCGAGTATTTCGATGAAAACGGCAACGAACATTCAACACCTGTCAGCGCTAAAAAACAGCAATCCTCTGTTCCCGCAAATCCTCAGGATGCGGAAATCGAACGCTTGAAAAAAGAAAATGAAATACTCAAGCTGAAAGCTGAAAACAATCTTTTAAAACAGAAGAAGGAATCTGTTGAAAAGCAAGTGCCCGCAGATGATGATGCCGACCTTAAAGAACTTGATGCGATCTTGATAAGCTCGGGGATTTATGGAGTTGAGGAAAAACCGGCCTCCCCTTCCGATATTTTAAACATCAATATCGATGAGACAAAAAGCTCAACCTGGACCATTCCTTTGAAATAATACAAAATAGTTCGGATAAAAAAAAGACCGACGCTGAAAGCATCGGTCTTTTTTTATGTAATGGATTCAAATCACATCGCTTCGAACTGGTCTTTGCCGACTCCGCAGAGCGGGCAGGTCCAATCATCGGGAAGCGCGTCGAATTCGACACCGTTGTTATCGGCGGGGTCGTAGACGTAACCGCAGACTTTGCATACGTATTTCATTTTGATCAGCCTTTCATTTCGATTTCGCTGCGCCAGGCGTAGAACTTCTTGAGCTTGAGCTTGGAAGCGGCCTCCTCATCGCAGAATACCCACGCGTCATTATGGGCCTGAAGCGCGGAAGCCGTGCAGTACTGGCTCATACCGCCTTCGACCATACCCTTTACGGCGTCAGCCTTGTTCTTGCCGAACGCGAGAAGAACAACCTTCTTGGCCTCGCAGATCGTGCCGACGCCCATCGAGAGCGCGCTCACGGGGACATCGGACGCCTTCTTGAAGAAGCGGGCGTTGTCCTTGATCGTCTGAGGTGTGAGATAGACGATGCGCGTACGGGAAGCGAGGGAGCTGCCGGGCTCGTTGAACGCGATGTGGCCGTCGGAGCCGATGCCGAGGACCTGAAGATCGATGCCGCCGGCCTTCTTGATCTGAGCCTCGTACGCGGCGCATTCCTTGCGCCAGTCCTTGGCGAGACCGTTGAGGACGTGGGTGTTGGACTTCTTGATGTCGATCTTGTCGAAGAAGTTCTCGTTCATGAAGTAGCGGTAGCTCTGGTCGTGCGTCGGAGCGAGACCGTAATACTCGTCAAGGTTCCAGCTCTTGACGTTCTTGAAGGATATCGTCTTGGCCTTGACGTCCTTGGCGAGGCAGTCATACATCTCGACCGGAGTGGAGCCTGTCGCGAGACCCAATACGCACTTGGGGTTCTCCTTGACGAGCTTTGCGATCATATCGGCGGCCTTGCGGCTCGCTTCTTTCTTGGTCTTGCAGATTACGATTTCCATTTTTTACCTCTTTTGTTGATTTTGCGTTAAAGTGATTTCGCGGTATCGCGGACGATACGCTCATATTCGTCGCGCTGATCCTCCATCGACTGGACCATCTTGAGCTGGGTGCGGCAGCGGACGAGATTGTGGTCGTCGTACGCCGTCCTGAAGTAGGTGTCGCCGGCGAGATAGTCGGTGAGGAAGCGAATGCCGATCGTAAGCGTGATCAGGCGGCCGGAGAACGCGAGAGCGTCGAGCTCGGCGGCATTGAGGAACTTGGCGTCCTTCAGATAGCCCTTTACGAGCGCCTCGAAATACTCCTTGCGCGAGAACACCTTGTCGAGATCCTTCTCGTCTTCGGCCGCGGCGGCGGTGGACGTGCGGACCATGTCGCCGAAGTCGTAGAGCGCGGAGCCGGGCATCACCGTATCAAGGTCGATGACCGCAACGCCCTGCTGGGTGACGTCGTCGAGCATGACGTTATTGATCTTCGTGTCGTTGTGGGTGATGCGCTCGGGAATCTCGCCGCTCGCCATGGCGTTGACGATGCGGCCGGCCTCTTCGCGGCGGGCGTTGATGAAATCCATCTCGCGCTGAACGAGCTTGAGACGATCCTTGACGTCGGCCGCGGCGGCTTCGTCGAGAAGCTTGAGACGGTTGACCGTGTTGTGGAACTTCGGCAGAATCTCGTTGAGGCGAGGCTCAGGGAGATCGGCGAGCGTGTTCTGGAACTGGGCGAAAGCGTTGGCCGCGAGGAAAGCCTGATCGGCGTTCTCGATGAGGTCGATCGTGCGCGCGCCCGTGATGAACGCATAGAGACGCCAGGGGTTCTTGTATCCGAGGACCTCGAGCGATCTGCCGCCCTTCGAGCGGATGTGGCTCGTGACGCGGCTGATGTTCTCCATCATTCCGTCGGCATCGGGAAAGATGTCGGTGTTGATGCGCTGGAGAATGTACGAGACGCCGCGGACATCGTCGGCCTTGAACGTGTCGTTGATGTGACCCGAACCATAACGGGCAACCTTTACGATATCGGTCACTCCGAATGCGGAAAGTACTGAAAGCAGCTCTTCTTCGCTGTATGTGCGATTGGACATGTTATTGTTCCTTTATCGGTTAAAAAAGTTTTTCGGGATACTCACCGGCGGCGACGAGCTTGGCGATCGCATCGACTACGAGCGGCTTGTCTTCGCGGTAGGTGACGCCGAACCACGCGGACTCGGTCGGAAGAACCTTCGCGTCGGCCTTGCCTTCCTTGATGAGCTCGTCGACAACGAAAGGAATGTACCATTCGCTCTTCTCCTTCGAGCCGTTCTCGGCAAGCCACTTCGGGAAACGCTCTTCAAGTTCGGTGAAGAGAGCGGGAGTAAAGCCCCAGAGATTCATCGAAACGCGGGCGTCGAGAGGAACCTTGACGGGATTCTCGGGATCCTCCTGGTTCTCGGCCATGTCGCCCGCCTTGACGAGCTTCGTCATCTCCTTGACGTCGGTAAGGTAACCCGCCTCGTCGATCTTGCAGACGCCGCGCGCGACGGAACCGTGCTCCGAAAGCGTAAGCGAAAGATTGTAGCCGACCATCGCGAAGTGATGCTTGCACAGGCACCCCTTCTCGCCTGTGAGGAACTTGGCGAGCTGCTGGAAAGCGTCGCGGCCGTAGAAGTCGTCGGCGTTGATCGCGGCGAACGGCTCTTTCACGACATCGCGCGCTGCGCGGATGGCGTGAGCCGTGCCCCAAGGCTTGGAGCGACCTTCCGGTACGACGTACGGAGCGGGCAGGTCGTTCAGATCCTGGAACGCGTATGCGACCTCCATGATGCCCTCATATTTCTTGCCGACCTTCTCACGGAAGACCTCTTCGAAATCCTTGCGGATGATGAACACAACCTTGCCGAAACCGGCGCGGGAAGCGTCGAAAACGGAGTAGTCGAGAATAGCCTCGCCCGAAGGACCTACGGGATCGACCTGCTTGAGGCCACCGTAGCGCGAGCCCATGCCTGCTGCGAGAACAACCAATGTCGGTTTTACTTCACTCATATCCAGCCTTCCTGAATTATTTTGTAATCGTGTTTTGATAATTATAGTATATTCCAGCGAAAAAATCAATTCTTGCTTTTACCACAGATCGATCTCTGCGAAACAGCATTGGTTATTGCCCGAAAGCGAGTGCGTCGCATTGAACTTGAAGTAGCGGGCCTTCACGGGCGTGTCGAAAACTATTCTGTTGCGCACAGGATTTGCGGCGAGATTGCCGATGCCGCCCGCCTTGACGAGACGCCAGCTTTTACCGTCGTCCGAGACGAAGAACTCGTAAGCGTCCACCATGCCGTGCATGCAGTTGTCCATGCGCGGCACATAGTCAAAGCCCTTCATCGTCACGACCTTCCCGCAGTCGACCGAGAAGTGCTGCGGCGGCGGTATCGGGCTCTGACCGACGGGATGAGTATTCCAAAGCGTCTTCTCGTTACCGTCAATCACATTTCTCGCATTGCCCGGCGACTTGCAGCTTTCGTCTATGATTTTCCATCCACGCTTGTCGAGGGTGTCCTTTCGCTTCGCGCCTTCCGCAACGACCTCGGGCGCAAAGCGCAAAGCGACGTTGCCGTCCATGACCGGCGCGGCGCGGCCCTTGAGCGTAACGCGGACCTCACTCGCTTCAACTTCGTCAAATCGGACTATGCGGCGGTAACCGACGGTTGTGCCATTGGCGACCTCGGTCCACCCGCCGTCGATCTTAACCTCGACTGTGAAATTTTCGACGCGCTGTCCGAGTTCGATTTTCTCTTTAAAGTCGACACAGTTGAAAAGCCTCGGACGATGAAGTTTCACGGTTAGAACAAGGGTGTTGCCGTTTCTTTTTTTGCCGTATTCCGTCCTCTGCGATTCTGCGAAATCGCATTCATTGAATTTACGGATGTAATCGCCAAACTCCTTCAGACGCTTGACGTCGGCCTCGCAGACGAGTCCGCGCTTGTCGGGAGCGATGCCGAGATTGAGTACCGCACCGCGGCCGACGGACTCAAAATACATATCGACAAGACGCGTCATCGGCTTCGGGCTTTCATGAGCATGGAAGAACCAGCCGCCGCGGAACGGCGTATCGGCCTCGGAAGGCATCCAATACTCTTTACCGTCATCGCCCTTCGAAGGATTCCACCACGTTTCGGGCGAAGTTCCGCGCTCGTTGCCGCACCACTTTATAGACCAGTTGTAATGGCCGCCGAACGCAACCGCTTCGGGATGCTTTTTATGAAGATTGGCGAGAAGACGCGGTTTCTGGTAATAACCGGCCGGGATGGAGCGGCGCTCGCCTCGTCCGCCGTTTGCGCCGCCGTACCAGCCGTCGCCGCCGTTTGCGCCGTCGAGCCAGATCTCGCAGATATCGCCGTAATTCGTCATGAGCTCATCCCACTGGTTGTGGAAATATTCGACATACGACGGTCTCGCATAATCGGCGCGATACCGGTCCCACGGCGAAAGATACGCGCCGAAGTCGAGCCCGTATTTGCGGCACGCCTTTTCGGTCGCGCGAACGATGTCGAAGTTCCTGTACTTCCCGGGAACGGCCGCCATCGAATAATCCTTGTTGTACTTCGAAGGCCAAAGGCAGAACCCGTCATGGTGCTTCGCAACGAGAACGACGGCCTTGATTCCGCCGTCAGCCATCGCCTTGACCCATTGCTCGGGATCGAGACTGTCGGGAGTTACGCGCGAGGGAGGCACATTGCCGAATCCCCATTCCTGGCCGGTGTAGGTGTTCGGCCCCCAGTGGACAATGGCGATGATTTCGCGCTTGTGATATTCGAGATGAGCTTTCGTCGGGAGCGTCCCGTAGGTTTCGGCCGCATTTACGGAAGAAACAACGAATGCGAAAAACGCAAGAGCGAAAAGCTTTTTCATAGATCACAATTCCTTTTCGGGTTTGTTGCCTTGATTGTTTTCGGCGGATTTTTCACGCTCGGCGGCAGCATCACGCAAAATCCTCTTAAAGCGTTTCAGCTCGGCTTCGCGTCCGGCGCGGCGCTCATACGCTCCATCGGCCATTCAAGCCTCCGGAGCGGTCACGGTTTCGGTGGCGGATTCGGCCGCAGCATCGGACGCCTGCTCTGCAGGAGCGGGCTCGGCTGCAGGTGCTTCGGCGGCAGGAACGATTGCGGGAGCCGCTTCCGGCGCGCGCGGCGCGGCGTCGAAACGGGTAGGGTTTTTAGCCATGAATTCCCACGCGAAGGCCTTGTAGCTTTCGGCGCCCTTGGAGCGAGAATCGAGAAAAACTACCGGCGTTCCCATGGACGGAGCTTCGGAAACGCGGACATTTCGGGGAATGGCGGTTTCGTAGACCTTATCTCCAAAATGAGTGCGCACCTCATCCATGACATCGTGGGTAAGCTTCGCCTGGGAGTTCACCATAGTGAAGACTATGCCGTTCAGATCAAGCGACGGATTGACGGATTGACGGATGCGTTCAATGGAGCTCGTGATGAGAGCGAGTCCGTCCATCGCGAGGAACTCGGCCTGGATAGGAATAAGCACTCCGTCGGAAGCGACGAGAGAACTTGTCATGACGATGCCGAGCGACGGAGGGCAGTCGAGAATGATATAATCGAAGGCACCTGCGTCGCGCACGGGAGCGAGCGCATTGCGGATCATTTCAAGACGATCTTCACGTGCGCCGAACTCGAGTTCTGCACCGGCAAGGTCGACTTCCGAGGGAATGATGTTGAGATTGTTCCACTTTGTGGGCTGGATGACATCTTCAATCGGCTTTTCGCCCAGAAGGACGGGATAAAGGGAAATGCCCTGCTGCTTTTCAAGACCAAGACCCAATGTCGCATGAGCCTGCGGATCAAGATCGACAACAAGCACCGCCCTTTTCCTGGCTGAAAGCGCGGCGGCGAGATTGACTACGGTTGTCGTTTTGCCCACTCCGCCTTTTTGGTTCGCTATGGCTATTATTTTCGTTCTGCGTTCCATTTGTCTCTCCTAGTGTGTCAATTTCCGAAAAGCTTCCCGCTGTCGTTCAATTCTTTAATGTTTTTGCCGGCGCTGCGTTCCACTTCACGCCGCCAGAACTCGACGAGCGCAATATCCCACGGTTCATCGACACCGTGGATTACTGCCGCGAACTTGTCTCCCGATGCGATCACATCTGACTTGACGCGGTCGACAACGGCGGACAGGGAATCTGTTATTATCTGTTCGGAAAAATTGTCGCTCTTCAAATGATATCCGTATTGAAGAATCCTCAAGTTGCTTTCATTGGCTTTCAGGAATTCAAGATATTCCTTGGCCTCTTCGCCGAATCCCTCGGTCGTTATCTCGCCGAAGCGAGGGGTGATGATCCTGGGCTGATGGGCTTCGAGACGCCCTTCCCTCACTCTGATTTTTCCGGGATAGTCCTCAAGCTCCGATATGAGATGGTAATTCACCAGGGTAGAGCCAAACGTCTCGAGCTGGTGAGACGGCGAAAGAAGTATACGCACCTTGCTCGCGGCGTACCATCTGTCAAAATCGATATCGCGGCTCATTCGAACTCCCTTTCGACATCGATCTCGTCAAGAGAGCGGACAATGCGCCACGCGCCGGTAAAATCGCTGTCGCGACCTTCCTTGCGGTCAAGCGCTATTACGCACATCCCGGCAGCGACGCCCGCGGCGACACCGACCTTGGAATCCTCAATGACGACACATGAGGCAGAGTCGACGCCGAAGCGTTCGGCGGCAGCGAGATAGCTTGAAGGATCTGGTTTGCCTTTGGCGTAATCGCCGGCGCCCAGGGAAAAATTCACCAGTCCGTCGACTCCCATCATCCTCGCAGCCTTGTCGATATCGGCTCGCGGAGAGCCGGAGACGATGGCCACAGGCGCTTTAGACGCAACACGTTTCAGAAATTCAACGCTTTCCGGAATTATCATCGTCCTCGGATCGGCGACCCGCGCGTCGAAGAACTTTCGCAAACGGCGAGAATCCTCTTCGACGGTCGTATCTCCGATCTCTGGAAAGCGTTGATGCAGCGATCTGTTGATGTCGAGCCAATTGCGCCCGACGATTGACGGCAAAATCCTTTCGACGGTCATTTCAACGCCGCATTCGGTGAGAAAATCAACGATTGCTCCCGCCCAGGCTTCTTCAGTATCCACTAAAGTCCCGTCAAGATCGAAAAGGAACGCCGCAACTTTCAAATCACTCCTAACCGCAACACTTTTTGTACTTTTTGCCGCTGCCGCAAGGACAGGGATCGTTGCGGCCTACCTTCGGGGCTTCACGGGTGAGAGGAGTTTCGCCGACAAGTTCTCCGTCGTCGAACTTCCATCCGTCGGCCTCTTTCACGAATTTTGACACTTCATGATGATTGCAAAATTCGTTGTTGGCGGTATAGGTCGCGCGAAATTCGACGATCCCTTCGGTATCGTCCTTGCCGCCTTTTTCAGTGGCGATGATTTCGAGACCGTGCCAGTGCGCGGCGCGACTCCAGGCAATCGAGGCCTTTTCGTCAAATTCCGACTGGACGGCGGCCGTAGCGCTGGTTTTCAAGAATTCAATATGCTCTGTGACGTAAGCGCTGTAACGCGCTCTCATGAGCTCTTCGGCAGTATCTGCCTGGCGTGAACCTTCCAAAACGGGAGCGCAGCATTCGCCGTAGGGCTTGCCGGAACAACAAGGGCATTTATCTTCTTTTTTCATAGACAGTAGTTTATCAAATAGAGGGGTTGTTATCAATCCAGCGGAGCGTCATGTTCGGCCGAAGGCTCGCGCGAGTGGAACTTGGTGACGCCGGGTTTGATGTACTTCACGACGCGGTGTGTTCCGTCGGCGGAGAAGACGCGCAGACGGAGAGGACGGTCGGTTTCGACCGTGACGCTGAAGAAGCGCTTGTCCGGAACGAAGGCCGAAAGCGAAACCTTGCCGCCGTTGAACGGAATATCCTTCATCCCCTGGTTTCCGGTTTCGGAAATTCTCCAGTCGATCCTGTTTTCGAGAGCGTTGATGTCAAGACCGATGATGTCCTCGACGAAAAGGATGATAGGTCCGAGACCGCCCCAGCCGACAAAGTTCTTGCGCACCTGCTTGCCGAGCTTGTCGCGCGCGGGCTCGGCGAACTCAGGCGCGTAGCACTCCCAGATCGTGCCGATCTCTTCGTCGGTCGCCGAAGCGAACGAGAACGTCTTGCTCTTGGCCTTCGTCCTGTATTTGTAAAGGACATCGCACATCTGATCGAGGTGCTTGCGCGCAATATCGCGGGAAAGGTCGCCGTAGCCGTTCTCGCGCAAACCGCGGCACGTCATGTAGACGATGGGCGGCCAGACGCCACCGAGCCAGTAGCCGCCGTAGGGATCGTAGTTGGGATCGTCCTTCGAAAGCGAAGGAACGGGATACTTGGAGCCGAAGGTGTTCTCGTTTGTCAGGTGGGCGGCGAGCTTTGCGGCGCGCTCCGGAGTGGCAACGCCCGAAACGAGCGCCCAGAACGCGGCGGCAGTCTTGACGGCGAGCTTGTTGTTGGTGTTGATGTAAAGGTCGTGATAGAACCCGGTCTTCTCGCACCACATGAGATCGTTGATCTTCTCGGCGAGATGATCGGCTTCGTGATTCCAGGTCTTGGCCTCTTCGGGCTTGCCGACGTAAGGAGCCATCTTCGCGAGGCAGCGCGCCGCGAGAACCTGCTGGCAGCAAAGATCGACAAAGCATACGTCGCTGCCCTTCTGGTGTTCGGCGAAGTAGCCGCTGCGCGGAGAGTTGTCCATGCCGGAAGAGCCGGTATCTTCGAAGTAGTAAAGACCGTTGTTCTTGCGCGTCCTGTTGGCCTTGAGCCAGCGGTAGTACTTGGAGCACGCCTCGTAAGCCTTGGGAAGACGAGTCAGATCGCCCGTGCGCTCTGCGTAGAGCCACTCGCACCATGCGTAAAGCGGAGGATTGATGCGACCAGCCCAGGTCGGCTTGCGCGTCTCGTACGTATAGGCCATCGAGATGTAACCGTCTTCACCCTGCATCGCATAAAGGTTGTCGAGGTTTCCGAGGCCGTTGTAATTGCCGGGGGTATAGCCGCCGTAGAGAGCCATGTAGCAGCTGTCCCACTGCCAGATTATGCCGACGCCCGGCATGCACGTCATCTGGGTCTTCCAGCCGTCGAGCTTCTCCATATTTTTCTTCGCGAGCGAAATGGCCTTGTCGTTGAGACGCTGCCAATCGGGACGCCCTTCAAGATATGCTCTGGTGTTCAATTCGGTGGAAGCACATGCGCATAAGGCGGTTGCAACAAACGCGTAAACGGCAACTGTTATTTTTTTATTCATGATTTCTCCTGGATTTTGCATTGACGACGTACCAATGATAACGGCATTGCTACACCATTCTTCATCTATCGCTCAAACAATTCAATTATTATATCAAATACACCTCTCAAAATACATCCCGAAAATGATTTGAATGGATGCGGTTCTAAATCGTTGAAAGGTTTTGCGGCTTTGACAGTGTGGTTCGTCCGTCGAATGCGTCGACGCGTTCGCAAAGACGAGCTCCTTGGCTGAAGTTTTGCAACTGTCTTTTTTTTTCAACGAAATAAAATCGCACCCTACGGCGTGCCTGCAGCCGTCGCCGCGGCGGGAGAATAGCTCGTCCGGGCTTCCTTTTCGACCAGTGACCTGAATTCCTCAAACCCCTTTCCCGTTCAAGCCGACGCCACCGTTGGCAACCATTGAAAAGAACTTGATCATATCCATTGGACTGCCGAAGAGACCGCCTCCCGCCTCGGGATATCGGCTGTGAAGAGAATACGGATGCTGAAACTGATTGAAGATGCGGCAGCGGCAAATTGCGCCACCGTCACCAAAGCCGCCAATATCACTGATTTCACTTCTTCTCCTGTCTCTTGGAGGGCATGCCCTTGCTGTTGATGAAAGTCTGACGCCCGAACAGCTCGGGGCCAAAGCGATTCCCTTTGAGATCGCAATCGACGAATGTCATCGTGCAGTTGTTCGAACCGATGAACGAGCCCGGGAAGGACGTCCTGACAAAAAGCATTTCACCGAGATAGGCGCTGAAACGGCTGCCCTTGAAAACACAATTCAAAAGTCTCGCCGCGAATCGCAATATCCCATCCGCGATAGGCGGACTGCGCGCCGAACACGAGATTCTTGACGCGATTGCCTTCAAGCCTCACATAACCGGTCTTCAGGCGGCTGTCGCCCCCACATTGAGCGTCACGCAATCGTTGCTTGCAATATAGCTGGAATAGGTGCGCGGCCAAAGATGGATCGAAGCGCGATTGCCGACGAACTGGAAGTTCATTCCCGCACACATCAATATCTCATTGTTCGGGTTGTCGTGAAAATAGTTGTCGAGCAGCAGGACGTCGAACGCCCAAATCGAATTCGCCGTCTCCGGATGGCATATCTGTCTTGGTCAAACGGCGAAAGTTCTTTCGGTCGGTCGTCAATTTAAGTTCGACATCGAAGCGCCGCGAAGTGTCGCCAAATCTGACAAGCGAGTGATCGAAGTCGGTTGCATACCAGCGAATCTTCGCATTCTCGCCGCTGATGAGCGTCGGCTTGACATAATAAACCGAAATGTACGGATACTTGAGCGAAGCGGGCGTTTCAGTTTCCCCCGCGGCAAGCTCCTTCCAATTGGCAGACGGATCAGTCAAACAACCCGGCAGCATCGGAGCGGCGACAACAGCGCGAAAAGCACCGACGAAGCACGCGGCAACGGCGGCAAACAACGGGAATACTTTTCTCATCTGCCTGATTTAGCGGACAATCACAGAAAAACCAGGCTTCCGATCAGGAACATACACATACTCAACAGCCTCAATTTCAGCATAATACTGTGCCACATTGTTGGGCTTACCAAACGTAATACGAAGTGCAGTCGCATTGCGAACAACAAATCCATTTTCAAAATCATGCAAAGACGCAAAAAGTGCAGTTCCCGACGTTCCGCTTCCGGCATAGTCCAACTCCTCAACATCGAGATCAATCCAATAATCGAAATCAGCGGTCTTGATTTCTATTTTAGAAATCTTGATATCGTCATACATGCCATAACTAGCGGTAAAGCATGTAGTAAAACGAATTGACTTGAGTGATTTAGGTTTATCAAATGACCATGCAACTGTCGCCCCTTCATAAAATCCGCACGTCTGCTTTGTCTCTCCAGAAACCTCTGCATTAGTAAGAAGATCTACACCTCCGCCATACCCAGAAATCGTACCGGTTGTCGTTCCTACCATACCCGAAAGAACATTGTTTTCAATCGGCACAAAGTCATCAGGAACACCCTCACTCGTTATCCACATTGTCGTCCGAGCATCTGCAGCCAATGTCATAAACTGACCGCTTTTTACGGTGTCTTTAACCGTTGGTGCATCATTGGAGATTGTAATCAGATAGGAATATGTCGTCCCAGTCTCAAGTCCTTCAAGACAATATTCGAAAGTATCTGTCACACGTTTGGCAATCCTGACAGGAGTTGCGCCATTAATCGAAAGATAAACATTACACATTGTTGCGTCTGTGCCAGCATCGGCGATCGAGCCGGAAAAAATCGCCTTTGTCTTTGCAGGAGTAACATCAACGGATCCGATAGTGGGGCCTACCGCCCCTGCGCGACCAACCGCCTCGATTTCACCGCAATAATTCGCCAGTCCACTTATTGGCGAGTCAAATATCACCTTCAGCGCACCGACACCCTCTGCCAACGGGCCTCCGTTTTCATTGGAAAGAACAAGCCACTGGATTGCATTTTGCCCATTGTCTGCATACTCGCCTGTTGCTGCATTGAAAGGCATCCAGGTCGAACTGCCAAAAGTTTGCATTTCAACAGACTTAACACGCAAGCCTGAGTAATTATTATATAAAACCGGATAGCCACAGGATATTCTCACCTGCTCAAGCGTCTTTGGGGCTGCAAAAGTCCAAACGACAGATGCGTTTCCCTTAAAACCAACTTCTTTTGGATGTACTTCATCTGCCGTTCCGACCTGAGGCACATCACCATCCGTCAGCAACATAGGATCATTCGTCGAATAACCGATCTCTATATTCCCGCTGATTGTGCCTTTTGCTCCGTCAAGTAGGTTATCGGGAAGCGCCGTCCACTCGCTTGGAGCGCAAGAGCCTGTCGTCCACACCAATTCAGCATGAACATTTGAGGCGAAAAAGCCCATAAGCATGAGCATCAAAGAAGGTACGGTAATCTTGTTCATAATGATATTTTCAGTTTTTCGTTTTCAAACAATCGACTTGTCTATGCTAATATTATACCATTATAAACCACGAAACACACAAAAATGATATAATTAATTTATCCATGGAACAGCAGGAGTCAAAAACAGGTCTTATCCTTGAAGGCGGTGCGATGCGCGGGCTTTTTACGGCCGGCGTTCTTGATGTATTCATGGAACGCGGCATCAAATTTGACGGACTCATCGGCGTCTCCGCCGGAGCCTGCTTCGGATGCAACTACAAAAGCCGCCAAATAGGGCGCGTCATCCGCTACAACAAACGCTTCGCCCGCGATCCGCGCTACTGTTCGTGGAAATCGCTTTTTACGACGGGCGATCTTTTCGGCACGGAATTCTGCTATCGCGAACTGCCCCAAAAGCTCGACGTCTTCGATGTCGCAGCGTTCGAGGCGAACCCGATGGAATTTCACATTGTCGCGACCGATGTCGAAACCGGAAAGCCAGTCTACAGAAAACTTGATCGAGCCGACGACACCACACTTGACTGGATACGCGCTTCGGCATCGATGCCTCTCGTCTCGCGCCCCGTCGAAATCAACGGCAAGGCTTATCTCGACGGCGGACTTTCCGACGGCATTCCGCTGAAGTATTTCGAGTCGATCGGATTCAAGCGCAACATCGTAATAACGACACGCCCGCGCGGCTACCGCAAATCCCCTTCCGGCAAAATCCGCCTGTTGAAGCCGTTCCTGCGCCGTCATCCCGCCGTTTATGAAGCGCTCAAAACGCGCTATGTATGGTACAACAAAACGCTCGACTACATAAACGAGCGCGTCGCCCAAGGTGAAGCATTTCTCATCGCGCCCGAAAAGCCGCTTGAAATCTCGCGCGTCTGCCACGATCCCGAAACGATGCAGCGCGTCTACGACATCGGCCGCCGCGCCGCCGAACAATTTCTCGACAAGACAAAAGCCTTCGCCTCGAAGTGACAACTCCCAAGGATCACCTCGAACATTCTACATGTTCTGGCTGTTCGGCATGGTTATTCACCACTGTGAAGTCCCCGCTTAAAGTTAACACCTCGTTTTTGTGTTGTGTTATTTGACGATGGGACGATAGTTTCGTCCTTGTGACCTAACAAGGACCTATAAACTAAGAACAAATTTGAAACCATTGTCACGTTTTTCGTGATTCCCATGCCTATCATCCTGTGCCAAGCCAAAATTGCAGCAAACCTCCAAACACCCGCAACAATATTCCGCATAAAATTCTCATTTCGAGAAAACAACACATCCCCTCCCATCAAAACTCTTCAAAAATTCTCAAATCCCTCTAAAAACCTCCCCCAAGCCCACATCCACCAACTCTCACCACCCCCTCAAAGCCACTTCTATTCCCATCAATTCCTACCCCCCCCACCTCAACCACCCGTCTACCCACACCAAATCCCACTGACCCCTCTAAAAAAAGCCTTCTAAACCCGCCATCGCCTCTGTTTTCGCTTTGCGTATCCCCTCTCACCACTCGAAATAACCCTTCTAAAACCACCTTCTCTTCATTTTCTCTTTGATTGCCTCTCCTACCGCACAAAACACCCCTTCTAAAACCCCGAAACTACCCTTTTTAACAACACTTCCCCTCCGCGATAACAACCTCATCGCGTCTTTACTTCAAAACTTCTTCTGGAGGAATCAGCCCTTCGCCCGCCGTCGCCCTTTTAGCCGACGCTTGACGGGTTTGCGCGGCTTCTCTCGCCGCTTCGGCGCATCGAGCATCACCGTCTCGGGCGCGAGCATGTGCTCAAGCGCGCCGAAAACATGCGAAAAGACCGGCTTCTCGTCCGAGAGAATCTTCTCGACCGCCTTGTGATAAGGCTTCTTGAGCAACTTCGACGTCGGCTTCGGATCTTTAGTCTCTGTCACCTGTCTCAAACGCACAGCGAGAGCCTTATATCTCATAAGCGTCTTATACTTTGGCGAAAGCTCTGGCATATTATCCCTGAGCCAACCGCGAATGCCGCGATTGCGGCCAATGACCTTGCCGAATTCATCTATTTTCAAGTAATTATCAACATAACATTCCAGATCGTGAATCATGCCGCCAAGACGAATCATCGCTGCGCGAGATGTTTTGCGCGCGTTCCAGGCTACAAGAAGTTCTTCCGGCGTAGGCATCAGCGCAGTCGTGCGGCGGCGCTTGATTTTTCGCCGCGCGATAGCGAGCTCGCGGCGGCGCTCCACTTCTTGGGCGTAGTAGAACGGCCTGCGAATGCGGCGCAAATCACGCATCAACTCGCGCTTCATGCGATCACGTTCGACCGGGTCGGCGAGCTTGCGAACCGTATCGCGCATGGCAATGCCAATATCGACCGCTGCGCATGCAAACAAAATGAGCGGATTGAATGTAGAATCGAACTCTTTGGAGGAATTCTGATACTTGAACCAGTCTTTGCTGTTCCATTCACCATCTGCCCTTTCTCGCATGCGTGGACGGTAAGTATGCATATCGAGATACTTCCCCGCGTAAGTGCGAGCGTCGCTATGCGTCCATCCGTGGTGATAGGCGTAGTAATAGGCGGAATGTTCGTACTTTTTGCGCATAAAAACTCTTTTGGTGACTTTTGAGACCTTTAAGACTACCTTGATTTTACTCTTTTTGACTTTTTGCAGAACTGGTTGAGAGTGTCTTTTTTAGAGATTGCGAGAGCCCTTTTCAGAAGTTGCGAGCACCCTTTTCAGAAGT
>JAZOQY010000037.1:0-85283 GCA_045656285.1 Kiritimatiellia bacterium
TTTCGTTATCTCTATGACTTCTTTTGCGTCTTTCACCGATAGATCAACACTATCAGCTAGCCTTAGCAAATCCTCCTCTCCTGGATTCGCCCCTTCTCCAGCAATTGAAAGTGTATGCCATCCGTTCGGCCCTTCAGCATAAGTAAAATCGTAAAATGGCGCGAGCTTCCAAACACCATTTGCATCCATTAAAAATCCGAAATTTTTTAGATGATCATCCCTATTGTGAGCAAAAACATTCAATGCAACTCGCCTAAAAAGTTCCTTCTTCGCCGAATAATCATGAGTCAACACATCCGTCAACTTGAATATTATCTCATATTCATCACCAGGTATCCTAAAATTTGCATGCAATAAGCCGGCTACCGAAGCTAAATGCAAGCGCCCGCCATTGTCCGTTCTGTCAAAACGCTTTGTTGCAAAGAACTTTCCGGCAGAGGTCTCTAATAATCGGCATGGCGACATATCTACTCCTACAGCCAGCGCCGCCTTATAGTAGCGATACTCAAGCTCGCCAGCGCACTCTCCGTCACGTTTCGTATTAAACTTGACGAGCCAATGCTCAAATCCATCTGGCAGCGTCTCCGATTCAGCACAAACCTCTCCTGTCTTTGGATTATAGCCAATAAATGCTTTTGGTCTTGCGCCGCCGGAACTCCCGCCCGCTCGTCGAACTTGCGGTAGGACATCCTCCGCAAGACCAGATTCGAAGTTCATAGCATCAGATGCAATAGCCGCTAAATCAAATTCAGTATACTGCTGAGCTGGGCTATCTTCTGGCTCATATACTAAAGCTCCCATCCCTGAGCTTCCAACACAAGCTAGCCGTTCTAACACAGTAGGTAGCCGCCCATTCCTTTTCCTAAACATCACATCAACAAGCCGCCTACCCCAACCGTCCGGCAATGAATCTTCAAACATGCCGAATGTCTCCATACCACCTGACCAATCGAAAATATTTACACCCTCTTTTACAGGTAGACGAAACGGCGCGGGATTAAGTTTTTCCGCAAAAAAGGACTGGGCATATTCAAATGCCGAGTCTCTACCGTTTTGATATAGCGTTCCAACGCGAATAACACGATCGGGCGAGAATCTGAATGATACATTCAATTTCATTTTTCATTCCCTCTTTTATGCCGTACGCGCAATATTTTCTTATTAGAAACTTCATCTTCAAGAGTTTTTGGGAAAGACGCGAAACGTAACCGCGCCTTGAGAAATTCATGAAACGAATCAAGTTGATCAAGCGCAAAAAGAACGCGACTCAAGGAATCAATTGAAGCTAGCCCAGTACGCTCCAAGCGCGAAATAGTCGTCGCTGGAACATTGGATTTCTTCGACAACTCTTCTTGAGTAAGCCCCAAGCGCTGGCGAGAAAGCTTTACCCATTCGCGCAATGTAGATAATACATCCGTTGGACTTATCAAATGTATTGAAGATTCAATATTTAAATTCATACTCATATTTTACCATAATATATTGCCGCAAACAATGATTTTAGCATCTTACAGCAAAATATTACCGCAATTATACCACTTCTACCCGTAAAATAAAAGCGAGCCAGCTTCCGTAATTTCCGTGATTAAAAATCCCGCGTCAAAATCTCACTTCCAAACCACCCAAATCCGCCGCATTTATCCAATTTTCTATCACTTTTCTCCAATAGGGACAGTCCCCCAAGCTATTAAAAGATCGGATCGGGGGCGGTTGGCGAGCCGCCGAACACGCGCGCGGCTTCGCGGCAGCCGCCAAGGCACTTCGCGGCCTTGTCGCAGCCGTCACACATCTTCGGCAGATAGTCGTGCCGCACGTAGTGCATCCACTCCTCGCATTCAGGCAACCGCTCCCACTCGTTCCACTTGAGCAATTCAACAGGACTGTGGTTGCAGACGCGGAGGCGTCCGTTCGGGCCTACGGTGAAGAAGTCCGTCGCCGCCGAACAGCCGGTCGTGACGTTGAGATACTCGTATTTCCCAGCGTCGATCATGCACGACGGAAGCTCCGTCCCGAAATGTCCGTGTCGCTTCGCCCGCGAAAGCACCTCCTCGGCGACATCGGCGGCGTGGCGCACGTCATCCGCCGTCAGCATCAGCTCCGGATGCGAAAGGCCCCGTCCACCGGGAAGGAAGCGGTTCAGGAGAAGCGAGCCTGCGCCCGCGACGAGCGCCGCCGAAACCGTCTCGTACAGCTCCGGCAAGTTGAGTTTCGTGACGGCGACGCCGACCGTCGTCGCACAGCCGAGTTCGTGCGCCCTGCCGAACATCTCAAGGATGTGTTCCACGGGCGTATCGCTATCCGTGTTCGCCGCGAAAGACCGCAATCCCGGCATGCTCATGAGAACGTGGATGCCGCGTTCGGCGCAGAAACGCAGCAAGTCCTCCGTCATGGCGCGTCCGTTCGAGAGCAGACCGACCTTCGCGCGCTTCGCCGCAAAGTCCATCAGCTCGAGACATCCCTCCTTCAAGAGTGCCTCGCCCCCGGTGAACGAGAACTGCGAAATGCCCGCCGCCGAATACACTTCGATAAGCCGCTTCCATTCGCCGACCTCCATCTCAGGCCCCGGCTTCAACATCCCCGCGTACCAGGGACACGAACAGAACCTGCACGCATGGTTGCAGCGGTAGGTCAGTTCAAGTACGGCAACCGATGGAAGGACGGTCGTCATTTCGCGGTCTCGGCGCCGAGCAGTTTGCGCAAACGGGGCAAAGATTTCTTCACCGGGACTTCTTCCCCGAAGTCACGCGTCCACTTTTCCCGTCCGGTCAGAAACGCCCTCATAATCCGTGCGTCGTATCTATCTACGATCGTTCGCTTGCCGTTGATCACCCACGCCAGCTTGTAGATGTTGTCCGCCTTGAACGGCGATTCGACCCGCACCCATTCCGCGGGATCGCCCGGCTGCGCCGGCAGACGCTTGAGCGGGCCGCGATATCTACTGACCTGTCCCAGCTCCTTCGACTCCAGCCTCGGCTCGGCTCTCAGGTTAACATTGTCGCCAAGTATCTCGCCCGTCTCTGAAATGTACTTCGCGTTTATCCAGCAGAAATCCTGCGTCGGATTGCACTTCTTGCAGAGAACCGACTCATCGAGCGCAATGTCGAGCCCGAGAGCTTTCAGTTTCGCCGCGTCGTCGCGATACCGCGCAAGCGTGTTCGCCATCCGATTTCTATTCTCGGCATAGACGGTGTGCGTGCCGCATTTCTTGCAGACGTACTCAAAGCGTTCCGGCTGCGGCATCGCCATTTTATAGCATGTCGCCTGCGGTCCGCGTCGAACCTTCGGCTCGGGCGAGGCCGCGAGTTTGTCGAGCATCGCGTTCAGCTCCGTGCGGTCAAAATCCTTGCCCTCCGCCGCGAGCGCCGTAAGCGCCGCGAAGCCGATGCCAATCCGCGTCATCTGTGTTTGCATGTGCGCCATCATACCATTCCTTTGTCCTTATCGCGAATGGGGACAATCCCCCAGACTATTCAGCAAGGATACCGACAACCGCTTTCATATCACGAAACCCTGTGTATCGGCAAACTTCACTGACTAATGATGATGACGATGATTTGCGATCCTGAAGCGTCTGCCTGCACGCTGCCGATCACACTGTCGCCTGCGCCAACAGGAACGGTCCCGATCACCTTGCCGCTATGGACAATATCAAAATCATCATCAGATTTGGACTTTTCCACGAACGAGAACTCGCATTCCACGCCCAGCACATCACCTTTGCTTTCGCCTATGTTTATCTTTTCGCCGACACTCCTTGATGTGTATGTCTTTTGTTTTACTGGATGATCAGCAACAGGATCATCACTTGGCACAATCTCACGGCGAAACAACAAGCGAGGCCTATTGGACAGATATTCATATCCTGAGAAAACACGAGCTTCTCGCCTATTAGATATCGCTCCGCCGCCAGGCGTGAGGATATGAGACCAGAGCGGCTCGACATCATGACTGCGGAATTTCTCAATCAGCTCCGCCTGCGACGCGGCATTGTAAACCGCCTTGTCGAACACGACCGCCGAAACCCTCACGGAACTGGTGCAGCCGCGATTCAAAGCCTTCTCCGACGCGCAGCCGACAACAAACACTATCAACAATACCAAAAGTGACCTGACTATCATTTCGAACTCCTTTTAGGTTTTCTATATTATACCAAACATTTCTTTGCCTTATCAATTCGGTCATTCCATTCGAAATAGTTGCGCTCGACAAGATTTGAAGTGTTTGGAGCAGTCTTACAGTCCAGCCCCCCTTGGTCAATCAGCTGCGTCCTGCTTTGCCGGCTCCACGACGGCATCCTTGAGTTTCAACGAGCTGTCGAAGTCTGATTTTCGTATTGTACCAGACAGGCGCAGGTTCTTCTCAACATCCACTTTAAACGGAAGGTCCTCTTTCCTCATGACTCCCTTTAGTCGCGCTGAAATGCGCAGAATCGGCATCTCGCGCAAACCCCGGATATTACGACTGGGATATGAGGCGCACAACTCCAAACCTCCGCTCTCACCGTCCCACAGCGGATTGTAGTAGTTCCAGGAGCTGATCTGGTTGCCGTCCAGCGGCAGAGTCACGCGGACGCCGTCAAGTTGCCGGCCGAGCTCCTTGACCTGCTCGCCGGTCAGCGCGACGGAACGGGACTCCGCGAGCTTCACGATGTCATCGCCGGTAACCGTCTTGCGGTTGAACTTCGGGAGCGGCTCGGACTTGTCCGCCTGCTTAAACTCCACATCCTCGAACGCCGAGAAGTCCGGCTGAAACGGTATCCGGTGGAAGACAACAGTCCCAGTGAAGTCGACGAGCCGTGCGTTGTCCGAAAGCGTCTTCGCCTTGTCGCTGGGCATGAAGGCGTAGAACTCGAATTCCCCACCGTCCTTGCCCGCAGCGCGAAGCTTGACACACGACACCGAACCCGAACAGTCGAGGTCAATCCGCACCGAGTGCGGCCACGACGGATTCTTATTTTTGTCTGCAGGAGTGGAAACATGCTGGACGACAACCTCTGGGAAGGTGAGTCTCCTTCCGTTCAGCCGTTCGAGAACGGTGTCCACCTTCGCTTTCGCGCCCCTGTCCGTAAACTTGGACACGAGCGATACAAGTTCCTCACCAGTGATTGCCTGCGGGTCGAAGTCGGGCAGCTTCTCGCTTTGCCACGGCACGTCGAACTCAACGTTCTTGAGCATGAGTGCCGGATGGAACCCGCAACGCCGAAGATTATCGTCAACCTGCATGGACACTGTACCCTTTAGCCGGTTCAGATGGTCGCCATAATTCCAGGGCGTGGCCCAGAGGTTCCACGGCAACCCCGCAAGAGCCTTCCGCGGGATCACGGCACCGGCGTCAAAAGCCTGGTCCCATTCCTTGCCGAACGAGACGCGGAAGAGAAGCCCAACCGTGTCGTCGTCGATGGTCGCGACCCCTGTCACCTGCGCGTTCGTGAACGTCAGCTCCCGACCGTCCAGCCGCGCCGCCAGATCCTCGCCGACGGCGTCGCTCATTCTGCCCTTCATGCCGCGCAGAACATCCACCAGCTGATCGCCGGTGATGGACGCGGCGTCGAACTTAGGAAGCTCTGCGAGCTCTATTGCCGGAATAAAGCGGTTCACCGTCACCGTGAAGTTCGATCCAAAAGTGCAGTCCAGCTCCTTGACCACGGGGTTCAACGAGAACTTAATGTCTTTCGTCTTCCGTGCGAAATTACGAAGCTCCTCGGTCACGCCCGGTACGTCAAGCGTGAACCAAAAGAGCCTGACGTCGTCAGGACGCAGCAGCATCCCTCCTGGGTCTGTCGTGTCCGTTTCTAAATGGTATTGATCCTTCCCGACGCGCCATGACGCCCGTTTCAGATCGTGGAACGTGAAGCGACGCCCCTCCAGCTGGCTCGCCAAGTTCTGTCTCTGTCTGAAGCTTGGCACCTTCTCAACACCAGCCAGCAGCGCGACAAGCTCGTCGCCGCTTATATTCGCGGCGTCAACCTCGGGCATCGACGGCTCGCAGGTGAACATACGACATCCAGCAAATAGCAACGCAGCAACTGCGACAACCCTTGAAATCATTGATTTCATTCCTCTTTCCTCCTTAACTGTTTTGTTTTTAGAATCCACGAGTCCCCCATTGGTGGGGTGAGAGTGGTGGGGTAAAATCACTTTACACCCCACCATTCCTTGGAAGTTTTTCTGATATTCTATAATCATCCATCATCATCACTACCAATTATACCACTTTAATCGATAAAATAAAAGCGCGGCGTTCACATCCAAAAATCCACCGACAAACAAATCCCCAATCCAATAGTTCTTTTTTCACCACGGACACCACGGAAACGCGCGTTGCGCGACACCGAAATGGTCACGAAGGTTCGCTTCGCACTATAGACCACAGACTGTCCACTATCTTTTTATATCTTTTATCTCTGGGGTTTCACCCCAGACCCCCAATGCCGAAGGCAGATATAAAAACTAAAAAGTATTGTGGAATTTATATGGTTGGTTTATCCAAAGGCAACTTTCGTAACCCTTCGGTGTCCGGCGAGCTCCAAGCGAGCAGGCCTCCGTAATTTCCGTGGTTAAAAATCCGCGTCAAAATCTCACTTCACAAACCATAATAAAACGCCGCATTTATCCAATTTTCAATCACTTTTCTCCAATAGGGACAGTCCCCCAGGCTATTCTTATCCTATTATAATTAGCACACAAAACAACGATAATACTATCGCCATGAGAAGGAAAAAAAGTTTATATTTCTTGTAGAAAATCTTGTTATAATCATTGTTTATTTTTATTGGTAATTTTTCTATATACAACAACAGAAAAATAATTACCCCTAATAAAGGAATAATAATATCAAACATTTTGATTAGAATTTCTTCACTCATTCCTCGATAAATCCTAAATCTTTTAATAAGTTTTCAATAGACTCGGCGATATCGTGCATGGCATCATCCGCCGTTGCGATGTCATCAAGTGCACCTAATATATCAATTATCTTTCCTCCACTTGGATCTGGGGTTGCTAATCCGATTGCATAATCACGAATGGGGACAAGCTATTCATTGCGAGGAAAAACATATATCAATACATTTGTCCCTTTGGCAAATTCCATCTGCTGGACGACACCCAAATTATCAAAGCGCAATGTCAAGTCTTCGTCATTAACATTGACAGTCCGCGAGTCTTTTTTTCGCAACCAATACCGGAAATCCAAACCTCTAATGTCGTTCCTTTTTTTACCGGCACGTTGTCGAACAACATTTGGCACCCCGAGGATCTCTTTAACCTGATTTGTTGACGCATCCCTCCCGACAAGTGAGACTTGCCTTGCAAGCTTAATCGCATCATCAAAAGGTCGAACCTGCGAATACCCATCAGGCCAAACTTTACTCTTGCTCTCTAAATATGAACAAGCTTTCTCTGAAAATGAAGTTGCAGACCCCGCCGATCCATTAGGGAAATTCCCTTCCATCATACATCCTACAACACAGGCAAGAATTTCACAAAACATATTATCCCCTTTCATTCAACAATTGATTCCGCATATCTACTCACATTAGAATCCGAGGGTCGGACCCCATTGGTGGGGTGAAAGTGGTGGGGTGAAATCGCTTTAGAACCCTCCGTTCTATATTTCATTATCTAAGACCTTCTGAAAATGTAGCCCCAGATCTTGAAGAAATATTTCGGGAGCATCATAGGAAGACAACAGAAATAACCGTTTTCGCGGTTGGCGCGGACGTTCTCACGGTTGAGCTTCAGCATCGCCTTCAAGCCCGCCGTCGACTTTCCGCCAAGGCGCATCGTCACGATCGAGCGCGGCAGATAGCGCGATTTTACGCGCGCCCTGCAAAGAAGCCGCACCATCCACTCGAAGTCTGCGCTGATGTCGTAGCCAAGTTTATAGCCGCCGACGCGGTCGAACACCTCCCTGCGAACGTAGACCGACGGATGCGCCGGCATAAAGCCCCAGTTGTGCATCCAGGGGCGCCAGCGCTTGGAAGAGTAGTAGCGAGTCGTCTTTTTACTCTCGCCGCGGACAAAGCGAATATCGCCGTAGACGCAATCGATCCCCGGATCGAACGACGACGCGACAAAAGCGAGAGTGTTCTCGTCTTCGAGCATATCGTCGGCGTTGAGTATTCCGACAACATCGCCTTTGGCCATTTTGATGCCCTTGTTGAGCGCGTCGTACATTCCCTCGTCACGCTCCGAAATCCAGCGCATGCGCCCGGCGAACTTCGATTCGTACTCCTTCAGAATCTCGACCGTCCCGTCGTTGCTTCCGCCGTCCACCACGATATAATCGACATCGACGCCCTTTTGCGCAAGCACGCTCTCAAGCGCCGTCCGGATCACGCCCGCACTTCTGAAGCAAACCGTAATCAGCGACACTTTCATTTCCTGACCATCAAACCTTCATTGTCGATCTCAAACAAATAAAAGCGCGAATACTTCGAGGGCTTGTTGCGCTCGAGATCCTTTTTGATCTTAGCGGCGTCCGCTTTCGACTTGGCAAGTATGTACATGAATCCGCCGCCGCCCGCGCCGGTCAGGGTGACCGCCTCTGTCCAGGCGCTGATGCGCTCGATTATCTCGTCGACGCGCTCGTTGGTGCTGCCCGGATCGAGAAGCTTCTTGTCGCGCCAGTAATTGTTGACCGATCGGGCAAACACCTTGAGGTCGCCCTTCTCAAGCGCCTTAGCGCAATTCTCGGCATCGGCCTTGAGGCTCCTTACGAGAATCTTCGCGAAATCGTGAGGGTTCGCCTCGTAGAACGAGAGGACCTTTCTCAGGATGTTGCGCGCCATGCGCTTCTGGCCCGTGAAGTAGAGGAGCGAACGCCCGGCCAGTTCGTCGGCGGCAGATTTCGGGATTTCCACTTTTCTGACCGCGATGTTCTGAACCTTGCCGGGCTTCGATTTGAGAAGCTTCACCCCGCCCAACAGCCCGCCGTACTGGTCCTGCCAGCCGCCGCCCGTGCACATCTCGCGCTCGAGCTCGAGCGTAAGCGCCGCGACCTCGTCGGGATCGTTGCGGCCCAAAAGCGCCGCGACCGTCGCCGCGCCAAGAATGGAGCTAGTTCCCATTCCGCTGCCCTTCGGCAGATCGGCGGAAATTATGATATCCAGACCGCGCTCGCCGAACTTGAAGTCGGTTACGGTCAAAGCGGATTTAACGAGAGCGCACCAATCGTGCGGATCGGAATGATCGGCGATTTCTGCGGCAGACTTTAAAATCCTTCGCTTACCGAGATCTTTCGAGACGACCTTAACGAATTTATCACGACGAGGCTTTACAACGACTTCAATCGGGCGCCTGCCGTCGAGCTTGACGGCAACATTCAGCACAGTGCCGCCCTCGATGTTGCAGATCGGCGGCGTATCGCTCCAGCCGCCAGCAAAATCGATGCGCACAGGCGCGCTCACCGTTACGGCGCCGTCGGACCCGGCGTTTCGCATTTTAAGAAGCCTCGAATAATCGACCTTTGGCATCTTGTCCGCGAGCGCGTGCTTCTCCCATAGACCGTCCGTCTTAAAATTATCGTCGAGCTTATACTTAAGATCGTACCAATCTTTTTTACCGACAGGAATACAGGTAAAGCACTCGTTCTTCGCGAGAGCGAGCTTTTTGAATCTGCCGCGCGGAACGTTCGTCACGACATTCCCGCCCTTGAGCTCAAGCTCGCATCCTACGCAGTCGACATAGGTCCTGCCGTCGCCGAGCTGCTCGAGCAATTCGCGGGACGAGCCGATATGGAAGAACGTGCACGAACTCACCACGTTGACCGAAAACGGCGCGAACCCCTCAAGGAGCATCCTGGGGAACTCTTCATAAATGTCGCCCGCTATCGGGAGAGCTTTCATCTTCTGCGCCGTCGGCCAGTCGATGAACATTATTCCCGTGTCGATGAGATGGCGCCCCTTCTCGACCTTGGGCTTCTGGAGAAATCCGGCCACCTCCATGAGGCCTGTCTTCGAAGACGCACCGGAGGCGGTCTTGTAGACGCCGTGGCGTTGCGCCTGAAAGGGACCGTCAGGATAGGCGACGCCCGTCACGCCGGGGCGAGAGAAGTCGGTCGCCGCATAATCGAAATCAAGAAGCACATCCCCCGATGTGACGAGAACGCCGCCCTTCTTGGGGAGCGCAAGAGAGGACATCGTCTCGACGATATGCTCGAACATCGAGCGCCCATCCTTCATCGGAACGAACGCCTTGCCCATCGCGGCATAACCAGGCGTTCTTCGCGCATCGCCGCCCGAATGGCAAACGAGCACCTTGCCGGAAAGCTTGAGACGCTTAAGAAGATTCACGGTCGCGCCGAGCGAACCTACGCGCTTTCCGCCCGGATCTGAAATAACCTTGACTTCGGGCCGGTTCTTCGTCTGTGCACGATAGCCGCGAGCCTGGGCTTCATTGGCGGCTGTTATAACAATATAGTCGAACATAGGTGATTATTTTCTTTTAGTTGAAGTCGAGAGTCGAAGTCGAACATAGGTGATTATATTATTTTAAATTGAACCATATTTCTTTAACATTGAACCGAGCATACGAGCAATTTCAGCGGCAAGCGATTCAATTTCAGTAGAAACAATTATATACCCTAACTGTTCCGCAATTTCCAATTCGGACATCAATTCATATAAACTACCTCTAGCGATTGCAAGAAAGTGCGAATAATCTTTATTAGTAGAACGCCCTGCACCCTCTGCAATGTTCGATACAACGCTTATCGCAGCCCTACGAATCTGATCTGTCAACGCATATTTTTCTTCTAAAGGGAGTTTTTTAAGCTCTGCATACACTAGACCAACCATCTGCATCGCCTTCTGCCATACAACTAGTTTTCTATAATTGAATTCTACTTGCATATTTAAAACTCCAATTCCTCTGTTCGACTTCGACTTCAACTTCGACTTTACCTCCGTATTACACTAAGAACTGCGCCAATTTTCAGTCGACTTAGGCAGCATATCATCACTGACCGCAATCGACGGCTTGAACGTAGTGCAGCCGATTCCCGCGAGCTTCGCGCTGAGCGCGGCGAACTGCGCCTCGTCCTCGTATGTGCCGACGATCGCGCCGCCGGAGCCCGCGAACTTCGCCGACGCCCCCGACTCGCGCGCCGTCATAACCATATTGCGGTTGAGCTCGGCGATATTGAAGATCCTGTCTCGCAAATCGAAGTTCGCGTTGACAAGCCCGGCGATCAGCTCCTTCCTGCCCGCGAAGAGCGCATCGCGCCCCTTCTGGGCGATATCGGCGAACTCGCTCATCGCCGAAAGGATGTCGGGCTTCTTTTCCTCGAAAAGCTTTTTGACCTTCTTGTGGGCCTTGCCGCTTTCTTCGGCGCGGTTCGGATCGAACGCCACATAGATGTTCGGCAGAAGCGCCGGATCGAGCCGCTCGTAGATGCCGCGGTTGTTCGCCTCGACAAACGACTTCTCGAAGTCCATGAACACGAGACCGTTGTACATCTGGATCACGCGATCCTGAAAACCGCAGTTGAGGCCGAGCTCAAGCATCTCGGCCTCAAGGCAGATTGTCGGCGTATGCTCCAGCGGAATCTCCACCGAATAGAATTTCATCAGCGCCTTGAGCATCGCCGAACAGATCGCCGAAGAGCCGGAGAGCCCCACGAGTCGCGGAATGTTCGTTCTGTACTCGGCGGTGAAATTTCTGTTTTCAAGCCGGATGCCTCTTTCGAAGCAATATTCGAAAAAGAGTTTCGCGACCGCCTTCAGCATGCGGATGCCGCCGTAGTAGCCGTAAAGGCGGATGTCGCGCACGAGCTTCTCGGGCGAATCGAATGTCGCGTCGTCGACCTCGCCCGGAACAAAACGCATCTTCGCGGATTCCGTCAGCGTCAAGTCGACGCAATAATCGGAAAAGGCGAACGACATCGTCTTGCCGAAATACCCGTCGGAGGGATTGCCCAAAAAGCCCGCCCTCGGAAAACTTCTCGTGTTAACCGTTTTCATTCATGGCCTCCAATGCCTTAAGATAACCGTTGGGATTGCCGATATCGTGTCTGTGGCCGGGATAGATATAGCCGAACACCGGCTTTTCTGCGAGCATCCTGCGTATCGCGTCGGTAAGTTGAATCTCTCCGCCTACGCCGGCCGTCTGATCCTTCAGATAGCGAAACACTGCGGGATCGAGCAGATAGCGCCCCGCCACCGCGAGATTGCCGGGAGCCTCTTCGACCGACGGCTTCTCGACAATGTCGGCAAGTCTGAAAAACGCTTCGGCTATCTCCGATGCGCTCTTCATTATCCCGTAGCGCGAAACGCGCTCGCGCGGCACTTCCTCGCAGCCTATCACGCTCGCGCCGCCGTTCGCATCCGAAATCGCCTTCATCGCCGCCGACGCGTTGCCGCCGCTTACGAGCGCGTCGCCCAAAAGCACAAGCACCGGCTCGCTCTCCGCCTCGAAATGCTCAGCCGCCTGCAGAACGGCGTGCCCGAGACCGTGCTGCTCGAGCTGGTCGACCCATACGATCGGCGCCTTGGGCGGATTCATCTCAAACCACTTTTTGAGAAGCGGCTTCTCGGGCGATGTTATTATGACCACCTCATCCGCGCCCGCCTCGATCGCCTCGTCGACGATGAGCGCGATAGCGGGCCTTGCGCCGACAGGCAGCATCTCTTTCGGAATCAGTTTCGTCCACGGCGCAAAGCGCGTTCCGTGGCCTGCCGCAGGAATCAATGCTTTCATGGCTTTCAGCGCAACTCCATCAACAAGGGCATGAACACGCCGCCGACAACACTGCGCGCGGTGAAGGCTCGCCTCAGCGCGCTGTCGGCAATGTAAAAGTCGGTGAAAGGCACACGGTCGGACGTCTTGTTGAGGAAGTTGAAAAGTCCGTCGCACATAAACTCAAGATCGGCGCGCTCACCCGTAAGGCAGCCGGCCCAGACGATCCAGTCGGCCTTTGTGTATGTCTTGCGCGAATCCAGCGGCACGCCGTACGGAAACGCTTCCGCACGATAAACGACCATCTCGCCCTTGGCAAGCTCGGCGGGGAAGAGATCAAGCTTGAGAACACGATCCCAGACGAGATTGTACTTCAAGCTCCAGGTGCCGGGCTGATCGAACGCAATACGAGTGCCGCCGTGCGCGCCGCCCTTGGCGGCCTCAAGCCATTTCGGAACCATCGATTCGGCAAGTGCGCGATAACGCTTGGCGACATCCTTCTCGCCGCGCATGTCCGCGAGCTTGGCGTAGCAGGCCAGCGCCACGATCGACTTGATCGAAAGATTCGCGTTGTGAGCCAGATGCCCCGCGAAATCGTCGGTGCAAAGCTGATTGCCGGGATCGTAGCCGAACTGAGAAAGGTATTCGGCCCACTTGGTGACTTCGCCCCACCAGCGCCCGGCGAAATCGGCATTGCCCTCCTTCTCGGCAGTAGCAGCAAGAAGGATGAGCATATTGCCGCATTCTTCTACGGGCATGCGGGAAGCGTCGTCAGCTCCTCCGCCTACAGACTGGCCCTTTTTCATGCCGTAGAACTGGCCTTCGGCGACAGGGAAAAGACCAAGGTCATGGGGCGCATACGGATACGGCCAATCCTTCGACGCGGCGTAGATGCACGTCGGAGCGAGCGAAGCCTTGGCAAGCGTAGTCGAAGTCATGAGAAGATGAGGGAACTGGGGATAAAAGACATCCGTCGTCCCGATCATTCCGCCGGAATGATTCTCAGCCGAAAGAAGGAACGGTTCACCATCTGTATTAGCCACGAACTTACACGCGGCGAAACTCTGACGCCACGACAAATCTGCAATCGCCGCATATTTCTCGCCGCCGACCTTAATCATGTCCTTGCGGAACTTCTTGTCGAAAGCCTTGCACTTTTTCTCGAGTTTTTTAGCGTCCTTAAGAGCCTCGGCCAGCATTACATCAAACTTCTTGCCGTCACGGGCCCACCAGTCAACAAGATCATTACCGAAAAATCTAACGCTCTTCACATTATCGTACGCCAAAAGAAAGCGCGTTGCATCACCCTCTTTAACAGGACCTACGAGATGCACATAACCCCAATCGGCGCGCTTATGATCGCCCTTAATTGAGAAATGCTTCTGTTCAGCGCGACCGACGGAGATATCACATATACCCGCGACCGTATTCGTCGCCCAGACCATCTTGGCCGAATCATCATTAGTCGCCCACTCTGATGTAATTTCGGCGCGAACCTTGTAATCCTTGGCGCCCTTGACGCGAACCGTCACATAAGTTACAGGGCGCGAAAACACGTCCAGATCATCGGTAAGGCGAGGCGTGGTGAAATCGATTTCGACCTTGAGTTTTTTGCCGTCCGAAAACTTGTAGGTGGTCACCGTCGCTCCGACGTTGAGGGACGTCTGCTGAAGAACGGGCGTTTCGGACACCTGCCTAACGCCACGGCCGCAAAGACGATAAGTCTTGCCGTCCGCATCGAGAAAAATGAACAGCGACTGCTTTGCTCCGCTCCAATGAATCGTATCAGAAGCGTAAAGCTTGTCCGTCGCGCTCCATACGCTGAAATGAGGCTCAACCGAAACAAGCGGCACCGCCGGAGGACGGATGGCGGCGAATGCACTTACGACCGACATCAACACACAGCCCAAAGCTACGACTTTTTTCACGCAATTTCTCCTTATGAATTATTTTTATGATTTCAACGGATAATTATAATCAATTATACCGGATATAGTCAACTTGAAAAACCTTAGCAATCCGACCGAAAGCCTTTCGCCAATTGCGCAAATCATCATTTCTAGCAAAATACATCACCAATACGCCCTAAAATATGATAAACTATCCGTTTTAATGAACAAAATTTTAGAGAAAAAGCAGTTATCCGAATCAGTTTTCGGAATGACTATCGAAGCGCCCCTTATCGCAAACGAGCGCAAGGCGGGCCAGTTCATCATTCTCATGGTCGATGAAGAGGCCGGCGAACGCATCCCTCTTACCATTGCCGACGCCGACAAGGAGCGCGGCACTATCTCCATCATATTCCAGGCCGTCGGCGCCACGACGATCAAACTTTCGAGAAAGAACGCGGGGGACAGCCTTCCCGCCGTTCTCGGCCCTCTCGGCAAGCCGACAGACATCCGCGGCGAAAACGGCGAGAAGCCCGGTCACGTGATATGCGTGTCCGGCGGCATCGGCACAGCCCCCATGCACTCGATCGCCAAGGCGCTCAAAGCCGCCGGCAACCGCGTCACCATCATCATGGGCGCCCGCACGAAGAGCCTCTTCATCCTGGAGGACGAGATGCGCAAGATCGCCGGCGACGATCTCATACTGATGACCGACGACGGCAGCTCTGGCCGCAAGGGTCTCGTGACAGAGCCGCTCAAGGAACTTTGCGAACGCGGCGATGTCGACGAGGTGATCGCCATCGGCCCGCCTGTCATGATGAAGTTCTGCTCGCTCGCCACAAAGCCCTTCAGCATCAAAACCATCGTTTCGCTCAACACCATCATGATCGACGGCACAGGCATGTGCGGCGGATGCCGCATCTCCGTCGGAGGGGAAACGAAATTCGTATGTGTCGACGGCCCGGAATTCGACGGCCATCTGGTCGATTGGGATTTGATGATACGCCGCGCCGGCGCATACAAGGCGCAGGAGGCCGCCAACCGCGAACATGCCTGCAACCTTTTCAAGGGAATTGAATGATGACGCCCAAAGAGAGAATGGCGATCGCGCCTCAGGCGATGCCCGAACAGGATCCTTCAGTCCGCGCCCGCAACATGAACGAGGTCGCCCTCGGCTACACCGCCGAAATGGCGATGACCGAAGCGAAACGCTGCATGCAATGCCCGACCAAGCCCTGCATGAAGGGGTGCCCCGTTGCGATCAACATTCCCGGCTTTCTCGCCAAGGCTTCCGAGGGGGATTTCGCGGGCGCCCTTGAAATCATCCGCGAGACTTCGCTTCTTCCGGCCGTCTGCGGCCGCGTCTGCCCACAGGAAAAGCAATGCCAGAAGTTCTGCACCATGGGCAAGGCTCTCGGCGACATCGACAAGGCCGTGGCGATCGGGCGCGTCGAGCGGTTCTGCGCCGATCTCGCCCGCGAGAAGGCGTCAGGAGAAATTGCGCCCGCCGCTCCAAAGGCGGCTCCCACCGGCAAGCGGATCGCCATTATCGGCTCCGGCCCCGCGTCGATCACATGCGCCGCCGACTGCGCGAGAGCGGGTCATGACGTCACGATGTTCGAAGCCCTCCACAAGGCGGGGGGAGTTCTCGTCTACGGCATTCCCGAATTCCGCCTTCCGAAGGCCATTGTCCAAAGCGAGATCGACTCGCTGAAGGCTCTCGGCGTCAAGATCGAGCTCAACTACGTTGTCGGACGCACACGCAAAATCAGAGACTTTATCGAAAAGGACGGCTTTGACGCCGTATTCATCGGCACTGGCGCAGGATTGCCGAAGTTCATGAACATCGAGGGCGAAAATCTCGTAGGCGTATTCGGAGCGAACGAGTATCTGACGCGCGCCAATCTGATGAAAGCCTACGACGAGAACGGCCACGACACGCCCTGCTGGCGCGGAAGACGCGTTGCCGTACTGGGCGGCGGAAATGTCGCGATGGACGCGAGCAGAATGGCCCTCAGGCTCGGTGCCGAAAAGGTTTATCTGGTCTATCGCCGCAGCGAGGCAGAAATGCCGGCGCGCAAGGAAGAGGTTCACCACGCCAAGGAAGAAGGCGTAGAATTCCTCACGCTCCAAAATGCGAAGCGCATTCTCGGGAACGACGATGGTTTTGTCACCGCTCTCGAATGCCTCAAGTACGAACTCGGCGAACCTGACGCGTCCGGCCGCCGCAGTCCCGTCGCCATCAAAGGCAGCGAATTCATCCTTGATGTCGACACGGTCGTCGTCGCCGTAGGCAACGCCTCGAATCCGCTCATTCCTTCGACGACCGAAGGCCTTGAGATCGACGGCCGCGGGCGGATAATCGCCGATCCGGAAACAAACATGACATCCATCCCAGGCGTTTTCGCAGGCGGAGACATAGTCCTCGGCGCCGCGACCGTGATTCTCGCGATGGGCGAGGGCCGACGCGCCGCCCAAGGAATAAACAAGTTCTTAGAATAGAAACATTTTGGTATAATACTCTATATGAAAAATGCTTTAGGCGCAAAACAACAGACGATCCCGTTGCCGACAATACGCCGGTATCCGATCTACCTAAGAGCTATCAAATCGAAAATCGCCGGCGGCGAACTGCATGTCTCAAGTGCGGTTCTCGCCGAAGAGCTCGGATTCGATCCCGTGCTGTCGCGCAAAGACCTCGCGATGGCCGGAATTCCCGGCAAGCCTCGCCGCGGCTACCCTGCGAAGGAACTTTGCGAAGCGATCAACCGCGCGCTCGGATGGGACAACCCGATCGATGCCGCCCTTGTCGGCGTAGGCTCGTTGGGGAGCGCCCTTCTGGGCTACAGCGGTTTTGAAGAGCAGAACCTCTCCATCACTGCGGCGTTCGACATCAGTCCCGAGGTTGTCGGCAAGCGCGTTCACGGAGTCAAAGTCCGCCCGATGGAAGATCTTTCGTCGCTGATCCACGATCTTAAGCTTTCAATCGGAATCATCACGGTCCCTTCCGCGACTGCCCAGGATTGCGCCAATCACCTTATCGCCGCCGGCATAAGGGCCATCTGGAATTTCGCTCCGATCCAGCTGACCGTGCCGAAGCACGTGACGGTCCAGAATGTCGACCTCGCACAGTCTCTCGCGGTGCTTTCGCACTCTATTACCGTGAACGGGTGACGCCGGCGCAATCTAGCCCCTCCAAACCGGCGCGATTGCGTCCGACAATGCCGGATACGACTCGCAGATGCTCAGGATCTCTGCCGTAGGCGCGCTTCGGTCCGGGATCAGGACCGGGCGGCACCCCGCACTGTGCGCAGCGCGAATCCCCGAAAACGCATCTTCAAAAACGACACACTCCGCCGGCGAAACTCCAATGCGCTCTGCAGCCAGGAGAAATATGTCGGGCGCGGGCTTTCCGTTCTTGACATCCCGCCCGGTCACAACGGCATCAAAAAGGCCGCTCAATCCCGAAGCCGCAAGATTATGATCCACCAGATGCCGCATCGAACTTGAGGCAACGGCGGTGCGGACGCCGCGGCTCCTGCAGAAGGAAAGCATCTCGCGGACTCCCGGCTTCAGGACAGGCTTCATCGCAAGCTGCGCTTCCGCGGCAAGGCGATGCACACGCTCGACCATGTCATCGGAATCCACGCCGGGGAACTCCCCGGAAATAATGTCGGAGAGTTCCTTCTTTCCGCAGCCGCACAGCCGATGCACGAAATCAAGGCTGACGTCCAAGCCCAATTCCTCGCCGACCTTTACCCAGCACTTCTCGAAAATGACCTCCGTGTCAAAAAGCAGCCCGTCCTGATCGAAAATCGCCCCCTTGGGCACATCGGCCCTTTCGTTGGGACTGTCCGGGGAAACGGCATTGTCTTGCATCATATCGGATCTCATAGGCTGTACGTGTTCTGGTAGGAATCATCCTTGCGGTTTATGTGCATTATACCAAATCCGGACCCAAACGGCCCTCGGGAAATGCAGGAAAAAACATCACCCCCTGCAACCCGAAGCCTCATTCCACGATAAATTTTGGTATAATCATCAAAATATTTCAGATACAAACAGAGAATGCGCAATGAGAAACCTGATAATCCAACAGATCAAAGGATGGCGGCCGACGGAACTGCTGTGGCTTGCATTCTCCTTGTGTTCGATTACCGCCCTGTCGATATACTGGGGTGAAAGCCTGATCGGGATCATAGCTGCGACAACGGGCGTGGCCTACACGGTTCTGGCAGGCAAGGGAAAGATCTCGTGTTTCCTGTTCGGCCTGATCAACACCCCGCTGTACGCATATATCGCATTCAAGTCAGGATACTACGGCGACTTCTCCCTGAACGTGTATTATTTTGCAATGATGTTCCCCGGCATTGCCGCATGGGCCAAAAACGCGTCGACCGACGCTGAAGAAGGCATCAAGCGAACAAAACTCACCCTGAAAGGCAGGGTCTGCCTGGCCATCGGATGCTTGACGGCGACGATCCCCCTCTGGGCCCTGCTGCACTTCATCGGCGGCGCAAGGCCATTTTGCGATTCCGTCACAAACATTCTTTCGATCGCCGCAATGATCCTGACGGTCAGACGCGCGATCGAGGAATGGGTTTTGTGGATCATCATCAATGCCGTTGAGGTTTACATGTGGTACAAGGCATGGTCGTGCGGCAACGGATCGATCTCCATCCTCCTGATGTGGCTGCTCTTTCTCGCAAACGGGATATACCTTCTGTCTCTCTGGATCAGAATAGAAAGAAAGAGCAGGAAGCAGGAGCCGGAGAGCCTGGAGCCGTAAATCAAGCAACAGGGATCAGGCGTCGAATGCAGAGCGCAGAACGCTGAGCGCGAAAATCGCGGCGGTTTCAGCTCGCAAGATACGCGAACCGAACGAGACAGGCCGCGCGATCTCCAGGAGCGACGAAAGCTCTTCTGGGGTAAAATCGCCTTCGGGGCCGACATAAACGGCATAGTCGCCGCCTGCGCCCCCGGACCCGGCGGAGAGCGCCTCTTTCAGCAACGGCTTCGGAGGAGGAGTCATCAGCGCGCCGACAAAACACCTTGTCTTCTTGACCAACTCAAGCGAATCTCCGAAATCCGCAATCTCGGCGATCTCCGGCAGAAACACGGCGTCGGATTGACGCCCGGCCTCTTCGACAATACGCATCCAGCGCTCGCGCTTGGCCGAACGCTCCGCAGCGCCGACGCGCACGATCGTTCTCGCCGAAATGACGGGGACGATCCTGTCGACCCCCAACTCGGTCGCCTTCTCGAGCGTCCAATCCCACCGCGCACCCTTCGTGACGCAGGCGAAGAGCGTAACCGTCGCGGAAGAAGCCTTGGCATGGCGCGTCAAATCACCGGCGGCCTCCAGCTCCCGCGACGAGGCGTTGTAGCGATAGACACGGGTAAGGCCCCTGCCGTCGAAAAGCTCGACCTCCTCGCCGTTCTTCGGACGAAGGACCTTCAGGTGGTTCGCCGCCTCGCGCGAGAGGATCGGCGAATCGTTCTTAAGGGTTTCGGTATCGGCAAGAAGTCTGTGCATCGGAATCGTCAAAGCCCCTTTTTGGCGTACTTGAGCCCGATTTCAAGACCGCGCAATTCGGCGAGCCCGATAAGACGGCCGCCGTAACTGTAACCGCAATAGCACTTGCGGGACTTGTCGATCTCAAGAAAGCGCCCGTGATCGGGACGGACTACGATCTTTTCGCCGCGACGCTTCTCCTCCTTGAGAAACGCCTCGAAAAGCGCGGGCATGTCAGTCTGCCCGACAAGGTGGCACTGCGATTCGTGAAAGACCTTGTCGTCGGTGTATTCGAGATTGCGGAAGTGGCAGAAGTAGACGCGCGAGCCGAACTTCTTCATGATCTCAACCGCGTCGTTCGCCTTGTCGCCGCCGAGCGAGCCGGTGCAGAGCGTAAGGCCAACATGCTTCGACGGGCATTTCCTGTACATCTCGGCGATATCCTTTGCATTCGAAAGGATTCGCGGCAGCCCGAAGATCGGATGGGGCGGATCGTCGGGATGGATGCACATATTCACGCCCGTCTCTTCGAGAACGGGAGAAATCTCGTTCAGGAACCAGTACATGTTCTCACGAAGCTTCTTGTCGTCGATGCCGTCATAGGTCTTGAGCTGGGCGAGAAACTCCTCGGGCGTCAGATCGTCGACCGTGCCGGGCAGCCCGCACAGGACCGAATCCGCTACGCGCTTGCGGCCTTTGGCGTCGAGCTTCGTCCAGACCTTCTTGGCCTTAGCGCGCGTCCTGGAATCGTATTCCTTCTCGGCGCCGGGACGCTTCAGGTAATACATGTCGAACGCGGCGAGTTCGTACTCGTTGTATTCGAGGCATGTCGAACCGTCGGGAAGCGCATACTCGAGATTGGAGCGCGTCCAGTCGAGAACCGGCATGAAGTTGTAGCAAACGGTCTTGATGCCGCATTTGGCCAGATTGCGAAGGGTCTGCTTGTAGTTGGCGACATACTTGAGATAATCGCCCGTATGCTTTTTGATGTCTTCGTGAATCGGCACGGACTCGACGACAGACCACACCATGCCCGCCTTCTTGACCTTGTCGGCACGCGCCTTTATCTCCTTCACCGGCCACACCTCGCCCGGCTTGCGCTCGTAAAGGGCCGCGACAACATCTGTCACTCCCGCCTGGCGAATCTCCTTAAGCGTAATCGAATCGCCGTCTCCGTACCATCTCCAGCCTTGTTTCATTTTATCGCTCCGTTGTCGTTGTTCCTATCGATGCATTTGCTGAATTATATCAAAAAAACAACATCCGCCCTCAATCTTTTTTACCGGCGCCTTTAGTGGACGCCTGCTGCAGAACGCGGCTCGAGCGATCCATCGCCCTGCGATACATCCTCTCAAGCGAATCCAGACACTTCTCGCCGCCGCGCCAGAACGGAATCGGACCGAGCTTCTTGAGCACCGGGGTTTCAATCTTCATCGTAGAGCTCCTCTTCCGTTATTCCGCGCAGCTCCAGAAGCGTCAATGGCCTGCGCGCCACCTCCTCGCCCAAAATGAGCATCACCGCGCACGAATGTTTGCACGGGTTCGCCCAGTCCGGGCACGAACATCCTATCGTCACATCGTACTTGCCGGGCCCCAGTTTCCCGCCCGGGAAAAGCGATGCGCCCCTCCGCCTGAAGATCTCCTCAACCTCCATCGGAAGCTCGTCGGCCAAAAGTCTCGCGACAAGCATCGGCTCGGCGCGCAGATCCGCGACGATCGCCTCTCTCACTGATTCTTCCGGCACCGTAAAATCCATCTCGACACGATATGGATCCGGACGAGTCCCGACGACATCCGCAACGATTTTAGGGCCCATCATCTTCATGGATGTTATCTGCCCCGAAACAGCGTAATTGCGCCCTCTTGCGAGACGCCCTCCAAACCCCATGGGCTCCACTTTTTCAAGCCACCGCCGCGCCCACCAGCTGCGCGACACGCCACCGCGCAACTCCTGCGCGCGGATGCCTGCGGCAAAGCGGGGGATTCTCAGCGGATATCTTTTCTTGGACATCAACGGACCTCTCTTTCCGAAGAATCAAGAGACACCATCTCGTCGAACTCCTCGTCGGTGAGAGACTTGAGAAAGCTCTCTCCGACGCTTACGAGCGTTCCCGCGACGCGGGACTTGCGCTCCAACATGGCGTCTATGCGCTCTTCAAGAGTCCCTTCCGTGACGAACGAATGGACGAAAACGGTCTTCGTCTGCCCGATGCGGTGGGCGCGATCCGTCGCCTGGGCCTCAACCGCAGGATTCCACCACCTGTCGAAATGTATCACATGCGTCGCCTTCACAAGATTGAGCCCGAACGCGCCGGCCCTGAGCGAAAGGACAAAAGCCGAAGGCCCTTTCGTCGAATTGAAGGCCTCTATTTCCTTTTGCCGCGCGCTTGCGCTCAACGATCCGTGAAGATACGGGAAATGGCGAGCGAACTTTCCGGAAAGCCTTTTTCGGATCTCTTCGCCCACTTTCGCATATTGAGTAAAGACAAGCGCGGACTCTCCGGCGGCAAAGACCGACTCGAGCAGGTCCAAAAGACGCTCGAACTTCCCGGGGCCGTCGCAGATGAGCTTGAGTTTCGTGATAAGCGCGAACATGTCGCCGTGACGGCGTTCGCCCGCACGGTAATCCTCAAGCGCAAGTTCGTATGCGGCGCGCGATTGGGGCGACAGGACGCAATACTCCTTTATCTCATGCTTCTCCCTCAATTCGCCGGCGATGCTCTTGTCGTCCTTCGTCCTTCGCAGGACAAAAGGCTCCAGAGCCCTCGTCAGCCGCTTGCCGGCGACGCTCTTCTCGTCCAGGCTGATGGGTTTCACAAACCTGTCGGCGAAGCTTTTCCTGTCCCCGAGAAAGCCCGGATTCAAAAAATTCTCCAGGCTCCAGACATCGGCCACCGAATTTTCGACAGGCGTTCCCGTAAGAGCCAGACGATGCGGAACGCCCAGCGCGGCAACGGCGCGGGCGGCTTGCGTATCGGGATTCTTTATGGCCTGAGCCTCGTCAAGAACGAGAGCCGACCATTCCACTCGTCTTATCGCCTGATGATCCTTGACCAGAAGATTGTAGCTCGTGACCACGACATCGGCGCGATCCGATTCCCGCTTGAAACCGTACTCGAACTGCCTGGACGAACCTTGATGGACGTAAACCTTCATGTCAGGCGCGAACCTGGCGAATTCATGCCTCCAATTCGGAAGAAGCGTCAACGGCGCGATCACAAGCGCAGGACCTTTGCGGCTCCGGCGGGTCGAAAGCAGCCACGCGATCGTCTGAACCGTCTTACCGAGCCCCATGTCATCGGCCAAAAGAGCGCCGAATCCATTTTCGGTGAGAAACCTGATCCATGAAATTCCGCGGAGCTGGTACTTGCGCAGATCTCCGTGAAAGCCTTCGATCGCATCGGGGATTTCAAGAACTCCCTCGCCGGACGCCTTCAGACGGGACACGAGCGATCTCAACCATCCGCCGGACGCGGCCTGATCGACATGCATGCGCCCGGCAAAACCTATCCCGCTCGCAAAGGCAAGAGCCTCGTTCTGCGAGAGCGTTTTGCCGTTCTGTTTCTCAAGGGCCCTCAAGGCCTCCTTAAGGACATTACGATCGACCTCGATCCAGCGATCCCTGAAAAAAACGACCGTTGACTTCTGCTCCAGCAGAAAACGGATCTCCTCGGCGTCGACCTCTTCGCCGTCCACCCTGATCTTCAGGCGCGAGACGTATTCGGAATGCCGCGAATCGGCAGAGCCCAGGTCTTCGATCTCGGCCTCGGCGGTTGTCTGGACTGCGATATCGCACCCCTCGACGCCATATCCCGCCAGAGCCAGATCGCGAGCTCCGCGCCTGAGGAAACTTTCTGCCTCGGCACGCGAAAGCTCGACTTCAAGCGGCACTCCTTCGCGGCTCTCCCGCCCCGCCGCCCTTAAGTTTTTGATCGGCGGAAAGAGATACGACGCCTGCCCCAGCTGACGCAGCGACCGCGCCGACCTCTTTACGCGGCACGAGACGAAAAACGATTCGGATGTCGTGTTCAGCGAAAAAACAAGCGAAGCGCGGGCGAGAGAGTCCTCCTCGGCGTTGCCGCTCCAGCGCTCCAGCTCGGAGGCGAAGCGGGCGCACTCGGAGTCGTCCCATACAACGAGCCCCGTCCGGCTTTTCAACGCCTCGAGCCACGCGTCGTGAAGCGTTTCGTGACGCTGATTCTCGGCGTCGGCCGACAGCGGAGTCAGAGTGGCGGCGCGGACAGTTTCGTCGATCCAGGGATTGTCGTCATCGAGCCCCTTCCAACGCGCATGCCAACCGTCGTCCTCCTTGAGGAAGCAGGGATAGAACCGCCCGTTCGAAACGGCCTTGAGCGCTTCAAGCTGTCTGGGGCTCGGACGTTTCATTTCCTGAAGCATCGGAAGAGGCTTCGTCGTCGGTCTCAGAGGCCACTTCACCCAGAGTCTTCGTGCCCGAAAGCAGAGCGACAACCTGCTGCTGGACTTCACTGAGGTTTTCAAGTCTCAGGCGCGGATCGAGAATGACAAAAGTATCTCCGTTCTTCCTGTCTTCGTAGACACGGCGTATGACACCGCCGTCAAGATGTTTGGCGTCGCGCTCGACAAGAATCTTGGACCGTTCAAGCATTACGGCCAGAACGTAGACGACATTCTTCATTGCCGGGTCGTCAAGCGTTATGAGCTTTCTCAGAAGCTCGCCCGCATCCTCCTTCTTGAGAGGCTCCTTCTTTACTTCCTTCACCGGAGCGAAATAGACGCCGTCCCACTGAGAAAAAGGCTCCCAGTCGCGCGACGCCGTCTTCCAACATTCCGGATGGCAGTCGAACCGTTCATACCCTTCGCCGGTATCTCTCAGAGCGCTTACTACGGGAGCGCGGTCAACGAGCGGCTTCTCACATACGGAGCAGACGTGACCGCGGGATTTGATGTTCCATTCTTGAGACATGATGCTCCCTTCAACGCTCTACCGGCATGTTCCATTCTTCCAATTTGGACGCCATCCAGTCAAAAGTCCGCTCGTGCATATCCTTGGCCTTGCCGTGGGGAATCACCGGGCCGCAGGCGCAGCGAAGATCGTACGAAGTGTCCACCGGACCGAAATCCTTGAAGACTTTCTTGAACATCCCCTTCTCGCGCGTAAGCTGACAGCGGGTGTCAACCACGACGGGAACGATGGGACATCCGGCCTTCTCCGCGAGCTTGGCGCCGATCGACGAGAACTTCTTCTTGCTGAATACGTTCTGACGGGTCCCCTGGGGAAAAATCAGGAAGCTGTTGCCTGCCTTGATCCGCTCGACACCGACGCGAAGCATGTTGACGAGATCTTCGCGAGGCGATTTGCGCCCGATGGGAACCATGCCCATGTGAGCGGCAGCCTTGGTCAAGAACGGCAATCTGGAAAGGGAAGCCTTGGCCACGATGTTGAAAGGACCGTAAGTCAGCAGGACAGGCGGCATCAAGATCGTCTCGACCGTCGACATGTGGTTGCAAAGATAGACAACGGGGCCATCATACTCTTGACGCTGCTTCCAGCCCTCGAACTTGACCTTCATGCCAAGACGTTCAGCGCCTGTCACGACAGAAAAGCAAAAGTGGGCCCATTTGTCCACAGTCAATCTGCCGAAAGGCTCATAGAGCGCGCAAAGGGGAAAGACCTTGCACATTCTCATCGTGAATCCAAGCGTAACCAGCGCACCCGGCTTTGCTCGCTTGGACGGGCGGTGGTCGTCAGAAGTCTCATATCCGCCCGTTGCCAGAAGTTCTTCCCTGAACTCTTCAAGTGTGGTCACCTTACTCACGGAACTGCATCTCCCTTGTGTTGGCGTTTGATTCGGGAACGACGTTCTTTTCTTCCCTGATGCTCATAAGTTCGTCTCTAATCATCTGGAAGCGCTTCTCAGCCTCTGCCTTGTCGCGCTGACGCAACTCCTCCGCCGCCTTGTCGCGCTGGGACTCGCGTTCCTGCGCGGCACGACGCTCCGCTTCGTAGGCCTGACGCCTCCTGGCGCGCCGGCTCATCATGTTCTGGTCGCCATTAGACGCCCCGCCCTGCTGGACGCTGCCGTTTGGCGCGTAATTCGCCCGCGAAAAAAGCAGCGAGCTGCGATGCGAAGGCGGCTGCCCGTTGGACGCCAATGCGCCGCCGGCTCCCTGATTATTGTTAGGCTGCTGCGGAGCAGAGGCATTCTTCTGCCCGAGGACGCACTCGACCTCTATGCCGTCCTTTTTGAGGACGACCTTTTTGTCGCCATCATCGGCACTCACGACAAGCCACCCGTCCTTGGATTCGCCGACGGCAAGATAATACGGAATTTTCTTGCCGTTGCTGGAATCTGAAAATCCGATCTTGAGCACGCCTTCCGGAGTCGTGTGAAACGCAGAGACCTCGACGGTCTTGACGAGCCGTTCCTGCTCTTTGGTCATCTCCCGTTCGATCTTCTCGGCCTCTTTTGCAGACACGGCGTTTTTTTCGGCCGCAAGCGAAGCTTCGCTCGGAGGGGGACCGAAAAGATTGCTGTCTATGATCGCCTGATATTTTTCGGGCAACGCGCTCGCCTCTTTTTCAGGCTCAGGAGCCGCCGCTTGTCCTGGAAGCGAATTTTCGTCTGCATGCGACGAGAACGGCACCGCCGCCGCACACGCAAGAAGGCATATCGAAAAACAATTTGAAAAACGCTTCATAATGCTTGTATTATACCAAAAAACATGATGGTCGTGAGCATGCAAAGGCATCGGACCGCTCTCGCGGATCACAATTCGACTTTCTTGTATTTAGGCACGAGCGACTTCATGCAGAGCCAGCCGAGAATATACGCTATCGCGCAATATCCGAAGACGATGCAGTATCCCGCAGGCTTGCCGGAATACCCCATGAACTCCATCGCGGGACGCGCATACTCGGCGCCGGCGGCGAGGAGATCCTTGGTCATTTCGACTTCCTTGCCGTCGACCACAGTAGTGCCGGCGGCGTATGTGAAGAGCTTGCCCGCACCCTTGTTGACGATAAAGCTGCCGCATCCTGCCGCGAACTGGGCGATGCCGGTGAGCGTTCCGATGGTGGACTTCGGGAACATGTCGCCGACCACAGAGTAGATGTTCGCGCTCCATGCCTGATGGCCCGCGCACGCAATGCCGATGAGCACGGCCGGGAACCACGCGGAATATGCACCGAGCGGCTGGGCGCCGAGAGCCAAAAGCGGCAGACACGCAAAAAGGAACATCGCGACCATGCGGCCTTCATAGGGGTTCATCCCGCGTCTGTCGACCATATAGGTAGGCAGTTTGCAGAGGAAAATCGAGAGCACCGTGACAATGGCGTACAAGGTAAAGATAAGCGCCATTCCCATACCCGACGAACTTGTGTAATTGAACTGGTCGGAAAGATAGCCCGGCGTCCAGAAGAGGAAGAACCACCATACGCCGTCAGTGAGGAAGCGACCGAGGACGAGCGACCATGTCTGACGCAGAGAGAAGGCCTTCAAGTAGCCGATATTCGGCCCTGCCGCGGCTTCCTCGACCGCAGGCTTTCCAGGCTCGGCTTCATCGCTGTTGATATAGGCAAGCTCGGCCTCGTTGACCAGCTTGTTGGATTCGGGCTTTTTGTAGAGCCACATCCAGAATCCCATCCAGAGAAAACCGAGCGCGCCGATGATGATGAACGCCATCTCCCAGCCCCAGAACTTCGCGATGAGCGGAATCGAAAGAGGTGCGGCGAGAGCGCCGACGGAAGAGCCCGCGTTGAAGATCGAAGTCGCGAAAGCGCGGTCCTTCTTCGGGAAGTACTCGGCAGTCACTTTGATCGCCGCGGGGAAGTTGCCCGCCTCGCCGACCGCGAGAACGCTGCGGCAGGCGAGAAAGAGCCAAACGGATGTCGTCATGCCCATCATACCGACAAAGCCGATCGCATTCAACGCCGATGAGCCGACGCCGCACGCGGCGTGCAGGCACGCGCCCAAAGACCAGATGAAGATCGCCCAGAGGTAGCCCTTTCTCGTTCCGAGCCAGTCGATGAACTTGCCCGCAAAGAGGTTTCCAAGCGCGTAGACGATCGAAAAAATGCCCGTTATCGTTCCGTAGTCGTCATCGGACCAGCCGAACACCGGCGCAATAAAATCCTTGTACGTAAGCGACAGCACCTGGCGGTCGAGGTAATTGACCGTCGTAGCAAAAAAGAGAAGCGAACATATCACCCAGCGGAAGTTGGACATCTTGGTTTTCATGCAATAATCCTTTTGTGTTTTCTTTTCCTGCCAATTACATCTCAAAAAACGCCGGACGGAAAATCCGCCCCCAAGCAATCAGTCGCCATTCGACCAGAGCGCCTTCGGGCTTAAGGACTTCAGGGATAATCCGCCGGCAAAGTCAAAATCTCGCAACCGTCGTCCGTGATGGCGACAGTATGTTCAAAATGCGCAGAAAGACACCTGTCGGCCGTAACGACCGTCCAGCCGTCCTCGAGAACGCGCGTCTTCTCGCCCGCCTTTGTCATCGAAATCATCGGCTCGATGGCGAGCGTCATTCCGGGCTTCAGGACAAGCTTCGTTCCGGGCTTGCCGTAATTCGGGACTTGAGGATCCTCGTGAACCGTGCGCCCGACGCCATGGCCGATCCAATCGCGGACAACGCCAAAGCCCGCATCCTCGGCCACCTTCTGGATCGCGTAGCCGACATCGCCGAGATGGACCCCGGGGCCGCACGCGGCGATACCCGCCTTGAGGCAGGCCTTGGTCGTCTCCACCAATCTCAATACCTCCGGATCGGTGACGCCGACGGCAACCGTACGGGATGTGTCGCCGTTGAAGCCGTTCTTGAAGATCCCGACATCGGTCTTGACGAGGTCGCCCGGCATTATGACGCGATGACGGCTCGGAATTCCGTGAATGACCTCGTCGTTGATCGAAACGCAAAGTCGACCGGGGAAGCCCATGTAATTGAAAAAGCTGGCGCGAACCTTGTTCTTCGCGCAATACTCCTCGACCAGATCGTCAATGTCGCCCGTAGTGACTCCGGGAGCGACGGCGTTCGCGCAGATGTCGCGAATCTCGGCGGTCATCCGGCACGCTTCACGCATGCGGTCGATTTCGGCTTTGGTTTTGATGTCGACTTTCATAGACAAAAAATCAAGGCCGGCGGGCTTAAGCCTCCGCCGGCGCTTGAAAAACAATTACATAACCTTGAGGAATTCGGCTGCGACAGAGTCGACACCCGTCATGCCGTCAACGGTCTTGAGGCAGCCCTTGGCCTTGTAGAACTCGATGAGCGGTTCGGTCTGGCGATGGTATACCACGAGGCGATCCTTGACGGTCTCGGGATTGTCGTCCTTTCTGATCGTCAGTTCGCTGCCGCAGTTGTCGCACACGCCCTCGACCTTCGGAGGAAGGTTCTTGACGTGATAGCCCGCCTTGCACTTGGGGCAAGTGCGACGGCCGGCGATGCGATCCTGGATGATTTCGTCGGGAACGTCGATCAAGACCGCGCTCTTGATGGGGGCACCCATCTCCTCGAGAATCTCGGCCTGGGCGAGATTGCGCGGGAAGCCGTCGAGAAGCATCGTGACGTCGCCCGTCGTTTCGGCGACGACGTCCTTGATCATGCGGGCGATAAGGGCGTCGGGAACGAGGTTGCCGCTCTCCATGTAGCCCTTGGCCTCGAGACCGGCCTCAGTCCCCTTCGCGACAGCTCCGCGAAGAAGGTCGCCGGAAGAGACGTGTTTCAAATTAGCGTTGTCGGCGGCGAGCTTGCCCGCTACCGTACCCTTCCCCGAACCCGGGGCACCAAGAAGAATTACAATATTCATAATAGTATATTATAACATACTTGCCGCATCTACAGCACGATGAATTTTATCGAATACACACGCGCCGGCAGGCATCGCAACACATTCACCCGGCCAGCAGGCCGTCCGCAAAAACGCGCTCCAGCTGCGACGTCACCCTTCGCGACGCCGAATGCATCGACTCGCCTTCTTGCTGCACCGCAGAAACGGGTTCGCCTGAAACAAGCGTATACTTCACCTTCTCCGAGCCCATCTGCCATGCGTATTGATGCTTCCCGAGAATGCGAAACGGACTTTGGATGACAGCCAACGGCACCAAGGGCGCTCCCGAACGTATCGCAAGCTGCGCCGCGCCGCGCTTGAACGGCCAGAGTCCGCCCTTGGACGGCGAGCGCGTCCCCTCCGGAAACACTATGACATTCCACCCCTTCCGAAGATACGGCTTCGCCGAATCGACAAGCCTCTCGTCGTCTGGCAATGACGCATTGCGGACCATTGCAGAAGTAAAAGGATTCTTCTTCAGGGAATGCTTCGCGACAAAAAGCGTCTTGGGCACGAGAGCAAGAACAACGACGACATCAATCAGCGAAGGATGGTTCGCGGCTATGACGGACCCTCTTGTTTCACGCAGGCGCGTGCAATCTATTGTTATGAGCCCCGTAAAGACAAAAAGCCTGACGAACGGATACCAGAGAAACCTCAAAAGGCGCGTGCAAAGCTCGACATCGCGGAGAACAATCACTATCGGAGTGACGAAAAGACCGCCGAGCCCAAAAAGCGCGAACAAGGCCAGCGTAACCGCCGATCTGAAAAACGCCACCAACAGATTCATCGGCCGGCTGATTTTTCAAGCCTCAAATACCGTCCTGCAAGAACGGTTGAACTTCCTTCAAGAAAAGCGGCAAGCCTATCGAACGAAATCGGCTCGGCCTGAACGTCGGCGGCAAAATCGACGGTCACCCTCTCGCCGTCGCCGCCGTCGAAATACACGGCCGCGCCATATCCGCCTTCCGTTTCTTCGGCATACACGAAAAGCGAAGGAAGTTCGCCGGTGAGCGACTCCAGCAGCCCGGCCTCAAGCGAATCTTCACGCGCGACGACCGCCGTGTAATTCGCATGGTTGCGGGTATGGACGCTCCACAGCCCGGGCGCGGCGTTGTAGACCGACGCACTGAATTTATGGGGCGAGACCGAACCGTCTTCGTAAAAAGCCTCCACGATCTGACGCGTCAGGAGATCTTCGCCGTCGCGCGACGCGAAAACGGTCGAAGCCGCCGGCACGCGCTCCACCTTGGAAGCCAATGAAAAATATATCTTCTGAACCGGGGAGAGCCTGCGCTTCGCCGCAGGCGGAACCTGCGACAGGTCAGGCGCTTCGCCTGATCTGAGGATCGATTTCGATGAAATGAAAACCGTTTTTTTCATACTCTAGCAAATACCAGCGATGTATTGACGCCGCCGAACGCGAAATTGTTGCTCATGATGCAGCGCGAAGAGAACTTGCGCCCTTCGCCCACGATGAAATCCTGGTCTCCGCAGGCGGGATCGGGATTTTTGAGATTCAAATTGGGCGCATACCAGTCGGCGTTCATCATCGAAATCGCCATCAGCGCTTCGATCGCTCCGCACGCGCCGAGGGTGTGCCCGGTGTAATTCTTGATCGTGCTCATGGGAACGCCTCCCTCGCCGAACACCTCGGTCATCGCAGCGCATTCGGCCACATCGCCCAACTGGGTGGCGGTTCCGTGAGCGTTGACATACCCGATATCCGCAGGCTTGAGACCGGCGCTTTCAAGCGCGAGCTTCATGGCGATCGCCATAGTCCCGGCGTTCGGCTGGGTGACATGCTTGCCGTCGGTGTTGAGGCCGAAGCCTACCACCTCGGCGAAGATCGGGGCGCCGCGGGCTATCGCATGGTCGCGCTCCTCCAGAATCAAGGTCGCAGCGCCGTCTCCGACGACAAGCCCGTCGCGGCCGCGATCGTATGCGCACGGCGAAGTCTGCGGCGCATCGTTGTGGCGCGACGTGGCGAAAAGAGTGTCAAAGACAGCCACTTGAGTGACGCTGAATTCTTCGGCTCCTCCGGCGATCATGACATCCTGCTTGCCGTATGCTATGGCCTCATACGCTTCGCCTATGGCCAAGGATCCTGATGTGCACGCGGTTCCGGTGGGCAAAAGCCGCCCTGTAGTCCCGAAATGAACCGACAGGTTGACCGCCGTGGTCTGAGGCATCATCTTGATGTAGGTTGAGCTCGTGACATTCCTGACTTCGCGGTTCTGGATGACCGTGACAAAGTCGGCGCACGCGTCGACACCGCCGGAGCACGATCCGTAAGCGACGCCGAGCCGGCCGCTCTTGACGATCTCATCGCCGTAAAGGCCCGCCTCCTTCAACGCCTGCTCGGTCGCGTTCAGCGCCATCGTCGAAACGGGACTCATCGTCCTGATGACTTTTCTCGTATACTCGGACGGATTCACAAAGCCGCACGGCGCCCAGAGACAGGTCTGAAGCCCCTTGAACGACTTGAGATCTTCCGAAACCTTTACGCAATTCTCGGTTTTCGAGAGACGATTGAACGCATCTCCGATCGAATGACCGAGAGAACTTACAATGCCACGACCTGTAACAACGACTCGACGCATCAGAACATTCCTCCGTTGACCTGAATCACCTGACGGGTGATGTACGACGCCTCTTCGGAAACCAGAAACCTCACGAGCGAAGCCACTTCGGCGGGCTTTCCGAATCGGCGCATGGGAATCGCCTTCATCGCCTCTTCCGCAAACACGCCTTCTATCATCTCGGTCTCGATGACTCCCGGAGCGACGCAATTGACGGTGATGCCGCGACGGGCCAGCTCGACGGCGAGCGACTTGGCGGCGCCGATCACCCCCGCCTTGGCCGCAGCGTAGTTCGTCTGCCCGCGGTTTCCGACAACGCCCGAAACAGACGATATGACGACGATGCGGCCTCGGACATGCGCCTGGACCATCGGAAGCACCAACGGCTTGAGAACATTGTAGAAACCGTCGAGATCCGTCCGGATCACACGATCCCACTCGTCATCCTCCATCGCGGGGAAAGCGTTGTCCGCTGTTATTCCGGCATTAAGGACGACCCCGTAGAACGAGCCGTTCTTCTCGACATAATCCTCGAGCGCCTTCGCCGCAGATTCGCGGTCTGCGACATCAAAACATAGAACATCCCCGCTCGCGCCGAGCGACTTGACTTCGCTCGAGACCGCATTCGCGGAATCGAGCGATCTGACACAATGGATCACGGGGTCGTAACCGGCTTTCGCCAATTCGACGGCAATGGCCTTGCCGATGCCCCTGCTTGAGCCGGTGACAAGAATCTTTTTCATTTGAATTCCTCCAGACTTTCCGATAAAGCGTCACCTTCTGGTTGAAATGCGGTAAGAAGGCCTCTGGCGACATCACAGCCGGCCCCGTCGAAAATCTTGCAGTCGAACGATCCGAACGAATCGTCGTTGTAAGTGCAGGACACTTCGATGCGGTAGCGCGAACCGGACGAAAAGCACGGAACATCTATTTCAAGGCGGCGTGAACCGAGTATAAAACCGACTTGCGGAGGGAGTTTGCTCCGCAGGCGCTTCAAACCCGTCGCCAAAGCCATCGTTTGAGCCATGTACTCCAACGCCACGCAACTGGACACGCCTCCGATGTCGGATTCGTAAAACGGAGCATTCTCGTCTATTTCAACGTATGCCGTCACAAGATCGCAATCCTCCGGAACATCATAGTCCGAAAGAAGGATCATAGGCTCGGCGTGAGGCAAGACCTCCGCCAAAGAAGGTTTCTCCGCCGCCAATGTCACGTCCACAGTCTCTCAAGAGCGTAGTAGGCGCGAGCCTCAGGCGAAAACACATGAACGACGACATCGATGTAGTCGACAACGATCCAGCCCGATTCGGGATCGCCGGAAGTGCGGTAGCTCTGAACGCCGGCGTTCTTCATTACGGCCTGCGTTTCGGCGATGAGCGCTTTGAGGTGAGGAGCTGCGGCACCTGTGGCGACAACAAAGAAATCGGCGAGCTGGGACTTGCCGCGCATGTCGTATACTTTGACGTCGGTACCCTTGCGATCCTTGAGACCCTGTACGATTAAGTTAACTTGTTCTTCTCTCATGATATTGATATTATATCAAATTGTGATATACTATTGCGAAATCATTTCAGTCTGTGACCTTTTGGAAATTCTGTCAAAAGGTGTGACACAAGCTGAGTCTACAGGGAATGAAAAATGAAAAAAATCAACCACTGCCACGTTTTTACGTCGGAATCCGTATCTGAAGGACATCCCGACAAGGTCGCCGACCAGATATCCGATGCGATTCTCGATGCCTGCATCAAAAAAGATCCCGACGCCAGAGTAGCCTGCGAAACATCCGTCGGCCCGAATGTAGTCATCAATCTCGGCGAGATCACAGCCAAGGATTTCAAGTCGATCAATGTCGAAAAGATCGCCCGTGATGTTGTCAAAAAGATCGGCTACACGATCCCCGAAGAGAATTTCGCAGCGGCCAACTTCAGCTATCTGAACTACCTCCACGGCCAATCCCCCGACATCGCCCAGGGCGTAAACAGAAAGTCCAAAGAGAAACAGGGCGCCGGCGACCAGGGAATGATGTTCGGCTATGCGACCAACGAGACCAAAAGTCTCATGCCCGCACCGATCGTCTACTCTCACGAACTCCTCAAGATGTTCGCGCGACTTCGCAAAAAGGACAAAAAGTATTCCTGGCTCAGACCCGACTCGAAAAGCCAGCTTTCTGTAGTTTACGAGAACGGAAAGCCTGTCGCGATCGACACGGTCGTCGTCTCCCACCAGACGACCGAAGAAGGCGCGACAAAGGCGCATTACGATGAGATTCGCCGTTTGGCCGAGGGGTATCTCGCAAAGACGGGGCTTCTGACGCCAAAGACGAAGTTTTTCATCAATCCGACCGGGAAATTCGTCGTAGGCGGTCCGTGCGGAGACTCGGGGCTTACCGGCCGCAAAATCATCGTCGACACCTACGGCGGCATGGCCGCTCACGGCGGCGGCGCGTTCTCGGGCAAGGACCCCTCGAAGGTTGACCGCTCTGCCGCCTATTATGCGCGCTACGCGGCGAAAAACATCGTCGCGGCGGGGCTCGCCGACCGCTGCCAGATCCAGGTCGCCTATGCCATCGGAGTCGACAAACCCGTCAGCTTCTGCGTAAAGACCTTCAAGACAAATCACGGCGTCACGAATGCCGAGATCGAGAAAATGCTTGCGGGCGGCAAGATTTTCGACTTCAGGCCCTACGCGCTCATCAAGGAGCTCGGACTTAAAAATCCGAAGGGTTGGAAGTATGTCGACACGGCCGCCTACGGACACTTCGGCAACTCTAAGTTCCCGTGGGAAAAGCTCGACAAGGTTGACGCTCTCAAGAAATGGGCGAAGAAGTAAAAAACCTGTATGTGCACTTTCCCTTTTGCCGAGGGAAGTGCACATATTGTGCGCTTTATTCCAGAGCCGGGATTTCGCCCGCAGAGCGCAACGATTATGTAAAAAGCCTCGCAAACTCAATTTCTTCCCTCTTCCTCCTTCCCACCCCTGCTAGGGCATCCGCTTCGCGGACTCGCGCAGCCGCTTGCGCCCCCTTCGGGGCTCGGCCTCCGGCCTCGGGCAACCTGGCGGCTACGCCGCAGGTGCATCTCGCCCGGGGGATACCTTCCCGCCCCCCTTTCTCCACCGTCTACTTTGGCGGAGGCTCCCCTGCGCTTTGCGATTTAAGGCCGTTATTTGAAGCTCTGCGCCCGCTAATCGACAAAAATACAGAATTTTCAGTTGAATTGCATCCCCTTGATGCAACACGAGAGACACTTCAATCTTTGAAGGATGGCGGAGCAAACAGAATCTCGATGGGATTGCAGTCGCTGAATGACGGCATCCTCAAGCACATGCGCCGCGGCTACACTTTCGACGAAGCCGAAAGAGCGTTCCATCTGACAAAAGAATATTTCGACAACGCAGGCGTAGACCTGATAATCGGCTACCCCGGCGACTCATGGGGACAGTCCCCCCGCCTAAAGCGTCTCGCCGACTGGGGCCTTAAGCACTGTTCTGCCTACTCGCTCATCCTCGAAGAAAATAGCGCGCTATGCAAATTAACTCAAAATGAATCAAATCCCGTTAAGTTGCATAGCGACGAAGAAATTATGGATGAATTAGCCATCATATCACATTTCTTAAGCGACATCGGGCTACAACGTTACGAAATCTCCAATTATTCAATTCCTGGCTACGAATGCCGTCACAACATGGCGACATGGAACGGCGAAGACTACTACGGTCTGGGAATGGGAGCACATAGCCGAATAGGCCTTACGCGCACCCGCAACTGGTGCGGCGAAAACCCCGAAACAGAGACGGTAAGTGAAGAGTTTGATTTTAACGAGCGAAAATTATTTAGTCTGAGAACATCCAAAGGCTTGGACGCAGGAGACTGTCCACATTGGATCGATACGCTCGATCGGTTCGCCAAAGAGGGTCTGCTGAAAAAAGAAAACCTCGTCTACCGGTTAACGGAACGAGGCTTCGAAGTCTGCGATTCAATTCTCGCAGAGTTGATCTGACCAGCAAGGGGAACACCCCTTTAAATCAGACTGTCGCGATGCATTCGATTTCGACTTTTACGTCCTTGGGAAGACGCGCGACTTCAACACAGCTTCTCGCGGGACGCGTCTCGCCGAACATCTCGGCGTAAACGCCGTTAAGCGCGACAAAGTCGTTCATATCCTTGATGAATACAGTCGTCTTGACGACATTGGAGAGCGAGGACCCGGCCGCTTCGAGAACATTCTTCAGATTCGTGATGACCTGACGGGTCTGGTCTTCGATGGTAACCGCTTCAATGGAATTGGTCGCCGGATTGATCGGAATCTGACCGGAGCAGAAGACAAAACCGCCTACCTTAAGAGCCTGACTGTAGGGACCGAGCGCCTTAGGCGCATTTTCAGATGAAACTGTCTCGATCATCTTAAACATCTCCAAATAAAAAAATTGGAGCCAGGCACAGGAGTCGAACCCGCAACCCTCTCATTACAAATGAGATGCACTGCCAATTGTGCTAGCCTGGCTTGAAAAACGAATGGTATTATACCACACCTTCCGAATTTCTTCAAGCGTGAAGCTCAATAGAGCATCACCGCTCCAGCAAGGCTGCCGCATGAACTTCGATGCCGACGCCTGCGCCGACATCATCCATCTTCTCGTTCGTCTTGCCCTTAACGCTTACACGACCGACGCCGTCCTCTTCGCCGGGAAAAAGAATTTCGGCGAGGCGCTTTCGGATTGCGGCTATATGAGGCGAAAGTTTTGGTCTTTCGCAGATGACGGTCGCGTCCACATTCCCGACGCGCCAACCGGCTCCATGAACTTCGGCTACGACCGCCTCGAGCAGTCTGGATGAGTCGGCGCCGCGCCACTTCTCGTCGGTATCGGGGAAGTGTGCGCCGATGTCGCCGAGAGCCGCCGCTCCAAGAAGCGCGTCGATTATCGCATGGATAAGCGCATCGGCATCGGAATGGCCCTTCAGGCCCTTTTCGTACGGTATCTCAATACCGCCGAGGAAGAGCTTTCGCCCTTCCTCGAAACGATGTGAATCATATCCGAAACCGACGCGCATTTATTTGCCTTGGGTGGCGAAGCGGTAGGCGTTCTGGAACATGCGCATCCAGGGACCGTTCTCCTTGAAGACGCCCGGATTGTAGCTCAGCTGGCACGCTCTGAAGCCACGCTCTGGGTGAGGCATCATGATCGTCGCGCGACCGTCCGCCGACGTGAACGCCGTCTGGCCGCCGATGGATCCGTTCGGATTGTAGGGGTAGCGCTCGGTCGCGTTGCCGCGGCCGTCGACATAGTGAGCCGCACAAGTGCCGGGCGTAAAGCCGTCTGTCCAGACGCGACCCTCGCCGTGGGCGACTGCGATCGGCAAGCGCGAACCTTCCATTCCCTTGAAGAAGATGGACGGAGAAGGCTCGATCTCGATCGTCGCATAGCGCGCCTCGAACTGCTCGGAAACGTTGCGGACGAACTTCGGCCATGCTTCGGCGCCGGGGATGATATCCTTGAGCTGAGAGAGCATCTGGCAGCCGTTGCAGACGCCGAGCGAGAAAGTATCCTTGCGGGCGAAGAACTTGGCGAACATCGCCTTGAGGCGCTCATTGTAGAGGATCGAACGGGCCCAGCCGGAGCCGGCGCCCAAAACGTCTCCGTAGGAGAAGCCGCCGCACGCCACGAGGCCCTTGAAGTCGGCGAGATCGACCTTGCCGGAAATCAAATCGCTCATGTGGACGTCCTGGCAGTCGAAGCCGGCGAGCGAGAACGCCGCCGCCATTTCGATATGGCCGTTGACGCCCTGCTCGCGAAGAATGCACATCTTAGGCGCGGCCGCCTTTCCTCTAGCGCCTCTAGCGCTTCTAGCAAATCTAGCGTCAGGGTCGTACGTCAGCTTGAAGGTGAGACCGGGATCCGTCTCGTCGAGACCGTTGTCGTACTCCTCCTTCGCGCAGACGGGATTGTCGCGGAGCGCCTGCATGCGGTAGGTCGTCTCGCTCCATGCGCGACGAAGATACGTAAGGTCGGTCTTGACCGCAAGACGCGAGCCGACCGAAACCTCGAAGTCTCTGGTGTCGTCGGGCTCGCCGATGACGACTGCAGGAACGCGGGCGGCCTTGAAGATCGCAAGAACATCCTTGAGACTCTCGTCTGCGACCTGAAGAACGGCGCCGGGCTGTTCGGTGAAGAGCTGGCCGAGAACATCGCCGTCGGGAAGCTCGACCTTGATGCCGCGACCGCCCGTAACCGCCATTTCGGCGAGCGTCACGACAATGCCGCCGTCGGAACGGTCGTGATACGCAAGAGCCTTCTTCTCGCGGACAATCTTCTGCATCGCGTTGAAGAAGCGCTTGAGATCGGCGGCGTTGCAATCGGCGTAGGTGTTGCCGAGCTGGGTGTAGACCTGTGCGAGCGCGGTCGCGCCGAGCGGACACTCGCCGTTGCCGAGATCGACGTAGACGAGCTTCGACGCACCCGGCTTCAAATCGGGCGTAAGCGTAAGGCGAACGTCGTTCACGGGCGCAAAGCTCGAAATGACAAGCGAAAGAGGAGCGACCTGCTTCTTGTCTTCGCCCTTCGAATCCTTCCACGTCGTGTGCATCGAGCAGGAATCCTTGCCGACGGGAATCGAAACACCGAGCTTCGGGCAGAAGTTCAAGCCGACTTCCTGGACGGTATCATAAAGGATCGCATCTTCGCCGGGATCGCCGCAAGGCGCCATCCAGTTGGCCGAAAGACGGATCTGGCCGATGTCGCCGACGTCAGCGGCGGCGAGGTTAGTGATCGCCTCGGTAATCGCCATGCGACCGGAGGCGGGACCGTCGAGAAGCGCGATCGGAGTGCGCTCGCCCGTCGCCATCGCCTGGCCGTTGAAGGTCTTGTAGCCCATCGTCGTGACGGCGCAGTCCGCCGCGGGAAGCTGATACTTGCCGACCATCTGGTCGCGCGCCACGCGGCCCGTAACCGTACGGTCGGTGATCGTAATGAGGAACGTCTTGTCGGCGACGGCGGGAAGATGGAGAACGCGAGTCAACGCGTCAATCGGCTTGACGCCCTCGAAATTCGCGGCCTTGCGGACCTGCTTGACGCGCTTGACGTTGCGGACCATGCGCGGAGGCTTGCCGAGAAGAACCTTGATGTCCATGTCGATGGGCTTGTCGCCGAAATGCTCGTCCTCGAGGATAAGCTGGCCATCTCCTGTCGCGACACCGATAAACGCCACGGGGCAGCGCTCGCGCTCGCAGAGAGACTCGAAGAACGCTTTGGCCTCCGGCTTAAGGGCGAGAACGTAACGCTCCTGAGCCTCGCAGCACCAGATCTCCATCGGATTCATCGACTTCTCTTCGTTGTGGATCGAGCGAAGAGAGAACTTGCCGCCCGTAGCCTCGACGAGCTCGGGGCAGCCGTTCGAAAGACCGCCCGCGCCGATATCGTGGATCGAAAGGATCGGATTGGCCTTGCCGAGCGAGGAGCAAGCGTCGATTACGCCCTGGCAGCGACGCTGCATTTCGGCGTTGCCGCGCTGAACGGAGTTGAAGTCGAGAGCCTCGGAGTTGGTGCCCGTCATCATCGAGCTGGCCGCACCGCCGCCGAGACCGATGCGCATGGCGGGACCGCCGATCTGAACGATGAGAGAGCCGACCTTGACGGGCTTCTTCTGAACCTGGCTGTTGCGGATGGAGCCCATGCCGCCCGCAAGCATGATCGGCTTGTGGTAGCCGCGCAGCTCGCCCGCGATTTCGCCTTCATAGGTGCGGAAGAAACCGCAAAGCTGAGGACGGCCAAACTCGTTGCCGAACGCCGCGCCGCCGATTGGACCCTCGGTCATGATCTGAAGAGGCGTCGCAAGGCGAGTCGGGAAGTCGGCGAAAATGCGCTCCCAGGGCTGAGGGAAGCCGGGGATGCGGAGATTGGAGACCATGAAGCCGCAGATGCCCGCGAGCGTGCAGGAGCCGGCGCCAGTCGCCGCCTCGTCGCGGATTTCGCCGCCGACGCCGGTCGCCGCGCCCGGATAGGGCGAGATCGCCGTCGGATGGTTGTGGGTCTCGACCTTCATGAGCTGATCGAGATCGTCCTTCTTGAAAGCGTACGAATTTGTCTTCGGATTGATCGAGAAGACGTCGGTCTTGAAGCCGGCGATGACGGACGAATTGTCCTTGTATGCCGAAAGCGTGTCCTTCGGACGCTTGGCGTGGGTATTCTTGATCATCTCGAAAAGCGACTTCTTCTGGCGCTTGCCGTCGATGATGAATTCGGCGCCGAAGATCTTGTGGCGGCAATGCTCGGAGTTTACCTGACCGAACATCACGAGCTCGGTATCGGTCGGGTTGCGTCCGGCCGCTGCGAAGCTCTTGGCGAGATACTCCATCTCAGGCTCGGATATGGCAAGCCCGAGTTCGTCGTTGGCCTCGCGGATGGCCTCGATGCCCTTTGAAAGAACGTCGAAAATCCTGCCGGGCTTGGGCTCGCCCGCCTCGAAAAGATCGGCGATATCCTCGTAGACGCCCTCGGTCATCTTGTCGTAGAGCGCCGCAAAGCACTGCTCGGGAAGCACCTTCGAGGTCTTGAAGCGGATGCCGCGCTCGACGCGCTCGATCGACTTGAGATCGCAGTTGTGGAAAATGTCGGTGGCCTTGGTGCTCCAGGGGGAAATCGTGCCCTTTCTCGGAGTGACGAAGAAGTCTGCGTCATCGCACTGGCCTTCGGCGTTGAGCAGCACGCCCGCGCGCTGAAGCTCCTCTACGGCGAACGAGCCATCCTTCATCTTGAGAGCGTAAACCCACTTCGCGTCGATCTCGACAGGGCCGAGCGCAGGATCGAGCTTGGCGATGGCGTCTTTGATCGCATCAAGCCTGAACGGTGAATAAGCATCGGAACCGATAAGAAGAATCATTTTTTTCTCTCCAGCAAGGTAAACTATTATAAAGAAAATATTGCTGATATTATACCATATTCGAACCACGGCTGACGAATAAAATCATCGACGGAATCTCCACGCGCTTTTCACTCGTGCCCGGCCGGGATCAACTATGGCAGCCTGCAAAAACACCTGAAACACGTTGGTTCCGGACATTGAACGACAGGACGGCAAACCAATCGCCGCACATGGAATACCCATGTTCGTGAAAGAGGGGATTTGGAGTTCAATCAGAAAAAAACACTGAAACTTCTACGCCTTCTGACAATCAAAATGGTGGAGAAGAAGAGATTCGAACTCTCGACCCCCACGTTGCGAACGTGATGCTCTACCAACTGAGCTACTTCCCCATCTCGGCGAAACGTGGGATATTATATCATTTACTGATTTTATTATCAAGGGGGAATTTGATCAAAACATTTCCCCGCATTCTGATGATGACGTGATGCGACACACCAAATGAGCCTGAAGTCAAAAACAGGAAACCCGAATTATAATGTTCCCGCGAAATCAGCGAGGATTTTCAAACACTTTTTCAGATTCTCCAGATACTGCCCTGGCATCGAGCCGGAACCTTCGACATCGCTTATGCACTTGTACGAGACAAACTCGACGCCGGCCGTCTCGCACACATGCGCAATCGCCGCGCCCTCCATGTCGCGCAAAGACACGCCCAGCCTCTTGAGCAGAACGCTGTCGTCGGCGCTGTCGTTGAATCTGTCGCCGGTACCGAGAGTCTTCGACGCAAAACGCCCGTCGGTTTTGCAGGGGATGAAAGGCGTGTCACGCTCATTCAACGTGCCCATCTCGGTGCCGTTGATCTGAACCAGGTCGAAATCGTACTGAACGGCATCGGCGACCTCGTAGATCTCGCCGACCGACATCGTCGGCTCAAGGCCTCCCGAAACGCCGAGATTCAAGACGCGCTTCGTCCCGGTCTCCTGTATCGCCAGCTGGGTCGCGGCGGCCGCGTTCGACTTCCCGACTCCGGAGACGACAAGAAACGCCTCCTCGCCGTTAAGCATCCCCCGCACGACACGGCGGCCGAAAAGACAGCTCTCGACAGCATTCTCAAGATTTGAAACGACGCAATCCGCCTCGTTGTTCATAGCAATCACAAAAACCTTCATCTTACCTCAAGCCTCCTCAAAGACAGTTCAAAATCAAACTTCGCCCTTTCATGGTTGATATCGGTCCACGATTGCTCCGGAGATCTTTCGTAGACTATCCTGCCGTCGACTATCGTCATCAAGACGTCGCCCGCATGAACGCTGTGGACGACAAGATTCGCCGCATCGACGCACGGCTTCAGATGAGGCCTGTCGAGCGCGATTACGCACAGATCGGCCGCTTTGCCGACGGCGATTTCGCCCGTATCGGAACGGCCGAGCGCCTTGGCGCCGTTCACTGTCGCCATCTCGACAACCTCCCACGGAGGAAGAACCGTCGGATCGAGCGCGGCACCCTTGTGGATCAGCGAAGCCAAATGCATCTCCTCGAACATGTCGAGATTGTCATTCGACGCCGGTCCGTCAGTTCCGAGCGCCACGTTGACCCCCGTTTCGACGGCGCGGCAAATGCGCGCAAAGCCGCTTCCCAGCTTCATGTTGCTGGACGGATTATGGACGAGACTTACGTTGCGCTCGGCCATGATCTTGAAATCGTCATCCGTGCACCATACGCAATGCGCCGCATAGCCGCCGTAATCCAGCAGCCCCGTCTCCGCAAGATACGCTATCGGCGTCTTGCCGTGACGCGAGATGCATTCCTCGTGTTCGCGCCTGGTCTCCGAAACATGGACGTTGAGAGGCCGTTTGAATTCATGGTTCGCCTCGGCGAGCGCCCGGCAAAAATCCCTGTTCGTCAAATATTCGGAATGGATACACATATCCGCGATAAGGCGCCCGTTCGAATCGCCGAAATTCCTGACGAAATCGACGCATTCCTCTAGCCGCCCTTCTGGAGTGCCGTCGCCGAACGCCAATCCCGGACGGCAGACGTTGCCTTTGATGCCCGTCTCCGCAAGCGCCGCCGCGCCAGCGAGAGAATGCTCATACATGTCGGCTACACAGGTGACGCCGCCCGCCAAAAGCTCCATCGCGCCCCAGGTCATTCCCGCGGCGACATCCTCGTCCGTCAGTTTTGCCTCTACAGGGAATATCGCCTCTTCAAGCCATCTCTTGAGCGGAAGCCCGCCGCCGACGCCGCGCAGCAGAGTCATCGGAGCGTGGCAATGGGCGTTGACGAGACCCGGCATCACGATCGCACCGGCAAGATCGACACCGCGCGGAGACACGGCGCGCTCTTCGGGAGAGAGAAGGATCTTCGCAATCCTGCCGTCCTCGATCGAGATGTCTCCGACGGCCGTCTTGCGGCCGGGCAGAAGCATCTGGCAGTTGTTCAGGACAAGGTTCATAAGACCTCACATGACACGATCGCCCCAAAGGGGAAGTACGGCCTCGACTCCCGCATTCTCAAGATTGGCCTTTACTTTCATCCCGTCGGAGTAGGACCAGCGCCACTGCTTTTTGGAATGCGTCAACTCTTCGATATGGCCGACCAGCACCTTTCCGGGATGGACGGCCCCGACCGAAGCCTTTACGGGATCCATTCCGCAATAGGGGTGAACGACCCAGAGATCAGGCTTTCTCGAAAACTTCAACTTCGAACTGTCAGAGCAGTCCCCTGTATGGCAAAGAGTGAACTCGCCCATGTGGATCTCGTAGAAAGTCGTGAAATCGGCAAGATAGGCGTTGTGATCGCAAAGCCCCGTCTTTACCGTCACATCGCCGAAGATGAATGTCTTGGCCGCACGGGTAAAGCCTCCGTTCATGCGCCAGTTCTTCGCTCCGTAGTTGTCGAGAAAATTCGAGACGACAGTCTTGCCCGACGAGTTCATCGCGCTGTAGAAAGGTCTCGTCCAGTGGTCGCTGTGATTGTGGGTGATAAGCGCAAAATCAAGAAGCGGCGCCAGCTCGGCCGCGCGTGGATGGACCAGATCGATCGCAAACACTTTGGTCGCGCTCTTGACGACGACACCCATGTTGTAGAGGTACCATATGCGGGGCTTGCCGGGGGCTACGGCTTCGGCGGCGCGAACTTCGCGCAACACCTTGTCGAAAGCGGCATCAAGCCTCTTGAGCGCGGCGAAAGAGCGGGTGTCGCCATCCTTCAGATACTTGATGTAGTCCTCTCTTGAAACAAGATCGTTTTCCCGCTGGAGCACCGCCAGATCACGGGTCGAACAATCAGGCGCAAAAGAGACGCACCCCGTCGCAGCACCGAGCGCGGCAAACGAGATGCCGGCTTTGACGAAACTTCGGCGATCCATTCCTTCGGCGAAATTTTCCATATCACTCCCTTCCGTCACCGGACTGCGGCAGCAGCAAGCGGTTTGAGTTCGACGACAACAGGCGCATGATCCGAAACAAGGCGCTCTTCGACAACCCGCCGCGACAGGACTTCGTATGACTTTTCATGGGCAGAATCCACGGCGATGTAGTCTATGCACTTGCCGTTGAATTCGGCAGGATACTTCTTAAGCACTCCGTGGAATGTAAAGGCATCTTCAGGGGTCAGAATCGACATGAACTCCTTGATTTTGCCGACGAAGCGGGATCTTGGCTGGGAATTCCAATCTCCGGTCAGGAACACCGGCTTTGTCTTTGCGCGGGCAAGAACCTCAATCTTCAGCACGCTCGCCAGAAAATCCCACGAAACTCGATTGTACTCACGGGCCAGCATCAGCTTCTTCTCGGCCAGGGCAATATGCTCGGCGACCATTTCCATGCTTGATTCCGGGAACGGCACAGACGACGTGTGTGGAGCAAATCTCAAATTCTTCTGCGGAACAAAGCGAAGCGGCAAATGGGTGACCCCCACCCAGCAGTCTTCAAATTCGCACATCAGCAAAACGCGAGGCTCTTCGCCGCCAAGCTTGAGCGTGTCGACACGCAGCGGTTTTTCGCGGGAAAACAGAGCCACTCCGTATTCGCCGCCGTCAAACCTTATCGCTCTTGAAAAATTCCAGTTCGTTATGCACAACCGGTTTTCGCGGAACATTCTTTCGAGTTCTGCGCAGGTATTCGTACGGCCGGTGCGACCGGTATGCATATCCACTTCCTGAAGAGCCACAAAGCGCGGTTTTTCGGCGGAAATCACAGCAGCGCACCGGGCAAGATCAAAGCCTTTGTCGGAAGTCTCGCCGTGACGGATGTTGTATGTCATCATCTTGAACGATCCATCCGCAGCAAACGCAAAAGACGGCAGGATCAGAAGAGACAGAAGAATCGCTTTAGGCATCTTCCTCTTGCCGCCCATACGGCCTCTGGAGAGCATCGCCGCGGCCAGGAGAAAGGCTATCCCCGGCACAAGAAACCACACATACTTCTCTGCAAGAACATCCATCTCCTCCTCCTTGTTTTGCGTTTCCACCTGACTCAACAGATTTCTGTAGATATCACCCAACGTCGTCTTGGCCGTGCTGGCGGTGGCAAGCGGAACATAACGCCCGCCGGAAACCTCGGCAACCTTCCGAAGACAATCCTCCTCAAGACGCGACATCACCTTTTCGCCTTCGTGCATCACGTAATCGCCGTCCTCGTCCATAACCGGCGAAGGTTTGTCGGGATCGCCGATGCCGATCGCAAAAATCGGAACTCCGCGCTTTTTGGCCTCGCGGGCTTCTTCAAGAGCCCTCCCCTTCAAATCTCCGCCGTCGGATATGATTATGATCGCGCTGCGGCGGGCCTTCGCGCCGTCCTTGCCGTCTATCTGAGAAATCAGCTTGAGAGATGCGCTGATCGCTCCGCCGATGTTAGTCTCGCCCGCAGGGGCGGAGACGCACGAAACCGAATTGAGGGAGTCTCTCAAAAAAACCTCATCCGTCGTAAGAGGCGAAAGCGCAACACCGCTGCGCCTAAAGGCGACAAGCGCGCATCTGTCACCGTCAAGAGAATCGATCAGATCCACAATATCCGACTTTGCCCGCTCAAGCCTGTTCGGACGGACGTCGCGCGCAAGCATCGAACGGGAGACGTCAATCGCGACAACGACGTTTCTGTCCGTGACGGGAACCGTCTCCGATACATTGCCCCAACGAGGCCGCGCCGCCGCCAGAAGAACGAGAACCAGTCCGATCCCCATCAACGGCAATTGAAAACGCTGGAGCAGAGGATTTGGCGCATCCGCCATGAGCCGCCGGACGGCCTTGCGCCTGCGGGCTGCAAGAAATGCGCAGACAAACAGCAGGGCGGGAACGAGAAATATGGCCAGAAGCACATAAGGATAGAGAAAATACCTGTCCAAACCCCAAAGCATAACCTTAATGATCCTTCATTCCTTCGCCATGCCACGGCTCAAACGCCGGAACGCTCTCAACTCCTGCGGCGATGCGCTGACGCACCGCTTCATAGACGAGAATTGTCGCCGCAGCCGAAACGTTGAGGGAATCGGCGAGCCCAAGCATGGGTATCCTGACGCGAAGTTCCGCGCCGTCCATCCACTTGGCGGTAAGTCCGTACTGCTCGGCTCCAAGCGCGATAGCGACATTGCCGGTCAGATCAACCTCAAAGTGGAGTTTCTCGGCATGAGGAGTGGCCGCGAGAATCCTGAAGCCACGGGACTTCAGGAACTCAAGCGCCTCGTCGCTCGTGGCCTCGGCGATCGGAACCGAAAACATCGTCCCGGTGGATGCCCGCACCACATTGGGGTTGTGGATGTCGGTAGTGCGATTGCAGACGATTACGGCCGCGACTTTGGCCGCATCCGCAGAGCGAAGTATCGTGCCGAGATTCCCGGGTTTTTCTATCGCCTCGGTAACGATGACGAGAGCGTTCTCCGGAAGTTTCAGGTCCGAAAGCCTTACCGTCACATGAGGCCCCACCATCAAAAGGCCGTCGGGGCGCTCCTTGTACGCAATCTTTGCAAAACACTGTCTGGAGCAGGTAAAGACCTCCGCTCCGTTCGCGCGGCATTCCTCGACCAGCGCGGGTTCGTTCTCGTTCTTGAGATAAAAGTCCGGACAATGGAAGATGGCGCGCGGACGATAACCGTTGTCGAGGGCGCGGCGACACTCGCGAAAGCCCTCGACAATCATCTCGCCGGACTCCTCGCGCGTCGAACACGTCCTCAACTTTACGACATATTTGAGTTTCGGATTGCTGGGGCTGGTTATCTCCATGGAATCAACTCTTTTTCAAGGTGAGATCAAAGGCCAAAGGATCAGGTCTTGACCGGCTCTGCCGTTCCGCCCCGGACTTACTCGACCTCAAGAAATTCAATCGTCGCCTTTTCGCGCAGTTCCGCGACGAACGCATCGACGGCCTTGCCGCGTGCGCCGTGACGAAGATAGTCCTTGATCTGATCGTGAACGTCGACCAGGGTCTGCTGTCCGCCGGGCTGCTCATCGGCCTTGTAGATGATGTGATAGCCGAACTGGGTCGTCACGACACCGGAAACTTCGCCTTTCTTCATTTCGAAGGCGACCTTGTCAAATTCAGGCACCATCATCCCGGGGCCGAACCACCCCAAGGACCCGCCCTCGGCGCCCGACGGGCAGTCGGAGTTATTCTTCGCCTCCTCAGCGAAATTGCCGCCCGCGGCGATTCTCTCCTTGATGGCGAGGATCTTCTCGAATGCGGCAGACTTCTCGTCGGAGGTCGAGCTCTCCTCGACCTTCACGAGAATATGCTGGCAAAGCACTTTCGGCTCGGAAACATACTCGCTCTTGTGGGCCTCGTAGAAATCGGAGACTTCCTGCTCGGTCGGCTCTTCAACGCCGGTGCACGCCTGTTCAACGAGCTTGTTGACGCGAGCGCCCTTCTCAATCTCCTTGCGGAACGCCTCTTCGTCGATATTCTGGGCCGAAAGCGCCTTCTTGAAATTCTCTTCGCCGCCGACCTGTTCGATCACCTTGGCCACTTCGGCGTCGATATCGGCCGAGGTGACGGGAACGTCGAGCTGCTGGGAACGCTCGAGCAAAAGCCTCGCTCCGATGGCCTGATCGAGAGCCTTCTCCTGAAGTTTGGGGAGGTTGTCCTTGATCTCCTGCATGGACATTCCGTGAGACATATAAAATCTTACAAGCCTGTCAAGCTCAAAACCCACAGCCTGTTTAGTGACTTCAAATCCATTTACTTTAGCGATTTTCATATTGTATCTACCTCATTATGCCATCCGGCAAACTTATATTTTGTTCAGTGATATTATATCACAATTTGCACATCGTTTCCCCGAACTTCATGCTTTAATCATGCTTGCCGGCAAAACGGACGCCGTTCATCCCCCAAAGTTCACCGGCAAGCGCGATCTTTCCGTCTTTTTCGGCCAGCACAACATCGATATAGGCTGTCGTTCCCGTCAGATAAATGCGCAACTTGAACGAGCCGTCTTCCTGCATCGCTCCAGAGGTCATCGCCTTCTGGCTCCCCAGAACCGCACCTAGCGTCTCGGCCTTCTGGTTATCAATCCGCATGACACCCTCGGCCCAGCGTCCGACGCCGACAGGAATGTCGCTCGTCTCATCCTTCACCTTGAAGACAAGGCGCAATCCGTCCTCTCCAGGCTTCCTGTAAAGTTTTACGCTCTTTATGCCGCGAGAGTTTTTGGCGGCCTCAATCTCCTTGCCGAGAAACTTCGCGACACCGTCCAGAGAGCCCTTCACCGGTGCGATCTCGAGGCTCTTCAATCTCTTTTTGAGTTCGCTCTGGGCTTCGGTATCCTCAGGCAAAGGACCGTCCTTGAGATTGGAGAGAATGAGCTCGCTGACGAGCGACACCTCCTTCTGCATATCGCCAAGCCCTGCATTGACGGAAACGACGAGATTCCTATCGGGATATACGAGCGTCAGCTGTCCTGCCGCACCGTCTGCACGATAACCGTTGTTGCGGCAACGCCAGAACTGAAATCCATACCCCTGCTCCCAATCACTGCCCTCACCCAGGGCCTTGACGCCGACATTGCGCCATCCGCTGAAAGTATGGCGCGCCGTCGCCAGCTGCACCCATTGAGGATGAATGACGTTCTTGCCGCCCCAAACGCCGTTTTGAGCATAACACAGTCCGAACCGCGCCATTTCGCGCGTCGTCATGTTCATGCCCCAGCCGCCGCATGCGATATCCTGGGGCGAAACGGTCGACCAGGCCTTCTCGATGCCTATTTTTTTGAAGAATCTCTTGTCGAGATAATCCATCAGCTTCTCGCCCGAACGCTTCTCGACGATAGCCGCGAGCATGTAGGTAGCATCCGAATCATACTTGAAGCCGCACCCGGGCTTCGTCTGAAGCTCCTTCTCCATAAAAGTGCGGCCCCAATCATCAAAACGATGCACCTTGTGATCCCACTTCGCGCCGACGTTCATCGTAAGCAAATCCCTCACGCGCATCGACTTCAGGTTCTCGGTCAGATTCGCAGGCGCCAGCTCGGGAAAGATATCCGCCACTCTCTCGTCGAGATCGAGCTTTCCTTCTTCAACGAGAAAACCTATCGCCGTAGACGTAAAGCTCTTCGAATGCGAATAGAGCATGTGAGTCTCTTCAAGCGTATTGAACGGCTTCCAGCTGCCCTCGGCTATCGTCTTTCCGTTGCGGACGATCACAAACCCGTGAAGCGCGCCCGATCCGTTCCATGCGGAGAACGTCTTCTCGCAGGCATCGATCCACTTCAAGATGGCACGGCTTGAAACTCCCTGAGATTCGGGTGTGGCATACTCCATTTCAACGGCCTTGGCCGTAATCGCAAAAGCTCCGGCAAAAAGCGCCGAGAGGGTCGCAGCAGCAAAAATTTTCATTTTCATGGCGATATGATACCAAAGACAGAAAGCTAACGCAACCGACAGCCAAACCTGAACGGAGCAGGACATATACATCTGTTGCCGGGAAAATACCGACAGTCAAAACAAAACAGCGATCATCAATACTCAGTATTTTCGACGAACAAGACATACGCGCTCACGCCAGAACGGCGAAGGCATATCTGTCGTGCCCTGAATAATCCTTCTCGACGCGAATATCGGAAAAGCCGTACCCTTCCATAAGCTTCGCTACGGCTTCGCCCTGATTCTCGCCTATCTCGAAAAAGACCGCACCGCCCGGCTTGAGGATGTTGAGCGCATCGGCGAGATAGCGATCGTAGAAGTCAAGCCCGCTCGCTCCGCCGTCGAGCGCGAGACGCGGCTCGAAATCCTTGACCCTCGGATCCAGCGTTTCGCAGACCGCACTTTCGATGTACGGAGGATTGGAGACTAGCACATCGACCACCTCCGGCTCGTCGAAATCGTCGAGCCCGTCCATGACGGCAAACTTGACCCGTCCGTCCAAGGCGCACTTCGCGGCATTCTCCTTGGCGAGCGAAATGGCCGCCTCGCTCACGTCGGTGCCGAGAAAAACGGCAGACCCCTTGTATTCCGCAGCGAGCGAAAGTATTATGGCTCCTGTTCCCGTTCCGACATCGACGACAAAACGAGGATCGTCCGACGGATTCTCCTTGAGCCATTTGAGAACGCGCGTCACAAGCTCTTCGGTCTCTGGCCGCGGAATGAGAGCGCGCGAATCGCACTTCAAGGTCAGCGACCTAAAATCCCATTCGCCAAGGACGTACTGAATCGGCTCGCCCGCCACCAGCCTGCGCATCGCGCGGCGCATCGCCTCGAGAAACTTCTCGGGGACTTCCTTTTCGTAAAACGAATTCAAAAAGCCGCGCGACGACCTTAAAAGCCGCGCGGCCATAAGTTCTGAAGCGACGCGCGCATCGGGAACGTTCTTCGATTCCAGATACGCGTCCGTTTTAGCGATCGCTTCGCGCCAGTTCATCAGAACGGCATGTCGTCGATATCGCCTGCGTCGCCGAAATCCTCGGGCTCGGCGGGAGCGGGAACAGGCTCGGTCGAGGAGCCGTCGCTGTTGAGGACTTCGAGCTTGAGCCCCGTCAAATCGGTGAAATACTTGACCTGCCCCTGGGGGTTGGTCCACTCGCGCCCGTCGATCGCAAAACGGATCTTCGCGCGCTGACCCTCCTTGACAGAATCGAGAACGCTCGTATTGTCCTTTTTGAAGGTGAAGGCGATGTGATTGGGCCACTGGCCGCCCTGCCCGACATCATCTGTCAAAACGATATCGCGCTTTGTAAATCCGCTTGTAAACGTCTGCACGGGAAGTATCTTCTCTACAACACCCGTATACTCGTAAATAGCCGCCATGATCTTGATTCTCCTTGTTTTCTCTTTTCTACATTATAACATAAAATCCCTGTGCATTGAGCCGAAGCACGGTTTTATTTCACGGTTTCAGAACATCACGAGAAACGCCGCGCTGTTGGCATCTTTCTTGGGAAGCGTAAGAGTCCCGTTGACGAGTTTCGCGTCAACCGTTTCCAAGTCGCGCTCGTAGTCGTGGACAAGAATCCTGCATTTCGCATCGGGCGCAACGTCATCGAACTTGACGGTGAGCGAAGCGCTCCCGGAGCAGTAATCCGTCACGAGCGCAGCCTTGCGCTTAGAATCAGCCGATTTGGCCGCGATTACAGTAACGCCCTTCTTATCGCTCGAGGAGGAGCAGATTACGGGATAATCGCGCAGGAAATCGCCGAACATCTTCAGGCCGTAATACACCTTGTACTTCTCGCCGAAGGTATCTTTATACCCCCAGTTGCCGATGTTCTTGCAGCCGTAGTAGAACGACTGATCAAGCGCGGAAGTCTGGAATCGCGACATGAGCGTCAGGTTGAAGCACGAGGAATCGATGCCGTTGTGTGACGCAGGCCCCGTCCAGACCGCGCGGCGGACCTTCGGATCGGGAGAGCCGAGTTCAGACCACGGACGTGCGCGATAATGCCACTCGTTGAGAATCAGCTCGCAGTCCGGAAAGCCCATCTCGTCGCAGAGACGGCGCGCCTTGGAGATCGCGGCCATCACATCGTCGGGGTTCTTGCCGTAATAATGCCATGAAATGAAGTCCGGCGCGACGCCGGCCTCCTTGCACGCCGAAAGAATCGCCCTGAAGTACGCGCTCGTGTTGCGGTATTTGCGCGTCCATGCGCTCGGCGCACCGTCCGCCATCACAGGCTCCTTGTCGTCGCGCCATGTGCACAGGGCGGGACCGCCGACCTTGACGTCGGGAAACTCGCTCTTGATCCTCTTGAGGCAAGTCACAAAGAACTTCACGAAGAGTTCCCTCCTCAGCGTCTCGCGGCGCTGAAGATCCGCCATGCGCTCCTCCGGCGTCGCGCCCTTGCCGCCGTCACCGTCCGGAAGGCACCACATGCAGTTCATGTTGTCGGGCTCGTTCCATATCTCCCAGTACTTGATGTCCCAGTGATGTCCGTTCCCCCACCCCTTGTTGTAATGGCGGATCGTTCCGGCGAAGATTTCGGCAACCTTGTCGAAGTCGTCGGGAATCTGAGTGTTGAAATGTACATCAGGCCCGGAATGTTCGATGGATGTCCCCAGGCGGAAGAACACGTCATGCCCCAATTCTTCGCGGGTGCGCTTGAGGAGATAATCCGTCGGGCCAAAGCAATAATTCTCGGGCTTTGTCGCATCGAGGTGCATCAAGGGGAACATCTGGAAATAATCGCAGACTCGCTGGTTGGGGTTCAGCAGCGACCAGTCATGGGTGCGCGACGCCTTGAACCCCATCGACTTCAATTCGTCGATGGTCCTTTTTGAGCAGGAGCATATCTGAGGCCCGTAGCCCGAAGAATGAAGTTCGGGGCGCATCCTGCCGATGTCCTTGGCGAAGTCCACCGTCGCTGCGGCGCTTGCGGACCCGCCGGCGACGCTCGGCTTTCTCAAATTCCAGCCGTGCCTGTCTGCGAAATCCATATACCGGTTCCAATCATGGACCGTCAAATCATGCTTGCCTTGGCGGAAATGGTATGAAACAGAACCTTCCTGCTGAGCTTGCCCGACTTCCGGCATCTTATCGGCCTTTAGGCCGGTTTTACCGTAAAGCTCCCACGCCGGCGAGGCAAGTTTGGCGCACCACCACTCCCCCTCCTGACCGGCCCAATGGTCTTTGCTGGCGCTTGAAATCGCCAAAAGCCGAGGCGCCACCAGAGCGGCCAGCTGATGAGAATCGAAATCCATTTTCATCTCATTGCCGACATACCGCAGATAGTTCCTGCAGAACCAATGGGGAAACTTACCGGTTATCTGACCGATCGACTCGGATTGCGGGAGAGCGATATGATTAAGCTTGGCGCCGCTGCAACCTGAATTGTTGACGCAGGCCATCGCAAAACGCCGGTCCGTGGCCGCCGCCCAAAGCGATGTCTTGCCTCCACGCGAGTGTCCGACGACGGCGACCTTGCCGGAATCTATCAGCGGCTCGGTCCCGATCCAGTCCATCACGCGGGAAGCCGCCCAGGCCCAAGCCGATATCGACGCCCACGACTCGTCCTTCCGTTGAGAGGACTTTTCGACGGCAGAGAAGATTCCCTGGTCAAATCCGGCTTCGGCCTTGTCGGCGGCCACGTCGGAGAACAGGAAAGTCGCAGTCGCATATCCGCGCGAAACGATCTCCTCGGCCGGCCAGAACTCGCTTTTCCTGACCCTGTCAGGATCGACATTTTCGGGCGAACGGTTGCAGATGAAGACAAATGCGGCGACGGGAGAGTCGGACTTCGGAATGAAAACGGTGAAAGGGAATGAAAAATCTCCAGCCGATCCTTTATAACGGCAGCGGACCATTTTTCGGATCGCCTTCCCGTCCATCGCCTCGCGCGCATCAAGAAGCTCGAACGAAACCCTGCTGGCGTTCGACAATTCCCCGGGTCTGCGGCCGAAGACTTCCGACTCGAATTTCGCAAGTATCTCGGGCGCCCGGAGACGCTCCCAGTCGAGCCTTGATTTTATCTCATCGCCGGAAAATGTCCTCATCAACTCGGGGACATCGGCGGGGACGGGCGAGGCGAACGAAAAAAACGCAGAAAAAACCGGAAAAAGGCAAAGGATCTTTTTCATGACTATCTCTTCTTTGTGGTTGAATCTCCAGGGCGGTAAAACATCAAGACTGCATCCTCGGTCCTGTAAAGGATTTCCTTCAGATCTACAAAGCCTCCGACGCGGCTCCTGTCGCCGCGATCGAAGCCATTGGGGTAGACGACGTGAAACTCGCCGTCATTCCTGCCTATGCCGTCGATGATCGCTATGTCGAGCGGCCAGATCACAGATTCGTCATCCCTCATGGAATCGTTCTCTCTTACGACCATGACAGGCTGCGACCTCAAGATCCACTCGCGGATCTTCGCAGACTGGGCAAGAAGCTCCGCCTCGGTTCTGCACGAAACGAAAACGTCTTCGGGATTCGAAATCCCGAGAGCTTTCGCGCATCTCCCGATCCACGCGGCATTCTCTCCGAATTTCGGGGCTTTGGCGCCGCGTCTTGAGCCAGATGAGCCATAGCGGCCCGAAGTCCTGCCCTGGGCCTTCGCGTCGGATTCCTCCTCTGTTTTGAAGCGACCCTGCAAAAACCCGGCATCCTTGAGCAGCGATTCAATCGCCGTGCGGAGCTTCTCGACCTCTGCCATTCTGAATGAAGGACGCGTTTCTGCAGGATTGGAATGGACTCGCGCCATGTCTATCGGGCCTGCTGCAGACCGGGAGGACTGGCGCGAGGTCGACCGTCTCGCCTGCGGCGCCGCCCCGGGCACAACGCGGTAGTAGTTGGCGATCGACATAAAGGCCAGAAGCGGATTTGAAGAAACGTAAAAGCCGCCTTTTTCGCCAAAATACCATCTCTCGTAATACCAGTTCGCAAAAAGCCTGTCTGACCGGCCGAAGAGCGCAACCGGCTCGCCGCCGGCGTAATCCTTGGGCAGAGTGATCGACATCTCGTCGTTTCCGTAGCGGACACCCCTGGCGCTTCGCGCGTAGGAGCGCACGTAATACGTCGCTCCGGGCTTCAGGTCGATAATTCTCGCGTCGTATCTGTCGCGATGGAAGAGAGGGAATGTCGCCCCGGTCCTTTCGGTGGGATTCTTTCTCAGCCCGTAGCAGAAGCCGTATTCCGTCAAAAGCGGTTCGCCGCGATAGCGGACGTTCATTCTGGCGCGGAACGACGTCGGCGTCGCCTCACCGACGGAGACCATTTCGGTTTGAGGCAGAAGCGAATAATTAAGCTCGGCCGACGTAGCCGCGACCTTCGGCATCGCGAGCGAGAAGGTGCATGTCTTGTCTTCATTGAAGCGGATGTTCGTTATCTCGATTCCGGCGGGAAGAAGATTGGGAAGAACGGCTTTCGGATCGCTTTCGTGATCGAACCTGTCTCCCGGCGTGAAATAGGCGTTACCGTTGCTGAGGCCTTTCATGTCAGCGTCGCCCTTCCGGTACGTATAGCAGAGATCGGGAGGCCCCATCATCGGAGAAGTCATCGTGACATTGATGACATGAACCAGAAGGCCGTTCGCGGAAACGTTGCCGACCGGCGGCCGTTCGTCGTTGCAGTATTCGATGCAGAAAATGTAGTTGGGATGGCTTGAGGGAACGAAAAGCCCGAGCGGAGGTCTGGAGTCGGCCCCGGTCATCGGAAAGCGCGACGAACGCGGACTGAGCGTATAGTCGCCGGGCGCGGAAACTTTTGGATACGCGGCGGCGGGCACGAACGCGTTGTAGATATAGCGGCAGTAGGCCATGCCGGTAGGACCGTAGGACCATGGCAGGCTCGGAGAGCCTTCAACGCCGTCGTGCTCTTCGCTCGCGTGGTAGAAGTCGGGCGCTCCGAGAACGTGGCCAAGTTCGTGAACGAGCGTCCCGCCGTCTGCCGGGTAATCGACCTGGGGAAGCGAATTAGGCCATAAGGGATCGGCCCAGTGGACTTTGGGGGCGTAGATCTCAAGCCGGTCGATTTTGCCGCTCGCAAGCTCGTACGGCGTCGGCTTGGGCGGATAGGACGGACGAAGAAGCCTCTCGCGCAGCTCAGGATCGCTCTTCAGGGATTTGCAATACACAAAGCATGTATACGCGCCTTTCCTTGAAAGGCGCGATTTGCGCATGACAAACTTGAGCGCATCTTCCCTGAGCTGCTTCGCACGCGCATCTCCGCCGCTTTTATACCCTATGAGGTTGTTGCGGACATGGTAGCGGCAGTAGTACCCCAGGGGTTTCGGCGCCTCATAGACGACGGGATAGACATCGAGAACCGGCCACGTGATGCCCTGGGAATAATCCTTGAAATAGTCAGAGATGGAGGTTGAACCGCCCAGCGAGCCCAAGGAGTTCTTGACATCCTGCGGGTCGGGCGTTTCGCAATCGGGGAATGTTATCACAACAAGATCGACCTTGAATTCGCCCTTTTGAACGGGTGACGTCCTTACGGGCCTGAAGGTGGCGCTTGTCGTGCGAGAGACCGCCGTCGCGGTAAATTCGCCCGGCAGCGTACGCCCTGAATCGGCAGATCCGGCGCGCGGATCAGATCTGCCGCGGACGCCGTAGGCGCGCGAAGCGACGGCAGGCTGCAAACCCGCCGCCAGAGCCAGGAGCAGAGTCAGGGAAACCTTGAAGACTGCGTTCAAAAGCACCTCTTTTTCACTTGTCTTTCTTCGCCAGGGTTTTAAGCGTAAGCCCCGCCAAATCGCGCCCCTTCTCGTGGATCACGAACGAAGCGAGCAGCGCGACGAGAATGCACGCGACCAGACCGAACCCGCCCAGAAGGAAGGGATGGAACTTAAACCCGAAGACATTGCAGCCGAGAAGATCGCAACCGAAGCAGACGGCGTAATTGGCGACGAGACCCAAGACCGCCGCGACACCCTTGATGCGCGGCATGAAAACGCCCATGAAGAAAAGACCCGTAAGCCCCGCCGTAAGCATCGCGATATACTTGTTGAAATTGTCGAAGAGAGCGCTCGACTCCATTCTCGACAGGGCAAGCGCGGCGAACACGCCGATAAACCCGATGACATACGTCGATATCTGGCCGCAGCGAATCTGGGCCCTGCCGGAGATCGACGGCTTGAAACGCTTGATGTAATCGGTCACGATCGCAGTCGAGGCCGACGAAAGATTGGCGGACAAGGTCGAAATCGTCGCCGCGAAGACCGCCGCTATGACAAGACCCGCGAGCCACGGCGGCATTTCGGTCGCCATGAACGTAGGCAGAACAGAGTCGCCCTTCGGCATCGTGACGTCTGCGGCTTCGGGGCGGCTGTTGTAGAACGCGAAAAGAGCCATGCCGATGCCGTAGAATACAACCTGCGCAAACACGCTCATGCAACCGTTGAACCACAACGAACGCTTGGTCGCGTTCTCGTCTGGGGTCGCAATGTAGCGCTGAATCACGCACTGATCCGAAGTGTAGCTCGAAAGGTTGGAAACGAGACCCTGGACGGCAACGACCCAGAATACGGGCTCGGAAAAAATAAAGCGGAAATCCCACATCGTATTCTTTTCATGTCCGCTGGCAATATCCCAGAATGTCGAGAAGTGCGCGCCTTCCGGCCCGGTCTTCGCGACAAGAAGAACGAGAACAGCAATCGCGCCGCCCATAAGAACGATGCCCTGGACGAAATCGGACCAGATGACCGCCTCAAGCCCGCCGAGCGAGCAGTAGACCATGGTCAGGATTCCGCAGATCAAAATGCACGCATCGATCGAAATCCCCGTCACGGCGTTGAGCGCGATGGCGGGAAGGAGCGTCACGACCGCGACTCGGCAGATCATGAACACGATGAACGCCGCCGAACCGAAAAGCCTTACGCCAAGATTGAAGCGCTTCTCGAGATACTCGTACGCCGAGGTTATGCCGAGTCGGCAGAAGAACGGCAGGTAGTAGTAAATCGCGACGGGCGCCATGCCGATGATGAAAAACGCCATTATGAAGTAACGCCAGTCCTGGAGATACGCCTGGGTGGGAATGGCGATAAACGTAATCGACGAGAGCATCGTAGCGAAAATCGACATGCCGGCGACATACCACGGTATTTTGTTGCCGCCGCGGAAATAGTCGTTCTCGTCCTTCTTCTTGAAGATGAAGAAGCACGCCATGCCGACCATGAGAAGGAAATAAACTCCGACGACGGCCCAGGCGGCCGCGCCGAACTTGCCGGTCTTTTCGAAGCTCGCTACCGTCACGGAGTCGGTGCGTTTCGCCGGGGCCACCTCGCCGCCGGCTATGATGAGTTTATAATCTTCGGGAGTCTTGCCGGCGAGGAGCCCGACCGCCGCTCCGCAACGCGGAGAGTCTTCCTCGGCGAGTTCGCCGTATTCGCACCACGCGTCGGTCACGCAGTTGTAGGCGAGAATCTTGCGCTGCCAGCCGAGCTTTACGGGATCGGTTTCTTTAGAGCCGTTGATCGCGCGGTCAATCCATCCATTTTCGCCGAAGCCGCCGATCATCAGGATATGCTGATGCCCGCTCGGAAGAAACGCCGCGCCGATCGTCGTCGTGTTTTCGGGCAGGTTCGCGAGCGTGCGCCATTCATTCGACGACAGAACGAGCGCGTAACCGTCGTGAAGAGAATTCCTGGTTTCAAGGTCGTACCCGCCGTAAACGACAAGAATCCTCTCCTTCTGGTCTCCGTTCTGGATGGCCGCGACCATTTGGGAACGCGCGCGACCGGGAATCTCGGCAATGAGGCTCCAGCCCTTCGCGACATCATCGAGGTCGAGCAGATAGACATTCCTGGTTCCTACGACATAAACCTTGTTTCCGTCGGCGGCGGCCGCGCCGATATCGCCTTTCCTGACGTCAAAATCCTCCGGCAGAGGAGCGTTCAGCTTCTCGACCTTGCCGCCATCGACCAGAAGAAACGAATCGCGAAAAACATTTGATCCGTCAGTGCCGCCTGCGCAGAACACGCCTTTTTTGGTTATGCACGAAACGCCTTCTCCGAGAGCGCGCTCGAGCTCGCCGCATTTCGACCATTTGCCGTCTTTTGAACGGATTGCAATATCCTTACGGAAGAATTTTTGGGGCGAAACGGCTTCCCCTGAGCCGGAACCAGACGGAACTACATCTTTGAAATCGCTTCCGCCGGCCATGACGAACGAACCGTCCGGCAAAAACCCGTGGAAAGCCCGAGCCGATTTCAGAGGCGCGACCTCCCCGTCCTTCCAGTCGAGCGCAACAGGCGCCGCCCAAAGAGCCGTACATCCGGACACTGCGAAAAGAAACGGCAAAAGCCTCTTTCTGAAATCAAACATCACAAGCACCTTTCTTTCTGTAACAATGAGTTCCCCTGCGGGAATACGAATATTATACCAAAAACAACCGCAAAAAAATCATATTAGCGGCGCGCGCTCCAGCACCTTGCCTATCGAATCCCAATCGGGAGCGCCGGGTTCACGATAGAAAATTTCGTTTCTCGCGAATATCCCGCGCTTGCCGCAGGGAGGATCGATAATTGATATTCCGAACGCTCCCGGATTCGCGGCGACGGGCGAGTGGACGGTAAGCGCGAAGCGATGCCAGAAGGCGCTGTCGATCAGCCCCTCCGCAAAAAGCCCCCGGACGTAGGCCAAAGCCTCCATCGCCTCTTCTTCGGTCTCGGTCGGGAACGCATACATCAAATACGCGTGGACGGCGATCCCCGCCGTCCTGAAAGCCTTAAGCACACGCCTTGAGGAAGCGAGCGTGATGCCCTTGTTCATGAGCTTCAGGAGCCTGTCGTTGGCGCATTCGAGCCCGCCGGTGACCGCAATGCATCCGGCCCTGGCCATGAGTCTGGCCAGCGACGGGGTAAACGCCTTGTCGAAACGGATGTTCCCCCACCATTCGCATTTGAATCCGCGTCTGAGAATCTCCTCGCAAACACCCTTGACGAGCGCGGGCGGCATCGCCTCGTCGACAAAATGGAATTGGGAACCGAGATCCTCCATGGCGTCTACGATCTCTACCGCCTTCGGCATCTTGAAGCATCCGATATAAGGGAGTTTCACGTCACAGAACGCGCACTTGCGCCAATAGCATCCGCGCGCCATGACAAGCTTCCGCCATTTGCCCGCGCTCCAGAGCGTCGTGACGAAATTGTCGGTTTCAACGACATCGAAATACTCGCTCATGTCGAGTCCGCGATATGACGGCTTCACAAAAACGGGGACGTCCGCCTCGGTGAGCCCGGTATGCGGATCAAGCATCCTCGCCAAAGGGATGTATCCTTCATCAAGGACAAAATCGTCAAAGTACTTTCTGGGCCGCACATCGCTCATTGAGCGAAGTTCGCTCGAAACGTAGCCTCCTCCCAGAACGAGACGGACTTCAGGATAGTGCCGCCTGATATAGCGAGCCGCCTTGAACGCCGCCAGGAGAGTCCCCGGAAAAGGACAGGTGAACCCGACGACATCAGGGCGGACGTCTTCCATCGCCGCCTTGACATGCGCATGAAGCGAAGAATCCATTACGCTTCTGCGGCGGATCAACCTCTCGAAATCGCCGAAGTCCCCAATCGCCGCGCAGAGATGCTCGGCATAACGCGAAAAGCCGAATTGCGGATCGATGTTGTCGCGGATCCAGACGGCCAGTTCGTCTATCACGGCGCCGGCTTCACGCTTCGCCTCGAAGGGAGCGGGGCCCTGGAGAAACTCTATCAGCTCGTCGGCTTCATCGCCTCCGTGTCTGCGAAGCACGTCAAGCGTCACCTTGATCGAAAGATCCCGTTGATGGACATCAAAACCGCGCGACTCCAGAAAGCCTGTCAAATGCGGCGTAGCGGGATACGGACAATTCGGCTGCAAAAGCGGCGGAGTCAAAAGCAAAAGACGTTTAGCCATGATCAAGCCCTTGGATGGTACTGGCGGTGCACTTCGCCAAAGCGCCCCGCGTCGACGTGTGTATATATCTGGGTCGTGCCGATGTCGGCATGCCCCAGCATTTCCTGGATCGCCCTGATATCGGCTCCGCGCTGAAGCATGTGAGAAGCGAAGCAGTGCCTCAAAACATGCGGAGAAATCCTGCTCGCCGAAATCCCCGCCGCCGCCGCCCTTTCGCGGATTGTCTTGAAGACGCCCTGTCTCGTAAACGGCTTCCCTAGACGGGTCAGAAAGACATGTCCTGCGCCGGACGCGGAGCGGGCGAAATGAGGCCTCGCCGAAGCGAGATATTCCTCGAGAGCCTTCGCCGCCGCACCGCCAAGCGGAACAAGCCGCTCCTTGGAGCCCTTCCCGAGTATTCGCAGCAGCTCGCCGTCCGAGACCACGTCCTCTGTTTTCAGTTCGCACGTTTCGGTCACCCGAAGACCGCATCCGTACATTATCTCAAGAAGCGCCCTGTCTCTCAAATCGCGAGGCGTATCGCCTTTTATCCCGTCCAGCATCGCGAACGTCTCCTCTTCGGAAAGCACCCGCGGCAGGACACGAGCCTTTTTCGGCCTGTCGACAAGAGCCATGGGGTCTCCGGGAATAAAGCCCCGTTCGCAAAGATAGCGATAAAAGGTCTTGAGGGCAATCAGACGGCGGGCACGCGTCGCCGAAGACATGGACCTTTCTCGCTCCTTTTTGAAATATGCGTCAACGTCGGCACGAGACACGTCTTCCGCGCAATCCGCCCCCTTCGCCTTCATCGCCGCCGCGAAATGAAGCAGATCGCGTCCGTAAGCCTCGCATGTGTTGGCCGCCATCTCGCGCTCAAAGCGCAGCGACCCGACAAAGGACTCTATGGCGTCGCCAAACTTCACAGTCTCGAAAGGAAGTCTTCGAAAAAGGCTTTCATCAGCGACTTCGCCTCCGCCGCGGCGTCGACGACCTCCTGGTGGTTGAGCTCGCGTCGCGAAATGCCTGCGGCAAGATTCGACACAAGCGAAAGCCCGGCGATCTTAAAACCGCACGCCTTCGCGAAAACAGCTTCGGGGACCGTCGACATTCCGACGACGTCCGCGCCCTGGGCCTTGTAGGACTGGATTTCGGCGGGAGTTTCATAGCACGGCCCGAGCGTGTACGCGTAAACGCCGTCCATGGCCCTTAAATCGAGCTTGTTTGCGCTGGCGTGCATAAGTTCGCAAAGACGCCTGTTGTACACCTCGGTCATATCAGGGAAGCGCTCGCCCCATTCGGGGCGATGAGGCCCGACGAGCGGATTCATGCCGACAGTGTTGATGTGATCGCGGATGATAACGAAATCGCCGGGACGCAAGGCCGGGTTGATGCCGCCGGCGGCGTTCGTGACGATCAAGGTCTGGCAGCCCATACGGCGCAGGATCTCGACAGGCAGGACAACACCTTCCCAGCCAATTCCCTCGTAAAAATGCCGCCTCCCGCACCATGCGGCGATTCGCTTGCTGCCGCGACGATAGAGAATAAATTCACCGGCATGTCCTTTTACAGTCGAAGCCCCGAGTCCGGAAATGTCGCCGTATGAAACCCTCGCATAAACCTCATCCATCGTCAAAGCGTCGCTCCATCCGCTCCCGAGCAGAATACCGATATCGACAGGCCGCGAAAAACATTCATCCGGCAGACAACCTGCGGCTTTGTCGAAAAAAGAAATGTCCATTTAAAGCCTCCTTATGACAGGTATTCTACCACAACCTTCAACTTCTGCGCAACCGACCCTTTACGATGCAGCGCCGCATATTTTATCGCAGCAACCGTTATTTGCGCTCCGTATTCGGCGCTAAGGAAAGCCGCTCTCCATCGTCCTTTAATTCAAATATCTTCATCCGCTCGTGCGGCGAAGAATTGGGCTGGTGGATCGTAAGGCACAGGCGCCCCGCGAGATCACGGAACACCATCCCATGGCCGCCATCCTTACCGTAGAGAATCTCATCCTTTGTCCAGGGGCCTGCGATTTTCCCAGACAGCGACGAACGGACAAGAACGCAATAGCCGCTACCTTTGATGACATTGGACCAGATCATATAAAGACGCTGGCTCTTCCCGGAACGAAAAAGAAACGGTCCGTCCGTTATTACCCATGCCCCCTTCATCGCGCTTCTGGCATCGAGAATCTTTTTCGGGGGCGCGGTAAACGAAGAAAAATCTTCTGAAAGCGGCGCATACTCTATCGTGCCGTTCCAGTTCTGGCACCATTCATGGCAATAGACCATATAAGCTTTACCATCTTCGACATACAAAGTTCCGTCAAGAGTCTGTAGCTCCGCCGGCGGCACAGGCCCCTTCTTCACCGGCTTGAACGGCCCTTCCGGAGAATCTGCGACAAACACCCAAGTGCCTCTAGGCACCAGATTGGACTTGTCGACTTCATCATTCATCGGCTTTATCTCTCTTGCGCTCTTATCCTCGGTAATTGTGGCGAAAAGATAATACCGACCTTTGTATTTATGTACCTCCGGCGCCCATACTGCCTGAACCTTAACGTCTTCAGGCAATGTCATAACCATCTTCTTCTCGGTCCAATCGACAAGATTCGTGCTGACCCTGACCCCGACACCCTTTCCTCCGGACCAGGGCTTCGACTCGTAGAGATAATACTTGCCGCCGTCAACCAGGACAAACGGATCGCGAATGCGAAAATCCTTTTCCTGCGAAAACGCAAGATGCGACACAAGAAGAAGGAGTGCTGCAACAACTGTTTTCATCTTACTCCAAAATGCATCAATTCTTGAACGCGCTCCGGTAAATCGCCCGCGCATCCTCGCGACCCAGCGGTCTGAACGCGCCGAACACGCGCCCTTTCGATTTTTCAAGACCGTCCAGAAGTCTGTCGATTGAACTTTCCTCCAGGCCGAATTCCTCGAGCGAACGCGGCATTCCCATCGAAACGAAGTACGCCTGCAGACGATCGATTGCTTCAAGCGCAGCCGCCTTGATCGCCTCTTCGGAAGAACCGGCGGGAACAATGCCGAAGACATCACGCCCGAACCCGGCAAAGCGCGACGGATCGGCGTCGACGACATAGCGCATCCAGGCGGGCATCACGACAGCGAGCCCCGCGCCGTGAGTGATTTCAGGATCGATCGCCGAAAGCTCATGTTCAAGAGCATGACTCTCCCATCCGCCGGCGCGCGTCTTTGCGGAAGAGGCGCGCCCGCAACCGACAAGGTCGTTGTGGGCCAAGGTCCCCGCCCACATGATGGCCGCGCGAGATTCGTAATCTCTCGGATCGGCAAGCGCGCGCGGAGCCGAGGCTATGAGCGTACGGACAAGCGACGTGGCGAGAGCGTCGGTAACCGGTGCCGCGCCCTGTCCGCTGAAATAACGCTCGCAGATGTGGGCGATCATGTCGGTGACGCCGGCCGCAGTCTGATAAGGCGGAAGCGTAAATGTAGTTTCGGGATCCATGAACGCAAGAACCGGGCGCATGCAATCCGCGCCGACGCCGCGCTTGGCGCCCTGGGCGTCATTGCTGATGACACACGAAGCCGAACCCTCAGAACCCGCCGCCGGAAGCGTAAGCACGGCCGCAACCGGAAGACATTTGGAAATCTTGGCCTTGCCGTCGAAAAAGTCCCAGACATCGCCGTCGTAATCGGCTCCGAACGCGATGGCCTTTGCGCAGTCGATGACGCTGCCGCCGCCTACAGGCAGCAGGCAATCGCACCCCGAGGAGCGCAACAGCCCGATGCCGGCGCGAACCTGGCCAAGCTCGGGATTGGGCCTTACGCCGCCCATCTCCTCGTACGCAACGCCGTTGGCATCCAGCGACGCCTTCACACAAGCGAGAACGCCGCTCTTGACGGCAGAGGCGCCGCCGTAGACCACAAGCACCTTGCGGAACGAACGGCAGGAAAGCTCGACGCCGACAGCATCAATGGCCTCTCGTCCGAAAATAAACTTGGTTGGGGAATAAAAAGCAAAATCGTTCATGGATCAATTATACCATATATTTTCGACTGAAGCTCCGCTCCGGCAAACCGGATCAAAGCATATCCGCTCCGACATCGTCAGCCACCTTTTCTCTTTTCCGAACCGACGCCCTTTCTTCAGCAATCAACCGCGCCTTCATTTTCTTGTTTTCCACAACAATGACACCGCTGCCAGAATCATTGAACGAAACGCTAATTGTAACATTTTGATTCTCAAAATAAGCTCTGTCGCCGAACTCCTTAAATGAAACAACAGAATATTTCTTCTCCATCATTTTTACAATACTGTGAAGTTCATCCATCCTGGAAACTTCGGTTGTAAATGAATTTTCCGGACAAAACACCTCTACCTTGTAAAGGCCACCCGACTTCACCCCCGACAACCGCACCATATTGAATTTACGGAAAGGCTTTGCCAACTCTCCAAAATACGAAACTCCATCCGTGCTTTCTTGAACATCTCGCAACCTGCCGCCATACTTCATTTGACGAAAACGGGCAGCCAAGACTTCGTTTTTATCATCTGCATCTATCTTCAGTCTGTCACCAAAACGGAACCCCATAAACGATCCCAGATCAAATTCCGCAACAGCCATTCGCTTTTTCTTAAAAGTTTTGAATTCCATTTCTTCTGCGGATTTTTTATTTAGATCTATCGCAGGTTTATATTCCTGATTTGGCGCCCAGTTCGGACAATATCTATAGTAGACCATCAGCTGAAGCGCCACGAGACAGGAGTCCATATACGGACGGGTTGAAAAATTATCTTCGTTCACATAATAGCCCTGCCTGTGATCCCGACCAGTCCAGTCCTTGACGGGCTCGTACAGGTTCTTTATTGTAGACGTATAAAGCATCTTCATCGCTTTGTTCCAATCATACCAGGTCTGAGCATCTTCCTTTTTGGCACCTTCCTTCATTCCCGCCTGATACTTGCATTGGGTAGCGTAATAGCAGTAGTACTGCGGACAATAGTTGGTGCCCTCCCGCTTTCCTTTATGAGTAATGGCGCCTTTTTCAAAAGTAGGCTTCCATTCTCGCATATATTCAAGAGAAGATGCTACCTCTTTCTGGCCGCCGTAGCCTAACAACTGCATCGCCAAGCAACCTACGCCCGCCAGACCAGGATGATATTCGCTGGTGGCCGTATACTTAAACGTGCCGCAATCAAAGTTTCTTATCCGAAGGCAGCGAATCGCCTTTTTAATGCAATCGTCAAGACCGTCCGGATTGAGCCCGGCCATCTTACCGGCCTTAAGAGCCTGAATAGCCCAACCGGCGAAAGAAACGTCGTCTCTGTTGGAGGACTTGTTCAACTTGTAATCCCATCCGCCTGTTGAAGACTGGTTCTTTACGATACGATCCAGACATACTAATGCGACTTCTTTGATGTCGGGATTTTTAATCATGCCGTATGCTTCACATAAGGCATACGTCGCAATAAGAAACGCGTACTCGTTGCCGTCGGTGCCTTCCATCCTGACACCGCTGGAAGTTTCTTCAACGCAACCTATAACGTACTGAATCGCCTTTTGGACCACAGGACCGAAATCCTTCTCGTAAGGAGAATCCGACCCGGGATATTCGCCATGGGCCAAATAAGTAAGGATGGCAAACGACGTGTTGGCCAAAGCATTGCGGCTGCCAGAATGATTCTTGGACCAGGAGCCGTCCGAATTCTGTGTCGCCTTAAGCCACCAAAGAACCTTCATGACACACGCTTCGGTGGCAATATCGCCATCGCCCTTGCCTCCGCGCGTTTTAGCGCCAATCGTACCGGGATCACGAAAACCGACCATAGACCGCATCTTGACCGGCGAAACTACATTATGCACCGATTTGACCAGTGTGGAGTTTTGCGGATTCGGGACCGAGCCATCCAATAAGTCCAATGAAAATTCCCCGAAATCGTTTCGGTCTTGAGACATCGCAGATAAAGGCATTGCACTGCAGATAAGCACCAACAAAGCAAACAATAATGTCTTGTTCATTTTTAAACTCCTGCCTTAGACGATCATACGGCTCTCTCGCATCTTGACTGCATCAAACAGTAATCTTGTATCATTATATCAAAAAACCGCAAAAATCACATGATGCCACCCAACTGGAGCTTGCCCATTTATCAAAACCGCTTGGCAAGGTGAGCTTTCCGCCCCCACCGCTAGACCTCGATTGTTTTTGGTATGCCATCTATAAATGCGACCGCGGTTAAGGCAACTGTGATTCTCTTTTGACATGGGCATTTTACTTTTCTGAACGCGCGAGGCGTCAGAACCCCATAGCGAGTCGAGATCGAGAAAAAGCTCCAGACACACTCCGGAGCGCCTCATTTTACTTCTGCAGGACGGAGCGCGCTAAAGTAAGCCCCCAAACGCGCCACACACCGCCCTCTTTCAGAATCTTCGCGCATTCCGAGAGCGTTGCACCCGTCGCCATTACGTCGTCGACAAGAAGAATCGTCCGTCCGCGCATTGACCTGGAGTCGACAACCCTGAAAGTTCCGATCACGTTCTCACGACGCTCCTCCTCGCTCAAACCCGCCTGGCGCCTTGGATGGCCGCATCTGGCGACAACGTTTTCGAGACATATCCTGTCGATTCGCTTCGCCAGAGAACGCGCCAGGTAGACGCACTGGTTGTATCCGCGGTCGATCCGGTGAAAAAGCGTGACCGGCATCGGGACAACGGCATCCACCTGCGCGAGATCGTACCTGGCAAGCGCCGCGGCTTCGATCCAATCGACGAAATCATCCTTGAGCCAGACAGCTTCGCCCGACTTGTATGTAAGCAAGAGTTCGCGCGCATCATTTTCAAAACGCACAGCGCTGGCCGCCGCATCATAGGCCGATGGCCGACGCTTGCATTCCTCGCAGACGAATCCGCCGACGGCACTCTCCACGCTTCTGCCGCAAACACGGCAGCATCCCTCCTGGCTGAGAAACGGAACGCGCATCAAACAAGCCGAGCAGATGTACCTCCCCGGCCTGTCCGCCCGGCCCCCGCAGATTTCACATCTGCGCGGCCAGACAGCGTCAAGTAGCCCGTCAGCCTTCAACCTTCTTGATCACTGACGTGCAGGCCTTCAAGACACCGGCGACATCCGCAAGATTGGAAGGGATTATCATCGTGTTGTTCGTCTTTGCGAGATTGCCGAACTGGGCAAGATACTGCTGTGCGAGCTGCATGTTGACGGACTCGAGACCGCCCGCTCCGTTTATCGCCTCTGCGACCTTGGTGATGCCGGCCGCCTGAGCCTCGGCGACAAGAAGAATCTCCTTCGCCTGACCCTCGGCCTCGTTGATGCGGCGGGCGCGTTCACCCTCGGAAAGCGCAATCGCCTCCTGGCGCTCGCCCTCGGCGCGGTTGATCTTTGCCTGGCGCTCGCCCTCGGACTCGGCGATCATCGCACGCTTCTCGCGCTCGGCGCGCATCTGCTTTTCCATCGCATCGCGAATCGACCTGGGCGGAGTGATGTTCTTGATTTCGTAGCGCGTAACCTTGATTCCCCAAGGATCGGAAGCCTTGTCTACCGCCGCGACGACAGCCGCATTGATGGAAGTGCGTTCTTCAAAGCTGCGGTCGAGATCGAGTTTGCCCATCTCGGAGCGCATCGTTGTCTGGGCGAGCTGCACCGTAGCGAAGAGATAGTTGCCGATTCCGTATGAAGCCTTGGCGGGATCCATCACCTGCATGTAGAGAATGCCGTCGACCGACACCGCGATATTGTCCTTCGTAATGCATTCCTGGGGCGGAACGTCTATCGCCTGTTCCTTGAGAGTGTGGCGATATGCGATACGGTCGAAGAACGGCAGAAGAATATGGAAGCCGGCCTCGAGAGTGCAGCGGTACTTGCCGAGACGCTCGACGATATAAGCAGTCTTCTGAGGCACCACGACAGCGGTTTTTATGATCGCGACAATAACGATCAAGGCGACAATGCCCACAAAAATCAAACCTGCATTATGAACATCAATCATAGAAAAAAACATGATTTTTCCCTTTCATTATTTGTTCTTCACTTTTAGTCCCTTGTTTTTGACAGTATACACAATCCTTCCGCGTGCAGTCAACTTGATTCCACCGACTTGATTCCACCGATTCCTCACACCCCGCAGCTTGCCAATATAACAGACATTATCGACAAAGTCGGTGTGTCTCCATGGGCATATCGTCTTCCCGCGAATTCTCATTCTGTCAGGCCGGTTACGCGCTCGACAGCCTTCTCGCAACAGGCTTTAATGGAGTCTTCGCCGGCGTAGATGCGCACGCTTCCTTTCGTACGTGTGATGCCCGTATAGAGGATTTCCCGCGTGAGAAGCGGAGAATCACCGTCTGGCGGCAGGACTATCGCCACATCGTCGAACTCCGAACCCTGCGACTTGTGGATGGTCGTTGCGAACGCCAGTTCCGTCGCCGGCAGAAGCTCAAGCCGGATGGATCGCATTCCGCCGGCCACAGGCAAGTGCAATCGCCGAGGATCGTCCGGCATCACCACTCCGACGTCGCCGTTGGCCACATCCTGCAACCTGTCGTTTTGCGTGATCATCATAGGCACGGGGCATCCTCTCCCCAGCATTTTCCTGACGAACTCGTTCAGGCGATCCGCGCCGTACGGACCGCGACGCAATGCACAGAGGATGCGAAAACCGTTCAGCCTGTCAAGCGCGATCTTCGGATCCTTGCTGTCCGCGAACGCGGCAAAACACCTCCTGCTCATTTCCGCAAACCCCGGCCACGCCTGAGGCGCGGCGGGCTGGATTCCCGCAAGATCGACGTATGACACAGCACCTTGCACAGAACCGAGAATCGACATCACCTCCGTCGGCTTGTTGCAAATCACCGCTGCAGCAATGCGCGCAATGTCGCCACCAGACGGGAAACGAGCGCTTTCCTCAAGCCGGCTGATGGAAACGCCCTTCATCCTGCAGAGATCGCCAAACACGTGTCCGCGCTCCACGGATGCAAGCTGATCGACATCTCCAGCCAGCGTCAGCCGACACCCGTCCGGCAGCGCATCGAGCAGCTTAGACATGAGGGGCATCCCGATCATACTGGCCTCGTCCACGATCAACCAGTCGACAGGCATCGGATTCCCGCGCCCGTGACGGAAGCTCACCAGATCGTATCGAGACCCGAGCAAGGTGTCGATAGTCGTCGCCGGAGCCGCCGTCACGCCCGCTTTCGACATGGATTCCGTCATTCGCGCGGCCGCCTTCCCGGTGGGCGCCGCCAGAGCCAAACGCAAACCCGGAGTCGTATCCTGCAGATACTTCACGGCGCGCGCAATCGTGTGAGTCTTGCCTGTTCCGGGCCCTCCCGTCAAAATCGAAAACTGCGACCTGCACATCGCCAACACCGCTTTTCTCTGTTCTTCCCGCAAGAGCGAATAGAATTCATCGCCTGGCAGCGACACGTCATCCGCCCGCACATTCCCCGCCATTCGCCCGATCCGCTCGGCCACATTCCGCTCGTACTGCCAGTTTCGGCGCGTATACAGCAGATTGCCGCTCACGACGAACGGCTCCATCACGTCATCGACAGGCGTGTCCCCGTCGACGACATGAACGACCTCCGGCACCCCGGAGAGAAGACGAATCTCACCTTCATCGAGGCGACGGCAGACATCCCCCTCATCCAGGCTGGCGACAGCCGAAGCGCAGATCTCGGCAACCTTCGCGTTTCCGCCGGTCATCCTTACCACCATGTCACGCACGGCATTCTTCATCTTTTCAACCCTCCAATCCCAAAGTGGCGCAAAGCCTGTCGAGCAATGCCTCTCCCGGCCGGTCGCAAAACACGGCCTTCTCGCCGTTGTACGGAATCCCGCGCAGGAAGTAGTACCGTATGCCGCCGAAGTTACGTTCCCACGAATAATCCGACCCCATCGTCTCCTTCAGAAACCGGTGCAGGACGGCAGAATACAAGAGGTACTGGAAGAAATACCCGGACGACGCCATTTCCGCCGTAATGCCCTCTTCCCTGAAATCCTCCACGCGTCGCCTGAGACCGTTCGACTTCCAGTCGACGATATAATAACATCCGTCCTTGCGGAAGACAAGATCCATGAAGCCCTTGAAAAAGCCCTTCGGGATTGGACGGTCCCACCCGTCAAGCGCCTTCAGAAACGCCTCCTTGGACGCATCTCCCCTCCACTCTTCACGCAAGACATCCGCAATCGCAGCCGTTGTCGCCGCGGATTCCGCCGAGGAGAAGTTGAACTCCCATTCGCTGAACCGGTCCTTGCCGCCGATATCTCTGAGAGTGAACAGTTTCCCGTCCGGGGCATGAAGCGGACACTCAAGCGCCGACTTTACCATCTCGGCGACAAGAGAGGCATCTTTCTCGAACGGCTGGTCGTCAGGCGAAACAAGCCCATGAACCGGCAGCGCCCTACGCGTTTCCGCAAGAATCGCTTCATCGTCCGCGTCAAACGGCAGACGTTCCAGAATCTCGTGCCAGCACGTTCCGGTCTGCTTGCCGCCTGGCATGGCCATGACGCCCTCGGCACTCTCGTTCACATTGGCGCGTGCGGGAGGATCGAAATCCAATCCATCATCATTGCCTCCGTGTTCGCCTGGCGACAGTGACGAATAGCTCCCCTTCGTTGGCTCTGCGGAATAGTGACGTGGCTCCAGAGCAGGCGAGAGATCCTCCGCCTTCACGCCCGAAGCAGAAGAGGAATACGGCGGCAGCGGATCTGCCGGCGGCTCGTACCGGACCCACGCGATCGGCGAACCCTGCGCATCCTCTCCCGCACCGTTGCGTCGGGCGTTGGCAAAAAGACGATCGAGCGGCGACCCCGGTTCAGGACAGAGCGTCACGAGAACCGTACGCTTTGTGGCGCGCGTGAGCGCGACATACAAAAGGCGCATGCGCTCGGCGTCCTGCTCGGTTTTTGCCTTTGCCTTCGCCTCGTCACTCAAGGCGACATGCAGGTTCATGTTCTCGTCGTGGTAGAAGTAGGGCGGCTGCACGCCCGGCCCCTTCGTCATCGGCACGATGACAATCGGATACTCAAGACCCTTCGACACATGGATCGTCATGATCTTGAGCGCATCGCTCTCGCTCTCCAGATGCCGCGCATACTCCTCGACGTTCTTCTCGCCATTTTCGTCCCCGGACTTGCTGATCCGCTCGGTCAGCCAATCGACAAGCGTCTCGGGAGCCGGTCCAAGTTCCTTTGCCGCCGCATCTGCAAGGTCGATGATCTGCATCAGATCTGCAAGCATGCGCTCGCCGTCAGGCCGGCCAGCCAGTTTCCTCCGGAAATCGCATCCGTCACTTGCCTCAAGCGCGGCAAGTGCGGCATTGAATCCCCGTGCAAGCCATATCCGGTTGAGTTCGCCGAAGAAGCCCACCATGTCCGCCAGCAAGGACTCGTCATCCAGGTCCTCCGTGCCGAACGAGAAGAAACCCGTCAGCAGCGCTGCGCGCAACTGTCCTCGCCCGCCCATCTGCGCCATCGCCATCAGCACCTGCCGGAAGTCGCCCGCCATGTCCCCGGCAAAAACATTGCCGGCGCGTTGAAGAACGGCCGGAACGCCTGCATTCCGAAGCGCATCACGCAATTTTGCGCCTCCGTCGTTCGACGCGGTGAGAATCGCGATGTCCTTCGGCGTGATGCCGTTTCCGCGCTGCTCTTCCAGAACATTCAGCACGGTGTCTATCACAGCCCGGGAACTTTCGCCCTTTTCCGCCACCACAATGCGAAACGGCGACGGGTCGGGACTTCCGTCCGACAGCATCAGCGGCTCCTTCTTCCCGTCGCTGCGAAGCTCTTCGGAATAGCCGATGGAGTCGTCTCCGAAAGTGCGGCTGAACGAACCGTCTTCTTTCCTTTCATCCATGAACAAGGCGTTGACGGCGTCGATCAGACGGGGCGTGGAACGGAAGTTCCTGTCCAGACGGAAAGTGTTCGCCGCGACGACCGCATCCATGACGGCACTCCTGTAGGTATGGATGTCGCCGCCGCGAAACGAATAGATCGCCTGTTTGGGATCGCCGACAAAGAAGAGCGACGGCGCCGGCTGCACCGCAGGATCAAGGAACACACGACGGAAGATCTCGTACTGGACAGGGTCCGTGTCCTGAAATTCGTCGACGAGCGCCGCCTTGAACTCTCTCCGCAGGCACGCAGCAAGCACATGCCCCTTCGCCTCATCCTGCAAGGCTTCTCGCAGACCGCGCAGAAGATCGTCGTATGTCTGCGTGGAACGCACGGGACGATCGTCCTCATAGGCTTTGACGATTTCCGCCGCGCGGGCAAGGGCGCAGCTCACCGCATCATCCTCCGGACCGACGTCCACCTCCCAGTCGGTCTTTCCGGCGAGACCCTTCACATAAGCCTGCAGCGTCCCGATGTCCACGCCGTCCTTCACCGCACCGGGGATGGACGAGCGATTGCACCGCCACCAGTCGCGCACCCGACGCGCAAGATCCCGCTCCTTCGTATCCGCAAATTCCGCCTTGAACGCACTGTCCGTCTCGAACGCGAAGCGAACCAGGGCGCGACGGCAGAACCCGTGGATTGTGGAGATGGCGGCCTGATCGAACTCCATGAGCGCGAGATCGATTCGCGTACGCGCCACGGCGTCCGGCTCATCGCCGCCGATCACGGCCCGCGCGCAGGCGCGCAGCTTCTCGAGACGCCCGATCTCACTGTCATTCCTCCTCCCCTTGTCGTCCAGAATCTCGCTTTCGCGCCCGGACAACAGCAGGGACAGATTCGCCAACACCTTCCGCACGCGATCACGCAGCTCTTTCGTCGCCTTCTCGGTGAACGTCATCACCTGTATCTCCGACGTGCGAAACCCCTTTTCGGCGACAAGACGCGCGTAGATGTTCTGGATGTTGTAGGTCTTTCCCGTCCCGGCCGACGCCGCGACAAGATGTGGCCCTTCGAGGACGAAAGCGGGATTGAAGATCTCTTCGCTGAATATGCGTTCCATGTCCATTCTCCTTACTTCCTCCCGTACGATGAGACGATCCTCGAAAAACAGTCTTCTACCGCCGTCGCGAAATCCTCAGGAAGCGAATCGTCAGCGCCCGCCGCCGCGCGCGAATAGTCGAACCTTATCGGTTTCATCGCCTGGACGACCATCTTTTCAAGCAACTTCTTCGCCTCGTCCTGCCGGATGGGGCGATAAGTCCGCACCGCGCCGTCTTTCATGCACATCATCGCCGTCACGAAATCTCCGCCGGCGGCATGCCCCGCGACATGACGGATCCAGGCTTCGATCTTCGTTGAATCATATATTCCGCCGTACCGTGAGAACAAGAACACATGCTCCCGCTGTCCGTTCGGCTCAACGTTCAGCCTGACTTCCCTGCGATTCCCCGCTACGGTCACGCGACGACCGTCAATCGCGAGATCGACATGAAATGCGACAGGTTCCGCCTCATCCTCCCAATGGGCGAACGCCTCCGCGGCTGTCTTGTCGCGACAGGTGAACCCGTCGCTTTCCGCCTTCTTGTACTTGAGCGGACGCTGACGGTAGTCCGCGCCATCTTCGGCGGCGGAATTGATCGCATGCTCCAGCTCTCCGGCCGCAAGCGACAACCCCGTCTCCCTCAACCGTTCCGCAACTTCCCCGACGTCAATTCCGTCCGATCCGCGCACAAGCAATCGCGCCTGCAACTTCTTCGGAAGTTCATTTGCGTCAAGCTTGTCCTCGTCATCAAGAACGTCGATCCCCGGACTGGAGATGCGCACATTGAGACGCTTGCGCGCCAGAAAGCGATTCGGGCGAACATAGAATTGCACGAGATCGTCCAAGTCGATCGCCGTTTCGCCGGACTCCGCCGGCTGAAACGGAGTCACACGAACACCGTCCATTTCCTCCGCGCTGTGCCGATCAAGAATCGCGACGGCGGCATCGTAGTTTGCGGCGGAATAGCTCGGAGGAAGACCGCCTCCCTCCGTGAAGTATCCGGGGCTGTATGCCTGGAGCGGATGATGCCAGCGCCTCACCTCGCGCCCCGTTCCCGTAAACCACTCGACCAGGTCGATCAGCGGCACTGCCGCCGGCACTTCTTCGTTTGAGCGGACGTCGCGCCCGATGTAGCTCAACGACAGACGATCGCGCGCGCCAAGCGCCGCCTTGAGAAACGCACTGGCGTCCTTGTCGCGCGACGTCACGTCGAACATCGCCGGATGCCGCCCGACAAGGTCGAACGACGCACGCCGCTGCGTCCTCGGAAACGTGCCGTTGTTCAGCCCGCAGATCCACACGAACCGCGCCGGCACCGCCGTACCGTTCACGAGCGGCGCAAAACGGACCGCATCGCCCGGCGACGAGACTCGCCGCCTTCCGGGATTTACAGCCCCCAAGACCGCCGCGCACATAACATCGCCCGGCACAAGGACGCCGCGGCCTGCAGCCTTTCCGGCGTCACGCGCGATCAACGCCTCGCCGGTCGCAGAAACGACCGCGCTTCGCAACCCCGCCAGCTCGTCGCTAACATCGTCCCCGGACTTGTAGAATTCGCCTATCGCGCACAAGAGTCGGTCACGCCACTCCTCGATCGTGTGCGATCCCTTCAGGAACGAGCGCAGCTGCGCAAGCGCCTTGACAAACGCCTCAAGAGCGCCCACAAGCCGCCCCCGCTCGGCCTCGACATTGCCGCAAGGCAGCAACCTGCCGAGCCGGCCAGCGTCGACAAGCGCCTCGACATCCGTTCTCGGTCCAAGCAGAGCATCCATGATGAAACGGTCGAGTCCGCGCCTCCAGGTGAACGGATACGACTCCTCCGCTTTAGCCGAACCGAGAATGTCGTTCACATCCTCATCGTCATACCCCCAGTGGATGTTGTTGGCGCGCACCATCTCGCGCAGAACGGACAGACCGTCGGCATCGATGCCGAAGCGCCCGCGAATCGAGGGAACGCCCAAGAGCGCAAACACCGCATTGACCTCGAATCTGTTCGTGCGAAACTCGAACAATGCACCAAGCGAATGCGAAATCGGCGTCTCCTCGCGAACGCCGCTTTCAAGGGCGAAAGGCAGCCCCCCGTCGCCGTCTGCACCGAAGACGGACTCGACAAGCGGCGAGTATGCGCCCCAGTCGGCGCAAAGCACAAGAGCATCGGAAGGACGCGCGTCCGGCGTCTCGCGGAAGAACCGATGAAGCGCGTCACGCGCAGCCTCCAGCTCGCGACGCGGCGAATGGCACACGTGCACCTCGGGCGTCAGGCGAGCGAGCGAGGCAAAGTCATCTGCGCCTTGATCGCCCACCCACTCGCAATCGCCCTCCGCAAGATCAAGTTCGGCAGAAAGGACGCCGCGCGTACCGCCGGCAAGCGCCCCAAGAAGCCGCGAATCAGGCGAATCAAACATGCAGTCAGACGCGGACTCCGGAGGCGTCTCGCCTCGCTGCAGCGCTTCGCGCAGGCTGCGGGCCTTCTCGCGCTGCGCCTTTCGCCGGTCGGGATCGTCCAGCCAGTAGGTGCGCGACGGGTTGAACGTCCAGAATGTCGCCGGAATGGCTTCGGACATCTTTTTGAGCATCAGCAGATACGGCCACGGGGCGGCAGCCACATCGAATACGTGAATCGCCGCATAGTCAGGGAATCCGTTGCGCAGCGCGACGGACGGATCGGCGTCCGCCGCCAAAGCGCGCGCGTAGTCGCGCGTGTAGGTTTCCGGCGTCTCCCGAACCAGCAGCCGGTAAAGCGCAGCCTGCCAGCGTTCATCGCCGGACGGCATCTTCCCCGCCTCCCAGTCGGCCAGCATCTGATACCGATTCGCCAGGTAGTCGTCGAAAAGTTGTGCAAGACGCGATGCGAGCTCAAAACGGCGCCGGTCGGCGACCCGCCCGTTCGCATGCGCGATATACTTCTGCAGAACAGCGAGATCAGGATTGTCCGCCTCCGCCTTGAGAACGGCATCGATGCGCCAGGCAAGCACGCCCTTCGAGTAGGGGTGCTCGGCGGGACGGCGATGCAAACCGTCGCTGCCGCGCGTCTGGACCACAAGCCAGTCGTTGACAAACTCCGCAATCGGCTTGAAATCGATATTTGCGAGGATTCGGCGCTTCCCCTGCTTGCGATGCAGCAGAAAACGCTGTTGCAGCCAATTGCGCGTGGAGAGGTCTCCCACGACCACGCATGTGCGGGCGAACGGATCGCGCACCGGAGACCCCTCCCATGCTGCGAACATCCGATCGGCAAGCTCCTCCAGCCGGTCGCTCCAATAGACTCTCAACGGCGCGCTCTCCGCCACGGTTCTGTCCTCCATTGATTTTCTCCTCTCACGCCTCCCGATCCAACACTCGAGGCAGGCGCAAGCTCTTAATCCTTTTTATAGCCTTCTCATGAACTAATATTGCCTTGCAGATATTATAACAAAGCAACATCAATACGTTAACCTAATTTTCTTTATCTTTTAATCAATGCGAAATCCGCCCTGTTTCTGATAATTTCCAGAAAACTAAGACAAACTCCGAGTTTTAGGATATAATGACAAAATGACACTTTTTGAAGAAATGTCACAAATCTGCACAGCACTATGATATAATATCCCGAAACATAAGGAGAGAAAAATGACTATCAGAGGTCTTTTAGAACGTAGCGCCGAACGCCATCCTACATTGAATGCCTTGAAATGGCATGAAAACAAGGAGTGGAAGAACCGCAATTGGAACGACTTCCTCAAGGGCGTGCGCGAAATCGCCGAAGGCTACGGAACCGGGCTGGGCCTCAAGCCTCGCGAAGAGAACACCGCCATTATTCTCAACAATTCTCCTGTCTGGATGGAGTCGTATCTCGCGCAGGCCGGCGCCGGGGTTTCGGTGGCGCCGCTTGATCCCAAGCTTCACAATGATGAAGTCGAATATATCCTTAAGGACGCCGAGGCGACAATTGTAACCACAGATGCCGCACATCTCAAAATGATGATGCAAATAGCGGCCAACCTTCCTGCTCTCAAGGCGATCGTGATTGTTGACGGCGTCATCGCCGAAGGCCAGAAGATCGGCGATGTCGATGTCATCGGCTACGAAAAACTCCGCATTTCCGGCGGCGGCGCGTGGTACGACGCGAACTGCGCGAAGCCCGAGGATGTCGCCTCGATCATCTACACCTCCGGCACGACCGGCAAGCCAAAGGGCGCGATGCTCACCCACCGCAACTTCGTCTGCGATATCGAAGGCGCGCTCAAGACTTTCAACGTCAGGATCACGCACGAAGATTCGTTGATGATCGTGCTGCCGCTTTTCCACGCCTTTTCATTCACCGCCAACTTCATGCTCGGCCTGATGCTCTCGGTCGAGATGAAGTTCATCGAATCGCTCCGCACCGTCGGGCGCGACGTCAAGGAACTCAAGCCTACGATTCTCATGGCGGTGCCTCTTTTGGCCGAGAAGCTTCATGAGAAGATCGAGGAAGGTCTAAAGAAATCCAAGATTGCACAATTCCTCCTTAAAATCGGTCTGCGCGGCCCGGTCATGCACATGGTCAAGATGAAGCTCGGCGGCCGCCTGCGCATCATGGTAACGGGCGGAGCCCCCTGCCCCAAGCATGTTCTTGACGGTTTTCGCCGGCTTCACGTGGCATTCTACGAGGGCTATGGCCTTACTGAATGCGCTCCCGTAGTGTCGGTGACGAGTTTTGGCTGCCGCAAGATCGGCACGATCGGCTATGCCATTGACGGTTGCGAAGTGCGTCTCGCCGATCAGAACGAACAGGGCGTTGGCGAGCTTCAGGTCAAAGGTCCCATTGTCATGAAGGGCTACTACCACAACGACGCTGCGACAGCGGAGTCTTTCGACGGCGAATGGTTCAAGACCGGCGATTTGGCTTCTCAGGATGAAGATGGTCTCATCACCATCCGCGGCAGAAAGAAAGCACTGATCGTAAACCGCGAAGGCAAGAACATCTATCCCGAAGAAGTCGAAAACACGGTGGCCAAAGATCCCTCAGTCCAGGATATCATCGTCATAGGCTACACCCAGGGCGGCGTTCCCGGCGAGCGCGTAGGCGCGATCGTCCATCCCAACGAAGAATGGTTCGAAGCCCAAAACGGCGGCGTCAAACCTTCGTGGGAAGAGATGGAGAAAGCCGTCATCAAGCGCGTCCAGGAGCGCAGCGCTGAGCTTGCCGACTACAAGCGCATCCGCAAGGTTTCCGTTTACCGCGAGCCTCTGGAGCGCACCTCGGTAGGAAAAATCCGCCGCGTCGCCTACAAGGGCAAGCTTGACGAGTAAGATCGGCCATAAAATCATGCGTAACGGGCCGCCGGTCCGTCACGCATGGCACTCAAGCGAAAAATTGGCCGCCTGGAGGTTTTTTTTAGCGGAAAGCCGCCTTTCTCGCTAAACCCGTTCGACCTTAAGCGTCAGATTGCTGCGGGAGACAACACGAACGTTAACGTCCTTTTCGACAGGAGAGTCGGCTACAGCCGTCCACTCGGAGTCTCCCAGCAGCACCCGCCCGGAAAGAGGAGGATTTATGGCCTCGACAACAACCGCAATCTTGCCGGGAAAATCATCTTTGAAATTCGAAGCAGAAGTTTCAACCGTCCCGAAGAACACCTTCTTGAGGACACGGCGCAAAAACACGAGATAGACTACCGAAAAACCGGCAAACGCCAAAAGCTGCCACATCGCCTCAAAAGAATCTCCGGCGACCATTGTCAAGACACCCGTAGTAGCAGCGGCCAGGCCGAAAAAGAAAACCACAAATCCGGGCGAAATGAGCTCAAGCATCATAAGCGCCGCGCCGGCATAAAGCCATATCCAATCGGCAGAATAATACATTTTACTTCCTCCTTATATCACTTATCAATGCGCCAGGGGCTGACGCAAGAATCGAATTGAGCTTGTCGTCGTTTAAAATCTCTTCACGGCGTTCGTGCGGAACAGGCTTGGAGTATGCCGCGCTTTGCGCGGGAGTCACCTGGGCGGAAGGTTGCGCAACCGGCTCCGGCGCGACCTCGCGCGCAATCACGGGCGCGGGAGACGCTCCGGCGGGCGCGGCAATGCGCTCGCTCTGGATGCGGATTTCGGGCAGATCGGCCGTTCCCGACGACTTGAGCGACCTTACGGCCTTCATCAGCTCCTCGATCGTCGCAGTCGTCGCGATGCGGCTCGCGCGGATAAGAGTCATCTCGATCAAGGTTCTTACGCTCAAGACATGGCGAAGCTTGTCTTCCATTTCGGAGAGCTGGTCGCAGATCCTGAAAACGCGTCCGGCGTCGATGCCCTTTGCCTGTTCGACAAGAGTCTCGATCTGCTCAGGCGTCGCCTCAAGCGACTTGGACTGTGGACCTAACGCCTGAAGGACAACGAGATTCCTGAAATGCTTCAAGAGTTCGCCCGCCAGGCGGCGCATGTTCTTTCCGGCCGAATCGAACATCTCGATCGACGTAAGGATCGATGCGACATCCCCCTTGAGGATGGCCCCCGCAAGATTCTCGAGCTGAGAGCGGGAAACAAGGCCGAATACGCCAAGCGCGTCATCTTCGGTAACCTTCTCGCCCGTGAACGAAATAAGCTGATCGAGCGACGAAAGCGCGTCGCGCATCCCGCCCTCGGCTCCGCGCGCGATAGCCAGGAGCGCGTCCGTCTCGGCGCTGATGTTCTCGTTTTTGCAGATGTACGAAAGGCGCGAGACGATATCGTTCGTCTGGATCCGCCTCAGGTCGAACCTCTGGCAGCGCGAGACGATCGTCGCGAGAACCTTGTCGCCCTCGGTCGTCGCAAAAACGAAGCGCACATGGGCCGGCGGTTCCTCGAGAGTCTTCAGAAGCGCGTTCCACGCCGCATTCGAAAGCATGTGGCATTCGTCGATGATGAATATCTTGTACGGCGACGAAGTCGGCTTGAACTCGACAGCCTCGATGATCGGCTTTACATCCTCTACCTTGTTGTGGGACGCCGCGTCAAGTTCGGTGACGTCGAGCGAACGGCCTGCGGCGATCTCAAGACAGTTGGTGCACTTGCCGCAAGGCTCGACGCCGTTGGGGCTGGTGCAGTTGAGCGCCTTGGCGAAGATGCGCGAAAGAGTCGTCTTGCCGATGCCGCGCGGGCCGATGAAGAGGTACGCGTTGGCGATGCGCTTCGCCTCGATCGCGTGGCGCAGCGTTTTGACGACATGTTCCTGGCCGACGACATCGTCGAATGTCATCGGACGGTATTTGAGCGGCAATGCCACATGCATGGAGTCAGCCATAATTCAGAATGTCTTTACTGTTGCAAACCGATTTCTTTTTTCTGCAGCCAGCGGGCGCGGCGGCGTTGGATCTCGAACGAAACGTTGCTCCAGCGCGGGAGCGCGGTCTCGGCCAGGCGAAGAACAGTCTTTTCGTCCATGTCGCCTTTCACCTCTTCGCCCAGCTTGTCAAGTTCGGCGACGAGAGGCGCGACCTCGCTCTCATAGAACTCTACTTCGCAGAACTCAGGATCCTTGGCCCACTCGATAATGCCGTTGGTCGCCCCATGGCATGTCTTCTCGGCCTTATAGTCGGCGAAGGCCTTGCAAACAAGCGGCTTTAAGATTTTAGCGCGCTCAGCGTCGGTCAAATCAAACTCGAGCTCACCCCAGGTTGAGCGGCCGTGAATCGATTCGGTACCATTCCAGCACTGATTGCCCGCACGATTCCAATACATATTTTCGAAATCCCAGATTGAACCGTCAACCGGAATGCGCTCAGGCCAATTCTCCCACGAGAGGAAGAGATAAAAAACGATTGAGCCATCGCGATATTCGCAGTCAATCTTATATTTAGTAGTATCATTGCGAGCATTGAGGAATCGATACCCGAACGTCGAGAACATCGTATTGAATACCGTCATCTTCTTGGCAAGAGGATTCATCATCATGCAAATATAAGGCTCATTCTCGCCAGGAGCGATATACGCTTCGAACGATCCGCCTCCGACTAAGCCGAGACCGACATCACGCGCTTTAGGATCATCACTTACGACAAGGAAGTGAAGTCCGCGCTCATCGGCAACGACTTTCATCTTAGCGTCTGGTATAACTTCCTTGGTCGAGCCGACCTTGCCGCGATCGCCCGAGGTTACGTCGGTCGTTAAAAACTCCATGCTCCCGCCGTAACGACGGTCATAAACGGTCATAGGCGCGATAAACTTCTCGATATCGCTGATGCCAGTAATCGTTTTATCGGAAAACTTAACCTGATAGCGCTTTTTAGGCGTTGCGACATAAAGCGATTTACGATATTGCTCGAGTGCGCGTACAACATCTTCGCGATCCTTGAGCGAATTTATAACAGAACCTACAGATGAAAGCTGAGCGACGCGGTCTTTATTAGTAACCTTAAATTCAGTTGTCTTATCATACTCGCGAATGGCTTTAATTACTTTTTTAGGAGAATCATTTACTTTCGCTACAGCAGCTGAAAGACCTAAGCGATATTTCTCGGCATCTTTAGCTTTTACATCCGCTAAACCAGCCTTAGCAGCATCGTAAGCATCTTGATAACGACCAGCTTTCATGTACACCTCGTAGCTATTACGCGCGAAGGCAAAAGTAGGAGTAATATCGTACTTTTTAACGAGCTCCCACATCTGATCAGCAACAATAACATACGCGTCAAAGCGCTCATTAACGATTAGTCGGCGCTGTGAACCTAATTCCTTAGACATAATATTCGAAATAGCACGCTTCAACTTATTCGTATCAGTTGACTTAATGTGTTCAAAGAAAACATTCTTAAATTCAACTGACGCGGACGTATCTTCAGAAGCGAGATTCCAAAACGCTATATCGCGCCCATTTAGAGGCCCCTTACCGCGACCCTCTTCAAAAGCCTTTTTCGAAAGGCGCATAATATCTTCATGGAGAAAATCATAGTAGCCAAACGCAGGTCCATAAATACCGACGCTCTCGAGATACTTACCTGCCTCAGCTTGGCGGAAATACTTCGCATAAAGCTTCGCTACGGCTAAATGAAACGCTGTCTTCGTTTTATCCTTAGCATGCTTATCTTCAAGCGCCTTCTTCTCGGCTAAAAAAGCGGCATCAAGACTTTCGGCAGCCTTCTTCGAAGCATTATTATCAATAGTATACTGGCTCTTAAAATCAGAAGGAGTAACTACTTTAAGAAGTTCTGTCGTATAGCGAATCATTTCACCGCGCACTGCATCTTGGTTAGCCGTATCTGGATCAATACACGCTAAGAAGTGCATAGCCTTACCGCCGAGGTAGCGAATATTTAAATCCTCTGACTTCTGCGCCTTACGAGCAAGGTCAGTCATAAGTGTAGCATATCTAATATCATCAACCCCTTCACGAAAACCTTCCCATGCTAACGTATCGATAACACCATTATATATGCCATACGCTAATACCATCGGCTTATATGTAGTACTATCATCATTCCATGGACCGAAATGATGCGCATAGTTGCAAAGCGCAGTATAACCGCTTAAGTACGCGCCAATACCGTTCGCGCGGCGGTTAAGAGACGGATTCTCAGTACCGACGTGAGGTACGGCATACCATGCAGTGCGGCTGTCATTTTGCATCTTATTCCATAAGCCAGGTACCGAACCGTCAGTCGCGAGACTCGCGGTATTATGCCAATCGTAGTAGTAGCCCGCCTTGTAAAACACCTGATTTCCGCCTGCAATAAAGAACTTAAGCCCCGCATTTTGATACGCCTTAAAATGATCGCGATTTTTAATGAACCATCTGGCAGGCGGCTCATCACCATAACCAATAAACACATTATGATGGCCATATCGACGATCTAATTCCGCGGCGACTCGCTTAGCGTGACCTTCCTTACTCTCACCTCGCGCACTCGTCGTTACACCCTGAAGAACGTCAATACGCATACCATTTTTGCGCATTTTCTCAATCGTTAAAAACGCCTCGTTATCCATATTGCCGCGAACCATGTGAATGGGCTGATTATGCTCGGCTAAATTCTTGAAAAACGCCTCCATCTGCTTATGAGCTAAGGGCACATTGTAACCATTACGCTCACAGATGTTTTCAAAATTCATATAACTATAAGCCGAAACGAGAAAATCTTTCTCAGGATTAGCGTAGCACTTTGGCTGAGGAAGCGTAAAATCTAATACGCGCACAGCTACAGGTATCTCACCGAGAGCCTTACCATCTTTCGCAGTCATCTTAACCGCGCCCTTATATAAGCCGCTCTTAGCATTCTTTCGCGCACGAACAGTTAAGAAGAAATTACGAAATTCATTCTTAAGTAATCTAACTGGCTGGAGAGTTTCGGCATCGCGAAAATCTTCGCGCATACTATGAAAATCTTCAGTTGAACGCCAAGAATGAAATAGCTGACGCTTATTAAAGCGACGCGGAGGATTTATCCACTTTTCAGTAACTTTACCATCCTTATCGATGAGACGAGCATAATTCGCCTTCTTTTTAGTATCAACGCGAAGAATATCCTCGTCATTAACTAAAAGTTCAGGGCAAAGTTTAAAATCTGTATCGCCGAAATAGCTGAACCAGGCATTCTTATTCTGATACCATACCTTAACAAACTTTAAATCAAGATCTTCGGCCGGGAATATATCACCCTTCTCATTCTTAAACTCGCTTAAAGTAAAGGCGACCTTACCTAAATCTTTATTAGCCCAAACGAGGAACGAGCCGGGCTCAAACTCGTCCTTGGCCAAGACAATATTGACCGTTCCGCCGGCGACACCGTCGGAAGGATACACGTCGGCAAGGCGCTGGATGTCACTCATCGGGGGGACTGCGTAATGGCAGACGGAGGCGTTCTTGCCTGCAAAATCGGCCTTTACGCGAGATTGGAGAGAATCATTCTTGAGCGCATTGCCGCAATATGCCGATACTGAACTGCCGATCAAAACGATCGCGCAATACATTCTCTTTATGTCATTCATACATTAACTCCGCCTGATTTTAAGAAACCGACATTCACCGAACCCGTTGCCCGTATGGTCGGGGCGGAGGGATTTGAACCCCCGACAGCCTGCTCCCAAAGCAGGTGCGCTACCAGACTGCGCTACGCCCCGAATGTGTTGGTCGATATTATACCAAAAAAACCAATCTTTGCCTATCCAACTGCGCCCTGGAATATCCCCACCTTTTCCTTTTGCTTCCATCCTGTACAACAGTAATCATTTTAGCGTTAATGGCTCCGCGCTTTTCTTTGGCTTGCATGTTGCTATGCTATGTATAAATGCGGCCACGGATTTGGGCAACCGTGCTCCACTTTTGATATGGCCGATTTCTGCGTCCTCTAGA
>JAZOQY010000038.1:0-5636 GCA_045656285.1 Kiritimatiellia bacterium
AGCATGACATGTGCGGCGGAGATTGCTGCCGCTAGCCGAGCGGACGCTTTTCAGATGTGGCGATTTGCGCTGGACTGCGACCCGAAGACGTACTTGTGTACGTCGAGAGGTCGCAAGGACGTGCAAATCGCCCATATCAAAAGCTGAGCACGGTTGCAGCAACATCCGCCGCGATATGAAAAGTCTCGGTAAGAAGAATAATGAGACTATGATTATTACTGTAGTACAGGATGGAAGCAAAAGGAAAAGGTGGGGATATTCCAGCAAAGCCGAAGAGTGCGCAGTCAAGGCAAGCACTCCGTTGCATTGCCTGATGCGATGCAACGAAGCGTTTGCGAAAACTTTAAGAAAAAAGTTTACGGCAACTTTTTTCTTTAGAATTTGGAAGGATATTTGATATAATTAGCAATATGTTAAAAAATGATGTCATAGTAGTTGGTGCGGGTGTTGTCGGCTGCGCTGTTGCGCGCGAACTTTCCCGCTGGAATGTTTCTCTCGCCGTACTTGAGGCCGGCAGCGACGTGGCTGAAGGCGCGTCTAAGGCTAACAGCGCCATCGTTCACGCCGGTTTCGATGCGAAGCCCGGCTCTAACAAGGCTAAGTTCAACGTTCTCGGCAACCGTATGTTCGAAGAGGTCTGTCGCGAACTCAAGGTGCCGTTCAAGCGCAACGGTTCGCTCGTTCTGGCTTTCGGCGCTGAAGACGAGAAGCATCTTGCCGAACTGAAGGCGCGCGGCGAGGAGAACGGCGTTGTTACCGAAATCATCGACCGCGAAGAACTCCGCCGCCGCGAACCGAATGTCTCCGAGGAGGCGACCGCCGCCTTGTGGGCGCCGACGGGCGGCATCTGCTGTCCATACGAGCTTACGTTCCGCTTCGCCGAGAACGCCGCCGCCAACGGAGCCGAATTTTTCTTTGACGCAAAGGTCGTCAAGATCGAGAAGGTTGACGGGCTTTGGAGCGTCGAATGCGCCGACGGTCGCGTTTTCAAGGCGCGCGCCGTGATCAACTGCGCAGGCGTTACTTCCGACGAAATCAACAATCTCGTAAGCGGGACGAAGTATTCCATCCAGGCGCGTCGCGGCGAATATCTCATGCTCGACCGCGATGAGGATGGCGTTTTCTCGGCTACGATGTTCCAGTGTCCGTCCAAGATGGGCAAGGGCATTCTCGTCTCTCCGACCGTCGACGGCACCGTCATCGTCGGACCTACGGCCGAGGATATTCTCGACAAGGACGACAAGGCCACGACGTTCGAGGGGCTCGAGAATGTCAAGGCTGGCGCGAGAAGGACATACCCCGCGCTTCCGCTCGGCAAGGTCATCGCCGAGTTTTCGGGCCTTCGCGCCCATGAGACGACTGTCGGCGATTTTATTCTCGGTGAAGCGCCTGATGCGGAATGTTTCTTCAACGCGGTCGGCGTCGAGTCGCCCGGATTGACGTCCGCTCCCGCGATCGGCGTCTGGATGGCGGAGCTTGTGGCCGCGAAGCTCGGCGTTTCGCGCAAGAACGCCTCGCTTATTTCGAAGGACGTAAGCTGGTGGCCTAAGACCCGCGAGATGAAGCCTGAAGAACTTGCCGAACTCGTCGAGCGCGATCCGTCTTTCGGACGCATCGTCTGCCGTTGCGAAGAGGTGACCGAGGGCGAAATCCGCGCCGCGATACGCGCACGCGTCGGCGCCCGCACGCTCGACGGCATCAAGCGTCGCACCCGCAGCGGTATGGGCCGCTGCCAGGGCGGCTTCTGCACGCCGCGCCTTATCGAGATTCTCGGCGCGGAGCTTGGCCTTCCGCCGGAGGCGTTTCTCCTTTCTCGCAAGACGGCTCCCGAAGCTCTCAAGAAGGGCGTTCGCGATGTCAAGAGCGAAGACGGGATGTTCGATGTGATCGTTGTCGGCGCGGGCCCTGCGGGTCTTGCCGCCGCGTGCGCCGCCAGGGACGCGGGAGCCGAAGACGTTCTCGTCATCGAGCGCGACGATGCGCCGGGCGGCATTCTCCAGCAGTGCATCCACAACGGTTTCGGTCTCCACCGCTTCAAGGAGGAGCTGACCGGCCCCGAGTACGCCCAGCGTTATGTCGACCTGGCCGCCGAGCGCAACATTCCCGTCGTTTGCGGAACGATGGTTCTCGATATTTCGCCTGTCGCCGACGGCACGTGCAATGTTACGGCGATGAGCCCGCGCGGCGGTCTTAAGATCCACCGCACGCGCTCTGTCGTCTTGGCGATGGGGTGCCGCGAGCGTCCTCGCGGTGCGTTGATGACGCCCGGGACGCGCCCGGCCGGCGTTTACACGGCCGGCACGGTCCAGCGTCTCGTCAACATGGACGGCATCATGCCCGGTAAGAAGGTCGTGATCCTCGGCTCCGGCGACATCGGGCTTATCATGGCTCGCCGCCTTACGTTCTCCGGCGCCAAGGTTCTCGCATGCGTCGAGATCATGAAGAAGTCGTCGGGCCTTATGCGCAACGTCGTACAGTGTCTTAACGACTACGACATTCCGCTGCTGCTTTCGCACACCGTCACGAATGTAGAGGGGCGCGAGCATGTGACCGGCGTTACGGTCGCTAAGGTCGATGACGCCATGCAGCCGATTCCCGGCACAGAGATCCACTACGATTGCGATACGCTTGTGCTTTCGTGCGGTCTCATCCCGGAGAACGAGCTTACGAAGAAGGCGGGAGTCGAGATGGATCCCAAGACACGCGGCCCGAAGGTCGATGCGAACATGGCGACGAACGTTCCCGGTATTTTTGCGGGCGGCAATGTCGTGAGGGTCTACGATCTCGTCGATTGGGTGAGCCGCGATTCCGAGATCGCCGGACGTGCGGCGGCAAATTATGCGCTTAAGTCGAGAATTTGAGGAGATTTTTGAAATGAAGATGATTTGCATCAGCTGTCCTCGCGGTTGCGAACTCGATGTCGAGAAGAACGGCAATGAGGTGGTCGTAAAAGGCAACGCCTGCCCGCGCGGCGAAGAATACGGCAGGAACGAACTCGTCAATCCTACGCGCATGGTGACGGGGCTTGTCAAGGTGGCGGGGATGCGCAAGCCGCTTCCCGTAAAGACCGCCCGTCCCGTGCCCAAAGGCGCGATAGACGCGGTTCTTTTCGCGATGCACCAGATGACGGTTCAGCTTCCCGTAAAGATTGGCGATGTCATCATTCCCGGTGTTGCGGGAACAGGTGTCGATATTGTCGCTACGGCCAACATGTAAAAGGATTTCGAAATGTTCGACATAACGAAGAAAAAGGCATTTGTCTGCGATCTCGACGGTACGCTCTTCATGGGGCCCGATCCCATAAAGCCGGCGGTCGATTTTGTGATCGAGTCCATCAATAGCGGGCGTTTTTCGTTCTTCTATCTGACCAACAATACGTCTAAGACGCCTGATGAATATATTAAGAAGATTGCCGGCGCTAATATTCCCGTTAAGCCTCAAGAGATTTTAACTCCGCTTATTACGCTCGAGGCGTATATCCGCGAGAAGGGTTATAGGTCGGTTTATCTTTTAGCGAGCGAAAAGGTTAAGGCCCATTTAACGGAGCGTTTAGCCGATGTTGGGGTTAAGTTTGAATATAATCCCGAAGAGAACGAACTCATCGCGCTTACATACGATAAGGAGCTTACTTACGAGAAACTCGCCAACGCGACGAGCCTTTGGAATATGCGTAATGTTCCGCCGAGCCCGATGTGTCCGATTAGAACGGCTAACCAGAAGCCTGTCGATTTCGTCGCTACCCATCCCGACAACTGTTGCCCGAGCGAGCGCGGCCCGATACCCGATATCGGCGGAATGATGAAGTTCCTCGAAATCACCAACGGAATGAAGCCGAGCAATGTTTTCGGCAAGCCCAGTCCAACGCTTTTGAAGACGGTGCTAGACAGGTTTACTGCCGATGAGATTGCCGTGGTCGGAGACCGCCTTTACACCGACAAGGCGATAGCCGACAATTCCGGCGTCGATTTTGTCTGCGTTCTTTCCGGTGAGACGACGACCGACGATCTCGCGAAGTATACGGGAACGCCGCCCGCGATAACGGTTGAAACGTTCAACATGATCGACGAAAAGTAAGAAGGGTATCTTAAAATGAACGACGAGAGAAGCTTTCGCAAGGCCCAGACCAGGTTTATTCTTTCAAGCGCGATTGTTTATGCGTTTTTCTATCTGACGCGGAAGAATCTTTCGATGGCTCAGCCGGGGATGCTCGAAGAGGGCGTAATTTCCACTTATGCGATCGGCACGATGCTTTCGATTCATGGTATCGTTTATGGATTGAGCCGGTTCGTGAACGGTTTTTGGGCCGATCGCCTCAACGGTCGGATCTTCATGACTGTCGGCATAGCGCTTTCGGCGCTTATGAATCTCCTGTTCGGATGCAGTTCGCTCTCTGTTCTTTTTGCCGTCTTCTGGGTGCTCAACGGCTGGACTCAAGGCATGGGCTTCCCGCCGTGCGCCAAAATGCTTACCCATTGGATCCATCCCAAAGAGCTCGCGACAAAGATGTCGCTTTGGAACACGTCGCATTCCTTTGGCGCAGTCTTGGCGCTCGGACTTTGCTCCTATCTTCTGCATGTCGGTTTCGGGTGGCGCTGGTGCTTTATCGTTCCCGGCGCTCTAGCCGCGCTTGTTGCCGTATTTTGCTTTTTCTGCGTTAAGGATTCCCCAACGGAAGCCGGAGTAGAGGAACTTGAAATCGAAGGAGGAAAGAAGGAGGCCGAATCTAAGTCTACCGTTACGTCTGCCGAGCGCCGTCGTCTCGTGTTCGGCAATCGCGTCATCTGGCTCATCGCGTTCGCCAACTTTTTTGTCTACATCGTCCGTTTCGGATTTCTCGACTGGGGTCCGACGTTCCTCAAGCAGTTCAAGGGGATTCCTGTCGCGAAGGGCGGTCTTATGACCATCGCTTTTGAACTCGCGGCTGTCGTCGGTACGATTTTCGCCGGCTGGATCACCGACAAGTGGTTCAAGGGACGCGGCGTCAGAACGTGCGTGTTTTGCATGCTTTTCGCGGCGCTCTTCTCGTTCGGCTTCTGGTACCTGCCTTCGGGTGCGCCGATCTGGCAGGCTACGCTGTTGTTGATGGGTGCGGGATTCTGCATTTACGGACCTCAGGCGCTTATCGGCATCATCGCCGCAAATCAGGCTACCAAGGAAGCCGCCGCGATGGCCAACGGCTTCACGGGCATCATGGGATATCTGTCGACGCTCGTCTCGGGTATTGGCGTTGCGTTCATCAAGACGCATTATGGTTGGGGCGCTGCGCTTTGCTCGTTTGCCGTCTTTGCTCTCGTTGGAATGGTGCTTTTCTTGTGCGCATGGAATTCAAATGCCACCGGGTATAAAAAAAATTAAAATACCCCCTTGCGCGTCTGAAAAAGATTTGATAAACTATGTCCTCGTTCGCCCGAAAGGGTGAGCGAGTGATCTTTGAAAGTCGATATTGGAGAAAACAGTAATGTTTGTGTGAGGAGCCGAAAGTTCCGCGAGGGACTTTCAAACTAAAAACTTTCTTTTTCTGAGAGTTTGATTCTGGCTCAGAACGAACGCTGGCAGCGTGGATTAGGCATGCAAGTCGAACGGGATCACCGAGGTAGCAATACTGAGGTGTGAGAGTGGCGGATTGGGGAGGAACA
>JAZOQY010000039.1:0-8808 GCA_045656285.1 Kiritimatiellia bacterium
TTCAAGAGATGAGTGCGAAAAGGTCGGTACTATCTCGCCTTCGTGGGTTCAGGACGAGGTGGTTAATTTTGATTTTGTTCCGGGCGTGTATGAACTTCCCAGACGTTATGCTTTTCGTTATGTGCGTATCCGTGTCAAGCAGTGTTCGAAGGGTGGTAAATTCTGCCTTAAAGGAATTTCCGCCAGAGCCGTCAGTTCTGGGGATTTTGCGAAGTATACTCCCATCGACGGCGCATCAGAGATAGACAAGGCGATAGACCGCGTTTCCGCCGCAACATTGCGCGATTCCATGCAGACGTGTCTTGAAGACGGTCCCAAGCGCGATCGCAGGCTTTGGCTCGGCGATCTTCGCTTGCAGGCGTTGGCCAATTACGCGACATTCCGAGATTTTGATGTGGTGAAGCGCTCGCTCTATCTGGTTGCGGGCTGCGCGTTTGAAGACGGCTCTCCCGCGACGGCGGTATATGAGAAACCTCAGACGCGAAACGCCAACGGCCGCCAGATACTTGATTATACGGCGCTTTTCCCTTTGATGGTGCTTGAATATTATAAAGAGACGGGGGATATTCAGATAGCGGAAGATCTCTGGCCGACCGCCCAGGCCGCATGTCGTAAAGTTCTTACGGCTGTAGATGAAACTGGTCTTGTTAGAGAGGATAACGGTTTTTGGAATTTTATCGACTGGCAGGATGGTTTTAACCGTCAGGCTTCTGAGCAGGGGGCGATAATTTACGGTCTTGATTCGATGTGCGGGTTGGCGAAAGCTCTTTCTAAAGAGGATGAGGTTAAGGATTTGCCTGCGATGATTGAGAAAATGCGCCGCAGAGCGGTTGAAGTGCTTTGGGACGATGAGCGCGGCGTTTGGGCAAGCGGCAAGGAGCGTAATGTCTCATGGATGTCCCAGGCTTATCTTGCTCTTGCGAAAGCCGGGTCGGAGAAGATGCGACGCGAGGCGCTCGCTCGCGTAAGGAGTCTTGAAGGTGCCGTTCGCCCGCGAACGCCTTACGCTTATCATTATTTTGTCGAGGGGCTTTGGTCGGCGGATATGAAGAGTGAAGCGATGAAACTCGTTCGCGAATACTGGGGCGGGATGGTGGCGAAGGGTGCCGATACATTTTGGGAGGCGTACGATCCGAATGATGATTTCGTATCGCCATACAGAAGTGTTCTTCTCAACTCCTACTGCCATGCCTGGAGTTGCACGCCTTCGTATTGGCTTCGCAAGGCTAACAAGGAAAACGTAAAATGATCAGACAGTCTGCGGCGGTTCTGTTTTTCGTTTTTGCCTACAGTGCGTTCGGCGCTTTGAGCGTTCGCGATTGCGGCGTCAGGGAAGGGCTTTTCGGAGTTGACGTAAGGGCCAACACCGAGGCGATCGCAAAGGCTGTCGAGCGATGCGCGGCCGAGTCGCTTGGAGAAGTCCGCTTCCCCGCAGGACTTTGGCGCACGGGACCGATACATCTCAGGTCGAACGTCTTTCTTAGGCTTGATGAAGGGGCGTTCGTGATTTTCGAGGACGATCCGAAGCTTTGCCTTCCTCCCGTCAGGACAAGCTGGGAGGGTGTCGAGTGCATGAACTATTCTCCGCTCGTCTACGCCTGCGGCTGCACCAACGTAGGCATTGTCGGCAAGGGAACCTTGGCGCCGAGGATGGCGAAGTGGCGCGAGTGGTTCGTCGGGGGCGAGATACATAAGCGCATACGCGGCGAAGTCTTCATGCAGATGATGAACGGCGAGAGCGTCGAGAAGCGCGTGCTCGCCGAGCGCGGCGGATATTTCAGGCCTCAGCTGATCCAGTTCAACAGATGCAGGAATGTCGTTCTGAAGGATTTCAGGATCCGGGAATCTCCGTTCTGGACCGTTCATCTCCTGCGCTGCGACGGCGTTGAGATTTCTGGGCTTGATTCGCGCGCTCTCGGGCACAATTCAGACGGCATCAATCTCGAAAAGACGAGGAATGTTGTTGTCCGCAACTGCAAACTTCATCAGGGCGATGACGGCGTAGTGATCAAGGCCGGGAGAAACCGCGACGGCTGGGACGGCGAGTCCAAAAGCTGCAATATCGACATCGAGGGCGTCAGGCTTGTCGAGGGGCATGGGCTTCTGGTCGTCGGCAGCGAACTTTCGGGCGGAGTCGAGAATGTGACGATGCGCAATTCATCCCAGACGGGCGCGTCGTTCGCGCTCTTTTCGCTGAAGACAAATTCGAGGCGCGGCGGAGAAATAAGAAACATCCTCATGGAAAAGTGCCATTCCGATACGGTGCGCGATGTCGTGAACGTCCGTACAGATTCGAGCGCCTATCCGTATCCTGTAGATGTCGTGCGCCGCACCATAATTGACGGAATTACGATTCGTGACTGTTCGGTCGGAAAGGCGTCGTCGTTCTGTTCGGTGAAGGGAGATAAAAACTGCCTTGTATCCAATCTGCGTCTTGAGCGCGTCAAAGCCGATGTCGTAGGAACTGATGCGATTGATGCCTCGTTATGCCAAGGCTTTAGTACGAACGGAGTCGCTTTTACCGAGATTGATCCTAATAAGGCTCAATGGATATGGGATGTCCCAAAACCGTGGTATGCCGAGTATGATATGAGCGCATATCTCCCGGATGCAAAGGCTCTTGAAGATTTGGGCGAGCTTGGTGACTTCAGGCTTTCTTTCGACTTTAAGGCGCAGAACGAAGATGCCGCGCTTTTGATTCGCGACTCCGGGGCGGTAAGTTTATCAAGTCCCGTCGGCTCTGTTGCGTCCTATAAGCCTCTTTACGATGCCTTTGATTCTTCAAAAGAGGTTCAGCGTATTGAGATAATCGTGCATCGTCGCGCTATCAGCGTGTCGGTCAACGGTTTTGAGGTTGTGTGCAACGAAAGGCTTATCGATTTTCCTGACAAGGGAGCGCTTAGAGTGCGCAGAGCTGAAATATCGAATGTTGTTTTAGAGCCTATTCTCGGTCAGAAATATTAAATAAATAAGAACTGTAATGGTAAAAAAAATTATAGTATTTGGTGTTTTGTTTTTTTCTTTCGCGGCGTTTTGCGCGATAGAGAAGATTGAGCTTCGCAAAGGGTGGCGTTTTGAACGCGAGGAATTTGACGAAACGAAATCTCAAGAGGTTATAAAGTTCAGGAGCGGCGCGCTTTTAAAGGCGTTGAAGGGCGATTATTCGGCGGCACCTGAGCTTGACTGGACCAAGTGCGGCTATGATGATTCAAAATGGTGCGAGGTTACGGTTCCTCATGACTGGGGAGTGGAAAAGCCTTTTGATTCATCTCGTAAGTATGGTGACGCATTTCTCGATGTCACCGGGGCGGGGCGTTACCGCTTGGAGTTCTTAGCTCCTGAATCCTGGCGCGGCAAGACGGTTTATTTCGAGTGTGACGGCGCGATGAGCTATGCGATGGCGTACGTGAACGGTTCGTTCAAAGGCGGCTGGCCTTACGGGTATACGCGCTGGCGCATCGATATGACGAAGTCTCTTGAATACGGAAAGACTAACATGTTGGCCATAAGCTGCGTGAACATTCCGGATTCGTCGCGCTGGTATACGGGCGGCGGGCTCTACCGGCGAACCAGGCTGCTGATCTGCCCCGAAGATCACGTGCTGCCGGGTTCGGTGCATATCACCACCGATGAAATCACCTCGAAAAGCGCCAAGGTCCATGTGCGCTACGAGATGTCGAAGTCCGGAGTGAAGGAGAAGACGTTTACGGTCGAAAATCCTCGCCTTTGGGATATCGACGACCCCTATCTTCATACCGTCGACATCGAAGGCGACACCTACCGCTACGGCATTCGCACGATTTCATATCATGCCGACGGACGCGGCTTCGTGCTCAACGGAAGAAGCGTTCCGCTGAACGGCGTTTCGATGCACCATGAGTTTGGCGTTCTCGGGGCCGGATGGAACCGCAAGGCCCAAAAGCGTAGGCTTATGCTTTTCAAGGAGGCGGGAGTTAATGCGATCCGCTCGTCGCACAATCCTCCCGATGAAGGGCTTCTTGAACTCTGTGATGAATTGGGGATTCTCGTCAAGGACGAGGTTTTCGACGAATGGCGCCACATCGGTCACGCCGGAAAGCGTAAAAACGGCTATACTAATCTTTTTGACGACTGGCATGAACTTGATCTCAAGGCGTGGGTTCAGACGGACCGCAATCATCCCTCGGTCATAATGTACTGCATCGGAAATGAGATTTGCGACGGGTTTCAGAAATTCTGTCCGCCGGAAGAATATGTTTCAAGAGCGCGTTCGCTTGAGAAGATAGTCCGCGGCGAAGACTCGACGCGTCCTTGCACTCTGGCGAACAACAATCCCGCGAATTTCACGAATCATTTTCCGTCCGTTATGCCGATTATGGGGTGCAATTATTTTTCATGGCAGTTCCCTGATCTCAAAAAGCGACATCCCGGCGTTCCTTTCTTTTCGACAGAGAGCGTCTGCATGAGCTCCTCGCGCGGAGTTTACCATTTTCCCGTGGTCCAGAAGTGGAGCGAGGTGAAGGGTGTCGACTTTCATAATTCATCGTATTGCTGGGAGGCGGCCGAGTGGAACAGGATCGACGGGGATTGGGCTTCTGCTCCCGATGCGCAGTGGTGGTGGATGGACAAGGCGGGAACGAGTCTCGGTGAATTTGTATGGACGGGCATAGATTATCTCGGAGGACCTTACTGGTGCGATACGTGGCGCAAGAATCCCGTCTTTACCGATTCCGAAAAGCAGCGTCGTGCGGACGACGAGGTTAGGAATTTTGGTTTAACGAAAACGGCTATTCATTCATGCAATACGGGTTTTCTTGATCTGGCCGGATTCAAGAAGGATTCCTTCTATCTCTTCCAGTCGCGCTGGATGAGCGAAAAGCCTATGGCGCATATTCTGCCGCACTGGAACTGGCCGGGACGCGAGGGTAAGGTTACTCCCGTTTATGTCTTTACTTCGGGTGATGAAGGGGAACTCTTTTTGAACGGGAAAAGCCTCGGCAGATCTAAAAAAGACAAGACTAAGTGGGATCGTGCGTATCGTCTCAGATGGGATGATGTAAAGTACGAACCTGGGGTTTTGGAGGTAATCGTCTATAAGAACGGAAAGTTTTGGGCACGAGATAAAGTCGAGACTACACTGGAGCCGTCGCAGTTGACGATAGAGGCTGAAGAGCCGTCAATCATCTCCGACGGTGAAGACGTGGCGTATGTAAATGTTTCGATCCGCGACGCGAAAGGTCGGCTTGTTCCCACATCGTCGAATGAAGTCGTTTTTTCCGTCGAAGGTCCCGGAGAGATTGTCGCTACCGATAATGGCGACGAGACGGATTTTGCCGATTTCCATCAGCCGCGCCGCAAGGTCTTCGGCGGACTTGCGCAGGTGATCGTCAGGGCTACGGAGGGCTCGTCGGGCGTCATTCGCGTCAAAGCCGTTTCTCCCGGCCTCGGTGAGGCGTCTTGCGATGTCAATGTAGTTGCCAGATAAGAGAAAATACCATGAAAAATAACATCTTCTTTTTTGCGCTCGTTCTTGAGACCGCCGCTTTCGCCGCGCCGTTGAGCACCACGCCTTCGCCGGTTGATTGTGTTCGCGTCAATCCTGCGGGTATCAAGAGATTGTGGCAGGGCATATCTCCGACAGTAAAGGAGTGGGAACAGGGTAAACGCACTGAAACGCTTGAATGGTTTAAAGAAAATCAATTCGGGCGTACTCCGATAGGGAGACTTAAGGATCAGAAAATTGAAGAGTCTGCCGTCGTCTTTGAAGATTCTGGGATTCGCATTAATATCACCTGTCGTCTGCCTGAAGGTGCAAGCGCGGATAATCCCGTGCCCGTTTTTCTTTTCGGTGATCATCGCGGCGGGAACAAGCCGCCGTATGCCCAGGAGGAATATCCGAACATTCCGACGAATGCGATTACGGCGCGCGGATACGCCTATGTGAGATGGAATTTCAACGACGTGTGTCCTAACGTCAGCAATTGGGGAGGGATGTCTCGCTGGCCGATGGGGATTATCGCGTGGCAGGCCGTAGGCGATAAAACGGCGACGAATATCGTGCGCAAAGCCAATTCATGGGGTACGATCGGCGCATGGGCGTGGGGTAATTCTCGCGTGATGGATTGGATCGAGACGCGTCCGGAATTGGATGCGAAGCGTGTTGCCGTTGTCGGTCACAGTCGAGGCGGCAAGACGGCTCTATGGACGGCGGCGCAGGACGAGCGTTTCGCGATGGCGGTGTCTAATGGTTCCGGGTGCGGCGGCGCGAGCCTTGGCCGCGCGCGAGGGCCCAAGGCCGAGCCGATAAAGGCGATAGTGACGAATTTTCCGAATTGGTTCTGCCCCGCGATGGCGAATCTGATCGGGCGCGACGCCGAGCTTGAGCACGATGCTGATGATCTTTTGAGACTGATTGCTCCGCGTCTGGTCTATGTCGGCAGCGGAAGCGAAGATATCTGGGCGGGGCCCGAATCGGAAAAGGCGGCCGTAGATTCCGCTCGCGAACTGTATCGGGCGTATAAGCTTGAAGAGCGTATTGGGTATCATTGTCATAAGGGGCCGCATAAGCTTTTGCCTGTCGATTGGGAAAAGTTTATGGATTTTGCCGATCGTCACATGAAAAAGCCTTCATCCCGGGATTCTGATGAAATTGAAAGAATGATGAATTCGGCGCTTGAAAAGGGTGGGCGGGTGTTGACTATCGGTAAAAATCCGTTTTCGCGCGACGGCGTATGGAGATTGGTCCGAGCAATAACCGTACCTGACGACTTTACCGTCATATTCGACGGATGCAGAGTTGAGTTGGCCGATTTGGTTCAGGATAATATCATTCGAAATGCGGGTGCTGCCGAGGGAAACTGTCGTCCCAATCGCAATATACGCATTCTCGGGCGTAACGGTGCAGTTCTTTCGGGAGGAAGGCGTAATCATTATCTGCCGCGAAGATCCGGAGATCCCAACGGCTGGCGTTCTGTAGGAATACTTCTTTGTGATGTTTCTGATTATGAAGTCGCCGGTTTTAAAATGGATGAAACGCAGTGTTGGGCGATTTCTCAGGAGCGCTGCAGCAATGGTTATCTCCATGACATCGTCTTCAATTCGAGTGATGCGATGTTCAATCAGGATGGCATAGACCTTCGCAAAGGATGCCACGATATTTTAATTGAGAATATTTCCGGTAGGACCGGAGATGATACCGTTGCATTGACGGCTTTAAGAGACGCACCCGGCGCTAAAGCGACAAAATGCGGGATGCAGATCGGCGGTAACGAATATCGCGGTGAAAAAGACGATATTTACAATGTGACGATACGCAACATCCGTTCGCGTTCGTCCGGAGGGCACAGCATTATCAGGCTTTTGTGCTGCGACGGCATCAAGATGCACCACATAAAAATCGATGGAGTGGAAGAAATTGCCGCCGGTAATGAAAAAAGATCCAAATCAGTTATTCGCATAGGGGATGCGCACTACAGCCGAACTCGTGCGCCAAGAATGGGCGAGATGCACAATATTGAAGTGAATAACGTAAAAACGTCTGGCGGGAACGCAGTCGTGATTAACGCTCCTTTATGTGACAGTTCGTTTACAGCTCTTGATTTGCCGAAAAACGTCAGGTGTGTTAAAATCAACGCTCCGCTTGAGCGTGTTAAGTTTGATTCGCCTCAGTCGGATAAATCGGTTCTCAATACGCTAAGTGTTCGCAAGCGCTATATGTATAACGATGGGAAAGTTCCCGTAAAGGTTTTTTATGACGCTGCCTCCCCTATTGAGAAGGGGTCTGACTGCCGCGTTGCGGTAATCTTGATTCACGGTTGGGGTGGGCATGTTCGGACGCTCTTGCCGATCTTTAATTCGGCGCTTGCGGAACGAGCGGCGGGGATTGAGGCGGCGCCTTATGTGATCGCGCCGATGTTCCCGAGGCGCGAGAGTCTTGCTAAGAATCCCGACGAGTCTGATGACGGCAGAGCCGTTTGGAATGATTCATGGTCCCATAAGGCTAATGAAGAGCCGGGCTCAGCTTCGGACGATTGGCGCGGAGGAGGCGATGCTAACGGTACGACATTCAGTTCATACGATTACATCGACCGCATATTGGATAAATTGTGCGACAGGGCTCTTTATCCTCGTTTAGAAAGGATCGTGATAGCCGGATTCTCGGCCGGTGGGCAGTTCGCCGGTCGATATGCCGCGATCGGAAAGGGGAACGTTCGCGAAGGCGTTAAGTTGGACTATATCGATATGTCGCCGTCAACGGAATTTCTGTTCGAAAAGGACGATCCTTGGCTTTACGGTCTAAAAGGTCGGCCAAGATACGCTGACGGTCTTACCGATGATGATATAATGAAAAATTTTTGTTCCCGCCGCGTCTGGCGCGGATGCGGCAGCGAAGATACGCTCGGCCGTCCGTATACGGCGCTTGATATGACTCCATGTGCCGTTAAGCAGGGGAGCAACAGGCTTGAACGCTTCAAGAACTTCGAGAAATATCTCGATAAATATCCAGAGTGGAAGAAGCAGGTTTCGTTTCACGTCTTCAAGGGCATCGGCCACAAAGAGGATTTGGCGTATCCGACAAAAGAAGTCTTAGACTTTATATTCGAGAGGTAGTTTCAGTCCTGTTTGATGCGCCAGATTTTTGGGGACATTCCGAAGCGATCCTTGAAAAGGTGAGAGAATCTGTTTTGTCCTGAAAAGCCGGAGCGCTTGGCTATTTCGGAAATAGAGTAGCTCGTTTTGCGTAAAAGGCGTTTCGCTTCGTTCAACCGGGCGCTTTCTATCGCCTGGTGGATCGTTTTTCCTTCAAGTTGCTGGAAGCGAAGTTCGGCT
>JAZOQY010000040.1:0-27516 GCA_045656285.1 Kiritimatiellia bacterium
CCGCGAACTTTATTCCTCCAGATTGTGCGAATTTTGCTCTGCAAAATGGTAGTAAGATAGGATTTAAACCATATCGCAGAACAACATATAAACGTGCGTGCAAAGAAGGTTGGGCTCCAGCGCCGACGAATGAATTCCAGAAAGCGGTTTGGGAAAAAGTACGGTCGGAAAAGGAACGGGGGCCGGCGAACCCAATTGAAATTCCAATGCCGAAGAAGAAGTAGTTAGTGGTTGGTCGGTAGTCGTTAGTGGTTAGTGATTAGTGGTTAGTCGGTAGTCGGTAGTAAAGTTTGAAGTTTAGAGTTCATATAAACTCTGTGGGCTAAAGCAAACTTTGCGTGAGCAATAATGAAGTATACATACGCTTATAAAACCTCTGATGGCATACGCCACGAGGATTCGATGAATGCTTCCTCGCGTGAAGAGGTATTCGCCGAATTGCGTAAACGCGGGATTAAAGCAATCAAGGTTGTTGCCGCTGACGGGAGTAAAGCCAACGGTGAAGTGCGCGGGGTTCGGAAACAAGCAGTACTGGCAATTGTGTGTTTTGCGGCACTTGTCACCGGTTGTGCAGTTTATTTATTCACCAACGGCAATGTAGAACACCCTGCCAAAGAACCGCACAATGCGCCGACAAATAAAATGCGTAATGCTTCGCCTTTGCCGCGTCAAATGATTCCTGGCGACCGTGGACGAATTGCCGCGGCAATTGCGTCGCTCAAATCAGCTCCAGAACGTCTCTTGGCTGCGTTTGCGGAGCCAGGCCGCCCGTTGGGCGCTTTGAACGGCAAAACGCCCACGGAGGCCGAATTTGCCGCCATTCTTCGCGAGCCGCTGAAGATAGCGGACGATGAGTTTACAGAATCCGTCGATTTGAAGCGTATTGTCACGCGAATTAAGGCAGATTTACGTCGATTCCTCGCCGCTGGGGGAACGGCAGACGAGTTTATTGCGGAACTCATCAAGCGTCAGAAACTTGAAATCACATATCGTGAAAAAGCGGAAGCCCGTCTAAACGAAATGCTCAAAGGCGACGCCAGCAAGGCGTATGACTTCTTCCTAAAAGCAAATGCACAGCTGCAATCAATGGGCATCTACCCGCTGCCATTGCCCGATAGCCTCCGCAATTACCAGAATACTCTTGATTTTGACGAGTAATTACTCGTCGCTCAATCCAACCGTCTTTATTCCCAGATTCCGCAGTTCATCGTTGCGCTTTTCCCAGTAGGCGATGAAGATTTCTTCCGGCATTGTTTTACGCGCTTTTTCTATATCGGCTTTAACGCGGTTGTAAATTGCGATTTCTGCATCTTGCCTTTCGGTAAGGCGCTTGCCGTATTCAACAATAGTGCCCCCTGCGGCAATATAGCGCCTCGCCTCGCCTTTCATGCCCTCAACCATCGCTTTAATCTGACGCGCTTCAAGCGTATCGGAAGGTGTTGCTACACATTTGTTTTCAAGTGCGGCGGCAAATTCCTTTTCGCTTGTACTACGTTGGCCTGCTTTTACGCCGGGAATCGCAAATGAAGCAAGGAAGCGTTCACCTTCAAGTTCAAGCACATCGCTCCAGCCATTGCGAATGCCTTTTTCAATAATGGCTACATCTCCAATTATCTGTCTTCTCGTTGTGTCAGTTTCGAACGCCGCCGCCTGCGCCGACGATCTTTCGGCGTTCGTGCGCGATCCGCCAACAAATGCCACAACGCCAACGCCGATTGCCACAAGCGAGATAAGCGCCGCCACAACGCGCTTCCTCACTCCGTGCACCTCGCCATTCGCCTTCGACCCATCAGCGGCGATCACTTTGATAGCCTTAATTCCGCGCTTGCGAAGTTCAATAAAGACCTCATCTCGCGATGCGGCATTCATCGAATCTTCATGTCGCACCCCGTCAGAGGTCTTGTATGCGTAGGTGTATTTCATTTTCTAATTCAAAAGGTGTGGTAATTTACAAGTCATATATAGCGGAATTGACAATATGCCACCATTATTTCCGCTATTCTTTTCAGAAAATCTTATTGCCATTGCAGGGGATCTTTTTTTAACGTAATTTGACAGGCTGATTGATTGGACATTTTCACCCGATTTGACCTCTATTGGAATAATGCCGTCTTTGGATTGAACGATAAAATCTATTTCACGGCAATGATCGTCCATAAAATAAAACGGTTCAACATCCATTTTGCCCATCAATTGTTGTAAAACATAGTTTTCTGCTATTTTGCCCTTGAATGGATAATCTCGCCCAAGGGCAATGTCGGCCGGATTGACGCCTGCCAACCTGCACAAAAGACCGGTATCATGCAAAAACAATTTGAAATGCGACAGTTCAGAATACGCTTTGAGCGGCATTTCAATCTTTTGGACATTATAAATCCTATTGAAAAGCCCCGCATGAACAATCCATGAAACCGCTTCTTCATATTCACGCGCCCTTGCTCCGCTTTTTACCGTGCCGTAGAAGAATCGTTCATTTGCTTTCGCGAGCTGAGCAGGGATAGAGCGCCACACATGCCAACAGCGCTCGGCAATTGTCGGCTCCGTGTGCTTTGAAAAATCCCCTTCATAGAACTCCAGCAATGCATGCTGAATTTTGCCTATCTGTCCAATGTCTTTATTTTTACGCCACGCGTCAGTGCATTCCGGCATACCGCCGATAATCATATAATCATGACATGCTGCTGAGAGCTTTCGATGAAAATATGTTGGTATCTTTTCTCCCACATTGAAAACCTCATAAGCTTCAAACAGTTTTGGATCGGTTGCTTGCAGAAACTCCTCAAAATCAAGAGGATACATTTCAAGAAGTTCAACCATGCCTACCGGATAAGTCTTTGGCTTTGCAAGGTATGTACCAAGAAGGCTTCCTGCTGCGATTATAAAAAACTCTGGTGCATTTTCTTTGAAGTACTTCAGCGCATTAAGTGCGTTCGGACATTGCTGTACCTCATCAAATATAATCAGCGTCTCAGAAGGGATAAACTTAAACCCTACAATATATTCCAATAACCTAACTATCTCATGTACTTCCTTCATGTCAAATACCTGAAGGAGGTCGGGGTTTTCATCAAAATTGAAGTACGCCGTCTTGGAGAAATACCTGTTGCCAAAGTCTTTGATTGCCCAGGTCTTGCCTACCTGTCTTGCGCCTTTTATGACCAAGGGCTTGCGAGTTTTCTGATTATGCCATTTTAGAAGTTTTTCTGTGATTTTTCGCTTCATATGACTCCTTCTATTATTTCGGCGTCATATTATACACGTTTTCACCATAAGTCTCAATGCTTCTAAACACATTTCTTCCAATAAATACAGCGCACTCAATCACACTTCTTCCAGATGCTAATCAATAACTCCTAACTCCTCATCTACCTTTTTTCGGATCGAACTCAATCTTTATTGGCTTCTTCGGTGCGGCATGAACTCTTTCCCAAATGGCTTTCTGCACATCATTCGTAGGCGCTGGTGCCCATCCTTCACGGCAGGCACGCAAATAGGTCGTTTTCTCCATTGGTGTCACACCTAATGCCTTGAGATATGTTTGGTAGTGTTCAATCATATCAACTGGTATGTTCTCCTTCAAGATGTCAAGGTCACGAATCTTAACTGTGTTCATTATGTTCCCAGGGAACTGCGAACTTCCGCCGCCCATCAAAAGTGAAAGTGATTTGATAATCATCTTTCGGGCACGAGGGACAAAGAACTTCTTTTTCGCATTCTCACCCGGCAAATCCTCCACTAATTTTGCGACATTCAATTTTCCCCAATGCTCTTCAGTTGCCAATAGCACCGTTGGTTCTTTCGGGTCGTCAATGAGGTAGAGTTTAATTGCCGCCCCATCGCCATTGTCTGCTACGATATTGCACTGAGTATGTTCTGCTAATAATTTTGCAACTTCAGCGCAATCTTTAGTGGAAAGTTTTGACTGCTGATTTACAATAGATACCTTTCCAAGGAAAGAGCCTTTTTTGACTATTTCCCCACCAGCGCGGACAATTCTCTTGGCTCTTGGGTTTTCAGCATATGATCCAAAGGCAACAGCAAGAATTGCCAATGCTAAAGTAATTTTATTTTTCATCTTTTATCTCCTGTACTTTTTTTAATCTTTTATTTTGAAGCTTCTTAAGGCGAATTGCATGTCGCAATGTTTTTGGCATTTCCAATGCTTTTATACCTCTTTCTGCAAGCATTTCATTTGCCGCCTTTACTAAATCTTCATAGTCCTTTTGTGTTATTTCGTCAGAGGAGAGTTTACGTACTTCCTCTTCAAGTTCCTGACGATATAAACTCAATTCCTTTAGCTGATTGCGAGTATCTTCCATAACCTTTTCGATATCCTCACCATTTCTTATGCGCTGTTTAAGCTCATCGCGCAATTCCTTCACAGAGGCTTTCAGTTCTCTTTGAAAAGGTGTATCTTCTTCGTTATAGGCGATTTCTTCTTCAAGTGCTTCTAACAACTCTTTTTTGAAACCCTTGTACATTCCAGTGCTATCACCAAGAAGATCATCTCCCGGCTCAACAAGAAGAAGGTTCCCAAGCTCAACATCGGCACTGTTCTTAAATGTTTTATCTGAAATCGAAAATTTACCGGGCGTATTAGTTATGACGCCGTAAACCTTATGCAGTGTACCATCGCAAAGCAGGCGATATCCATCCCTAATTTCACCTACACGCTGCGGCTTTGGCTTTTTTTCTTTTGGAACTTTAGTGGTTTCCGATTTTAGTTGTGTTGGTTTTGAAATCTTAGCTGGCTTAACCGTCTTTATTCTCTTTATTTCTTTGGGAGCCTCAACCAGTTCTCTTTCTGCCTTAGGAATCATCAGATAAACTATAAACGCAACAAGAGCCAAGGCAAAGACAACCATAACCTTGGGATTGATATTTTTCTTGGGCTGTACTCTTTGAGCAGTTTTATTCGGGTGATTCCATGGCATGCTGTAATTCCTTAATATTCAAAGAGAAAACCCGCCCGATTACTCGGACGGGCCCCCTTAACTGGTTAGTTCAGTTAATTAGGCGCGACGGCGGCGGAGTGCGAGACCCGCGAGACCGACGAGCATGAGCAAGCCAGAGGTCGGCTCCGGAACAGCATACCAGCCAGCACCAGCATATCCAGCGGAAGCATCAAGTGCAGCAAGCTTGGACGTAGTGGACATAGAAGCAAATGTAACAGAAGAGCCATCAGATACTGAATCGTATAGTGCAGCAGCTTCCGTAGAGATATACATATTACCACCATTGAACACTACAAAATACGCACTCATATCACTATTCATTGAATATGTGCTTTCTGTAGAAGCAATGCGCGCATTTGCAGCGACAGCACCTGCACCAGTAGCCATAGCTCCTGAAGCATTCATATTTGCAAGAGTTGCGGCAACATCTCCCTTTGCAGTATTAAATGCATTGATGAGGTCACTCTGCGTATAGGATGAAGTTACGAACATAAGATATGCATCTCCAGACGTAACTTTAATTTCGCTGCTACCTGCTTCATAGAGGTAGCCCTTCTGAGCACCCCAAGTTACTGTAGCAGCATTTGCAGCAATAGCTGTAGCTACAACAGCAATCATCATCATTAGTTTTTTCATTTTCGTTTTCCTTTTTTTATTGCACGGCACACCATGCACCGCACGATAAATCATTAGAGAGTAGGAGCGGGGATGTTGAGAACTTTCCCAGAGCCAATTACCCATGCTCCCTTACCAGCAGAAATTTTCACAGAAGCTGCACCGCCCTCGATAGCAGCGCCATCAAGCGTTGCATACCAACCTGCATTCATTTCGCCATTGTCAATCCAATAATAACGAGAGGCGATAGAACCATTATTGTTCAAGAACTGAAGAACAAAGTCACCGCCAGCACAACCATTGTCATAGCATTCGTCTTCTTCGTTATACACAGGAGCTTCATATCCCGTGACGGTAAGGTCAGAAAGCTTGAGATCAATAGGCATACAGTTGCCTACTGCTGTGTTACGTGTTGCGTTCATCTTGAATGCAACATCAGCCTTGTTTACAGCTCCTGCGGACTGAAGGGTCTTTCCTGAGCCGATTGTCCAAGCAGCAGTACCAGCAGGAATCGTTACAGAAGCTGCGCCACCCTCAATAGCAGCACCATCAAGTGTAGCGTACCAACCAGCATTCATTTCGCCATTATCAATCCAATAATAACGTGAGGCAATAGAACCGTTGTTATTTAAGAATTGAAGAACAAAGTCGCCGCCAGCACAACCATTGTCGTAGCATTCGTCTTCCTCGTTATACACAGGAGCTTCATATCCCGTGACGGAGAGGTCGGAAAGCTTGCATCCTGTCGCCGAATTAATGTCGAGGAAGTTTGGGGTAATCATCGTGTTACGAGTCGCGTTAGCTATCTGCTGAGCATAGCCAACGATATTGTCTGACTCCAATGCGAATACTGTGCCACAGAATGCTGCTGCAGCTGCAAACATAAGTTTCTTCATGTCTTTATCTCTTTCTCGGGACTCAGCCCGATTTTGAACTCAGATTCATTTTCGATACCCAGATCGTCAACTCATCCTCGCTCCTATTTTGCCTAAACAGACGAAACCCACCACGAGTTTCGACTATCCGCCTAAGCACACACATTTTATCGTATATTGAGATTATTTGTAAAGGGGCACATACCCCATTTGCACTCCATAAAACTACCATAGAACTCATTCCACCCAATAAAATCAGGGGCGAAACGTTTTTTTAGCCACTCAAAAATATTTTTTGATTTTTTTTATCTTCCACCTCTTCCCCGTCGCTTCCGCTTCATTTTTACCCCTCGCGCGGTTTTGCGCCCTTGCTTAGCCACTAAAATATGTGGAGCGTTCCCATGCGTCCAACAGGGAGTGTCCCCAAAAAAACGGCCGGTATATTTGTTATAATCCCTTTATAGAATTAAAGGAGTCTCTATGAAGCAAATTAAAACTAACCGTCGCAACTTTATATACCGCGCATCATCGTTTATAACATCTATAATCTCCTGCCGCCTATTTGCAAATACGCCGGCATGCGCACCACTACCCTCTTTAGATGTAAGACAGCGCGAAATCGACAAGGTGACACCGCAAGACTTTATAGAGTACCTCAAAAAAGGGAATATAAAAAAATTTGCAGCATTTGATTATCTTGAAATTGCTTTCGACAAAGTTTTCAATGAAATCAAAACGACTTCTGTAACCGACATAAACAAGCCCGCCATATGGTACCTTTATAATATGGGTATTATCGTAAAAACCACAAATCAGTTATTCGCAATCGATTTGCACCACCGTTGCGCAGGTCATTTTGCCGACGCTCTCGATTTTATGCTGATAACCCATGCGCATGGCGATCATTGGAGAAACAACCTATATACTAAGATGGACAAAAGCGGCAAAACTGTAGTTTCTAATTTTCTTAAGAATACCGGAGCAAAAAATTGCGGATATACGCCAGAGAAGAAGAAAACACTTCAGTTTGGCGATGTTACTGTGATATCAGGCAGATGCGACCACAACGCCAAACTCATAGACTATACAACACCATATGAAATACATATCGGATCTTACACAATCTATCACACTGGTGATTGCTGTAGAATGAACAAATTACATGTTGCACGCCAACCCGATTTATGGATAGTTCATCCTTACTGCGGATTAAACGTTGAACAGGCGAGCCAAAAGAAAATCAACCCCAAGAAAGTTGTTATAGCACATCTGCAGGAATTAGGACACGCAAGAAATCGATGGCGCTGGACATATAATGATGGTCAAAAGAAATTAAATAGCCTTAAAAAAATCGGATTTGACGCAATAATGCCATTATGGGGCGAGCGCTTGGCCTAAAAAATGGGGAGTGTCCCCAAGTTTTAGAGGGAGTGTCCCCAATGAACTGGCAGTATATTTTTGTTATAATGTTACCATTGAATTAATAATCGCCATAAAGCATACTATAAAAACAATGAAAAACCATATCGTAAGCACGCTACTTACTCTGTTTGCATCACTCTCATGCATTGGGGCGGCTGCCCCGGAAGATGTCTTTTTCAATCCGCCACAAAGCGCCAAAACAGGCGTATGGTGGCATTGGATGGGCAACAACATCACAAAGGAGGGAATCGTAAAAGACCTTGACTGGTTTGCCGAGGTTGGCATTGGTTCCGCCACAGTTTTCGGAATGGCCGACATCTGCACTCCATGGGCAACAAAAATCAAAAACTCTCCCAACGACGGACTCGTGGCTTTCACGCCGGATTGGTGGAAGATACTGCGCTTTGCCTGCGATGAAGCCAAAAAAAGAGGCATTGAGTTGGGTCTTCACAATTGCCCCGGCTACACATCCACGGGCGGCCCGTGGATTCCGCCGCGTCTTGCAATGCGCGAACTCGTCTTTAACATTACCAATGCCGAAGAGCAGATTTCACTTCTGGCAAACGCCCCCTTCCCCGTACAGCACGGCGTAACAGGCAAATTTGGACGGCCTGAAATACCAGCCCGCCGAAGCGACCTCCAGGAGATTGCAACTATTGGCGGTGTGCGCGTTCAACATATCCCAATGGGCTCATTCACCCAGCCTAACCAATGGGAAACATTCGGGCTTGAATGCGACAAAATGAATCCTGAAGCGATTTCATTCCATCTCGACCATGTAATTGGCGAAATGAAAAAACATCTCGGCGAGCATGTAGGCACAACTCTCAAGTTCATATTGCTCGACAGCTACGAGGCCGGCAAGCCGACGTGGACTCCCAACATGCGCGAAGAATTCAAGACCCGCCGCGGATACGACCCGCTACCCTATCTGCCCATCCTTGGCGGCTACTCTGTAAAAGAGGCACCAACCCCTGAAGCGGTAAAAAAATTCAAGGCCGACTACGACAAAACCATCAGCGACTTGTACCGTGACGTCCTCTTTAAAATAATGCGCGAAAAGCTCGCAGCCGTAAATCTCGAATTCGCATGCGAGCCTTACGGAGGCCCCTTCAGCACATACGAATGCTCCGCACACGTCGACAGACTCATGACAGAATTCTGGCTTAACCCCAATCTCAACAGACGGATTAGAGGCAGATGCAGCTGGATGAATTGGATTGGCCCAGAAGGCAAGCGCCACAACATAATTGAAGCCGAAGCGTTTACCGGCCAGCCGCACGCATGCCAATGGACAGAAACCCCCTGCATCATCAAGGCCGCCGCCGACACACAGTTTGACTTTGGCATCAATCGAATGATTCTTCACACCTGCCCGCTGCAGCCTTGGCCCGATGAATTCAAACCCGGAAAAACCATGGGGCGCTGGGGCACGCATTTTGGCCGCCACCAAACGTGGGCAATAAGCGGCAAGGGGCTCTTTGAATATCTCAACCGCTGCCAAGCGCTTCTGCAATGGGGCGAACCCACAGACACTCGCATAACAGGGAACAACATCACGCCGCGCGGCACACACATCTCGGCCCATGGGCGCACCGCCGACGGCACGCTCGTTTACTTTGTAGTCAACCATTCCGACAAGCCCGCATCCATGAACATGGGGCTGCCCGTTGAAGACACCGAGCCTGAATGGTTTGACCCTGTTTCGGGGCGCATCACAACGCTTAAACTCGTCAACAACTTGGTGCCTATTCAACTTGCGCCGTGCCAGACAGGATTTCTCGTACTGCGTCAAAAGGCTCCTGCTCAGTCACCCGACAGCGAGAGCTACTATCTGCAAAACATAGTCAAGCCATACAGAGCAGAAAACGGCATTGCCGTCAATTCACCGTGGACGGTCAGGTTCAACGAGAAAACAGCAACAATGCCCCAGCTGGAAGACTGGACAAAAAATTCCGACCCCGAAATAAAATATTTCAGCGGAACGGCAAAATACAACACTTCCTTTGTTATTCCGCCAAACGTCAAAAAAGGAATTCTTTCGCTCGGCAACTGCAACAATCAGATAGCAAAGGTGTTTCTTAACGGCAAACACGCCGCAACGCTCTGGTGCCCCCCTTATGAGATCCTGCTCTCTGAAGGAGACGTCAAGCCGGGCTTGAACAAAATTGAAATTGAGTTTACAAACGTATGGGCCAACAGGCTAATCGGTGACGAGCAGGAGACTGCCGACTGTGAGTTTGAAAAGCCGCCGTTCCCCGGCGGGCTCTTCCTCACGCGCTATCCCGACTGGTTTAAGGACGGCATCAAGGCAAGGCCTTCTAAAGGACGCAAATGCTTTACCGACTGGAATTACTTCAACAAAGATTCCAAGTTGACGCCGTCGGGGCTAATCGGTCCCGTAAAAATTTATCCCTCGGATTTTTGAACCCGAGGGACTTGCAGCAATGCTCAGTTCTGTTTGACCGGCAGATTGCTCAGCCAATCATACCGCCGTTGACAGAGATAATCTGCCCGGTCACATAGGAAGACTCGCTTCCGGCAAGCCAGGAAACGGCCTTTGCAATATCCTCTACTTTTCCAAAGCGCTTAAGAGGAATCGTATCCATATATGCCTTGCGCACATCCTCTGGAAGAACATCGGTCATCTTTGACTCGATAAAACCGGGGGCGACGGCATTGCAGCGGATATTGCGGCTGCCAAGCTCTTTTGCCGTTGTTTTTGTAAGCGAAATCACACCGCCCTTTGACGCCGTGTAGTTGGCCTGCCCCGCATTGCCCATAATGCCCACTACAGAGGCGATATTGATGATGGAACCGCCGGCGGGAGTGCCGTCGGCCGCTTTGTTTTTCATCATCGGGCGGCTCACTGCGCGCGTAAAGAGGAAGGTGCCCTTGAGATTGACGTTAATGACGGCATCCCAGTCGTCATCGCTCATGCGCATAAGAAGACCGTCCTTGGTAATACCGGCATTATTAACCATGATATCAATACGGCCGAGATCGGAGATAACACTCTTTACACATGCGTCAACCTGAGCAGAATCGGCGACGTTAACTCCGTACGCTTTTGCAACGCCGCCGGCCTCCTCAATCTCCTTGACCGTCTGCTCGCACCATTCACCATTGAGGTCGCAAACCGCCACCGCAGCACCATCGTCAGCAAGACGCTTTGCAATGGCAGCTCCAATACCGCGTGCCGCACCCGTGACAATAGCAACCATGCCTTTAAGATTCTTCATAAATGCTCCTTTTGTTATTGAAGTGGTTGTCCCGTCTGGAATCGAACCAGAACTAAGAGAATCAAAATCTCCTGTGCAGCCTCTACACCACGGGACAGCATGTCTCTACGCACCAGGCGGAAATGCCACAAGAACGCAGGGAGTCGACAATTTTACGTCCCTCGTACTCCGAAGGGACAATTCCAAAAACGGTGGAACCGCTTCCGCTCATCGTTGCTCCAAGCGCCCCTAAATCGGACAGCGTTTTTTTAACCTGACCTATTTCGGGATGAAGAGCTTCCGCCGCCGGTTCAAGATCGTTCATGAATGATGCGGCAATACCCTCTAAATCGCCCGAAGCAAACGACTTGCGCATATTATACAAAATTAGGCTATCATCTGTCACGCGGGAAATGCAATTTTTGAAAACTTGCTTTGTCGAACAAAAAACGCCGGGATTTGCCAGCACAAAATGCATTTGCGGCATAACTCCGTCAAATGGCGTAACTTTTTCTCCGCGCCCTTCCATGAGCACCGGCCCTGCACCGCGCGAAAGAACAAGCGCCGGGACATCAGAACCCACGCCTGCGCCTATGTTGACAAGCTGCTCTCGCGAAAGGCCGAGAACCCACATATCATTTAACGCGACAAGCACTGCCGCCGCATCGGCGCTGCCGCCGCCTAAGCCGCCTCCGACAGGAATGCGTTTATTGACTTTTATCGAAACTCCGCAACCAGCCGGCACTGAGGCTGCTGCCGCAAGCGCCTTTGCGGCCTTTACGCACAAATCGTCGCTGTAAGGAATGTCGGACACGATCTCCGAAGCCCCGGTTAATTCGATTGAATCGCACAGCGACACCGGAACAACCAACGAGCGAAGCGCGTGGTACCCGTCCGCGCGCTTCCCCAATACCTCTAAAGTGAAGTTTACTTTAGCGTATGCATCAACCTTCATCATCAACACCGCTTGAAGACGAAAGTTCGGAGGATATCTGCTTCGACAACTCCATCACAAGGGGATAAAGCCCCTTGATCTCAGCGGGATTGATCCGGATTATCATCTTTTCTTTGGTAGGCCCCTGTTTTATCGTCGCAAATGCGATTGCGGCATCTGGAACGTCGGGAAGTGTCTTAACCAAGGACAACATCTTGCTTATATCGGGATCGTCAACATTAGAAGGGAACATTTCAGAGAAGGAGTTTAACGTGCCATATATCGTGCCATATAGCGACCAGACACCGGCGGAAGTGCAAGGCTTCCTCGAGTAGCCAGGAAGGGTTTTGTCGAAACGGGATTGCGCGTCAGCAAACTTTGCATCTTTGATACACAACGCCAATCCCTGCTCAGGATTCTTGGTCGATCTCGCAAACTTGAACGTATCGTTGAAATCTGCAAGAATCTCATCGCTCTTTTCAGACAATTCCACAAATTTCTTCTCGGCTCCCAATCCCACATACATACATAACTTGGTAATATCCCAAATCAACCTTACATTGCCGCCATCCTTCTCAGTTTTGAGCCAATAGGTCTCAATACCCCATTTGTTCGCAAACCTGACAAGCTTTAAAAAGTAATCATTCATATCGAATCCGGACGAATCTTCGGCAACCGCGAGAGCAAAAAAGGCATCCTGTCCGGCAAACGCAAGAGGCGCCGGCGAAGAAAGAGGCTTGCTCCCAAGTTTACTCTCCAAAGAACCGGGCTTGTAATCGGCGTTTATTTCGTAATCAACGCCGTACGATCCGATGCCGCACGTCAATGTAAAACCGGCGACAGACCTGAAGGATTCCAAATCCTGCTCACTCAGCTCCAGCTTCAACTCCTTGTTCAAACCGTCAACCACATCATTAAGGATATTCATGCCGGCGGAAGTGACGCGCAAACCAACAACCCGGTTGCGAGGAAGGCTAGGTATGTTGGCAACCTCGGACAAAGCCTTTTTCGCGAGCTCGGGCCTGTCCGAAAACGCTACATACTTCCCGTCCTCCGCAAAGACGACCTTGATTTCGCCGCTGTCGTCAAAGTCTATTACACCGGCCGTCTCCTTGGCTTCTGGCTTTGCATCAAGATACTGCTCCTTCGTGCAGTGTGCGGGATAGAGCGCGACAAAATGAATCTTGCCATCCAACCTTTCAAGGGGCATCCCTTTTTTGTATCCGTCCACATAAATGGCGGCATAAGGGTTGCCGTCCGCCCTCATCGCACCAACGCCGTCAAGAGCGATCGGATTCAGCGACCACTGCGCCGACACCAACATTCCAAGCATAGGATTGTTGATGAACTCACCGATCTTGTTTGCGGCGGTTACAACCTGTTGCTGATTGGCAATAGTAATCTCGGCAACCTTTTCGAGCTTAGCCTCTGCCGCGAAGACAAGCACGGCGGATACGACAAGAATCAGACGTTTCATTTTATCGCCCTTTCTGTTTTTTGTTAGAATTGTCAGTTTTGTTTTTTGCGCAAATCATCAACAGCATCGGAGACGTGCTGGAAAAGGCCGGCAAGCTTCGCCGTCGGAATCGTGGAGAACGCCAGACGCACCAGGCCCGAAAGGACGATCGTACCGCACGAATACTTCTCGATGAGATGGCGGCGCAACGCCTCGGCGTCGACATCGATGGGCCTTACGCACATGAAGTACCCCGAATTGAACGGCATTACCTCAAAGCGTTCGGCATATTCCGGATGAAGCTTGATTATCGAGCGGATCTCGTGGTAGCGCTTCTTGAGAACGGCGTACTTGTCGCGCTTCTGCTGAGCGTAATCAGGATCGGCGAACGCGGTGAGCGCGAGATGCTGGCCGATGGACGAGACGTTGGAGACGCAGCTTCTCACATTGCCCGCCGCCTTGGCTTCGAGAGCCTTGAGCTGATCGGGGGTCGCCCCCTTGAAGGCGAAGGTGATGAAGCCGACGCGAAGACCCCAGACATAATCCTCTTTCGTAGTACCGTCAAGCTTGACGGCCAGAACGTTCTCGGAGAGATCGGAGAATTCGGCGAAAAGAGATTCGCCGTGAATGCCGTTCTCGTAAACGAGCCCGAAGTATGCATCGTCGAGAACGACTACGATCTTGCGGCCCGTGGCGGCGACCTCGGCGACGGCCTTCACGATTTCAACCGCGTCGTCGTTCGTTGCGGTGTAGCCGGTCGGATTGTTCGGGAAGTTGAGAATCAGTATCTTCTTGCCCTCGCCGGCCAAAAGCGCCTTCTTCATCGCGGCAGTATCGAAATGGCCGTCCTTGAAGGTGTTGAACAGCGAAAGCTCTGCACCGGCGGACTCCTCGAAGACGAGGGAGTAGTTGTCCCAGTAAAGATCGGGAACGACAACCTGAACGCCGCTCTCAGCGAAGAGCTCGGCCGAAATCCTGAGGCCGTGCGTGAGCGCATTGGTTACTACGGGATTCGAGAACTCCTTGCCCTTGAGGGAGGGATTCTTCTCGATCTGCATCTCGCGCCACTTCGCGCGAAGCTCGGGGATGCCGAAGCTGCCCGCATAGAGAAACGCCTTCTTGTCGAGATTGATACCCTTCTTGAACGAGTCCATGACAAGCGCGGAGCCGTCCTCCTCGAACGCCATGCCGATCGTGGCATTGATGTCGCAGCCCTTGGCCTCTGCGCCCTGACCTAAAATTCCGCCGTAGGGAAAATACATGCGCTTGCCGGCAGACGAGAGAAAATCCGCCGCAGACCCGAGAGTTTTGTTTAACTTTGAAGCTAGTTCATTCATATCAGTTCGTTATTATACCATTTTTCTTAATATCCGCAGTTCATTATTTCTTTTTCAAGACCGAAGGTCGAGGCTATGAGCGCGGCGCGTATCCACATGCCGTTTCGCATCTGGCGCCAGTACATCGCTCTCGGATCGCGATCGCAACAGGTCGCGATTTCGTCTCGACGCGGCAGCGGATGCATAATCGCACCGTCAGGCCCCAGAAGCGCGAGCTCCTCGGCGCCGAATTTGAAGCGGGACGTATCAATGCGCGCGGATTCGCCTTTCGATTCGTCCCACTCGTCCTGAATGCGCGTCATATAGACGGCGTCGGCAACCTTCACGGCCGCCTTCAGGTCTTCGGTAATTTCGTAGGAAACGCCCTTCGCCGCGAGGGATGCGACAACGTCGTCGGGGACCCTTAGCGCGGGAGGAGCTACGAAAATCTGTTTTACGTCCTTGAAATTGGTCAAAAGATGGCTGAGCGAGCGAACCGTGCGCCCGCGAAGCAGATCGCCGCAGAATACGACCGTGCGCCCGTCGAGGCCGCCCTTCTCCTCGAACGATCTTACGAGCGTGTAGATATCGAGAAGCGCCTGGGTCGGATGCTGATCCTTGCCGGAGCCCGCGTTCAGGATCGGCACGGGGCGCGAGGAGTTCGAAAGCTCCCACGCCATCTTCTCGGCAAGCCCCTGCTCGGGCGAGCGCATGATGATCATGTCGAAGTACGACGAGAACGTGCGGATCGAATCTTCGCGGCTCTCGCCCTTGAACTCAGACGATGTCGCCGCATCGCGGACCGAACCTGTCGTAATACCCAAAATCTGGCACGCCGCCAGATGCGAGAGGAACGTACGCGAAGAAGGCTGCGAGAAATAGAGCATCGCCCTTTTGTGGGCGAGAACGCTCTTCAGGTAAAGAGCGCCCTCCTTCGACTTGTTGATGAAGCGAATGCGGTTCGAAAGCGCGCAAAGCCTCTCGAGAAGGCTGCGGTCGAACTGCTGGGCAAAGAGAGTGTGGTACGGCATCGTATCGCCGTCGCCTCGCTCGAGATAGGACTTCTTCTCGTCAAGAGAAAGAGCCTCGAATTTCTCCCAGGAAATTTCCGTAATCTTAGCCATATCGCAATTCCCTTCCTTTGCTGTGAATCACTCCGTAACGAGGCCCGTCGTCTCGTCGCACCCGAGAGCAATGTTCATATTCTGGATCGCTGCACCCGAAGCGCCCTTGCCGAGATTGTCGAAACGCGAAACGAGAATCACCCGCTCGTCGTTGCCGTAGGCCGCGACCTCGAGATCGTCGCGACCCGAATACGCCGCGGACGAAAGAAAACCGCCTTCGCTGGAATCGTCGGAGAATTTGACGAGTCCGCCGTGCGAATAGTAGTTGCGGTAGCACTCCTTTACGGCTTCAATCCCGCCCTTCAGGTCGCGCGCGAAAACCTGGACCGTAACCTCCATTCCGCTCAGGTGGGGAACGACGATCGGCGAAAAGACGGGAGCGTTCTCAAGACCGCAGAGCTTCGTCATCTCGGGAAGGTGCTTGTGGCTCTGGCCGAGCGCATACTGGCGACCGCCGAGATGCAAAGGCGTTCCCGCCGTTTCGTAGTCGGCGATCATCTTCTTGCCGCCGCCCGAATAGCCGGTAAGAGAAAACGACGACAAAAGCGCCGCCGTCGAAAGAATGCCGGAGGAAACAAGCGGCTCGACAAGCGCGATGAAGCCGCTTGCATGGCAGCCGGGGTTGGCGATCCGCTTCGCCGAAGCAATCTCGGCGCGACGGCCTCCGATTTCGGCAAAGCCGTACGCCCAGTCGTCGCGTGTTCTGTGGGCGGTCGAAGTGTCGATGACAACCGTCTCGGGGTTTTCAACCATCGAGACCGCCTCTATCGCCGCGGCGTCAGGAAGGCAGAGAAACGCCACATCGCACGAATTGAGCGCGTCCTTGCGCGCGACGGGATTCTTGCGGACGGCATCCGGCAATGTCACAAGCTCCAGGTCGTCACGGGAGGAAAGCCTTTCGAAAATCCTCAATCCAGTTGTTCCCGCGCTACCGTCTATGAAGATTTTTTTCATCTTGGACTCCGCTCCTTCTTAATCAATCTTCATCGGCGAATCTGTTGTCTCCGCCGTTTTCTTCGTCCTCTATCTCGGACGCGCCTGTTTTTTCGGCCTTGGTTTTTTTCTCGCTCTCGAGCTCGGGATTGTCTCCGTCGCCGACCTTCTTGGCGGCGTCCCTGGGCCTGTACCCATAGCCATAACCGTAACCATAACCATAACGATAGCCGTAAGAACGATGCGAGCCGAGATTGAACGCAGAAGAACCGGTAAGTTCGACATCGTTGACGACAACGCCGAGAATGTTGGCGCCCGCTTCAGTCAACGTGCGCGCACAATACTGGATCGGCTTGAAGTGCGTACGGTCGGGGCAGCACATTATGATCGTCGAATCCACCAGCGCAGCCAGCGAAACAACGTCGCCGACAACGCCAAACGGCGGCGAGTCGATTATGATGCGATCGTAATTCGCCCTGGCCCAGGTAAAGAACTCCGAAACGACGCTCGATCCGAAAATCGTCGCGGGAGCAACGCCGTCAGGCGGCAGCGAACAAATGACGTCAAGCCCTTCAACCTTGGTCTTGTTGACTAGCTTCGGGAAATCGACAGCTCCAGCACCGGCCTTCTGCAGGCAATGCGAGAAACTGCGCTCCTCGGTAAGTTCGAGATCCCAGATCTTTGCAATACGGGGACGGCGAAGGTCAAAATCCACATGCAGGACCTTTCTGCCCGTTTGAGCATGCGAAATCGCCAGCGACATCGAGGTAACGGTCTTGCCTTCGCTTGGCTGGGTGGAAATCACCAACACGCAGCGCGACATGGCCTCATAGCGCGGAGAATCCAAAAGATTTCTCAACCCCGCGACGGTCTCGGAGAAATGAGAGTACTTGTCTTCAAGCACAAACTTCGCAACATGCTCGCGCTTCTTGCGCTGCACATGGGGGAGCACCGCCAGAACCTTAAGCGAAAGTCTTCCTTCAATATCCGAAAGGTTGACAATCGTATCCTCGAAGTTATCCAGAATGAGAACAAAGACAATGCCGAGCATGAGAGCAAGCACAATGCCGGCGCCGAATATGATAAGCGTATTGGGCGAAACGGGAACGGTAGGCTCGACAGCGGCCCTGTTTTCCCTTATGTACTCCTTGCCCGCCGACGCCTCCTGCATGCCTTTTATGAGAAACTTTTCGGCCTCTCCGTACGACTCGTTGCATCTTTTGACCTCTTGATCGAGCGCATCGATCTTGGAGCCGACCTCGGCGATCTTCTCGCTCAACCTAGCCAGGTCATCCTGATTTTTCTTGCGTTTTTCCTGATCGAGCCTCAAGCGATTCCTGGTGCTCACCAACTCTGTTTTGCTCGCCTCGTACGCCCGGCTTACAGCTTCGATAAAACGTTGCTTGGCCGCAGCCACTTCCTTGATCTTTTTCTGCACATCGTCAGCCTCTTCGGTAAATATGTCCTGAAGAGTAGCCTGTTCGCTGATGACCTTTTGCCATGAATCGTATTCTGTCTTGATTTCCTGCGCTCTAGGCACGCTCGTTGACAGGCGCCCGAAGCTGGAGGGGTCGTTTTTGACCTCGACCAAAAGCCTCTCCCATTCGTTCAGAAGAGAGACCTTGCTTTCCAAATCGGCAATCGTTGCCGTAAGCTGCTGAATGGACTGCTGCAGCATATCACGCTCAGAAGTAAGCCTGTCAACCTGATTCGTCATCCTGGTCGCAAGAAGCTCTTCCTTCTTCTTGTCCAGATCTTCCCGCCGCTTGGAAGACTCATCCTTCAAATCCTGCAGCGCCTCGGCGATTTTCTTGTCATTCTCTTCTCTGGACTTCGCCTTGATGACCTTCAAATACGCATTGGCGAGTTCCATGGCCATTTTGGGTTCTTGCGACCTGACGGAGATCGTAATGATTCGTGAATTTCTCACCAACTCAAGCTTGGACCCGCCAAGAATTTCATAAAGCTGATCGTTCTTGGCGTTGGAATCCTTGTTTTCGCGATTGTATTCTTCGATAACCTTGTCGAACACCTCCCTGGAACGCCACTGGCTCTGGCGGGTGTTGAAGCTCTCGGCGTAATTGCTGCCGTAGATCGCATTGTCGTTTTCGATAACAGACGTATTGTTTCCGGACTTGCTGTTTATGTCGACGGTAAATTCGCTGACCGCCTCGTAAATTTTCGGCGAAACGGAATAAATCGAAAACGAAATAATGATGCCAACCAGCAAAAAGACGAAAATCGTGAGCCAGCGCTGGGAAATTACGCGCAGAATACGGTTCAAAGTAAGCGTTCCGACAATGGACTTGTCATTGTTCGGACCCCCTACGCCGCCGTATGCGCCATACGAACCATACTGGCCGTATTGCCGCGAAGCACCATAATAGACAGGCGCCTTAGAAGCGCCATACATAGGAGTCGACGCTCCGTAATATATCGGCGACGATTTCGAACTCCCGTAATAAATCGGTTTGTCGGCCATTGCAATCCCCCAAAAAAATTATTGTTTTTCCTTTTTCTTCTTTTCCGCCGTCCGCTTGGGCGGAATCGCACTCGTACTCAGCGCCAAAAACGCTCCGGCAGGGATCAAAACCTCCGGACTCAAAAAGGATACATCAAAAAACGCTTCGACAATCACAGCCGAAAAGACAAAAAGCCCAAGGCAGACGAACGGCCAGAACGCACGCTTCACGCCGGAGGACACGATTCTGGCGATAAAGGAAAACATCATGAAAAGACAAGGCAGAACAAGCATGCCGACGCCGACAATACCCCGCTCAGCCAGAAGTTGCCACCACCCGCCAGGAATGTTGGCGACCCAGCTGTCTTGAGCCATATTCTGTTTGATGTATAAAGGCAATGCGCCAAGACCGACGCCGTTCCAGATATTTCCGTTGCGCCAGACCTCGGATGCAAAATCAATCCACGCCTGCCTCGCCTGCATGCATTCATCGCTCCAGAAATCGAATGTCAGAACCGCCGACTTCAATTCGATCAATTCTGCTGGAGCGAACGATTTCATTATCGCCACGGGAATCGCGGCGCCAATAATCAAAGCAACCAGAAATTTAAAGAAACTGAGCACTCCTCTCGTAACCGCGACGTTAACAAGCGAGATTAGCGCCAACAGCGCTCCGGCGCAGGAATAAAGCGTAATTTCAAACGGCGAAGAAAAATACCAAAGACCGGTAAACGTTCCTCCGACCGCAAACGAGAAAAGAAGCAGCGCCAGATTCCACCTGGCCTCAAACATTCCGGCCAGCGCCGCAAGCGCCGCGAGAAAGAAAATACCGAACGCCGCACCGGGGAAGGAAGATGCGCCCGCATCGCCAAATGCGATCTTGCATGCAACGCCCATTTCGTCCTTGGTGGTCCAGACGGCCACAAGAGCGGCGACCGCAGCAAAAAAGGCCGCAAGAAAAACAAACATCGTCCTGGCCGATTTGCCGAGGGCATGCCGGCACGAAGAGACGACAACAACCACCGCAACCAACGTGGCGACAGCACAGAAACCGGCATCACCGGAGGAGCCGGGCAGCCACTCGATCGCCGGAGATCTTATAACCCACTTCCACTGATCGCCGGAGAGATCGAAATCCCGCACAACACCATCGTTCATCCAGCGAATGAACGCTACGGTCAGAAACAGGACGAAAAGCCAGACAAGAGGATCGACCAGAAGATTGCGCAGAACGCGCCGCCTCGCTTCATACAAATATTCATCGATACGCCTCGACGGTTCCAGAAAAAACCAGAACATCGTCAGGAAAGACATCCACAAAAGAACAATCGCCGTATCTTTGGGGCCGAAAAACGGAAACAGGAACAGCGGCGCGACAGCCAACAAGGCCAGATGCGCCGCCAAAGCGTATTTCGAAATGAATTTCTGCACTTATATCACCATGTCATGCGAATACCTACGGTGCCGCGCCAACGGTCGTAGTCGTAAAGCCCTCCGCGCACATATCCGCCGGTAGTTTCTTCATTCTGATATTCCACTCGTCCAAAGACAGTCAAAAGCCTGTTGATCCTGTAACTCAAGGTAACGCGAGCGGTCCAGATGTTCTCATCGTAATTATCGGCCTCATACTCGGTATATTCATGGGTCTCTCGACGGAAAGCGATATCGGCCGTCGCTCTGAGCTTGTTCTTGACGAGGCTCTTCGCAATGCCGAAACTGGCGTTATGAACAAGCAATGCAGAACCAAACTCTCGTTCGGAAGGCTGATAATAACTGGAGGCGATAGCCATGACATGCAATGTGTTGAGAGCGTCGACCTGCCAATCGGCGCTGCATTGATAGGTCCAGCCGTCAAGATCGGAAGCGCCGCCGGCATACTCAAATTTGGACCAGCCGGTCAGCAACCTGTATGAAAGCTTCTCGGTCATGTGAGTTCCGATACCGCCCATGACAGACCAACCCTTTGAATCGCCGCGGACATACTTCCCGCGACGGGACCCATAGATGTTTTCAAGGCCCTTGTGGGTGTCGACATCGTCATCGTGCCAATACCACTGGTAATTGGCCGCAAAAAGAAGATCGGTCCACCTGGACATCGTATAGCCACCCTCAAATCCGACCTGCAGACGCGACCAGCCGTAAAGCCACGAATACTCTTTTACGTTATTGTCGTAATCAAGGAAATAATAGTTGGACCTGAGGGCCGCATGCCACCACTTGTTAATGCGCCTGTTGATGATTCCCTCGGCCTGAAACTGCTTTCTGTCACGGTTCATGCCGCGACCGCCGAGACTGCTGAGGCTGTCGTCCTGGGCGATCTGCTCAAACTGTTCCATGAACTTTACGGACCAGCCCGGCTCTCCGAGAGAAGCATTGGCCCAATCCCACTTCAGGCGTTCGCCATAGCTCGAGGAGTTCAGCTGCGAAGAATAATTGTTGTACGCATGATACTTGTACCAGACAAGGGCGTCGGCAATCCAATTGTCGTCCTTGTACTTAAGCTCCATGCCGGGATTGACCACCCACTGCGAACCGGACTTGGCCGCCTTGGTGGAGTCGACATTCGTATCGTACGTATACGAAAGGGCGACATACGGCAAAAGCGTCATGCGCTCATTCTTCAGTTTAATTCCCGGCTCGCGATCCAGCACGCCGGCTCCGGCCGTTGCAACCGCAGCACCAACACAGATCAACACTAATGTCTTTCGCATCTTTTATACCTCGTAAATTAAATCAGAATGTCGTCTGCATACGATAACCGCCCGATTCGCCCTTGTCGTCGCGATGCTTCCCGGGATACCAGGGATCGTCAGGATTGAGCGAACGCGGAACGCGGTTAAGCCCCGCCGTACCTTCGCTAGGCAACGCATACTTGTTGGGATCGAGAAATCCCTCGGTAAAAGAAACCGTGGCGGCGCCGTTGCCGTCAACCGTCGGAGAAATATCAGACATCAAAGAAACCATCAACACGGAGGCACCCTGAAGATTGACGAAGTTGGTCGCCGGCCTGGGAGTATCCTCGATCGAAACGTCAGCCGCCGCAAGCATGGAATTGTACGGCTTGCCGGGACCCTCCCCCATGGCTTCGGGAATCCAAAGTTCGCCCGCGCGCTTGCGGATCGACTCGTCCGCAATGCCAGCCAAGAGAACATCCTTGATGTCGGCGGGCGATCCGTCCGCAACACGGATGAACATGAGAATGGCAAAGACATCACGGACATCCTTGTCGTTGCCGCCCGCCGTTCTGGCCTGAATGGCCTCCATGGCCACAAGCGCATTCTTCTTGAGGACATCGTCGGAGATCGGTCTGGCGGGATTCGCCTTCCGGTTGAAAAGATCGGCAGCAAAGCGCTCGTTGAGAACCGTCAACGAAGCCGGAGGAACCGTAGCGTACACTTCGGCGAGAAGCGCCTTTAGATTGCCTTTGCGGGAAACAAGCGCCGCCTTATTGACCGCCAAAAACAGCTTGGTCTTGGAATCGGGCGAAAGTTTTGTGCCTTCAATCGCATTGTTGACTCGCTTGAGAAACGCCACCTGATCATCGGCAGAAAGCTGGGACATCACAGAAGACATGGCTGCAGGATTATCCACAATCGAAGCGATCTGCGCCGATGCCTCGGCAAGAGACATGGCAAAAGCGCCAATAGAAAAAATCGCAACAAGCGCAGCAATCAAATGTTTTTTCATTTTAAAAACCCCTTTTTTTCGACTTTAGAATATAACCTCACGGACATACACAACATCTCCCGGCCTTAAGACAACATCCTTGTCAATACGGCCCATCTCGCCTATCTCGACAATATCCACCTCTGTCCTGGTCAAGGAGCCGTCCTGCGCACGTCTGGTCACAAGCACATTGCGCTTGTTGGCGAACGGTTTCGTATTCCCCGCCATCTGCAACGCCTTGGTAACCGTAAGGTCCATCGTAGGCGGCATATTTACCGGACCAGGATTAACCACCTCGCCAAGAACCGTCACAAAACCATACGGACTCACGCCGGAACGCGGATCGTAGGGGCCGAAATGAACAGTAACCTGAGGCTGACGAATAAAACGCTGATACGCTTTTAGTATCCTCGCCTGAACCTCTTCCAAAGTCAGATTGTTGCAGTCTACACTGTCGCGCAGCATATACGGCAATGTCACTTTACCCTGAGGATCTACCTGGGCGGCCATTTCAACCGGCTTTGACCCGACATAACTTACCTGAACCTGCAGCAATACCCCAGGTTTGACACGCGCCTTTCCATCGCTCCACGAAGCTATGTTTGACGAAACGAAAGCCGAGTTGTCTTCGGCCTGTTCCTCACCTTTTAACGACGACAGCAACGACTCGCATCCGGTCAAAAAAGCGAAGGCGACGAGAAGCGAGAAAATTTTTAACGACAATTTGCTCATACAATGAAATATTATACTCTTTATTGACGATACTTGTCAATTTGGATCACCCTGGATTCTTCGCCTTCATTATATCTGAAAATTATGTGATAAGCACTTTCGGGAACAAGAGATCCGGCGCGCTCCGGCCACTCGACGACCATGATCGCGCCGCGAGCGAGATAGTCCTCCCATCCGATGGCCTCCACGTCCTCTTCGCCATGGAGACGATACAAATCCATGTGGACCAAAAGCTTTCCGTCGCCAAGGTGTTCCTGGACAATGCAGAACGTCGGCGACGTCACTCGCCCCGAAACGCCAAGCGCCGCAGCCAACCCCTGGGTAAATGTCGTTTTGCCGGCGCCAAGGTCACCTTCAAGGCAGATGACATCGCCGCTCTTCAAGCCCTCGGCGAACTTCCGCGCCAACGCCCAAGTCTCTTCGACACTGTTAACTTCAAATGAGCCCGTCATTTTTCAATTCCTCAAAACACATTTTTAGATATTCGCCGCAAAATGCCGAAGAATGAGGCATTCTTATAAGATTCCATGGGAGCTTTCTCTTCGGAAGCGTCAAAATACCACCGCTTTTAGCCGCCCCGACCTTAAATAAAGGACCAGGCTCATTGTGAAAAACATCGAGATACGCGCCGGCGATCCGCCCCGATTGAAGCGCCCTAAGTAAAGCTCCCTCATCTATCGCATTTCCGCGACCGATATTGATAATTACGCAATTCCGCGACAATTTCGCAATAAGTTTTGAGTCAACAAAATTATCGGTCCCCGTATCACTCGGGAGCGCCAAGATAAGCCATGCCGCTTTTTTAAGCGCAACGGGCAGTTTATCGAGATTTTTGCGCCCAAAGCCTTCAACTTCAACGCCAAGCGCTTGAAGTTTAGCTCCGATCGTCTTGCCGATTCGCCCATATCCGACGATAACGGCTTTAGATCCGGCGACTTGCGAGCATTTGTCTCCCAAGAGCGCTCTCGGCCAGGTCTTGACCCACGCTTGACCGCGCGCATCGGCTGCGGCGAGTTCGGGTCTAAAAAATCCATGCGCCCAAGCGAAAATAAAACCAATAACAGCCTCAGCAATAATTGCGCCATGATACGCGCCAAAGTGGACGGTCACACCCTCGGGAGCGGCAGCGTAATCAACGAGCTCACGCCCTGCGCTTGGAGTCGCCACCATCTTGAGATTCGGCGCTAAATCGTACCATTCTTTATTAAAATGCCAAGTAATTACATGAGTCGCCTTAGGCAAGAGCTTAAGAAACTCCCCCTCACTCCTCGCCCTCACAACCATAACTCCTGACCCCTGCGCCCTAACCCCTAACCCCTGACTCGGCCTCGCGGTCGCTCGGCTTGCTCGCGTCCCTATGAGTTGTGAGCACCCACAAGGGGCGGATACCCTAACTCCTAACCCCTGACCCCTAACTCCTGACCCATCTACCCCATTCCCCACTAACTCGCGCAAGAAGCGAAGTGCCTCCGCATCGATGCGGAAGCACTTTTCAGGCCACTCGAGCCAAATGAGATAAGTATTCCTCACTCGTCAAGCTGCCCTTTATATGTTACGCGGCGAATCTTGCCGACGGAGGTTCTTTCGAGAGGATCCTTGGAGATGATGACCTTTCTCGGACGCTTGTAATCGGCGAGATCGGCGCAGCGCTTCTGGACAGCCTTCTGGGTGGCCTTTTCGACTTCTTCCCACGGAGGCATCTTTCCGCCGTTCTTCTCCTTGTAGTAATCCTCGTTCGGATGGATGATCGCGCCGACACGCTCGCCGGGAACGCCGCCCTCGGTATAGCCGAGAACGAGAATGTCCGCCGCGCACTGCTCCTTTGCGATGCAGTTCTCGACCTCTTCGGGATAGATGTTCTTGCCCTCGCGGTTGACGATGAGAGCCTTTTTGCGGCCGCGGATGTAGATGACGCCATCCTTGTCGATCGAAGCCAGGTCGCCCGTCTTGAACCACTCGCCGTCAAACGATTCAGCCGTCGCGGCCTCGTTGTGGAAATAGCCCTTCATGACGATCTTGCCCTTGACCTGAAGTTCTCCGACGCCCGCTTCATTGGGATCGGCAATGCGGACCTCGATACCGTTAATCGCCTTGCCGATCGAGCCGACCGCGTCGATTTCGGGGCCGCACACGCTGACGACAGGCGAACATTCGGTAAGTCCATAGCCCTCGAGGAAGCGGATGTGCATGCGGTTGAAGCCCTTAAGCACGTGATGGGGGCAAGGCGCACCGCCCGTGATGATAAAGCGCATCCTGCCGCCGAGGCGCAACTTGACCATGTGCATGATCGGACCGCGAAGACCGATCTTGAAAAGGAACTTCGCCGCCTTGGAACCGGCGAGCGCCTCTTCGATCTTGGCGTAAATCTTCTCGGCGAGAAGCGGGACGGCCATAAGAATAGACGGCTTAAGGTAGCGGATATCCTGAACAACCGTTCTCAACGACTGCATGAAGCAGATCTGGGCGCCCATGACCATGGGGCATACGAAGTTCGCCGTGAACGAAAACGCGTGGAAAAGCGGCAGGACGACGAAGAACGAATCCTTGTCGGTTATCTTGGCTCCGAAGCACTGCAGAGAGCCGACGATATCGTGAAGGAAGTTCGAATGGGTAAGCATCGCACCCTTGGGCTTGCCGGTCGTTCCCGAAGTATAGATGATCGAGGCGACATCCGAGGGCTGGGCGACATTGTTGTCGTACCACTCGCCGCCGTCGCGGATCATAAGCGACTTAAGCCCGACAACGTCGGCCTGTGCGATCTTGCGGTTGTCGAAAATAACGCCGTCGACCACTACGATGCCGCGCAGTTTGGGAAGTTTGGGGGCGATATCCATAAACATCCTCAAGTGGGCCGTATCGGTCGTGACGACCGTAACTTCGGCATTCTCGAGAATGTAGCGCACCTCTTCATTATGGAGCTTCGGATCGATCGGAACGACCGAAATGCCTGCGCCGGCCTGAGCAAGATACGAAATCATCCAATTCGGATGGTTAGGGAGAATGATTGCGGTATTCTCCTCTCGAGGCTTGATGCCAAAACGCGTGGCATAGCCTTCGGCGACTTCGCGCACATCCTGCAGGAAGCGGCTCCAAGTCTTAAACTTCCATTCCTTATCGTCGCACCAGCGAAGGGCGATGTTGTTCGGAATGCGCATCGCGCAACTTTCAAGTAAGCCTCGTATTGTCATAATACTGTAGATGATACCAAAAAAGCGGCTCCTATGACAAGAGGTCGCACCCCTGGAATATCCCCACCTTTTCCTTTTGCTTCCATCCTGTACAACAGTAATAATCATAGCCTCATTATTCTTCATTTCTTACCGTGACTTTACATAACGCGGCGGATGTTGCTGCAACCGTGCTCAGCTTTTGATATGGGCGATTTGCGCGTCCTTGCGACGCGGGCCCTTGAGGGCGGCTTCGCCGTTGCTTCGCAACCTTCCCTCCGAGCTTCGCTCTACGGCGCATTTCTCGACGTACACGAGTACGTCTTCGGGTCGCAGTCCAGCGCAAATCGCCACATCTGAAAAGCGTCCGCTCGGCTAGCGGCAGCAATCTCCGCCGCACATGTCATGCTGTAGGAGTTCGTCGCGTCGCAGCAAGTATGCTTACAGCATACGAAGCGTAGCTTACATTCTTCGCTTTTTAGAGCTCCAATAGCGCGTCTCCATTGCTTGCCGGTCTTGTCCGATCTCGTTCCCGTTCGTCTCTCTCCCGCTCCCGCAGCTATTCGGCGCTATTCGCATCGCAATACTTCGTCAGTCGGATTTCTCGCGATGCTCGAAAATCCTTCCTTCCTCGTCTTG
>JAZOQY010000041.1:0-195894 GCA_045656285.1 Kiritimatiellia bacterium
AGAGCAAAGATGGATCGTACGCACAGCCGTATCAAACACACGATTCAACCGTTCGTCGGAGCATCGGAACGACCCGAGACGCTCCATCGGACGCATAATCGAAACCGCCCTTACATATTCAAGCTGAAGAGGTTTATCCCCGACATTGTCAATGCGCACAAAACGAAAACCGCTCTCCCCGATTTCACGCCGCCCGAACCACGGTAAAGCTACAACATCATCGCGAACAGCATGATCATTTGTCGCGGTCGCGCCAGGAGACCGTCCTTTAAGCTCCGCCATCGCTTCGGAGACCGATTCGCCGAACCTGATGCGGGCTTTCGCGTTCTTGCCGCTATTCTGACCGTTGCCTATCTGCAACGAACCGTGAAGCTCAAGCCCAAAATCAATAAGAACCCAACCGCCTTTTTCGATAATAGCGCCGCTACCCGAGGGAAACCGCCCCTCCGGAACCTGGGCGAACTTCGCTGAAAGAAGCTGTTCGGCGTTCTTGATTCCCGGCGACGATGTTACTATCCGCACCGGGGACACATATTCGCGCGTTCTCGGATCTAATTCCGCGAACAGAATTCGCGGCAACGAAAGAGCGAACAAAAATACGAGCGAACAAACTTTGGAAATTATTGAACATTTCATCTTCATAAATATTAATTATAACACCTTAACTCGTAAAATAAAAGCGCGGCACTTGATGAAAAGGCGAAAGCAAGGGATGTGTCACGAGTGAACATCTCTGATATCAACAACAACTTTTTTAGATGGCAAATAGATAACCCGAACAAGGTCTCCGACCTTAAAACGCTTGATTGAACGAACTCCATGCTTATTCACCGTAATCAATATTTTTTGCGACATTCCCCGAGGAGCTTCGTCCAAATCTATATAATAATCAAAAAAGCAATTAATGCTTTGTTCGTTAAAGAAACAACCACGTTTTTTAACTGCTGAAACCCGGCCTGTTAGCGCAAGTTGTTCCTTTTCGGAAAACAACGGTTTTTCTGTGCGTTCGAGGACAAAATTATCTGGAAGTGTTATATTGTCAGGATTGCCCGCATCTGCAATGATCTTATCAAGGTTTGTTTCTACCGCCCAATGCGCATCTGACAAATAAAATGAGCTTACCACATTTTCGGAACAGGTCCTGCAACCCAAAAACAAGAAGCAAAAACTCACCAATGCTCCAATTATGCGACCATCAACCCTCATAAACCCTCCTTGCGATTATGAAAATGACTATACGTAAGTTGGAGTCTCTCAATAAAACACCTTCCACAAAAACAGCCCTCGCGGAGGAGCCGTTTCGACTCTAGCCGTGCGCGGAGCGGCAGCGTCAAGAAGTTCTTTCACGGCTTCGGGCTTTTCGTTGCCTTTGCCGACAGAAAGGAGAAATCCAGCCATCGAACGGACCTGCTTGTAAAGAAAACCGTCGCCCTTTACGACAATGACGTACTTCGGGCCCGACTTTTTGACTTCGCAACTGAAAATGGTGCGGACCGTTGTTTCGAGCTCGCGGTTTGGATTCGCCGCGAACGAGACGAAATCGTGACGCCCGACGAAATATGACGCGGCCTTCTTCATCGCCTCAATGTCGAGAGGCCTGTGGCAATACGTCCAATACGGCACAAGATGAGGCGGCATTATGTCGCCTTGATAGATATGGTAGCGGTATTCCTTGCCTTTAGCCGAGAGCCGCGCGTCGAAATCCTCTTTGGCGTACGACGCCTTCACGACGCGCACGGCCTCGGGAAGACGCGAATTCATCGCCTTCAAAAGATTTTTCGGCGGGATCGGCTTGGTAAGATGAAAATGCGCAACGAATCCTTTGGCGTGAACGCCGGCATCTGTACGGGAGCTGCCGAAGACACGCACGGGAGAACGCTCGAGAAACGCAACAGCCTCTTCGACGACCTGCTGGATGCCCAGGGCATTCTCCTGATACTGCCAGCCGGAATAGGCCGTGCCGTCATACGCTATTACCACCTTGTACTTGCGCTTCACGACTTCACCGTTTGATAAGTTTTTTCATTTCGGAAATGCGCGACTTGTCGGCCACCAGCACCGCGTCGGGCGTCGTCACGACAACGAGATTCTTGACGCCGAGAAGCGAAATCCGCGCGCTTCGCGCTACACATATGTTGCCGTCGGATTCAACGACCGTACAGGGCCCTTCGCGGACGTTGCCGCGTGAATCATGCGGGAAATACGTATCGAACGACGCGAATCCACCTACATCATCCCAACCGAAATCGCCTGGCACGACGCCAAGCGTAATGTCGCCCGTGCCGTCGGCGGCCGCGCGGGATATCCCCTCCATGACGGCATAATCGAACGAAATCCTCTCAAGAGCCCTGTAGACTGACGCGAGCGACGCCTTGCGTGAGCGAAGCGATGCGAGAGGCAGCAGGGACGGCGCGTGAGAGGCGAACGCCTCGCGGAAAACGCTCGCGCGAGCGAAGAACATTCCGGCATTCCAGAGATATCCGGCCTTGAGATATTTTTTAGTTGTCTTCAAATCGGGCTTCTCGACAAAACGGCCCTTCTTGGCGTCCACATAACCGAACCCGGTCGCGGGATGCGTCGGCTTGATGCCGATGGTCACGATGGTCTTTCTCTTTCGCGCGAGCGCTGCGGCGCGCTTTACGGCAGCGCGGAATTTGGCGGGGCTGGAAACCATGTGATCGCTGGGGAAAAACCCGACGACGGGATCCTGGTTCTTCTTTGCAAACGACACGCCGAGCGCAACGGCCGCGCCGGTGTCTCTCCTGCACGGTTCGCCTACGATGTTCGCGACGGGAATTTCCGGCAGTTCCTTGACCGTTGCGGCAACGAGAGACTTGGCGGTAACGACATAAACTTCATCGCTCCCGACCAGATTGCCCAGGCGCGAAACACTTTGGCGAATAAGGCTCTCTCCGCCGAAAACGCGCAGAAACTGTTTCGGTTTTTCGGGAGTCGACAGAGGCCAAAACCTTTCACCGCTTCCGCCGGCAAGAATAACCGCATAAAAATCGCCCATCTTCAGAACCCTCGCTTAATCGAACTTCAACTTTGACTTCCAGCCGCTCTCAAGTTCGGTCCACTCCTCGACCAATGCGAAATCGTCGGCGACGAAAACCTTGAACCCTTCAGGAGCCGACACCAGTTTGCGGTCGCTTTTCGCTTCGGGGAATACGATCAGAAGCGGAAGATCGCCTTTTTTGGATGCGGCTTTCGGGCCTTCGCCTTCAAGGGAAACGGCTCGACGCGGATTGCCGTAGAAGACCGTCCCGTCATAATCCCAGGAGAGCCCCGCCCTGTCGCGCGGCGTCATTTCCTCGTTGAAGGTGCGTTTCTTTATCAGAAGCTGATTGGCGGCGTACCAGCTCTCGTTGAGAGGATATTTGTACGAGCCGAAATACCGCCATGTATTCCAGCCGATCTCTCCGTACCAGGTCGTCTTTATGTAGCCGACAAACTGATTGACCTTGCCGAAGCCGAGCGCCGCCATTATCATGTCGTCGCCTTCCTTGTGGTTGGCGATAAGGCAGTTGCCGGCGGCAATCCACACCTTTTCGTTCCGAGGTTCCGCCAAAGGCGAGACGGTCTTTCCGTCTATCTTCTTGACTTTCGCCTGCCCCGTGGAATAATCGATCATCTGGAGATTTCTCACCGCGCCGAACCTGCCGTTGTATGCAACGATGTTGCCGCGCGAAAACGGCATTTCAAGATTGCGTTCGCTCGCATGGGAACTCGTGACGAGAAGCTGCGGATCCGTCTTCAGCCATGCATCGGAGAAAATCCGGGACGTATCGCCGTCCGTCTTGTTTTTGACGACCGTGCCGGACGCATCCTTGGACCACCACTCACCCGGAGGATTCGCATCGGATATTACGGTGACAGGCCCTTTCACAAGATCCTTGCCGACTCCGGTTGTTGCGAGGATCGAAGTAATGCTGCGGGGTTCCTTGGACGTGGCGACTCGCATCGCGTCTTTCGCCGTCGGGCCTGTAACGACACCCCAAAACGCATCCTCGTAGGGATCGGAGTCGATCTGGCACATCATCCTCTTGAGACGCTTGACCACCTTGTCGTTCAACTCGTCCGGACGGACGACGAAAGCGACATAACGCGGCTTGTGCTTGCGCACGGCCTCGAACGTCTCGAGCGAATCGACGGAACCCTTCACCATGCACGATACCGTATCGCCGGGAGACTCGCGAACCATCGCATCAACGACATCCTTCCACTTGGCGGAATCACCATCCGGAGCGGACGAAAGCGACGCCACGACCAGCATTGTCGAAAAGAAATTAAAGCCATGTGAATTCTTCATGTCCGATCACTCCTGTCCGGCTGTTGTCATTCGCTTTTCGGCAACGCGACCCTGTTGCCGGGGAAAAACCTGAGCCGCCCCTTCAACCTGAGCGACATCGTAAGGGAATTTATCTTGGCCGCGCCGAAGCCCGTCTTCGCCGCCAGCGCATCGACCGACACCGGCTCTTCGCCGACATTGCGCATGACGATCGATTCATCGACATTGAACGGCACTTCCGCAAAAAGCCGATCGCGCTTCGCGGGCCCAGGCTCTTGCCCGGAGACGGATCCGGCGGCCACTCCGCTTTCAAGGGCGCTGCGCCCGAAGAGATCGCCCATCTCCTCTTCGACGTCGCGGGCGTTGCGGACGAGCCTGGCGCCGTCGCGGATAAGCTTGAGACACCCGGCAGACGCGCGACTGTCGACACGCCCTGGAAGCGCCATCACCGTCCGCCCCAGTTCGGCGGCGAGCGATGTCGTGATCAGGGTGCCGCTCCTCAACGGGGCTTCAATCGCGACCACACCTTTGGCGAGTGCGGCGACCACCCTGTTTCGCTGAGGGAATGTGTGTTCGTCCGCGGAACGCCCGAACGGAAATTCGCTGACGACCGCACCGCCTTTCGCGATCATCTCGCGCGCGAGCTCGCGGTTCTCTTCGGGGTAGAACATATCAAGCGCAGAGCCAAGAACCCCAACCGTAACGCCGGACGCGTCAAGCGCGCCGCGGTGGGAGGCGGCGTCTATACCGAGAGCAAGGCCGGAAACGACAACCCATCCGTTCGAAGCGAGAGCGAAGGAGATTTTGGCGGCTTCGCTGCGGCCGTATTCCGTCGAGCGCCGAGTGCCGACCATCGCAATCGCGGGGCGGGAAAGCGCCTTGACATCACCCTTGACGTAGAGTGCGAGCGGATGGGCGCCCATATCCCTCAAGACCGCCGGATAATCGTCATCGGCGGGAGTCAGGATTTCGACCTTGTATTTCGAAGCGAGCTTCAACTCGCGCTCCCAGTCTATCCCATCGGGATTCCGCCCCACCTTATGAGGATAATTCTCCCAGGCTGCGGCGACCGAACCGAACTTGGCGACCAGTCCCGCGAGCTTCACGGAACCGACTCCTTCAGTCAGGTTGAACGCTATATAAGCTTCTTTTTCGGTCATCTGAAATTTCCTGTTGCAATCTCAATCGAATTTTTGATATACTATCCCCAGTTGATTAAGGCCCCATCGTCTATCGGCTAGGACACAAGCTTTTCATGCTTGGTAGAGGAGTTCGACTCTCCTTGGGGCTGCCATTAAAAAAGAGGCTTTCGCCTCTTTTTTCTTTTTATCCCAAGCTGTTTTTAAGCTGCTGAGCGACATTAAGCATTCTCTCGGAAAGATCGGCGAACCCTACATCGGTAGAATATACATCCTTGTAGCACTGGTACGCCTTTTCGAGATCGCCCGAGTTTTCAGCGCAAAGGCCGAGCTGATAGACAACGTTCTTCTTGAGATCGTCCATCGTCGGTATCGCGTCGCGCGCAGTCTCAAGCTGCATGACAGCCATATCGGACTGGCCCTTCATCATAAAGCACATCGCCAGGTAATAAAGCGCCCAGAGACGATCCTTGGGGCTGCGCTGCGCAAGCTGAAGATGCTCGAGAGCCTCGTCGTAATATTCGTTCTGATAATAAAGGACGCCGAGTTCATAGCGAAGGTGAAGATCGTTCGGGTAGCGCTCCACACGCGAAGCGAGATCGTCGAACACGAACTGGTTCTTCTCGTTCGTCAGCTCGACTACGGCACTCTCGTCGCCGGCGGCGCGATACTGCTCGATGAGCTGATCGTAATAAAGAACCTGCGTCTGCGAAAGCATGCGATCGAGTTCGGGGTCCATGGAGCCTGAAACCTCAAGCGCCTCCTGGAGACAGTGGATCGCCTCTTCGAAACGCTTGCTCTGGATGTAGAGACGGGCGAGCGCGCGGCGGAAGTTCATGTTCTTCGGCTCGTTCGCGATCTGGGCGATCTTCTCGGCGATAAGCGCCTCGGCGTCATCGCCGGTAACGACAGCCTTGTTGGCCTGGTCAAGCTTCTTGGCCTGCTCCTTGTTGGCGATGAGGTTCTGGAAGCCGCCCTTCTTGCCGGCCGTTTCGACCCACCCGGAATTCATCGTCGCCTGGGCTTCGCAGTTTTTGAGAAGCTGCATGACCTGCTGATCGCCGGGCTTGATTTCGGAGAGTTTTCTGTAGGCGTCACGGGCCTTCACCCAGTTCTTGGACATCTGGTAGTAGGTCGCCACACGCATAAGGAGCTCGGGATCCTTGTTCCCGCCTTCATAGGCGGCCTCGACGGAAATGGCGGCGTGATCGGGCTTGCCGGCGGCCTCTGCGGCCTTGACGGCGGCCTCGATATTGTCGCCGTCGAGAGGATTCTTGCAAAGAAGCTTCTCGGCCTCGGCCATAGCCTTGACACCATCACCCTTCTTGACAAGACCCATTATCTTCTGGCGATCCATCATGTAACCGAGCTTGGCGCCGAAGCCGATCTTGCCGTTCGCGCGGAAATTGAGAACCTGAGCCGTGCGCAAAAGCCTGCGGGCCTCCAAAACATCGGGGGCCGCATCGACAGCCTCCATAAGCATATCTACCGCGAGCTCATACCTGCGCGATTCGAGCGCCTGGCGCCCGCGATTCATGAAATTCTGAGCCTTCTGAGCTAAATCTACCGCCATAAAAACCTCTTAGTTGTTTAATTTCAAGGAGTAACCGCAAGCCTGTCGTCGGCAGCCCCTTCACAAATGCCGTTGGTCTTGTATGTCTTAAGCATGAAATGGGTCGCCGTAGAAACGACTCCGTCGATCGTAGAAAGATCCTGCGCCACAAAGGACGCGACATCCTGAAGACTGTCGCCCTTGACAAAAACAAGAAGATCGTAACCGCCAGACATCAGAAAACACGCATCCACCTGCTCAAACTGGGAGACCCTCTGGGCGATCTTTCCAAAACCGCACTCGCGCTGAGGGGTTATCTTAAGCTCGATTACCGCACGGACATCATTCATGAATACCTCCTTATTTCCATTCTAAATCCAACACGTCATCGACGATCTGGCGCGCAATATCTTCGGCGATACGGCCGGAGGCGTTGCGCTGCAGAGTAAGGACATCATAGTCGCCGTAAAAGGTCGTACGCCCTACATACTTTCGCTCCAGAAGAACCTCGGAACTTTTTCTGTCTATTACGGTGACATTCGCCTCGGCTGTGAAACGGCTCTCCCTGCGACGGTTGGAGTAATCGCGGGCGGTGGAATTGACTCTCGAAAGGCTCGTGGAATCTATCACACCCTGGATCTCAAGCGCGCAATCATCTGCAGCGGAGATCTTAAACGTCCCTTCATGCTGAAGCTCGCGAAGAAGCTGACGGGCAACGACATTGCCGAGCTCCGTCACATCGCTTTCGTTGCGGAAGACCGGCACGAAAACGGAGCGGCGATCTTCAGGGATCGAGCTTTTCCACTTGTACGACGCACACCCGGCAGACGAAGCGACGAGCGCAACGGCCAGCAAGATTTTAAGCAATTTCATTTTCACTCCTTGACACCATTCGTAGATTTGAGTTCTGCGATACGTTCGCGCACAGCCGGAGCGTAGGAACTCGCAGGATAATCCTTCAGAAATCCTTCATAGGCATTTATGGCTCCGCGACGCTTGCGGGTTCGCGAATCGTAAAACTTCGCGGACTCGTAAGCCTCCTTCTCGACGATGGAGTACGCCTCGTTGCGCCATTCAATGAACTTGTTGCGCGTATCGACATCGTCGGTCTGCCTGATGGCCATATCCAAAAACGAAACAGTGTTGAGCCCCCTGTCTCGGTTGTAGGAATGCCTCCGGAAAAGAACCATTCTGGATTCGGCCTCTTTATCGAGAGCGCTTTTGGCCTGAGGAGACGCAGAATAGCGATTCCTGAGCATTCTGCACACTTCGATAGCCTCGCTGCGCTCTTCCTCCTTTATGCGAAGTTCGACAATCGCGTAGAGAGCCTCCGGAGCGAAGGAGGCACCGGGCGCGAACATGACAACCGTTTCGAAAGCACGGCGCACATCTGTAGTGTTGTCAAATCTCTTGAAGAGAATCTTCTTGTCTTTTTCACGCATTCTGCAGGCGGTCTCGTACATCTTGGAGACGACCCTGTCGTAATCGCAGCTGGAAGAGTAGAAATTGATGATGTACTTATACTCTTCAAGCGCGGCAATGGGATCTTCCTTCTTGTAGAGATAAAGATCGGCAAGCTCTTCCTGGGCGATCACCGCTTCGGCTGAATACGGAAATTCCGCGACAAGAGCCTCATAGGCGATGGCCGCGTCATCGTATGATTTGGCGGTCACGTTCACGCGAGCGAGCGCAAGCTGATCTTTAGCGTTTCTGAACTTGGCCTTTCGCCACCAGAACATGCTTGGAGTCTTGCGCTCCTGAGGCAATATGTTGGCGTCGCTGTCAAAACCGGGATATGCATCGGTAGCATAAAACGCACCAGGCCCCGGCGTCACGGCATACAACACCGCGCTCGCTGCGGAAAGAGCGAATAATATCAACAATCTTTTTAACTTCATAGCAATATTATATCATACACCGCTGTAACTTTCCATCCAGACTTTAAAAAATACAGCACCGCGGGATTACCCCCGCGGTGCAGACATAAGACTGCGCCAGGCAGTCTGCAGGACAGAACCGGATCAGTCGACCTCAACGCCGATCATGCGCAGGACTCTGTCGAGTTCGTCATTGTCGAAAAAGTCGATCTCAAGCAGCCCCTTGACATGCTTTCCGTTGGCATGCGTCACGCCGCTGGTCAACCTGACGGCGCAACCGAGATGTTTCTTGAGCTTGTCTACGAGCGCCCTGACATATCCGTCGGGAAGATCCGGAGTGCCGCGCTGCTTCTCGACAACAGGCGCGTGCAGATTCTGAACGCGTTTTTCGAGAGCTCTGACCGTAAGCTGGTTGTTTACGCAGTCGCGCGCGAGCAGCACACGCTCCTTCTCGTCGTCGACAGAGAGCAGAACCTTCGCGTGGCCGACGGAAAGAAGCTTTTTCTGAAGAAGCTCTTTGACCTCCTCGGGCAATTCCAGAAGACGGACAGCGTTGGCCACGGTCGCACGGGCCTTGCCGACGCGCTCGGCGACCTCCTGCTGAGTAAGCGAGAAGGTATCCTGGAGAGTCTTGTAGCTGTCGGCTTCCTCAATCGGATTGAGATCTTCGCGATTGATGTTCTCGGTCGTGGTCATCGCCGCCGCCGTAAGATCGTCGGCTTCGATCAGAGTTACGCGAATCTTCTTCCAGCCTATCAAGAGCGCAGCTCTCAAACGACGTTCGCCGGAAATAAGCTCGTACTTGCCGCTGGAATTCTTGCGAACGGTGGGAGGATGCACCAGACCGCTGTTTTTAAGGGACTCGGCCAGTTCTGCCAGTTCCTCGTCCTTGAAATCGCGGCGGGGCTGATATGGGCTGCGCTCGATGTCAAGAATGGGCAGCTCGACCGGCTTGTTCGACCTTTCATCGGCCGCGGGGGCCGCCGCAGCAGGCGCAGGCAACTTCGACAACGAAGAAGTGGCTGCGGCGGACTTCGAAGGAATCAAAGAATCAAGGCCTCTGCCGAGGCCGTGTTTCTTTTCAACGCGTACGGGGGCCTTTTGGGTCCCCGTAGCCTTTTTCAAAAATGGATTTTTCGTAGCCATCTCTTATCAGAAGTATCCGTTCACAAAAGGAAGGAACTTGATCTTGTTCTGAAGAATGATGTTTACGAGACCGATCTGGAAACCGGCGGGGCAGTCTTCGGTATAGTTGATGAGACCGACCTGAGCGCCGTTGAGCTCCTTGGTCATGTTGAAGACGACAGCGAGCTGCAGGCCGTGGGCCTCTTCGGCGAGGTTGGCGATGCCGGCGACATTACAGCCATGGCTCTTGACCTTGGCGATGTTCGCAAGACCGGAGATCTGGACGCCGCAAACCTGCTGCTGGAAGGAGCCAAGAATGTTGGCGTCAAAACCGACAAGGTTCTCTCTGAAACCGATAAGGCCGACTTCAGCACCCCAAACGCTCTTCTCGGTGTAGTTGAGACCGCAGGTCGCACGAAGACCGTAGATATCGGCGAACGAAACGTTCGCCAAACCGCCGGCGACAAGACCGATGGTGTCATCGCGGGTCAACGTGGCAAGACCGCCGAAATCAAGACCGTACATCTTGGGCGCGTCGGAATAGAAAAGGTTGAAATCAAGACCGAAAACATCCCAGCGGTTGATACCCCAGGGCAACTGAACGGGCGTAGCGATACCGACGGCTATGGGAGTAAAGCCAACAACAGAAGATTCAACCTCTTCTTCGATTTCTTCCTGGGCGAAAGCGGGACAAACTGCGGAAATCGCAAGTGAAGCGACACCAATCTTGAGTATTTTGTTCATTAATTTCTCCTTATGTTTTAAATTTGCTTTTGATGCGAATATTTTACATTTTTTATGACCCGAAAGTCAAGGGCATAATATCCAAAAACCATGATTTTCGGCAGATTTACGGGGCAGAGGACGGTCGGACGCGGCGAGTGGCGACTGCGGAGAAAGGATCTTCCGGCCAATAATGCTTGGGATAGCGTCCGCGCATATCCTTGCGCACAAGCGGATAACCCTCCTTCCAGAAGAACGCCAGGTCCTTCGTTATCTGTATCGGCCTTTGCGCCGGCGAAAGAAGCGTCATCACTACGCTCACCTTGCCGTTCATCACCTTGGGCGTTTCAAGAAGCCCGAAGCACTCCTGGAGCCTGACCTCGACAGTCGGCTCGTCGCCTTCATAATGAACGAGCATGTGACTGCCGCTCGGAACTTGAAGTCGCTGCGGAGCGAGTCGGTCCAGCTCGCGCCTGTCGTGCCCTGAATCAAGAAGGATAAAATCAATCACCGTGAAAAGATCGACCTTCTCGAGATCCTTCCACTTCGAGACATTCCCGACGAATCCTTCAAGATTGCGAAGAATGATCTCGTCGGTCAATTCAGGCCATGCAGGATCGCATTCGCCGATGTGACGCGAAACAAAATTGACGCGCTCTTTGAGCTGAAGCGATTCTTTGGTCCAGCACGGCATGTTCTCGACGCCCTTGAATCTGATTCCGTCGATGACCGCGCGAACCGCCTCGTCGCTTCCCGATTTCCTTAAAGGCTTTTCGTTGAGCACCACGGCTCCGAGCATTCGACGCGACGCCGCCTTGACGGAATCGGTGCGGCGATCCCATTCACAAACGTCTTTTTCCTCTATGGAATCCGCGAACATCTCTTCGACTTCCTCGCGCGCAACGGGCGATGCCAAAAATATTTTTGCATTCCCCAATCTGTCGTCAAGTTCGCAACAAACGAGAAACTCGGATTTAGCCAGCGGATCGGAGCTCTCCAGCGTCGCGCCGCGACCCGAGACCATGACGAAACTGCCGTTGCCGCGGCTTTTGGCGACCCTGTCGGGATAGGCCAGCGCGAGCGACGCTCCCTCGCTCATAGGCCGCGCCGCACAGGAAGACCCCTGGACATAGCGCTCAAATCTCCTGGAAAGCTGCATCACCCGTCTCGCAAAAGGCTTGTTCGGAAGCTCTCTCGTCTCGTCGAGAATCTTCCTTATGTCGGTTTCGCGCGTTTTTACCCCCTCTTCGATTATGGCGGCCAACAGCGCGACATCGCCGGAACGGGAACCGAGCAGCATGTTCGCAAGTCGCGGATGCATCGGCATTCTCGACATCTTTTCGCCCTTGGCGGTAAGACGTCCGGAGCCGTCAAGCGCACCCAACAGCTTCAGAAGGCCTGTCGACTGTTCCCACGCGCTCGCGGCAGGCGGCGTCAGCCACGGCAGATCTTCACGCGATATCGCCCCCCACGAAACGCTGGTGAGAACCAGCGAACACAAGTCCGCATCCAGAATCTCCGGCGTCATCTTTGCGGGACGCGCCGCCTCGGCGCCCTCTTCCCAAAGACGGTAGCACACACCGGCCTGAACGCGGCCCGCGCGGCCCCTTCGCTGTTCGGCGCGATCGCGCGAAAGAGGAAGCGTGACAAGTTCCGTCATCCCCGTAACCGGCGAAAACCTGGGGACGCGCATGAGGCCCGAATCGATAACGCAAACGATACCCGGGATGGTAAGAGATGTTTCGGCGATCGATGTCGCGAGAATCACCTTGCGGCGGCGAAACGGCTCAAAAACCCTGTCCTGCTCCTCTTTCGGAAGACTGCCGTACAGCGGCAGGACTTCAAAATCCCCGCAACGGTCCAGCGACTCCGCGGCGCGGCGGATTTCGCCCTCGCCCGGAAGGAACACAAGAATATCACCTTCCGTTTCCCTTGTCGCTCGCGATACGGCGCCCGAGACGGACATTTCGCCGAGATAGCGCGTCTCGACGGGGAACATCCGCCCTTCGGCATGAACGACCTCGGCGTCGCCCAGATGATTTGAAACTTCATCAGCATCCAGGGTCGCCGACATCACCATAAGCCTCAAGTCGGGACGAAGCGCGCGACGGACTTCGAGTGCGAGCGCGAAACTCAAATCGCACGCCAGAGAACGCTCGTGAAATTCGTCGAAAATGACGAGTCCTACATCGGCCAGTTCGGGATCGGACACGAGACGCTGGGTCAAAAGCCCTTCCGTCAAAATCTCGAGGCGGGTCGACGAAGAGATTTTACGCTCCAGCCTGACCTGGTAACCGACAAGCCCGCCGACCGTCGTGCCGAGCTTGGATGCGATATACGAAGCCGATGATCGAGCCGCAAGCCTGCGCGGCTCAAGCATTATGATCTTTTTGCCCTCAAGCCAAGGCTCATCCAAAAGCGCAGCCGGAACGCAAGTCGTCTTGCCGCTTCCGGGCGGAGCCGTCAAGACAAGAGACCTGTTGGACCTGAGCGCGCTTCTTATCTCATGCAATTTCTCTTCGACAGGAAAATTCAATTTATGCTACCTTAACCTTTTTGTCGTCAGAGAAACAAAGCCGCACCTATCTTGGCGATCATTACTTCTCCAACTGGAGAATGAATCCTCAAATATTTTACCATAAATTTGCGCTCGAACCTGAAGATAAGGATATTCCCGTACAGATACGCATCAAACTTCAAAGCAGGAACACAGATTTGATATAATACTTTCGCATGACAAATCGCACAAAAGGCATTGCTTCGATCATCATCAGCGCGTTCGGCTTCGCGCTGATGGCTATGTTTGTGCGCCTATGCGACGATTTCGGAAATGAAATATCGAGCTTCCAGAAAAGCTTTTTCAGGAACATAATCGCATTTTCCATCGCGGCGATCGTTTTCGCCCGCCAAAGACAGGCGAACCATTCCACTTCCCAGTCCCTTAACCCCAAAACGACTCTGCTTCTGCTTGCGAGATGCCTTGCGGGGTGCATCGGAATTTTCGCGAACTTCTACGCCCTGTCAAAAATTCCTATCGCCGAAGCCATGGCGCTGAACAAAACCGCGCCGTTCTTCACCGTGCTCTTCTCATGGATTCTCCTCAAGGAATCACCCAGGCCGCGCCAGCTTGCGGCGATCTTCATCGCATTTGCCGGCGTAATGCTGGTCATGAAACCTCTTTTCGTCGTCAACGACACATTCGCCTTCAACTGCGCCCTTCTCGGCGGACTCGGCGCCGGCATCGCCTACACGTGCGTACGCGAACTCGGCGTCCAAAAGGTCAACCCGGCGTTTATCGTTCTTTTTTTCAGCGCATTTTCGTCGCTCGCCTCGATTCCTTTCATGTTCAGCCGGCTTGACCCCATGACGCCCGCTCAAATTTTCATAATGCTCGGAGCCGGCGCAGGAGCGGCGATAGGTCAGTTCGGCGTCACGACAGCCTACCGTTTCGCGCCGCCGCGCCAGGTCGCCGTCTACGATTACACGAATCTCATCTTTACGGCGATTCTGGGCTTTGCGCTTTTCGATCAGATCCCAGACTGGATTTCGATAGCGGGATTCGCGACGATCATCGCCGCGGCAATTTTCGCCAATTCAAAATCCGCCAGACAGACTACATAGTCGGATCGTCGAAATATTCCTGGGCTATCTGCTCCGGCGGCGGCTCCGAGGTCTGGAAATTGGAATCCTCGCTGCGCGGGATTTCACGATCGAAAAAGCGCGTATATTCGCGCACGAAGTTGACGCGCACCTCTCCCGTCTCGCCGTTGCGGTTCTTGGCGACGTCGATGATGGCGAGAGTCTCGTCGTTCGACTCCGGATCGGCGGCATTGCGCGAAGGACGCCTGAGAAGGAATACGACGTCGGCATCCTGTTCGATAGCGCCCGAGTCGCGCAAGTCCGAAAGTTTAGGACGCTCGAACTTGTCGCCGCGCTGTTCGTTGGCGCGCGAAAGCTGCGAAAGAACGATCACGGGAATCTTCAGTTCCTTGGCCATCGCCTTGATCTGCTGGGAAATCATTCCGACCTCGATCTGGCGACTCCCCTGCCGGGCAGCCTCGCGGCAAGTGCAGAGCTGGAGATAGTCTATGACGATAAGCTCGATGCCGTACTGCTTCTTGGCGCGGCGCGCACGGGCGCGAAGATCCATCACATCGAGACCGGCCGCGTCGTCGACATAGATGGGAGCGTCCTTCAGATCGCCCGCCGCCTGGAAAAGATTCTGCATAAGCGCCATCTTTTCGCTCTTTGAGCAGAGATTGCGGTTGAGCCGCCACGTGTTGATGTTGGCGCGACCGGCGATCATACGGCGGGTCAGCGCCTCGACGGGCATTTCAAGAGAGAAGATCATTACGGGATGACGCTTGCCGCCGTCGGCCTTTACGGGAACATTGTTCATGTCGAGACCGAGCGCGCAGCTCTCGGCAATATTCATCGCAAGAGACGTCTTGCCGACCGAAGGACGCGCCGCGATCACGATCATTTCGGCTTTTTTAAGCCCCTGGAGCTTCTCGTCAAGATGCGTAAGTCCGGTGGAAAGCCCTTCGAACGTCGAGCCGTTCGACTTGAACATGTCGTTAAGCCGCTCGAAGCTCTGATTGATCGCGCTCGCCCACGGCATGGTGCCGTCGCCGCCGACGCCGATTTCGAGGAAGGCTTTCTCCGCCTCGCCGAGAACGGACTGCGGATCGGGCCAATCGCCTTCGTTGTAGCACTTTTCGACAACCTTGGTGGCGCGCTCTATCATAAGTCGGCGCAGATACTTGGCACGGATGATGCCGATATAGTGTTCGGCGTGGGCTGTCGTCGGCGTCTGATCGATAAGCGACTGGATGTATGCGACGCCTCCCACGCTTTCGAGCTTGCCGTCGACTCTCAAAGTCTCGATGAGAACGAGCGCATCAAGAGGCTTGCCGAGGCGGTTCAATGTAAGCATCGCCGCGTAAATCGTCTTGTTGCGAGGATCGTAAAAAGTCTCTGCCGAAATGTCGGAGGTAAGGCAAAGATCCATGATGCGATCGTCGCCGCGACCGGTGGTGTCGATAAGAATGGAACCCAGAACAGCGCGTTCGGCTTCAGTATTGTTCGGTGGAGTCTTTATGTTTTCCATGATGTTAAAGTATAACAAAACACGACCCCGAAAAGCTTATTCCGTTGTCGACAGTTGTCTTGTATTTGTCTACAGGTTATCAACTGCCTCCAAAAACGCATATCTTCTGCAACTTTCCCGTAAGCTTTCCGTTGCGCCCCTGACACACCAACATCTTAGGCAAACATCTTTACAATATATTGCGAAGCACCCAATATAAAACTATGCCGACAAAAACTGACCGGACAAAAACTACACTGTGTCTTGCTTTTGATGACATCAACATGGTTATAGTGAGCGGTATGGAAACAACCATAAGGGGGTTATAATGCCATGCGTCTAAAAATCTAAAATTAAGCAAACTATGTATTCCACGCAGCGTTCCGCATCCCGGACATTTATAGCCGGTCAATACAAGAAACGGACAGCGCGGGAAGGATTCAATGTTAGCAGGATTGCAGAAAAACAAAAAAACCAATCCGGCAAGCGCAAATGCTCCGATGATGAAAAGCCTCTTTTTTCGGGACATACCGACAAGCATTCCTGTCAACAACACGGTCTGGCGTCATCAAATCCTGTTGTTGACAGCACGACAATCTACAATCCGCATGCAACAAAAAACAAAATATGAAGAATGCCGAACAACAAACCGACTATGATATTGGCAATTATCCAGTTACTTGCCGTTTTGGAAGCGGCAATCGCGCCTTCAACATCTCCCTGAGCAAGCTTTGTATTGACTTTTGACGCATAAATGATGGCTATAATACCACCTATCTGGCAACAAAAAATTGCCGTCAAGACCGCTCCAACCATATGGTTCGGAACATCTTTGGTGACAGCACCACGTCTTGTAGGCTCGCCGCATGCCGGGCATGCAACAGCCTCATCAAATAATTCCTTTCCGCATTTTTGGCAGAACATATTACTCTCCTTTTTGTTTTTTTATTAACTGACATCACCCAAAGATACACTCTTGCCTTCTACCGAAATAAATGATGTCGCGGTTTCTTCCAAATCGGCGCATGAGATATACCTCATGACTCTCCTGCTTGATTGCTTTTATTCTGCAAGAACACGGACGTTCCAGGGGAAAGCGTTAAAATCGGTTATCAAAATATAATCCATGCCTTTGATGCGGATGTGGCTGTCGCCGCCTCCGTCAGCAAAGTCGTCGCCGATAAAGACTATCTCATCGGGGGCGATGCCGTGCTCGGCCGCCCAGCGGACGGTCGCGTCGTACTTGTTGTACTCCTTACCCGCGAAATCGAAAGAGGTCGACCCGCCGATATAGCAGGAATAGTCCTTGAAAATCTCCAATACTTCAGGGTACATCGCGCGGCGCTTCTTGCGGTCGGGATCGAAAGTCACCTTCTGCTCGGCCTGGGCGGAAGTACCAAGAAGGCCGAACGTAACCATTCCGCTCGCGTGAAACTCAACGGGTTTGCCGCTATATTCAGTATAACCGTATTTCTTGCGGAGATAATCGCACTTCTCGAGGAAGAACGCCTTATCGACGTTATTCGTTATCTGCTTGACGATGCGGAAATTCCCATCGGCCGCCTCGGCAATCTGCATGCCGTAATTGCCCACGATATCGATCGGATAGTTACCCATCTGCTTGTAGATGCGAGGCGCATTACCCGCGCCGACCATAATGCACTTGTACTGTTTTTCAAGATTCTTGAGCGCGGCGAGATTCTCCGCGGGCGGAGTCGATCTATGCTGGCACAATGTCGCATCAAGATCGAGAGCGACAAGCTTAATGGGTTTACCGGTAATCTTTTTAGTCAGAAGCACGGGATAATCGCTCGTTACGCGATCGGCGCCCTTTTCTTTAAGCTGATCCCAGTCGGCCTTGCAGGGCGCCGGCCAAAGACAAACCGTAAGCCCCTCCTCATGGGCGCGATCAACCATTCTCTTCGTGGTCCTGCCTGAAGGAGCGACGCTGCAGCAACCGAGTTTGAGCGCGAGCGCGATGTGATCTTCGTTTAAGGCTTCATGCGTAATAAGACCGAGAGGAGCAGACGGATCGACGCGGCGCATCGTCTCGAGCGTCCCACGATTGAAACACGTGAACGCGTATGTGCCGGGCGCGAGAATCTTTCGCGCGGCGACATTGAGCTTACGGCAGTATTCCTCAAGAACGTATCTGTCGTAGAACTTGCTCGGATAAGCCTTCATTTCGATTTCAATAAAGAAATCCTTGCGCCCGCGAAAGACCTCGAAAGCTTCCTCAGCCGTCGGAATCGGTTCAGACGAGGCCTCGAGGCGGAATTTCTTAAGTTCCTCTAAAGTGAGAGATTCAACTTCGCCCGTTCCGTCGGTCGTACGGTCGACTTTACCGTCGTGCATAACGACGAGCTTACGGTCTTTCGAGAAACGAACATCAATTTCAAAGCCTCTGACGCCCTTTTTAAGGCTGTTCTTAAAGGCTCCAACCGCATTGTCGTCGAACTCACCCTTACCGCCGCGATGAGCCTGAACGAGCGGTCCGTCACCCGACTTAAGCGTCGCGTTGGCGGGATAACGGGCGGGATTCTTTTTGCCGCGGTTGACGACATAAACCCATGCATGATCGCAAGGCGCATCGGCTGATGAGAGAACGGCGCGGGTGATGGCGAGATTGCCACCCTTTGTCGAATATTTTACAACAGTATTCTTCGAGCCGAGCAATTCGACGGAAAGAACACCATCCAACCCTTCAAGTTTTATGACGGAAGCATTGCGCTTAAAGTCGATCACATAAAGCTTATCTCCCTTCGCGGTAAGATAAACATCCTTATCGTTGCTCTTAATGTTAGCGCGGGTCGTCGCGTAAATGGCGTCGCCGTTAACCTTCAGCCACTCGCCGATCGCAAGGAGGCGATCTTCCATAATCGCGGGAATGCGCCCGTCGGCGTCGGGACCCACGTTAAGAAGAAGATTGCCGCCGCGCGATACCGTGCTGACGAGAGTCCTGATGCACCTCGTGCGCGACATGTAATGCTCTGTCGTCTCGAACTGATTGTAGCCGAAGCTGCCGCCGATACCGCGGCACTCTTCCCACGGATGCATAACGCCGGTATCCTTTATCGCGCTTGCGCCGTGGCCGTACTCCGTCGTGTAGTGTCCACCGTGACGGCCGCGCGTATCCTTACCCCAGCGGTCGTTTACGACGACGGTATCCTTGACCTTCGAATCGTTGTAAAGCCACGCGAGAAAACCGGCTGAACCGTGCTCGTCGCCCGTATAATCCCATTCGCCGTCAGGCCAGATAATGTCGGCCTCGTAGCGGTCGGCGAGATCCTTAAGCTGGGGGAAGTTTACGAAACGATTCCAATCGGCGATCGAAAGCGAGGCTTCCGTTCTCTTCGAATCGCGTCCGCCCGGATATTGGGGATTTGCGTATTCGAGCATCGAGAAGTAAAATCCGCGCTTAAGGCCCGCTTCACGCATCGCCTTGCAAAATTCGCCTGCGAGATCGCGCCCGGAGCCGAGCACGACAGAATTGAAGTAGGGCGACTGGGCGCTCGGCCAAAGAGCGTATCCGTCGTGATGCTTGGAGGTCAGGACGACGTATTTGGCGCCTGCGCGCTTAAAAAGGCTCGCCCACTCGGCGGGATTGTAGAATCGCGCCTTGAAATTCGCGGCGAAATTGGCGTAGGGAGCATCGCCGTAAAATTTCTTATGATGGTTTAAATAAGTCTCCTTGCCTGCTATCATCTTACCCTGATACCATTCGGCGTAACAGTCCCAGGAGAACTTTCCGTTAGGCAAGACCGGCGCGTACGCGGGAACAGCATACGGACCCCAATGGATGAAAATACCGAACTTCGCCTCGCTCCACCAGCTCGGCACGGGACGCTTATCGACAGACTCCCACGTAGGTTCATACTTTTTCTGAACACTTTCATTCTGAACGGTTTCCGCCGACGCAAAAACAGCCGACAGAAGAGCCAGAGATGCAACAATCCATTTTTTCATTTTATTTTCCTTCACAACAATCCCCGATAGTGGAGAAAATTAATCATCTATTGCTTTGTATGGTATCAAAAACTGACTTTCTGCGTCAATCTCGAACCCTCCTGAAAACATAAATTATCACCTTTGCAAAACAGATACTCGCCCGTTTATGGTATAATATGGAGATATGAACAAAACCGTTTATTTAGACAACAACGCCACTACCCGCATCGCACCGGAAGTAAAAGATGTAATGATGCCGTTTTTCAATGAACTTTACGGCAATCCGAGTTCTATGCACGCCTTTGGCGGCCAGGTCGCCAAATACATCAATCGTGCGCGTGAAGAGGTGGCCCGATTCATCAATGCTTCGCCCGAGGAAATAATCTTCACATCATGCGCAACCGAATCCGACAACGCGGCGATTCGCGGCTACGCCGACTTTCACGGTCGAGAAACAAAAATCATAACCTCGGCCGTCGAACATCCTGCGGTACTCCAACCTTGCCGCCGCCTGAAAGCGCTTGGTCACGAGGTTGTTGAACTCGGTGTCGACGGCTTCGGTCGACTCAACCTAGAACAGCTTCGCGAAGAACTTAAAGGCACCAAGAAAGCCCTTGTTACGATAATGTGGGCTAATAACGAAACGGGAACCGTTTTCCCTATAGAAAAAATCGCTGAAATCTGCAAGGAGTACGGCGCGACTCTCCATACCGACGCCGTTCAGATAGCGGGCAAGTCCAAAGTCGACGTCAAAGCGTCCGGCATTGACATGCTCTCCATGTCAGGCCACAAGTTCCACGCGCCCAAGGGTATCGGCTTCCTCTATGTCAGAAAAGGCACACTCCTTAAGCCGTTCATGCTAGGCGGCCACCAGGAATCGGGACGCCGCGCCGGAACCGAGAACGTTCCTTACATTCTCGGCCTCGCCAAGGCGTGCGAACTCGCCCGACTCGGAATGGACGACGAAAACGAGAAAATCGCCAGGATGCGCGACAGGCTCGAAGCGGGAATTCTCGCCACGTGTCCTGATGTGCGCATAAACGGCGACAAGGAAAACCGACTCTCGAACACTCTCAACGTAAGCTTTGAATACATCGAAGGCGAAGCTATCGCATACAGCCTTTCCGATCTCGGAATCTGCATCTCGACGGGTTCCGCCTGTGCCTCAGGTTCGCTCGACCCGAGCCATGTCATCCGCGCAATGGGAGTCCCCTTCACCGCGGTTCACGGCTCCGTGAGGTTTTCGCTCTCTCGCTACAATACTGAAAGCGACATCGACTACGTCCTTGAAAAACTGCCGCCCGTAATCAAGCGCCTGAGAGAACTGTCGCCGTTCGGCCCTGACATGGATCCGACAACCTTCCAATAATCTCAAATGACATGAAAAAAACCATCCTTCTTCTCTCGCTCATCGCAATCGCCTCCTTCACCGAAGGTTGCCGCCGCGAAGATTTTCGCGAGCATGTCTTCGAAGTTCCCGGAATGACGCAAGCGAACACAAACTCCATTAAAGAGCGCCTCTTCGTCTATGACGGCGTCGACATGAAATCACTTGATTTCAATCTGGAAAAGAAGACGCTCAAAGTCCGCTTTGACTCGATGAGAATCGCCCAGACGAACATAAGAGCGGCGATCGAGGGTAACGATGAGAATAAAAAAGCGGCGATCGAGGGTAACGATGAGAATAAAAAAATCGAAGTGACATATCCCGAAAAGTCGGGCGAAAGCGCAGGCTACATCAACAAACGCGACAAAGAAGTCAAATAGGATATCCGCCTATGAACAAGCTCTTCATAATCGACCTGATGCCCTTTCTCTACAAGGGGCATTTCGTTTTTTTAAAGAACCCGAGAATGACCGCAAGCGGAATAAACACCTCCGCCCTCCTCGGCCTCGTGAACGGGCTCACTGCGATTTTGAAGCGCGAAAAGCCGACTCATGCCGTTCTTGCGATGGACCCCGGAGGACCCACGTTCCGCCACGAAGCGTATGCACCCTACAAGGCCCAGCGCCAGAAGATGCCCGAAGATCTCGCAGCGTCGATTCCGTACGCCTTCGAACTCGCCGAGGCGCTCAAGATTCCCGTGGTGCGCTTCGACGGATTCGAGGCCGACGACGTCATGGGGACTCTCGCCGTAAAAGGCGCCGAGGCGGGTTTTGACGTTTACATGGCGACGCCCGACAAGGACGCCGCCCAGATCGTGCGCCCCGGAATCAAGCTCTACCGCCCGGCGCGCTCCGGAGACGCCGCCGAAATTTACGACGAGAAAGGCGTCACGGAAAAGTGGGGCTTCACATCGCCGCTGCAGATGATCGACTATCTCGCTCTCGCCGGCGATGCGTCCGACAACATCCCCGGAATACGCGGCGTCGGCGAAAAAACGGCGACCGATCTTCTGCAGCGATTCGGCAGCGTCGAGGGCATAATCGAAAACATAGACAAACTCAAAGGCAAGCTCGCCGAAAAGGTCTTCAACGGCAAGGAAGACGCCAAAATCTCAAAATTTCTCACGTCCATCCGCACCGACGTTCCGATCGAACCGAATTGGGACGAATACAGGCTTGACGGCATAGACAAGGAGAAACTCGCCGCCGTCTGCGCGAAGTTCGAGCTCAACCGTCTCGCCAAGGACTTCCTCGGCGACGGAGCCGCTACCGCACTCGAGGAGTCACGCGCGAAGGACGCCCCCGAACTGAACGACATCGCGTCGACGCCCCACGACTACAGGCTCGTCGACACCGAAAGCGAAGCGCGTGCGCTTTTCGACGAACTGATGAAAGCCGACGTCATCGCTTTCGACACCGAAACGGCCGCGTTTGACGGACACGGCCCGACCGAGGCGCACTTCTGCAAAATGGTCGGCTTCTCCTTTGCGACCGCACCGGGAAAGGCGTGGTACGTCACCGCCGACTGGATCGATGTCTTCAGACCCCTTTTCGCCGATCCGGCCAAAACCTTCGTCGGCCACAACGTGAAGTTCGACCGCAGTGTGCTTTTGAGATACGGCATCGGCTTCGCGTCGACTCCGCGCGACACGCTTCTTGAGCACTACTGTCTCGACGCCGCCGCCCGTCACGGGATGGACGCGCTCGCCGAACAGTATCTTTCATACAGGCCCATCCCGATCGAATCGCTTATCGGCGCCAAGGAGCGCGGCAAGGAGCAGCTTTCGATGGCGGCTCTCAAGCCTGAAGAGATTCTCGATTACGCGGCTGAGGATGCCGATGTCACGCTGAGGCTTGACGCGGTATTGAGGAAATCGGCGAAAGAGGCCGGAGCGACAAAAGCCCTCGAGACGGCCGAAGAGCCTCTTGTAAAAGTCTTGATCGACATGGAGCGCGAGGGCGTAAAGATCGACGTCGCCGCACTGAAGGAATACGCGCGAGAACTCGACCGCGAAATTCTCGCGCTCCTGACCGACATTCTCTCCTATGCCGACGCCGGCTTCAACCCGGACAGCCCCAAGCAGCTCGCCGCTCTTCTCTTCGAAAAGCTCGCCCTTCCCGCAGACGGAATCAAAAAGACTTCGATGGGAAACTATTCGACCGACGAGAAAACCCTCTCGAAACTCGCGTCGATCCATCCGATCATTCCGAAGATCCTCGAATACCGCGCCTGCACAAAGCTCAAATCGACCTACGTCGACAAGCTCCCGACGCTTATCGACGAGAACAACCGCGTCCATACGACATACGCGCAGGCGTTTACCGAAACCGGCCGATTGAGCTCCTCAGATCCGAATCTCCAGAACATCCCGGTAAGAACTCCGCGCGGCAAGCTCATCCGAAAGGCGTTCGTTCCCCGCGACGAAAAGCACGTCCTCGTTTCAGCCGACTATTCGCAGATCGAGCTCCGGCTCATGGCAGCATTCTCGGGCGACAAGGCCATGATCGAAGCGTTCAAGAACGGCGAGGATATCCACCGCGACACGGCGGCGAGAGTCTATGACGTGATGCCGGCGTTCGTTACGGATGAACAGCGCTCGTTCTGCAAGATGGTCAACTTCGGGATCATCTACGGCATTTCCGCGTTCGGGCTTTCGCAGCGCCTTAAGATTTCGCGCGGCGAGGCTGCAAAACTGATCGAAACGTATTTCAAGCTCTATCCGAAGATCAAGGAATACATGGACAAATCGATCGCGACCGCCCGCGAAAAAGGATACGCGACGACCATTCTCGGCCGCAGACGCACATTGAGAGACATCAACTCGCGCAACGCAACCGCCCGCCAGACGGCGGAGCGCGACGCAATCAACACGCCCATACAAGGTTCGGCCGCAGACCTCATAAAGGTCGCGATGGTCAATGTGGAGCGCGCGATTTCCGCAGCCGGATTAAGATCGAAAATGGTTCTTCAGATTCATGACGAACTCGTTTTCGACGCTCCAAAAGAAGAAGTCGACGAACTGAAGGCGATAATAAGACGCGAAATGACTTCAGCCATCGACTTTGGCGTACCGCTTGAAGTCGACATCGGCGTAGGCGACAACTGGCTCCAAGCGCACTAATAGCTAGCAGCTAGCAGCTAACAGCTAACCACTAACCACTAACTACTAACTACTTATACCCGATCTTCTTGAGGCGGCTTGCGATAGCGGTCTTCTGCTCTTTCGTAAGCGGCTTCAAGGGCACGCGAACCGTGCCGAGATCGACGCCGTGAACGGCGCACATCGCCTTTCCGGCCGCGACACCGCCGAACTCGACGAGAATGTCGACGATATCGCAGACCTTCTTCATGAGCTTCTGCGAAGTCTTGAGATCGCCTTTCTTGACGGCATCCCAAATCTTGTAGTAGATGCCGGCGGAATAGTTGTACGTAGAGCCGATGGCGGATTCGGCTCCGAGCGCTACCGCGCCGGCGAACCACTCGTCGATGCCCCATGTGATATCGTACTTGCCGCCGCAAGCCTTAAGGCAGCGCTGATACATGTAGAGATCGGGATAGTTGAACTTGATGCCGGCGAGATTCTTGATCTTTCCGTCGGCCGCGTTCAGGAAGGCCTCCATATCGAACGTGACGCCGCTCATCGAAGTATGGTAGTAGTAGAACGGAATCTTGTCGGCATACTTGAGAGCCTCGTTGATGTAGTCGATGAGTCCCTGGATCGAGCCGGGGCGGAAGAAGCACGGCGGCACGATAGAAGTCGCGTCCATGCCGATCTCCTGGGCGTGGCGCGCGAGCTCCTGGGTATCGGGAAGCGACAGGGAACCGACATGGGCGATGAGATAGAGCTTGCCCTTCGCGGCCTTTGTCCAGGCCTCAAAGACCTTCTTGCGCTCTTCGGTGGAGCAGTGGACACCCTCGCCCGTCGTTCCGCTTACGTAGACGCCGGTGACCTTCTGCTTGACAAGCATCTGAGCCTGCTTGGGGATGACATCATAATTGACGCTGCCGTCATCATTGAACGCAGTGTGAGCTGCAGCAATAAGACCTTTGAGTTTTTTGATTTTCATTTTTGTTTTCCTTGGTTAGGCCACTTTAAGCCAAGCGCCGCAACACGACGCTCAACCCGTTTTCTGGCAATATTATACCACAATTGACAAAAGCAAAACACAAAAAACAGCAACCTCCTCAAACCCGGACTCGTGACTTGGACCCTGTCGGTGCTTCACGCTCTTGTTGAAGCCGACAGAGAAGTTATGGTAAAATCTCCCGAAATGAATGTCAACGGTAAAATTTTGGGGAGAGCGTTCATCGACTCTCTCCCCGTGCTGATGGGATACTCGACGATGGGTTTCGCCGCAGGTGTCCTGATGGGGGCCAAAGCAGGCGCTCCTTTCGCCCCGTTTTGGGGACTGCTTACCTCGGCGGCATTCGTTTCAGGAACACTCAGTTTCGCGATCGTTCCTCTGATGGCCCAAAACGCTTCTCTGACGACCGTCGCGGCGATAACATTGATGATAAACTTCCGATATGCGTTTTACGGAATATCAATGCTGTCAAAATGGAAAAACATATCGTTCTTCAAAAAGCTGTTTTTGATCCACATGCTGACAGACGAGAACTACGCCCTGGAAACGGCGAGCAGGATCCGCGATCCCAAACTTTACGAAAAGTACTGCACATATCTTTCGGCGATGAACCTTTCCTATTGGATCGCCGGCGTCACTTCCGGATGCCTGGTGGTGTACGCTCTCGAAAAAGCGCTGTCGCCCGAAAGGATAAAGGAGGCGACGCAAGGCATAGAATTCGCCATGGTCGCTTTGTTTCTCGTGATCTTCACCGACCAGATGAGGGGGTTGTTCCGCAATGGAAAATAACCGGATCTTATATCTTGTCGCCCTCGTCGCGGTCGGATGGGCTGTAACATACGCGCTCCGGGCGCTGCCCTTTTTGCTGTTTTCGCGAAAATCAAGAAATCTTCCGCCGTGGGTCGGGCGTCTTGGCGTTTTGATTTCGCCGGTGATAATCGGATTTCTGATCATCTATTCATACTCGGCGCTTGAATGGCGCGCGCCGAGCCCTTACACAGCCGGGATCGTCACCGTCGCGCTCCAGCTTTTCTGGCGAAACCCGCTGGTGAGCATAATCGCGGGAACCGCAGTCTACATGATGCTGCTGCGCTAAGTCCTACAGCAGACCTTCGGCGAATCGCACCGTGCGCATGGCGTCTTTGGCGTAGAAATCCGCGCCTATTCCATCTGCATAATCCTGGGTCACGACAGCGCCGCCAACACATGTTCTGCAATCAAGGCCCGACTCTTTGAGAAGAGCGATCGTTTCCGCCATGGCGCCTACAGTCGTCGTCATCAGCGCAGAAAGACCGACCATCATCGCGTTTGACTTCCGAACGGCGTCGACGACAACCTCAGGCGCCACATCACGGCCCAGGTCAATCACATCAAATCCGTAATTTTCAAGCAGAGCTCGAACGATGTTCTTGCCGATATCGTGAATGTCGCCCTTGACCGTGGCAATCACGACAGGGCGCCCCTTGCGGGCGACTTCGGCTGACGCGTTCAGCGAAGAGCGCACCGCTTCAAACGCCGAACCGGCCGAATCGGCCGACATCAAAAGCTGCGGCAGGAAAACCTTCCCGGACTCGAAACCCTTGCCGATCTCCTCCAGGGCCGGAACAATGGCCTTTTCGACGATCGCCACCGCTTCAACGCCCTGGCCAGTCAACTGAACGGCGATCTCCCGGGAATCCTCCTTGAGGCCGCGCTTGATGCTGTGGGCTAGACGAGACATCAGATCCCCGTCGGGAGCAGCACCGGAAGCCGCTCCATTTTCGTTTTGCCTGCAAAGAGATATCCACTTCTCGCAATTCACATCACGTCCAAGCAGAACATCGAACGCCGCCTCGTCAGAACTCTCGCCGATGGCCGCAGGGTTTGCGATAGCCGCCGAAAGACCGGCCCTTTTCGCAAGCGTGTACATGGCGTTGTTCAAGGCAGGACGGTTCGGGAGGCCGAAGCTTACATTGGAAACCCCAAGCACCGTATGGACACCCAATTCATCATTGAGACGCCTGACCGTCTCAAGCGTTGTCTTGGCGGCCTCGGCATCGGCACTTACCGCCAATGTCAGGGCGTCAAACACAAAGTCCTTCGCGCCAAGACCGTACTTCGATCCTTCAGCCAAGATTTTTCGGGCTATGTCAAGACGCCCCTCCGACGTAGACGGAATGCCGTTCTCGTCAAGGCAAAGCGCGACAACAACGCCGCCATAACGTTTGACAAGCGGGAAAACCGCATCCATCGACTCGCGCTTGCCGTTGACGGAATTGATCAAGGCCTTTCCGTTCACCCGCCTGAGAGCCCTTTCAAGTGCGAGCGGATCGGCCGTGTCGATCTGGACGGGCGCCGTGCTCACGCTCTGAACCAATTCCACCGTCGCCTCGAGAGTCGCGGCCTCGTCTATCCCAGGAACCCCGCAGTTGATGTCGAGAATCCGCGCCCCCGCATCGATCTGTGATACGGCCTCCCGCAAAATATAGGCGCTATCCCCTTTGATGTAGGACTCTTTAAGCCGTTTCTTCCCGGTAGGATTGATGCGCTCGCCGATGACAAGCCCTTCGCCATGATGAAGTTCGACAACGTGCGTTCCGCTCGAAACCGCCGTGCGATCGTCATTGGCCGCCGCAACACCAGCAGAAAGTCCGGCTAAAGCCTTTTTGGCGGCCTCTATATGTGTTGGAGTCGTTCCGCAGCAGCCGCCGACGAAAGACGCGCCGGCCTTCACCAGCTCTGCGACATGCCGTGCGAATGTCTCGGGACCGACCGTAAAGACGGTCTTTCCGTCCTTGAGCGTCGGCAGTCCCGCATTGGGCTTGACCATTATCGGCTTCGTCGTAAGGCGGGCGAGCCTTTGGACGTGCGGAAGCATCAGATCAGGCCCGATACCGCAATTGAAACCGTACACATCCACACCCAGAGATTCCAAAAGCGTCGCGACACATTCCACATCGGCGCCCGTCAAGAGCTTGCCGTCTTCGTTGAGCGCGACCGTCACCATCACCGGCAGACAGGAATTTTCCTTTGCGGCGAGGACGGCGGCCTTCAGCTCCATGGTGTCGCTCATCGTCTCTATGAGCACGGCATCGCACCCGGCCGCCGCGCCGCATTTCACGGTCTCTGCGAAAGCCGAATAGGCGCGATCGAAATCGAGATCGCCAGACGGCTTCAGGAGCCTGCCCGTAGGGCCTACATCAAGGGCTACGCGACCGTTCGCACCGACGGCTTCGCGAGCGAGTTTCACCGCTGCGGAAACAACCTCCGGAACGGAAAACCTGCCGTGGTATTTAAGGTTGTTCGCGCCGAAGGTATTGGCGACTATAATGTCGGATCCTGCGCGCACATATTGGCGATGGACATCCGAAACCGTGTCAGGATCGGATATGTTCCAGTCTTCCGGCACATCGCCGGCCTTGAGTCCGCGCGACTGCAGCATTGTGCCTAGAGCCCCGTCAAAAAAAACAATGCTCATTTCTCCACCTCGCAAACGGCCGTCACGCTTTTAGACGGCAGAAGAGTCAACGAATCAGTAAACGAAACACCTATGCGCTTTGCCGCATCAAGCCTTTCGACGATTTCCCTGTTAAGACCAAGATTCATCTTCCCGTATCCGGGAGAACGGCGCGGCTTAAGTTTTTCGCACGGAGAAAGCGTCGATCTTATTTCATCCTCCAGCCTGTCCATCACCTTTTCAACGGCCGCCGTGCCTATCGCCTGGGCGATCAGCGCATCGGCGGCGCTTTTTGCCGAGAGCTGGCGGTGCCAGCGGTCAAAAGAAGCCCCGACAGTCCCGCAGAGAAAAAAAACGTCGCCGTCCCGGAGAAATATGCCTCGATCTTCTATCGGCGCTTCTGCCGACAGTTCGGCGACGCGACGCTTCAAGTCGTCGCCGGATCCGTCGCCGCAACGCAGGTAAACGGAAATCTCCTCGAACGTAGGCGCCATACCTATAGCGTCACAATGCCCTTAAGATTGGCCATGATCCTTTTGGCCACCTCCGGCTTGTTCATCGTATAGACATGAACCGATTTGACGCCGTTGGCGAAAAGATCGACGATCTGCTCCGTTGCGTAGGCGACGCCGGCTGAAAGCATGGCTGCGCCATCGTCACCGAATCGGTCGACGATTGCGCGGAAGCGCGGAGGCAAAACGGTTCCGGACATCCTGCAGATGCGGGATATCTGCTTGCCGTTGGTGACCGGCATTATGCCGGCGATCACGGGAATGGTGATGTTGGCGTTGCGAAGCCTGGCCAGATAGCGGAAATACACATTGTTGTCGAAAAACATCTGGGTGGTGAGAAAATCGAGCCCCGCATCGACCTTGGCCTTGAGATTTTCAATGTCGGCCTCGAGATGTTCGCATTCCGGATGGCACTCGGGATAGCAGGCTCCTCCAAGACAGAAATCGAACGGGCGCAGAGATTTCACAAGATCGGCGGCATAGGCGAAATCGCGCTCCCCTTCCGCACTTTCGCCATTGGGGACATCACCGCGAAGGCAAAGGATATTCTCGATCCCGGCCCGGCGCAAGGCCTCGACCTCCATCGATATCTTCTCTTTTGAAGAGGTAAGACAAGTCAGATGCGCGAGCGCCGGAACGCCGCAGGTCTTCTGGACATGTTCCGCCAGGGCGATCGTATTCGTATTGGCTCCGCCGCCCGCCCCGTAGGTAACCGAAATGAACGAGGGCTTTTCGTCAGCCAGCTCTCCGACCGTCTGAATGACCGGCTCCATCAAAGCGTCGCGCTTCGGAGGAAACACTTCAAACGAAACCGAGTATTCGGACTTGGATAAAATTTCACCTATCTTCATAGTACAGCATATTATACTACTTTGATATCGAAAATAGAATAGCGCAAAAAATTTCTTCTGAAGTGATGCGCGGCGAATAAGCCAGATTCTGTTCCTCCCTGGCGAACCAGGAAGTCCGATCATTCATCTACGCGATCAACCCGGGATCTGAAGGCTGCGCTTTACGCGCAACCGCCGGACGGGCAGCCCGTCGATCCCCTATTTGATCTTGCTCCGGAGAGGGTTTACCATGCGCGCGCCGTTTCAAGCGCGCCGGTGGGCTCTTACCCCGCCTTTTCACTATCACCCCGAAACGAGGCTACCTGTTTTCTGCGGCACTTTCCATCACACCGGTTTGCCCGATGTCTCCTGCCTTTGACAAGCAGGTCTCCCGCCCTGTGGAGTCCGGACTTTCCTCAGCCTTGCGGCCGCGACCGGTCACCGGCACATCACTTCAGAAGAAAATATCAAAGATCGCTGTAAAGAATGCGACCGCACATCGTGCAGGCGACAATGCTCTGAGGCTTGTCGGCGGCTGCGTTGCGAGCATTGGCCTGAGCGAGCTGAGACACGCTCGGAGGCTGAACAAGGTGACAGCCGTCGCAAACGCCATCTGTGGTAAGAGGAGCGACAACGGGCCAACGCTTCATTCTCAAGCGCTCGTAATAAAGCAAGAATTTAGGATCGTTGACAGCCTTGGCCTTTTCGACGCGGGCGGCCAAACACTCGTCAAGCTCGACTTTAACGGCAGCGATGCGCTCGTCGATTTCGGCAGCGAACTGGTCGACGCCGCCCTTCTCCTGATCGTAACGGGCCTGAGCATCGGCGACGCGCCTCTCGGCGGAAGGAATGTCGTCCATCGCGGCGATCTGATTGTTCTCGGCGGCCTCGAGATCGTGATTCACAAAATCTATCTGGACGGAATACTGCTGATATTCCTTGTTGGATTTAAGGCCCGACTGGGTAAGCTTAAGCTGACGGACTTTCTCCTTGAGACCACCGGCTTCCTCTTCGAAACCCTTAACGCGGTCCTTGGCGTACTTGAGCCCCTCCTGGGCGGCGACGAGATCGGCACTTACGCCCGAAAGTCTGGCGGTCTCGAGGGCTTTGCGGCGAGGGAGATCCTTAAGTTCAACTTCAAGCTCACGGATACGTCCGTCAACTTCCTGCAAATCAAGCAACGCTTCTACAACCGACACCTTATAGGTCCTTTCAGGTCTGGGGCAGGAGACGGGACTCGAACCCGCAACCCTCAGAATCACAATCTGATGATCTAACCAATTGATCTACTCCCGCCATCTCTACTGGAGCCAGGTAAGGGACTCGAACCCCCGACCTGCTCATTACGAATGAGCCGCACTACCAACTGTGCTAACCTGGCCTTGTAATTGGTATGTAAGTATATCAAAAAACCACCGCCAAAGTCAACGGTGATTTTCATTAAAATCTTACATCGTCGGAAAAAATCAGAGGGCAATCAATCCAAAAAACCGGCTCGGGCAAGATCATCCTCGGTAAGGCCCTTGCGGGGAAATGTCTTGGCGACATACTTCCCGATGACGTCGCCCTCGAGATTCACCTTGGCTCCGGTTTTTTTCGCGCCGAGAGTCGTCTCAACAGCTGTGGTCGGAATGAGATCGACGCTCAACCAATCCTCTCCGACGCCGGTGATCGTCAAGGAAACTCCGTCAACGGCAACAGAGCCTTTCACAACCGATTGCGCGGCAAGAACGCGCCCGCAGCCGATGCGCAAGCGAAAATCCCGCCCCTTGGGCTCTCTCGAGAGAATCGTTCCGCGACAGTCGACATGACCCTGGACGATGTGGCCGCCCATCGGATCGCCCGCCCTTAAAGCCCGCTCGAGATTAACCTTCTCTCCGGGAATGAGATCGCTCAAGCCGGTACGGGATTCCGTCTCGCGAAGAACATCGGCCGTAAAACGCCTGTCGTCAAAACCGACAACCGTAAGGCACACTCCGTTAACAGCGACGGACTCGCCTTTCTCAAGCGGTTGCGCCCAAGGTTCGAAACCTATTTCGAGAACCAGGCCCGCTCCGCGCGAGACGCGTTTTACCGTTCCGATTTTCTGTATGAGACCTGTAAACATGACACCTTCAGACAATATCCGCGCCGCCGTTTTGGAATGGCGATCGAAACATTCCAATCAGGCGGCGGCAGTCGATCATTAGCGGGTTTTGAACCTATACTCTGTAACCGAACGGAACACCTTGCCCGGCATCAGCACGGTCGACGGGAAGTCGGCACGGTTGGGGGAATCGGGATAATGCTGTGTTTCAAGCGCAACACCGGCATACTGGCAAAGATTTTTGCCGGGCGTCTTCGACGGCATGTTCCTGTTGCTGTCGCCGAGATCGATATTCTGGGCGCCGTACATCTGCATGCAAGGCTCGGTCGTCCAGATTTCAAGAACGCGCCCCGACTTCGGGTCATACATCTCGACAGCCTGCTTCATCTCGCCGGCCTTGCCGCGAAGGACAAAGTTGTGATCGTACCAATTATCCATAGGCTTGAGCCATGCCTGGGATTTCATCCAGTCCATCTTGGCCCCGATCGGGCGAAGCTCGGTAAAGTCGAACCCGGTTCCGGCAACGGGAGCATCCACGGTGGGAATCAGCCCGTCATCCGTTTTAGTGTACTTGTCGGCAAAAATCTTGAGCTGCTGATCCAAGACATTGCCGCTCGCCTCGCCTGCAAGATTCCAGTAGGAATGGTGCGTCGGATTTACGACAGTCGGCTTGTCGGAGACCAGCTCGTACTCTATGCGCCAGATATTTTCAGGAAGAACGCTGTACGTGACCTTGGCGGTCACGGTTCCGGGAAAGCCGCTCTTGCCTTCCCTGTCGACATAAGTCAGCTCCAGCCCTCTTACATCGCCCTTCGCGAACGGTATGGCCTTCCACACCCTGGTATCCCATCCATCTGGACCGCTGTGGAGATTGCAATTGCGGGGAGCGGGAGATGTCTCGTTGAGAGGCAGCTGATACGTCTTGCCCTCCAAAACGAACTTGCCGTCTTTGATGCGGTTGCCGTAGCGACCGATCAATGTGCTCATGGAAAAGCCGAGCTTCTCATACTCCGCGACGGAATTCCATCCGAGCGTGACATCGGCCATATCGCCATTCCGGCCGGGAGCATAACACTTTACAAGGCGACCGCCGAAATCGGATACGACCAGCTTAAGACCGCCCTTGCCTTCAATCGTATAGAGAGAGGCCGCCTCACAGGTTTTGGTCGTGCCGAACGGCTCGACCTTGACATCATGCTTCACATCGCTTGACAAACATCCGGCGCAAAGTCCCGCCGCAGCAATTATCGACAATTTTTTCATTTTAGGCTCCTTGTGATTTGTTCAAATCATATAACGCGAAAATCCCCGGGAATCACACTCTCGACATCATTTTCATTTTATCAAATATCCGCAAAACCGGGCAACAAAAACCACCATTTCTCGAAGGATCAGGCAGTTGCCCCGTTTTTCTCTACGAGATCGGCAACGCGCTTGGCGGCATCCGGAATCGCCATCGATGCCATTTTCGCGGACATCGACTCCAGCTTTTCGGAATGTTCATATTTCGACAAAATATAGCGGCAAAGGTTCTGGGCGGTCAGCTTGGATTGGATCGCTTCATCGGCGGCGCCTTTTTTGACAAACGCCTCGGCATTGTAATGCTGATGATTCCTCAACGCCGAAGGCAACGGAATAAACAACGCCGGCTTCCCGCAGTGGGCCAGTTCAAAACACGTGGAAGCGCCCGCTCGCGCAATGACGAAATCCGCCGAAGCGAACGCATCCGACATGCGATCTTCGAACGCCTTGACCCTCGAAGGAATCGACTCCATCAGATACGCCGCTATCACCCGCCCCTCATCCAATGCGCCGGTTTGATGGATAACATAAAAAGGACGCTGCTCAAGAGTCGCTGAATTCAGGCATTTTTTCATCAAAACCACGGCATCCGTGACAAGATCGTTGACGGCATGCGCACCTTGGCTGCCGCCTGTGACAAAAAGAGTGAAGGAACCTTTTGGAATGAAGTCGAACCTCTTGCCTTGAGATATTCCCGCCCTGACAGGCAGCCCGGTATGAACGGTTTTCGCGTTCGGCAGATACTCCTTCGTCTCTTCAAAACTTGTCGCCACTACCTTTGCATATCGCGAAAGGAATTCAACCGCCCTGCCGGGAACCGTGTTGGCCTCGTGAAGCACAACCGGAACCTTGGCGAAATGGGCGGCGATAACGGGTGCCAACGACGAATAGCTGCCCATTGCAAGCAGCACATCCGGCTTTGCCTTGCGTATTTCGCGTCTGCAGCGGAAGATCGCCCTCAAATTGGCAAAGACGTTCGACGCTGTCATCTGACGGGCTCCGGTGGAAAACAGGCTGCCCTTCCAGTTTCTCATAACACTGGACTCGACATCACGACCTGAATCCCACACCGTAACATCATGCCCCCGTTGAAGAAGTTCCTCTGCCACCGCAAGCCCCGGAAACGCATGGCCTCCGGTGCCACCGCAAGCAACGACAATTTTCATTACCAATCCCTTTCGTTAAATGGAAGTTTCGCATTGCGCATGCGCGCTTTTTTGGCATCCTCATTTTTCTTTCCGCGCTCTTCAGCCTGTCGCAAGAGAGATTCAATCTCTTTCATATCGTCTTTGCTGTTTTCCTCAGGCGGATCGGAATATTCTTCATCCGTTTCGGCATTTCCGTCTTTTTGATCTTCGCCGCCGTCTTTTTGATCGCCATCGCCGCCGTCTTCTGTTTCATTTGGAGATTGCATCGGCGGATCGTCCTTGGGCTGAGAACCGTCTGATCCATCATTCCCCGCGTCATCATTAGCTAGGGGAGGTCGGCTTCTTTGCCGCGAACCGTCGGAGCCATTGTTCCCGCGATCATTGCCGTTGGAGTTGCTGTTTTCACTTGGAGGTTTTCCTGCCCCTTGAGACGAGTTCTGATTATCGTCATTCTCGTTTTCGTCTTCGTTGTTCTGAGAATTGTCATCGGAATCGTTCTGGGATTTATCGCGATTGTTTTCACCGTCCTGCCCATTGGAGTCTCCCCCTTTCTCCAGAAGCTTACGAATTTCGATAGCCTTTTTCAAAGCTTCTTTTTCTTTTTCCGGCGACGGATTTTTCAGACATTCCGACTGAAGCTTCGCCATCTCTTCCGCATAGTTCATTATTTTCGCCTGAACATCTGCGTTTAACGGAGGCTTGTCGGCATCCGCATTGGCCTGCAGTTCCTGCTCCTTTGCCCAGGTGGGAAACTTCTCGCGGAAGGAATCCGTATAATCGACAGACTCCTTAAGCCACGACCTCTCGCATTCAAATGTGGCGTTGATACACTTGTTCGACAGATTGTAGACGACCTCGTCAATCGCGTCGGGAGGCATGACAACGTCTTTGTGCAATCTTGTAAATCCGTCTTCCACCTCGGACAGATCATATCTCGCATCGAAGTCCAGATCCTCGCATTTGCGCGCTGCTGAAAGCGCCTTGTTGTAGCAACGATCGATTTTCCGCACCGTTTCAATCTGATTCGTGACGGCCAAGTCGCTCTTGTTTTTCACAACCATCCATCTGTCAGAGAGATCCTTGGCCTTCCGCCCGCATTCCGCCGCAATCTTTATCGCTTTATCGGCGTCGTTTGTCGAAGCCGCCTTTACCTCTTCGAATTCGTTGAGCAGCCGTCTGGATTCTGCGATAGACTCTTTCAAAAACTGAACGGGAGGCGTATCATTGAATTGTTCAACGACAGATTCGATTCTTCTTTTCTCGATATCTCTGCGCAACCCGGGAATGTCCGCGACAGCAATCGCAAGATTATTCTTGAGGCGTTTATCCTCCGGTGAGGCGCGGAGAGCGATTTGAGCATAGTTTGCAGCCTTTTCAAGCCGCTCCAGCACATTTGTCGCACCGGGCTTTTTGGCTTCGTCGAATTCCAGCTTGGCGAGAACCTCGGCCGCTTTCACGCGATGTGTTCGCGAATCAAGAAGCGCCTCCAACGTCGCCACGGCGTTTGTCGCATCACCATCCTTATAATAATCTACACCCGTATTCCAAGTTTCGGAATCGGGGCTCAACCCGGAAGATCGGCTTTCAAGCGCAAGCGAAGCAAAAAGTGCCGCAAAAGCAACAAATGATAGGCAACGCTTCCTCATCTCCCAAAAACCGAAAAACTTCAATATGTCTACTTGTCGGAGGTCTGAGTCTGGTAATTGGATTTCGCTTTAAGAAACATAAGTGCCGCAAGCGGAACGGTAACGATATAAATCGTACCGATTATGCCAAGCGTAAGCCAGAGATTGAAGAAAAGGCAGCCGACGATGAAAAGCCCGAGCGCGAGAACCGGCATCTGGGAACTTTTTTTGACGCGGATGGCCTTGAGAGAAATCGTAGGAATGCGCGAAGCCATTAGAACACCCACGAAAAGAAGCATCGCCATTCCGAAATATGGATGGGACATGAATCCGTAAACTTCGGGATACATCTCTCTGGCGCCCAAAGTCTTATCGAACGAATCAAGCAGAATGTACGGAGTCAGCACCATCCAGCAACCGCCGGGAGCGGGAACGCCCGTAAAGAAGTGTTTCCAGTACGGAAGCTGCTCCTGCTCGAGCATCGTGTTGAAACGGGCGAGACGGAAGCAATCGCACATCGCATAAAAGAGGGAACACGCCAAAACCGCACGAATCAAGACGGGATTCATCTTTACGCCGTCTACCATGTGATTCGGACCGCCGGTAAGCCAGAAATACATGAACATCGCGGGCGCTACGCCGAAATTGACGAAGTCGGCGAGAGAATCGAGCTCCGCTCCAAGCTTGGAGCTCGCGTTCAAAAGTCGCGCCACACGACCATCCATGCCGTCGCAAACGCAGGCGATAAGCAACGCGATGAGCGCAGGTCCGAAACGGCCTTCGCTGGAAAGCGAAATGGACGTTATGCCGGCACACGCGGCGATGGAAGTTATGAGATTGGGTATGAGAGCCTTAAGAGGGACGCTTTTTTTGCCTTCATCCCCGTTGGCGTTGCGACTTCTGAATCTGAACCTGCCCATGATGTAAATCCCTTCAGCTTAAGTGACCAAGCGTTGTTTCGCCCGCGACCATGATCTGGCCGATCCGCACCTCGGGCTTTACGCCCTCGGGGAGATAGACATCAAGACGCGAACCGAAGCGGATGAGGCCAAATCTTTCGATACGCTCCAGATGCTGGCCTTCTTCGACCTGAGGAACAATGCGTCGGGCGACAAGACCCGCAATCTGGGTAACGCCGTAAACCTGACCGTTGTCGGCCTTGACGAGATAATTGCAGCGCTCGTTGTCCTTGGAGGCCTTGTCAAGCGAAGCGTTGAAGAACTTGCCGGGAATGTATTCTTTTTTGAGAACCGTTCCTGCGGTCGGAAGACGATTCACATGAACGTTGAACACGCTCATGAAAACGCTTACGCGCCAGAACTTCTTGCCCTTGTACTCCTCCATCTCGCCAAACGAATCGGGCATCTCCACTTCGCTGATGAGGCAGATGCGCCCGTCTGCCGGCGAAAGGATGGCCTTGTCGTCGTCGGGCTGATAGCGCTCGGGATCGCGAAAGAAGAGAAACACTCCGTACGCCAAAAGGAAAAACGGAATCACACCCAGGAACCAGCCCGCCTGGACGAACTCATAGAAAGCGACAATGGACCAGGCTGTGTAGGCGACAGCCAACACAAGCGCAATCACGCCGAATTTTATGCCTTCCGGATTGATGTGCGGGAAAAGGTACGCCTTGTTCGAAAAATCAGGTTTAGGTTCGTTCATAGAAAACTCCATTGTCTAAAAAAACGTCAGCTTACTGAAATGCGGATTCCCCCGCCAGCAGCATCGTGGGAGTTGGATGCGGAAGCGCTCTTCGGGGCATTTTTCCTGGGCGGACCGATAAGCGCGCCCAACACCCTCCCGAGCGTCTTCGGAGCCTGTTCGACGAAGCATTCGTCTTTAATCGCCTCGAGAACTCGGTTGATGACGTCTTCTCCAAGTTCACGGTGGGCATTTTCGCGACCGCGGTACTGAAGCGTAAGCTTTACCTTGCATCCGTCCTTCAAGAAGCCGCGTATCTGACGGAGCTTGTAATCAAAGTCGTTGGTGTCGGTACCGGGATGGAACTTGATTTCCTTGACCTTCTGGACCTTCTGGGACTTGCGCGCCTTCTTCTCGCGAATGGACTCTTCGTACTTGAACTTTCCGTAGTCCATGATCTTGCAGACCGGCGGCACGGCATTGGGAGTAATCTCGACGAGATCAAGCCCCTTGTCTTCAGCCATCCTCTGCGCATCGCGCGTAGACATTACGCCGAGCATATTACCCATCGAATCAAGAACACGAACCTGAGGAACGCGAATCTTGTAGTTTACACGTGTGAACTGTGCGATAACCCACCTCTTTTGTTTGATTTATAATTGCAGTATTTTACCATAATCACTCGATTAACGGCAAATCACTTATTTGCTACGAGCGGCCTGTCGAGCATCCTCTCGTAAAGTTCGATATATTGTCTGGCGCACTCTTTATGGTTGAACCTGGAAAGAGACTCAGTCATGATACGCGAAATTTCGCGCTCGCGGAGTTCGCGCGGCTGCATGTAAAACTCCATCGCTCTGTCCATCGCCCACATAAGGCCGCCGGAATCGTATGTGTCAAACACAAAACCGTTGCCCTTCGACGCACCCCAGTCAAGCATGTCGACCGTATCGTGCAATCCGCCCGTGTTGTGCGCGACTGCAAGCGAACCGTAGATGGGCGCCTGCATCTGCGGCAGACCGCACGGCTCGAACAAGGACGGCATGAACGTAAAGTCTGACGCCGCAAAGCCGAGCTGGGAAAGGCGGCCGTCGAAATTCCTGACGGCGAGACGGTTGCCGATACCGTGGAAATTGCGGATGTCCCAGAAAGCCTGCTGATAAGGGCCGCTGGCGATGATCGCGATCTGAGCGCCCTGATCATGATACTTCTCGAGAAAACGGTACGTGATGTCGGTAAGGAGCTGAGGCCCCTTCTGGACGGGATCGAGACGGCTCGGCCAGAAGAAGAGCGGCGCATCGGGATTCTCTTCAAGACCAAGAGCATGCTGCAAGGCAAGCTTGTTCTTCCGCTTCATCTCCCAATGGTTGTCGGGACCGTACTTGAAAGGAATCTTGTCGTCGGTCACGGGATTGTCGATCGGATCGGGCGCGTTGAGAATGCCGCTGGCGCAGCCGGCGTTGTACTTGTTCCTGATTTCGTTGCGGATGGAATCGGGAACGAACGCGTGCCACCCGTCGACGATCTCCTTGAGGAACGTGGGCGAAACCGTATTGATGAAGTGGGATGCGAAACACCCCGACGCCTGAAGGTCGATCTGGTTGTTGCTGCGAGATTCCTCGTAGCTGTAGGGAGGATAGCTGTAGTAGAGGTTGTTCCAGAATTCGGCCGCGTCGATACCCATATCCTCGACCCAGTCGAGCGTAAGCTTCTGGGTGTGGATGTTGTGAACCGTAAAGAGGCTCGGTATGCCCATGCGGCGCGCCGCCGCCGGAATAAGCCCCGTCATCCAGTCGTTGCAGTGGACGAGATCGGGCTGAACGTACGGAATGCAGTGGTTGATGACTTCACGCTGGAACGCCAGGGCGAGCTTGATGTTGCCGTCTCCGCGATCGTAGACGGTATCGCGGTAGTAGAAGCAGCGATCCTCCGCGAGATGGATGCGCTCGTCAGGAAGATGGCTCTTGTACTTCTTGAGCTCATCCGCCACGAGCTTGGCCGTCTCCTCGTGGAACATCCGGCGGTAATGGGGCAGCGCCACATGAACGTCTGCCCCGAGCTCATAAAGCGCCGCCACGAGCGAGGCCGAAACATCAGCCATGCCGCCCGCCTTCGCGGACATCTTTCCGGCGAGGTTGCCCATGCCTTCAGGCAAATACGTAATCTCCGGCGTTACAATAAGAATTCTCGGATTCTTCGTTTTAACCTTTGCCATTTAGCAACCTCCTGGAATTATAAATTAAAGTTAAGCGATAACCGCCACGACCTGACCCTTGGTGACCGCCTTGCCGTGTTCAGCGACAAACGTAATCTTTCCGCCGGAGGGAGCCTTGATCGGATTAAAGAGTTTCATCGCTTCGACAACGCATACGGCGTCGCCCGCCTTGACTGTCGCACCGTCAGCGGCCATGTCGGGCTTGCCGGGAGCGTCGCTGCGGTAGAACGTTCCGTTCAGCGGAGCGGTAACGGGCGTGCCTTCGACAGCCGGAGCGGAGCTCGCCGCGCCCTTCGCGGCGGTTGCAGCGGCCGGAGCGGCAGCGGCGGAAGCCTGGGCCGCCTCTTCGACATCGGCGGGAATGGGCTCGCGCTTCACAGGATCGGCATTGCGCCACTTGAAGTAGCCAAGCGCCACCTCGGGGAAGAGCGCATAGGAAAGGATATCCTCTTCGGCCTGAATCGTGTTGGCGGGAAGTTCATCGGCCGCGGCAGCGAGACCGGGCTTGAGAAGATCGGCAGGACGGCAGTCGATCGCCTTCAGGCCGCCGCAGAGTTTCTTACGGAGCTTCGGATCGATCGGAGCGGGAGTCCGCCCGTAGTAGCCGGCGGCGTACTTCTTGGTCTCGTCGGTGACCATCGAATAGCGCTTTCCGGAAAGCACGTTGAGAACGCTCTGGACGCCGACGATCTGGGAGGTCGGAGTGACGAGCGGAGGATAGCCGAGATCGGCGCGCGCGTTGGGGAGCTCGGCGAGGACCTCGTCGAGTCTGTCGAGCGCATCCTGCTGTGCGAGCTGGCTGCGGAGATTGGAGATCATGCCGCCCGGGATCGCGTGGACGAGAACGCCCGCGTCAACAGCCTCGACCCTGGAGGACGAAGCGGGCTGGCGCTTTTTCTTTAGCTCCTTGAAATAATTGTTGATCTTCTCGAGCTTGCCCTGATCGAGACCGGTGTCGAAACCCTCGGATTCGAGAATCGAAACGATCGACTCGGTCGGCGGCTGCGACGAGAAGGAACTCATCGTCGAGATCGCGCAGTCGACGCACCCGGCACCGGCTTCGGCGCCGGCCATGTACATCGCGCTCGCCATTCCGCTCGTCATGTGGGAGTGGATCTGGATGGGCATCTCGGGAAGAGCCTTGACGAGAGCGGCGACGAGCTCGCGCGCGGCGCCGGGGGTCAAAATTCCCGCCATGTCCTTGATGGCGAGAGAGTCGATGCCCATCGCCTCCTGCTCCTTGGCGAGCTTGACGTAATTCTCGACCGTGTGGACGGGCGAAGTCGTGTAGCAGATCGTACCCTGGGCGTGACCGCCGTATTTCTTTACGCTGGCGATGGCGACCTCGAGATTGCGCGGATCGTTAAGCGCGTCGAACACGCGGAAGATATCCATTCCGTTCTCGCACGCAAGAGCGACGAAGCGCTCGACGATGTCGTCGGGATAGTGCTTGTAGCCGAGAATGTTCTGGCCGCGAAGAAGCATCTGCAACGGAGTCTTGGGGCAGACCTTCTTGATCTGGCGCAATCTCTCCCACGGATTCTCGCGCAGAAAGCGCATGCATACGTCGAACGTCGCGCCGCCCCAGCATTCAAGCGAATAGAAGCCCGCGTCGTCGATCTCGGAGGCGATCTTGAGAATGTCGTCAGTACGCATGCGCGTGGCCCAAAGAGACTGATGGGCGTCGCGCAGAGTCGTATCGGTAATACGGATTTTCTTTCTCGTAATTTCTTTCATAGCTTTATTATATCACATTTTAATCTGAAATTGCACTTAAACCTTCTTCGAACCAAAGAAGTAGATCTTGTTCTCTGTTCCGTTGAGAAGCCGCCCGATGTTCGAGCGATGTTTCCAAATCACAAAAAGCGCGATAAGAGTTACAAGTGTGCACTGCGGAAGATCATGATACCCCTTCACGCCCAGAATCGGGAACCATACGGACACGGCGAGAAAGGCCGCTGCGCTGCAGCTGCCGAGCGAGATGTAGTTCGACAGCGCGAAGACCATAACGAAAAGCGCGAACGCGACGCCTACAAGCGCAGGCACCAGACCGATAAGCATGCCGAACGCCGTAGCGACACCCTTGCCGCCCTTGAACTTCATATACGGCGTAAGCATGTGTCCGACGACGCAAGTCACGCCGACAGCGAGAGGCAGCCACTCTTCGCTCGCCCAGATCTTGGCGGCCAAAGTCGGAAGAAGCCCCTTCAGCACGTCGCACGCGAAAGCGATAAGCCCCCACTTCTTGCCGACCGTACGGAAGACGTTCGTCGCTCCGATATTCCTGGAGCCGACCGTCCTTACATCGACGCCGCGCATCTTTCCGATGATGAAACCGAACGGAATGCCGCCGACGAGATACGCGCCGGCAATCCACAACGTTGAGATGACATGTTCTTGCATGAGTCACATTATACCATTTTTAGCTGATTCAAGGGGAAAATGTTGAACAAAACATCCCTCCTCTTTCATCATTGATGATTTCATCTCCATTTGATATAATGAACGGAAACAACCCTTAATGGGGGTGATCCGGTTTCGACGGGATATGCCGAGGTCAGATCGCGCGTCGTGGATCCTCGTTGGCCACGTAAAAAACGAGGGAAAAAAGTAATTGCGAACAACGATTACGCTCTTGCCGCCTAATTAAAGGCCGCATGTCGAAGCGCCGATGTCTGCTGAGCGCCTAGGCATCATCTAGCAGGCCACGCTTAAGGGGGCTCCTCTCGCTCGCTTAAGGGTGCCGAACCGAGTGGATGGTTGGGGATAAGCCCGTTGGTCGGCGTACCTCAGCCGAGATCAAAGGCCGAATACACGCGTAGAAGTTTGGTCGGAGCTGTTTCGGACAGGGGTTCGACTCCCCTCACCTCCACCATCCTTTTGGATTCCGTCACAAGAAATTAAACGCATCAACGTCGAATGTCACCTTCAATGCGTTCGGCGGAGGCCTGACGCCCAAAAGCCATTTCCACGCATTGATCGCCGTCGAAACTTTGGCCGATCTTAAGACGATCTGCCAGCGATGCCACCCGTCCGCCTTTTCAATCACGCTAGGCACTGCTTCACCGACATTCAAGTCCTTAACTTTCATTAAACTCTTTGCATACATATCGGCCCAGTTCGCGACCAATTCCGGCGACTGGCTTCGCAAACTTATAACCGTCAAATGGCAGTACGGCGGGAAATACGCCTCTTCGCGCTCCTTGAGCTCTTCCTCGGCAAACGCCGCGAAATCACCCTTCGCCGCAAAACGTATCGCGCTTTGGGAGGGATTGTAGGTCTGTATGACCGCCTCGCCAGGCAGTTCCGCCCTTCCCGCACGGCCCGCAACCTGCGACAAAAGCTGATAAGTCCGCTCCGCCGCCCTGAAGTCCGGCATGTTAAGCGACGTATCGGCATTCAAGACCCCGACAAGCGTTACATTAGGAAAATCCAGCCCCTTCGCGATCATCTGTGTGCCGATTAATATGTCGGCCTCATGCCGGCGGAACGCACCAAGGATATCATCATGCGAATTCTTGCCGCGCGTCGAATCCGCATCCATGCGCAAGACACGCGCCTCCTTAAAACACGCCTTCAACGCCGCTTCGGCGCGCTGTGTGCCAATGCCCCTGAACTCGAACAACCCGCCGCACTCGGGACATTTCTTCGGCACCTCAATCCACCCGCCGCAGATATGGCACCTGCAGCAGTTGTCGGCCTTATGATACGTATACGCAAGATCGCAATCGGGACAGTTCGCGACATATCCGCAAGCGGAACATACCACCGAGCGAGAATAGCCGCGACGGTTCAAAAACAGAATGACCTGCTCGCGGCGATCAAGCCTGACGCCGATCGCTTCCATCAGCGGTTGCGAAAATATCCGGCCGGGAGATCCGCCCTCCGCCATATCAACGACAAGCACACGAGGGAGAGTTCCCGCGCCGGCGCGCTCGCGCATAACAGCCTTTCTGTACTTGCCGCGGCTGACGTTCACCCAGCTTTCAAGCGAAGGAGTCGCGGAACCGAGGACGGCCTTTGCGCCTTCGATCTTCGCTCGCATGACCACGACATCTCGCGCGTGATAGCGCGGCGTTTCATCCTGCTTGTAGCTCGTCTCGTGCTCTTCGTCGACGATTATAAGCCCCAAATCCTTTATCGGCGCGAACACCGCGCTTCTGGGTCCGATAACCACACGAGCCTCGCCGCTCCTGATTCTGTGCCACTCGTCATAACGCTCTCCGTCCGAAAGCGCAGAATGCAAAACTGCGATTCTGTCGCCAAAACGGGAAGCGAAGCGCTGCACAGTCTGAGGAGTAAGCGCGATTTCCGGAACCATCACAATCGCGCCGCGACCGTCATCAAGCTCTGCTGCAATCGCCTGCAGGTAAACCTCCGTTTTGCCCGATCCGGTCACTCCGTGCAAAAGAAGAGTCTCACCGGGAGCGAGAGCATTGATAGAATCAAGCGCAGCCGATTGCTCATCATTGAGCTTAAGCGGCCTGGTCGGCAGAATCTTTCTCGCCGAAAGTGGATTTCGCCTCTTGGCGCGAGAGGCTATCTCGACAAGCCCTTTCGCCGCGAGCGCCTTGATGCTCTGAGGCGTTGTCGAAAGTTCACGGCAGATAAAAGTCATCCATCCGCCGTCCAGTCGAACTATCTGATCGTAAAGCCACCGCTGGCGTTTAGTCAAGGGCTCTTCTGCGTTAAGCGGCAGATAATCGACAAACTGCTGCTCCTTGGCCTTTGCTCCCGGCTTCAGAACCGCAGCTGGAAGCGCCGTCCTCAAAACCGTCTCGATGGGCGAAGCCGTATACGCGGCGATAGACTTTACGAGCTTGAGCGTAAAGGTTGAAAAAAAAGGACCCTCGTCGGCAATGCCTTCAATCGGCTTTAGTTTATATTTAACACCCTCTTCTGGTGAGTCGGCGATCTCAAGCGCGAAACCGCGCACATGACGGTGATTGAACGGAACAAGAAGAAGCTGGCCGACAGCCAGCTTCTTCTCCAACTCTTCCGGCACGAGATACGTGAACAGCCGGTCGAGCGCAAGGTCTATGGCGACCTTTACGACCATCTGTTACGGCTCAAGATATTTGAGCTTGGTGCCATCATTGATGCGGACGGTGCGGATCTTGTCGTAAACATCCTTATAGGTGCACTTGTCATCTTCAAGACCGAACGCAGCGCCACCCTTAAGAACTACGACACACGCCTTATCGCCGAAAGGCTGAGGATACTTGCTGCCGAGAGTAAGCTTCTCGGTCCTCTTGGTCATGTCATTTTCCTGACCGGAGACCGGGAACTGACCGACATCGACGTTGCGGCTGATAAGAACAGGCATCGCATCCGAAGGAGCGTCATTGGCACCAGCCAAAATGTGCCAAGCGACATTGTCTTTGGTGAGATTTCCGGAGGCAGCCTCGGCTACGCCCTCGCCCCAAAGATTGCCCAGCAAATCATAGTTGACGGCGGACTTCTTACCCTGGTTCTGAACATCGAACAGCGCATTGAAATACTCTGTTGAAGTACCGAATGCCTTGTTGTAGACCTCATTCCTGTTGGGATCTGCCTGCGTAGCCGGATTCTCATACTTAGGCCAAATCGGATTACCAGAATCCTTGATAGACTTCTGGCTGATCGCATCCACAATCTGCTTACCCTTGTTCACCATCGCCGTGACGTTGGCGGACGAAAGAGCATCAGCAATCTTAGGCACGAACACCGCCATCAAAATGCCGAGAATCGCGATAACTACGAGAAGCTCGACGAGCGTAAAACCTTGTTTGTTTTTTTTCATTTTCTTTCTCCTTGATTTTTAAATTTTGTTTGTCAATCCAACTGCATTCTCAACTTTAGCATACCGAAATATTATCGCATATTTATCAATTCCGTTCAAGAGCCTTTTTAATGTAGCACGAATAAGCCTTGGTGTAAGTGTAAGAGCTGACGAGATTCAGCATTATCATAAGGCCCTCAACAAAATAGCAGCTCCACAGCATATAGTCTTCGACAGGTGCGAAGAAAGGCAAATCGTGAAAGACGATATAGGCGTAAACCCAGCCCGCCGCAGGGAACGACAAGGCCGTGCGAACCTTGCCGAGCCACATCGCCGCGCCATCGGCACCGTAAAGAGAACCTACCGACCGCAAAAACGTAACCCACAGATCGCGCAATATGTAGAAAATCGCAAAAACAAGCATAACGAGCGAATGACCCGATTCGCCCTGCTTGAGAAGCAACCACGAAAGCGCCGGGAAAGTCACGACATAAAAGACCTTGTCCATCAAAGGATCGGCCATCTTGCCAAGAGGACTTACAACGTTCCACTTTCGCGCGAGCATCCCGTCGAACGCATCTGTCAACCCCGAAAAGAACATCGACGCTCCGGCAAAAAAGATAAGCCAAGGGGAAAAGCAATACTCCTCGATTACCGCCAGCACAAGCCAGGCAAGTATCAACGGCACCCTGAGAAATGTCAATGTATTGACAAAAATAGATTTAGCGTTCAAGATTACTCCAATCCTTCTGACACAACCTTCTGCATAACCTCAAGAGCCTCTTGCAATTGGGCGAGGCGAACTTTCAGCGATTGAATCTGAAGCTCGGCCTTCTGGTAATTTCGTCTCGTGGCGAAAAGCTGCTTCAGGATTTCACCGCAGTCAAGATCCAGATCCACAAGCTCCATTCCGTCGGGAATGGGAACAAGAACCAGGGTTCCGCACCCAGAGCACGTAATCTGAAGACCGGCACCGCGATAATCGATTACAAGCTCCTTGCCGCAATTGGGGCACTCGAAAACAATGTCAGTATCACGGATCTCGACATTATCACCGACCTCGCTGTCCTCAGCGGATTTGATATCTTCCTCAGCCATAGATAAACTCCCTTAATTGCATACAATTATATAAAAAAAAACGCTCCAGCGCAAGCGGTGGAGCATTTTCATATATCGCGTCCCTAAAGACGCAACGCTTTAGGCGTTCTTGGCGATCTCAACGAGCGTCTTGAAGCCGGCGGGATCCTGAATGGCGATCTCGCTGATCATCTTGCGGTTGAGCGTCACGCCAGCCTTGATGAGACCGGCCATGAACTTCGAGTAGCTGATGCCCTCGGCGCGGGAAGCCGCGTTGATGCGGGCGATCCAGAGCTGACGGAAGTCGCGCTTCTTGAGCTTGCGGTGCTCGGTCGAAAGGCGCATCGCGCGATCGACGGCCTCGGTAGCCGTACGGAAGAGTTTGGAACGCGCTCCATAAAAGCCCTTCGCCAGTTCAAGGCGGCGGCGGCGGCGTTCGCGGGAAGCGGGTGCATTAGTAACACGCATTGTATCTTACCTCCTTCAGTCCTGAAGCATACGCTTCATCGTTTTGGTGACGCCCTTATCGGTCACTGTGATACCGCGCAAATTACGCTTGCGCGCCCTGGGTTTGTAGCCATTGAGGTGAGCCTTGCCGCCCTGAGAGCGCATAACCTTACCCGTGGCCGACGTTTTCATGCGCTTCGTTGCGCACTTTTTTGTTTTCATCTTAGGCATTTTTCTGTTCCTTTTTAGGATTTTACCTTTTCTTCCTCACCGTTCGGGCAGTCGGTTGATAGGCCCGATCCAGACGGAATTGTCGAATAGTATACTATTTTTGCGCCTCCACCGTCAAGTGTAACATCCTCGATTTTACAACCTCTCGGACGGGTCGAAACGGGGAGACGGCCACGGGTAGGCGTTTAGCGCAACAAGCGCTTCACCCGCAAGAAAGAGCGAACCGCAAACGAGAACCGAGGCATCTTCAAGAGAACCGGCATCGGCCTTAGCGAGACGAAACGCCTCGTTCAGCGTAGAAACAGCTTCCGCGTCCATTCCGGCCGAACGCATCTTGAACGCGAGTTCATCAGGCGACAGCGCCCGCGGGTTGTTCATTTTTGTAGCAAACGCCTTGGACACGAATGGAGCGAGAATCGAAAGCGTCTCGCCGACGTCCTTGTCGGAGCAGAATCCGGCCACCAAAACATACTTCTTCTCCGGCAATTCACCAAGCGCGAGCGCGAGCGCACGGGCGGCGGGAGGATTGTGGGCGCCATCGACAATAACATTGCCCACTTTCTGAAAACGCCCCGGCCAGACGACATCCGAAAGCCCAGACAAAAGGTTTTTCTTCCGGGGGATGTCAAGAAGAGCCCTCTCTCGAATCACCTTCAATGCCGCAATCGCAGTCAAAGCGTTTTCGCGATTGAAGGATCCAGCCAGGGAATAGCCGTCCGGAATCTCCAGCTCGAGCACCATGTCAGGCGCGTAATAAAAAGGAGAACCGAGCTCTTTGGCGCGTTTTTCGACAATATCGCGCACCTCGGGAAGATTCTCTCCGAGAACGACGGGAACGCCGGGCTTTATTATGCCGGCCTTCTCGACAGCGATTTTTTCGACGGTATCGCCAAGCCAATCGCAGTGATCGAGCCCTATGCGCGTTATCACCGCAAGCGACGGATTGCATATGTTCGTCGCGTCGAGACGCCCTCCAAGACCTGTCTCCAAAACCGCCGCATCGACGCCGCTATCGGCATAAAGCGAAAACGCCACCGCCGTCAAAGCCTCGAAGAATGTCGTCCCCTCGCCCGCGTCGCCCGTAGACGAGACGGCCTTCTCGACCCGAAGGGAAATCTCCTCGAGTCGCGAATCATCGACAGGAGCCCCGTTCAGGAAAAAACGCTCGTTCAGATTCACGAGATGCGGCGACGTATATCGGCCGACCTTCAATCCCGCCGATCGAAGGGACGCATCAAGAAGCGCCGCAACGGCCCCCTTTCCGTTCGTTCCCGCTATGTGAACCGCCCTAATCCGCTCCTGCGGATCGCCGAGCGAACGGCAGACGGCGCGAATGGTGGATAGCCCGGGCTTTATACCAAAGCGGCGACGCGCCGCAAGTTGTTCAAGAAAATTCATCTTCCGCTCCAGACTGCGAGAACCGCGCTGACGGCATATCCTAAAAGAACAAGCCAGGTGATTTTATCGGTCAAGAGAATGCGCTCGGGCCGCCCGACATCCTCTTTGCGAAAAAGGAGATAGAGATATCGGATAATCCCTAAAGCGACAAAAAGAGCCGTCAGCGAAAGCGCGCGGGTTCCGAATCTTGCGACTGTATCAGCGGCGAGAGTATACCAGAGATACACTCCGAGCGTCGCAAGCGCAGAAGTGAAAATCAATGTGTCGAGAATAACGGGATGATAATTGCTGAGCGCAGCGCGGGATTCACATGCGATCGCCTTCTCATGGCGGCGCTTACAAAGCGCGAGAAACATTGAAATCGAAAACGCGCACCCGAGCAGCCACGGTGAAATTCTTACATCCATAGCGGCCGCTCCCGCGACGGCGCGAAGCACGAACCCGGCGGCGATAACAGCGACGTCGATATACGGGATACGCTTCAGGAAACCGGAATAAAGGCTTTGCATCACGGTATAAATCAAAATAACCGCAAAGCCCCACGTGCGGTCGGGATGACGGAAGACGAGATAGGCGGGATACGCAAGAGAGCAGGCAAACAGCGCAAGCGCGACCCGTACGGCGTCGATTTTGGAAATAAGATCGGCGGCGATCGGACGGAGGCGTTTAACGGGATGAAGCCGGTCGGCGTTATAATCCGAAATGTCATTCAGGAGATAAAACGCGCTCGATATGAGCGAAAACGAAACAGCCATCGCCGAAACGAGAAGGAACGGCCTGTACCCGCGCGCCAGCGCAGCCTGAGAGTCGTCGGCGAATGCAAAGAACCAAGCAAGAAAAACGATACCGTTTTTAGTCCACTGGTTGACTCTTAAAGCTTTAAGCCAGACTCTTAGCCGCTCGAGCGTCATTTGTTCGTCCTCCAGCGGATAAGACCCCACAAAAGAGAATGATCCGTATAAACAGGGCACGATTCATTCTCGTACAAGGTCCAAAAGCTGGACCAATTGCGTTCAACGGCCGGATCCCATCTTATCGGCATCAGGGAAAGAGTCCTGGAACGCGTTATTTCGCCGTCGACTTCACACTCCCAGAACGGCCAGACGCGAGTGAATTTTTCAGACGAAGTCCAAACCGGGAAAACGCGCGTTTCGTCGTCATATATCTCAACGAGCTTCCAGCCGAATCTCTTTACTCCGCTCTCGCGAGAACCGTCCTTGTAACTGTAATTTTCAACAAACTCGTAAAACGGCCAAAAGGAAATGCGAATGCGTTGAGGCATATCCTCTAATTCAAGGAACGGCCAAGGACAGCGAAGCCTGACAAACGGGCAGCTGCGCATCTCACCTTGCCTGCCTTTACCGTCTGTAATGATTTCCGTCAATGAGAAGAACGGCGGCAGATACATCGTCTGTCTTTCGCGCTTGCGCCTGACCTCGCCATACAGGGGCCAAACCATCCTTGAATATCCTGCCCCCGCCGTATCGCGGTCGGCACGGTACGACGCCCATGTCACAAACGGCCAAAACGCGTAGCGGTGGTCACTCTCGCGCTGATAATTAACGCCGTAGAACGGCCAAACGCTCCACGCTCCGTCACTGCGCCAGCTGACAAACGGAAACATCACAGTGTTCGTCTCGAGCCAATCGCGGCCGCGCGGCATTTTATAGCGCATCCACAAAGGCCAAAGAGCGAACTCGACATCGTTGAGAAGCATTATGTGCGGATGCTGCCCGTAGATCGGAAAAAGCCCCGCGTACGAGCCCTTCTTCTTGTCTTCGCCGTTAAACCAGATCGGCAGAAAGGAAAACTGATACCCTTCACCTGCGCCGTAGTTCTGAAAATTCAGAATGTAGCAGAAGCGCCACCAATCGCGGTGAGATGTGAAAACCGGCCAAAGAACGTCCGTCGTTTCAGCCTCATGAGAAACAATCGGCCTCAACGCGAAATAATCGGGCCCTTGTTCGTATAAAGGCCCGATTTGAAAAGTTGCGGCGATCAGAAGACTACTTAACACCATTGCCCTTCAGCAATTCCTGGAATTCCTTGTTCTCCGCAGCGGTCAATTCTGCAACACGCGACTGAATGATGCGCAAATTATCCTTCGCGTCCAATTTCTCGCCGCGCTTCAACTGAAGGCGGGCCAGAGAAATGAGCATTCTGACATCCATGGGCCTGCCGTTTTCATCCTTGGAAAGCTCGCAAGCCTTTTTGATGCAGCGTTCTGCCTCTTCATCTGATCCGCCGTTATCCAAAAGAATAGCGCCGAGCGTCTCATGGGCAACATACAGATCGGGCGTAACCTCGACCGCTTTACGGGCGAATTTTTCGGCTTCGTCATACTTCTTAAGCTTACGAAGAACTTCCGCGAGATCGTTATATGCCAACAAAGCGATTCGCTTGCCGGACACGGACTTTCTCAGATGTTTCTCGGCACGGGAATAATCCTCCCTCCCGAGATAGAGAGACCCCATAATGTAATTGGCCAACGAATCATCGGGGTTTTTGGCAAGAATCTTCTGGGCTCGTTTTTCAGCGTGCTCCTTATCGTCCAGACGCATGTCAAGAGTAAGGACCATATCCCCCGCATGTGCCGATCCGTGACCGCTGTCGGCAATCTTGTCGAAGGAATTGCGCGCCTTGAGAGCCGCATCCTTTCCGGCTTTACGCATCAACACAATAGCATTGATGGACTCATACATGAACTCTCTATCCTTGTCACCCGATGCAAACTTCTTGATCGTAGACAAATTTTCGTCGATGTCATCCATTATTTTCTTCTTCTCGGGACCCTCTTTGAGCTTGTCCGCGCGCTGAAGCTTTACATGAGTCAACAAAGTCCATGCCTGAATATCCCTAGGATTCCTGTCGATATCCTCCATGAGCAACACCTCGGCGCCATCAAGATCCTTTTTCATCAGGCAAAGCTGAACTCTCTGCTTTGAATAATCGGGATTGTCCTCGACACCTTCAAGACCCTTCTCGAGATATTCAATGGCCTTTTCGATGTTTCCGTCCCTCGCCTCTAGAGACGAAAGGCGGAAATTGGCCTCTCTGTTGGTGGGATTGCGCCTGATCTGCTCAATGTAGATCTTGCGAGCCTCTTCTCTTTCTTTGTCAGAGCCCTCTTCAAGACGAGGAACAAGCATGCTCAACTCCGCAAAACTGCGCTGCTCGACAGGAAGAAGGTCGATCGCTCGACGGATCTGGGCAATGCCTTGAGCATGCTGACCGCCAAGAGAAAGGACATTCGCATATTTCATTATGAAATCAGGATCACAAACCGAGCCATAAACAAGCATCAGGTCTCTAACGTTATAACGACGGTTGGGATCCTTAGCTATGGTTTTAAATATTTCTTTAATTTCCTTTTCTTTCTTTACAGCTTTTGAAAATTTGTTTTTCTCCGCCAAAAGATCGATGTTGGCGAGTGCAGCCACATTGTCTGGATCTATCTCAGTCACAACAAGATCATAAAGTTCAAACGCCTTGTCGAAGCACTTTTCGGCCGATTGTTTATCATTGAGGGCCAAATGCCTAAGTCCCTTTTCATGATGATAATTCCCTTGGCATGTAGCCATAAAGCCGACATACCGTCTCAAGTAGCCGATCTTCTTATCGCGTCCGCTGAGATACAAACCTTTATTATCCCCTCTTTTATTTCTGTAAAACCTGTAGCTGCCCCAAGCTTCACCCATATCCAGCTTATCCTTGACTTTCGGCCACTCTTCAAGCCAATCGCCGAGACCGGCATCATCGTCACCGGTTTTCGCGGTGAAGAAATAAAGACCGGGCATCGCCTCTACTCCGGCATTCATCCAAAGATGCGGCACGCCCCACACGACAACCTTATCGGCGACATCAGGATCGTTCTTGAACCATGATTCGACAAAAGGCAACAGACGTTGACGCTTAATGCCGTCATCGTAAGTAAGGAGACGATGCAACTCCTTGGAAAGCTCCTCTCCGCCCAGCTTTTCATCAAGAACCGTCTGAGCAAGTCTCTTCAAGTACTTGCTGTTGCTTTCCTGGGAGAATGAGACGAAATTAATCTTTTTGCCCAACTGCAAACCGATCAGGCCTAGGCTGTCTTCAATATCACCAGGATCGTTAGAAATGACCCATAAAGTCTCTTCGCTGCTCGGCACTGCTTTTTCGAGACTCTCAATAACCTTCTCGGAAAATGAATGCAAAGACGCGTTGTCGGAAAAATCGGCTTTAACCGCAAAATTGACCGTCATGACAACACCCATCACGAGAGCGAACCCTATACCGCCGGAATAACCGATCTTCTTCAACAAATCAGCATTGCCTGACTTCACGGCAGAGGAAGAGAACGCGTGAGAGGCTTTTGTCAAAGACCACCAGTAAACGAGCACATAGCCTGTCATCGCCGCGACGGCGGCGGAGACCAACGAAGGCTGATAGCCGGAATAGCCGAGAACAGACGATACGACAACAGCGGCGATAACGGCTACGATCGAGATGATAAAATGAAATATCCATCCGACAAGGCCATTCCCGATATCTCCGCGGCAAACGGTAATGCAGGCGCAAATCGAAATCACAAAAGGCAGAAGCGCGAACAAAATCGACAGATACCAATATTCACTCCTGAATTCACCTTTGAAAAGGGATTTCTGGTAGGCGATGAAATTGCCGAAAGTTTCCGAGAAGCCGCCTTGAGCGAAAGCGATCAGGAAAATCATGGCGACAAAAAACATCATGAGAAAAACTCCGGCGGCAAGATAGCCTCGCATCTCTTTTTTCGAAAAATCGATCCAGGCGATAACTCCGCACAAAGGCAGAAGGAAGAAAAGCGTAATTATTTCGAAAGACCCCAGCGCAACGATAATTCCCGACAAGGCCGGAACCAGATACGATACAAACCCCGACTTTTTGGCAAAAGGGATAAAAACGGCAATCGACAGCAACGCTATGAAAGTATCGAAAATGGCAGGTCCCCAATGCGTAGCCGCAGAGAAGACGCTTGGCGTCAAAATGAACACCAGACAGGCGACAACGCCGCCTATTCTGCCGCCGGTGCGCCTGATGGAATCGGGAAACTTGAAACCGAGGCACTCGCGAAGGAAAAAGTTCACCACATGAAAAAGCAGCACGACCGAAAGACCTCCAAGAACAGGATTGCAGTACTTCGACATCCCGAACAGGCCCGCGGTCCATCCCGCCGCAGGGAAAGGCACGTACGAATTGCTGGAAGAACCCATCCACGCCATGACTACATTCTCAAGTCCTATCGGCACGCTGGCAAAAGCGTACATGGCATACAGAGCAAGAGCCACTGCGCCCAAAATCAAGGAAATACCCCAATCCTTAAAACAGAACTTCTTCGAAGTTTTCTCAAAGTTATCCATAGCGGATTCTCCTAATTTACATTTTAATGCCAAAAATCATTTCACCTTCTCGAGCGCCTGGGCAAGATCGGCGATCAGATCGTCAGGATCTTCAAGACCGACGGAAAGGCGAATCAGGTCCGGCGGGATTCCCGCCTCCTTGAGCTGCTTGTCGGTCAGCTGGCGATGCGTATGGGAAGCCGGGTGGAGCACGCAGCTCCAGGCGTCGGCAACGTGAGTGACGATGCCGATGAGCTTCAAGGAATCCATGAACCTGATGGACGCCTTTCTTCCTCCGCGAATGCCGAAAGTCATGACACCGCAAGGCGAATTGCCGCTGAACTGCTTCTTGACGAGCTTGTGATACTTCGAATCAGGAAGCCCCGCGAAGTTGACCCACGCGACTTTTGGCTGCTTCTTGAGCCATTTGGCGACCTTGAGAGCCGACTCGGCATGGCGGCGGATGCGCAGATGAAGCGACTCGAGACCGAGGTTCACCAAAAACGCGTTGAACGGGGAAGGTATCGAACCGAAGTCGCGCATGAGATGGGCGGTGCACTTCGTGATGTACGCCAGCTTGCCGAAAGTCTTGGTGTAGCTGAGACCGTGATACGATTCATCGGGTTCAACAAGCCCCGGGAACTTGTCGGCGTGAGCCTCCCAGTCGAAGTTGCCCGAGTCGACGATGCAGCCGCCTACCTGGGAAGAATGGCCGTCCATATACTTCGTCGTCGCGTGCGTTACGATATCGCACCCGAACTCGAACGGACGGCAAAGTATCGGCGTCGGGAACGTATTGTCGATAATGAGCGGAACACCGTTCTTATGGGCGATCCTGGCGAACTTCGCGATGTCGAGAACACACCCCGAGGGATTGGCGACAGTCTCGCCGAACACGCATTTGGTGTTGGGACGGAACGCCGCCTGAATCGTCTTCGCGTCGGCATCGGGATCGACAAAGGTAAATTCTATGCCGAGCTTCTTCAGGGAAACGGCGAAGAGATTGAACGTTCCGCCGTAAATCTGGGCGGAACACACGACATGATCGCCCGCTCCGCAGAGATTTAAAATCGCGAATGTCGACGCCGCCTGGCCGGAGCTTGTGAGAATCGCAGCCACGCCGCCCTCGAGCGCGGCGATCTTCTTGGCGACCTGATCGTTTGTCGGATTCGCCAGACGCGTATAAAAATACCCCGACGCCTTGAGATCGAAAAGATCGGCCATGTGCTGCGTCGTATCATACTTGAACGTCGTCGTCGAATAAATCGGAACCTGGCGCGGCTCGCCGCACTTGGGATACCAGCCGCCCTGAACACAAAGTGTGTCTATTTTCATCTTTGCCCTTTCTCAAACAATACCCGTATATTATATCAAAAAATCGGATAATGTTCTCATTGAAGGTATTTTTTCAAGCGGATACGAGACAGCGAAACGCCTCTCTGCCTCCATGACGAGCCGCAAATGATTCACGCTGTCCCAGCCGGACACTTCACCGTAGCGGGAGTCCTCAGAGAGGACTGCCCTGTCGACCTCAAAGACCTCGGCGGCGAGAGCGAAGAACGCTTCGCGATCCACGGATGAACTTGTCGATTTCGTTTTCATCTGTGACAATCACGACTCATCACGGTAACTGTCGCGGCGCAAGCCGAAAGCCCCGCGCCGAAGCCGGCGATGAGAACTCGCCCTGAAACACCGCGCTCGACAATGGTAAGAGGGACGGACACCGAGCCCGGGTTGGCGAATTCCTCGCCGCTCGTATGAAGTTTATCGGACAGGCCCAGCGTGTTGGCCAATTGACGGACCATATACATGTTAGCCTGATGGGGCACGAACGCATCGATGCGAGAGTCGCCGATTTCGGCGAGAAAGCGCTTCAAAAAAGGCGCGACTTCGCAGGCGACGAACGAGAACACGCCGAAGCCATCCATCTTTATCGGGCCTGAAGCACCGCATGAAAGCGCATCGGAAGCCTTAGAATAAAAATCGACGAGACTCGACTCCCCTTCGCCGGACGAAACGATCGTCGCGCTCATGGCATCGGAGAAGAGCGGTGTCGTCATCGCATCGGACGGGTCGGAAAGCTTCGACTGTATGTCACCGTCCAGAACGAGGATCTTGCGCCCGGTATCGGCCGCCATTCGACCGGCGAGATAAACGGCGTAAGGATACGCGCTGCAGGCCATCTGGATGTCGAAAGCGGGAACGCCTGCGCCGAGACCGAGCGCCGAGGCGACGGCTACGGACAGCTGAGGGAATCGCTTCTCGTTCGAGAACGTCGCCGCGACAACGCCGCCTATTCCGGCCAGTTCCTCGCGCGGAATCTTAGAGACGGCCGCCATGGCGAGATCGAAAAGGGAAACGCTCTCTTCGACGACGAAACGCTTCGCGAACCCTGTCGCCTCGACAGCCTTGTCGGACATCACGCCCCGATTGTCGAGCTCGACCCCGCCGGCTGCGATCTCAATGCGTTCCAGGACGATCTCGTTGACGCGCATCATACAAGGTTTTCGCGAAGTTCGGGAACCTTGGCCGCGAGCCAGTCGTGGCACGCGCCGTAAATCGCCTGGGCCGTCGAACCGAACGGAAGCGAATCGGGAATCTTCGCGTACTCGTCGAGATCGGCCCGCGTTAAGAGCGAGAACAGCTTCGCCATCACGGGGATGTAGGAAGCGCTCATGGAAAGCGTATCGGCACCAAGCGCGGCCCAATAAAGACCTACGACCGGATCGGCAGCAGATTCGCCGCAGACGCTGACGGGGATGCCCGCATCCTTCGCCGCGCCGAGAGCCATCTTGACAAGTCTCGTCACCGCCGGATTCAGGGGCTGGTAAAGATGGGCCACGGCCTCGTTGCCGCGATCCGCCGCCATCGTATACTGAACCAGATCGTTCGTCCCGATCGAAAAGAAATCGCAATGCCCGGCGAGTTCCTTGGCGAGCAGCGCCGCGCTCGGAACCTCGATCATCGTGCCGACCTTGATGTTTTTGTCGTACGCAAGACCCTCCGCCGCAAGTTCGCGCTTTATCGATTCGAGCGCACATGCGACTTCGGTCAGCTCCTCGACGCACGAGACCATCGGATACAGCAAGCGCACCTGGCCGTAGGCGGAAGCGCGGAGTATCGCACGGAACTGCTTTCGCATCACATCGCGGTTGGAAAGAAGATACCGTATGGAGCGATTGCCGAGAAAAGGATTAGACTCTCTTGCGGTTATGCCGCGAACCATCTTGTCGCCGCCGATATCAAGCGCCCGGATTGTAGCCGATGCGCCGGGAGGCATGAACTTCGCGGTGAATTCAACCGCGCTGCGGTAGGCCTCGAACTGCTCATCCTCGGAGGGCTCGACCTCGTTGGCAAGCCACAGATATTCGCTTCGGTAGAGACCTATTCCGCGCGCGCCGTACGCCTTTACTCCGGCGATCGGCACACCCGGATGGATGTTCGCGTAAATCAAAATCTCGCCGCCGTCTTTTAGCGTCCCGGCGGGAAGGCCCGACGCCGCCTCTTCTGCGATGTTCTTCTGGCGTTCGATCAAGGCGGCGAATTCGGCCTCTGTCGCCTTGTCGGGATTCAAGGTGACCGCTCCGTTCGTACCGTCAAGAAGAACGGTTTCGCCGGGAGAAACGCGCGATGTTATGTCGCCAAGGCCAGTTACGGCCGGAATCGCAAGAGCCCTCGCCAGAAGAGCCGCATGGCTCGTCGTCGAGCCGCCGTTGATCGCGATTCCGAGAACATACTCCTTGGGCAGCTGGACCGTCTCCGAGGGGGTCAGGTCGTCGGCTACGATGATCGAAGGTGTCGTTATCTCCAGTTTCGGGCTTCTGTCGTAACCTATGAGCGTTTTCAGGAGACGACGCTCGATATCGTCAAGATCGCGCACGCGCTCCCTGAAATACGGATCGTTCATCCGCTCGAACTGGGCGCGCGCGCCGCCGGCCGTCTTTCGCACCGCAGCTTCGGCGTTGAGACGGTCCTTGAGAATGTAGTTTTTGGTTTCGTCCTGAAGAACGATGTCCTCGAGAATCATCAAATGACATTCGAAGACACGGACATCGGAGCGGCCCGTACGCTCCTTGAGAACGGATATTAGCCCTTCGAGGTCGCGCTTCGTTTCGACCAAAGCGCGCTGAAGGCGGCGCAGTTCATTGTCGACGAGATGCTCTTCTACAACATACTCGCGAATCGGAATCTCGCCGTCGCCGCGATAGATGAACACGGGACCGGCGACGAATCCTCTCGCCGTCGGAAGCCCCGCAATCGTTTTCATCGCCTTACTGCTCATCCGGGATATCGAACTTGCGCGCGACGAGCGCTTCAAGTTCATCCAAAACATCTGCGGCCTGGGGCCCGCTCGCAGTAACCTTAAGGACAGTTCCGCATGTAGCCTCGAGCGTCATGAGCGCCATGATGGACTTGCCGGATACGGCGTTGCCGTCCTTCTCGACCTCCACGTCGGCATCGAAGCGACTCGCAGTCTTCGCGAAAAGCCCGGCCGGACGCACATGCATCCCGTACTTGTTCTGGAGGGTGAATTCTCTCGTGATTTTATCTGCCATTAGTTTTGCCCTTCCCTTTTTTCACCTTAAAATCTTGAGCTCTGCGATGGAGATGATCCGACAAGTCAGATACGGGATCATACCCTGCCAAAATCAACTTCTGCTGCTGCGCAGCAGTCTCGACGAGATTGACGAGATCGCGTCCTTCGGAAACCGGAATTATGATGTTCGGAACATCCACACCGAGAATCGTCCGCGCACGGCGCGTCTGACCGATGCGGTCGATCTCGCCCTTTATTTCGTCAAGGCGCTTGAGCGTCAGGACGAGCTGCAGTCGCTTTTCGCCGCGGATCGCATTGACGCCGAAAACTCTCGAGACGTTCATTATGCCGATGCCGCGAATCTCCATGAAGCCGACGGTCGAATCGCTCGCGCTTGCAAAGAGGAGATTTGTCGCGACATCCTTGCGGATACATGTGAGATCGTCGGCGATTAGCGCGTTTCCGCGCTTGATGAGTCCGAGCGCAGTTTCGCTCTTTCCGAGCCCGGGATCGCCCTCGATAAGAACGCCAAGCCCCGACACTTCGATCATCGTGCCGTAGAGCGAGGTTTTAGGGGCGCCCAACTGCTCCATTATGAACGTGGCATGACGCGAGAAGATGCGCGTTTTCAAGGAGCTTTCCATAATGACCGCGCCGCACTCTTCGGCAATGCGGATCTCGTCGGCGGAAGCATGACGATCTGCGGTGAACACGAAAAGCCACGCCTTGTGGTTGACAAGCTCCTTGAATCTGGCCGTGCGCTCTTTGTTGGAAAGCGAAGTGAGATACGCCCACTCCGCATTTCCGATCAACTGGAGGCGCTTCCACGCGAAGCACCCGAAAAACCCCGTAAGCGCCAGCCCGAGACGGTTGACGATCGGCTCGGCGACAACCTTGGAGACGTTGGAGGCGCCCGCGACCAGTTTTATCTTCAAACGGTCGCGGCCGGCCTCCAGAAAGTCGGCCACGGTAAAGCTCGTGCCCTTGTCTGCGTCTTTGGCTGGCAGGTTTCTCATTTTTGTTTTCAGTTCTTGGCTGAAGCGGCTCGCTGCTTTCTGACAGCGCCCTTGCGGGCCTTGACGCGCATTCTCAGGAGCTGGCGCTCGGCACGAGCGGCAGCCGCATCGATTACGCTCTTGGCGCTCTCGGAGAATTCCTTCGCTCCGACAGCCGTCTCGCCGAGACGGTTGGCCACGACTTCGGCCATGTACATGCGCTTCTTGACATCAATGTCGATGACGATGTTGATGGATGTAACCTTGGGAAATTTCGCCGCGAGCTTATCCATGCGGAGCTGCGCATACTCCTTAAGCGCCTCAAGCCTCACATCGCTGTGCCTCATAGTGATTTCAATGCTCATTGCAGTTGCTCCTTTCTTTTTGTTCATTGTTCTTCTTTACATTCTGAAACTCTCTCCGAGATACCTGGCGCGCACATCATCGTCGCTGATGAGCTCCTCCGTCGTACCCTCTTTCAGCAGCTGGCCGTTATAGACCATATAGGCACGGTCGACGACCGAAAGCGTCTCGCGCACGTTGTGGTCGGTAATTATGATGCCGAGCCCCTTCTTGGCCAAGCGACGGATGATGTCCTGGATCTCGTTGACCGACAACGGGTCGACGCCGGCAAACGGCTCGTCAAGCATGAGAATCGCGGGATTGCGCACAAGCGCACGGGCAATCTCGAGTTTTCTGCGCTCGCCGCCGGAAAGCGTATATGCCGGCTGCTTTGCGACTTTCATCAAATCGAAAGGCGCCAGCAGCTCCTCCGCGCGCGCCTTGCGCTCTTTGGCGCCGAGCGGCAACGTCTCGAGAATCGCCATGACGTTATTCCATACGGAAAGCTTTCTGAAGATGCTGGGCTCCTGGGCAAGATAACCAAGGCCCTTTCTCGCCCGAATGTAGACGGGGTCAGCCGTAATATCCTCGCCCCTGAAGACAACCTTTCCCCTGTTGGGGCTGACAAGGCCGACAACCATGTAGAATGTCGTTGTCTTTCCGGCGCCGTTCGGACCCAGAAGACCAACGATCTCTCCGCAGGAGCACGACACATCCATGCCGTTAACCACGGTTCGGTCGCCGTAAATCTTGACGAGCCCGGTCGCTTTCAGATCGGGATTTCTGGGGCCGGACGCCGCTGCGGAATTCTCCGCAACCATGGCGCTCATAGCCTTAGTAACTACATCGTCTTGCATCATCTTGTCGAATTTTCGGTCCTAATTTCCCAGGAAGCGCTTCGCGTTGTCCTTCATGTCGCCCTTGCCTACGTCAACCGTGATGGCGGAGCGTTCAACCTCGACCTGCTCCGTGTCGATCCAAAAGGTTATCTTGCGTCCTTCGACCTGGCTCTTGCGCTTGCCATTGTCGATAAGCTTGGCGGAAATGCCCTTGGACTCGTCTCCGTAAAGTATGACGCGGCTCATCGGTTTGTTGTAGGTGGCCTTCGCGCAGAAGCCGGAACGCAGTTCGTTCGTGACGGAAACGTTTCCTATGGCGACAATCCGCTTCAACTCGTTGGTGCCGTCCAGGAAAATCGTCACCTCGTCGGCATGCATCTTGAATTCGACATCGTCGACGAAGACGTTGCCGTCAAAAACCAAGACGCCCTCCTTGCGGAGATAGGTCGACCGGTCGCTCGTGACCTTGACGTTGCGCGGCTCGTCCTTCTTCGCACTGTCATTTTTGGCCCCCTTGCCTGAAACGACGACTACAGGCACCTCTCCGGCTGTCGCCTCGGGCGCCGCATTGGCGGCAGGAACCGCAGCTGCAAGCATTAAAGACGCTAAAAGCATTATAACTCCACTCCTTCAAATTTCAAGTCTGTCGACTCTATTTCAACCTTTGATGATATTTTAACGAATTCATCGGGAAAAGAAAAGTAAATTCCTCTTCCCTTGATCTTGGTTTTGCCGTAACGGCCGGAGGCGAACCCGTTTATCCAGCCGGTTTTCGTCTTGCGGTCAACGACACAGGCGTCGGCCTTGAGCTCCAGCTTCACCGTGCCGTCGAGTTCGTACTCGCGCACAACGACGTCGCCGCACCATACGACGGCATCCTTGTCGAAGAATTGGGCCTTGCCCGCATAGACATCGACCTTCAGCGAACCGTCAGGATGGCTTTCGACGGGAACGACAATCTCTTCGGACGGCTTGTCGATCTTCTCGACGCACTTGTCGTACTCCGCCTTGAGACGCGCCTCGTCGGCCGCGAAGCGGGATGTCGCCGCGGCGAAATCGAAATCGGCATCCTCTCCCGCCAGGAGAAGAGGCGCAGCCGCAACCGCAAGAACAGCTATGAAAAACCTGATCAAGAACGCACCACCTCGTTGATCGCGATGAGCTTCTTCCAGAGCTTTTCGACTTCGGAGAATTTGATCGCATTCGCAGAATCGCTCTTCGCCACCTTGGGATTGATGTGGGTTTCCATGAACACGCCGTCAATGCCCGTGGCGACTGCGGCGCGGGCGAGAGCGGGAGCATATTTGCCGTCGCCGCCCGAACCGGTGCCGAGACCGCCGGGACGCTGCACGGAATGGGTCGCGTCCATGATGACCGGATAGCCGAGCTCGCGCATGATCAGGAGCGAGCGCATGTCGGCGACAAGATTGCGGTAGCCGAACGAAGACCCGCGCTCGCAAAGAAGAATCTTCCTGTTGCCGGTCGATTCGATCTTGCGGACAACCTGAGCCATGTCTTCGGGCGCCATAAACTGGCCCTTCTTCACATTGACGACGGCGCCTGTCTCGCCCGCCGCGACAACGAGATCGGTCTGGCGCGCGAGAAACGCGGGAATCTGAAGGATGTCGCAAACCTCGGCCGCACGTGCGCACTGCCAAGGCTCATGGATGTCGGTGATGACGGGAACATCGAACTTCCGCCTGATTTCCGCGAGAATATCCAGCCCTTCTTCGATTCCGGGCCCGCGATACGAATCGACGCTGGTGCGATTTGCCTTGTCGAAACTGGCCTTGAAAACATAATTGACCTTGAGTTTCGCGGCAAGCGCCGTAAGACGCTTGGCCAAATCCAAAGCCATCGCACGCGACTCGATCACGCACGGCCCCGCAATGAATGTAAGTTTTCCGTCGCCGAAAACCACACCTTTATCGATAGTTATTTTCTTCATTGCAAATATTGTAGAGAGAAGTAGTATGTTTCTGGAATAGTAACGTGTTGATTATGTTAGCATAAAGCAACTTTATGTGTCAATGCGCATTTGCACTCTTTCTTCAGCACCGCCGCGAACGCGCCGTCGCATAGTGAATCGAACGGCACCGATTCCGTCGCCCCGACAAACTCGAATTCGCCGTGTCTGGCGAGGAACGCCTCTACCTGGAGAGCGTTTTCTTCGGGTTCGTTGGAGCAAGTCGAATAGACGAGAGTTCCGCCGGGGACGACGAGACGAGCGCAAACGTCGAGAATCTGCGACTGGAGCTTGACGAGCTCGCGCATCTTCTCTTCGCTCCAGTTCCATCTCGCATCGGGGCGACGCCTCAAAACGCCGGTGTTGGAGCACGGCGCATCCACAAGAACCTTGTCGTACGGCCCGCCCGAGAGCTCGGAAATCACTTTCGCGTCTACCCCCGTGCGCTTCAGATTCTCCTCGAGTCTGCGTCTGCGCTTCGGATTGACTTCACACGCCGTGACGGAGGCTCCGCGCCATGCCGTCTGGATCGTCTTGCCGCCGGGAGCCGCGCACGCGTCAAGAATCCTCTCTCCGGGCTTCGGATCGAGCAGTTCGACCGCGTGACGGGTCGCGGGATCCTGGACGATGAACGCGCCCTCGGCGAATCCTTCGACCTCCTCGACCTTCATTCCGCGCGGCAGCTTCATGAACTCGCCGTTGGAATACGCCAGAAACGTCTCGGCAGGCTCATTGTGCCACTTCGCGAGCCTGTCTGCGCCATTTTCGCCGAAGCGCCGGACCCAGCGCTTCGCAAGCGCGCCCGGCAGGCTCTCGCGCACTTCAAGCGGACTTTCCGCAAGCATCGCCTCGAACTCGCCGCGCCGCCTCAGCAGATTCCTCAAGACACCGTTCACGACTTTGGCGACGCTTGGGTTTTCGCAGACTTTGGCGGCGTTCACCGTTTCGTTCACGGCCGCGTGATCGGGTATCGACGGCATATAGAGGATCTGGGCGGCACCGATGTACAAAAGCGCCTCCAGCTCCCCCTTCGGCCATGTCGAGAGAAGTTCGCCCAGAACCTTTCTCAACGGCCTCAAACGGCGTATCGCCGTGTAAAGCATGTCCTGCACTTCTGCGCGCTCCGGACCGCGCGGCAGCAAATCCGCGGGAAAATCCTTTGTCGCCAGCCAACGCGCCATCGCGAAAGCCGCCGCTCTTCTGGTGTTTTTCATGTTTCTCTTCCTTCGAAAAATTCAACAACACGGTCGATAAGCTCTTGAAGATCGACCACCGTATGCACCGAAGCCGGTATCGACTTGCGAAACACCGCTCCGTAGTTCTTCGTCACCAGCCTCGGGTCCGTAACAACCACAACGCCGCTGTCGCGCTTCGAGCGGATGAGCCGCCCGAAACCCTGACGGAATTTTATCACCGCCTCCGGAAGCGCGTAGTCCCTGAATGAACTGCCGCCCTCCCTGTCGATCTTCTCGGCGCGCGCTTCGACAACGGGGTCGCCTACCTGCGCGAACGGAAGACGCGCGATGACGACGCACGAAAGCGCCTCGCCCGAAACATCAACGCCCTCCCAGAACGATTGCGACCCGAAAAGCACCGTACGGGAGCCGTCGCCCGACTCCTTCAGCCGGCGCGTCATCGACTCGCGCGACATTCCCTCTCCCTGCACCAGAAGCTCGATGCCCTCGCGAGCGAAGATTTCACGCGAATACGCCGCCACGGAATTCATCATTTCATAGCTCGTGAACAAAACGAGCGCCCGCCCCCTCGTCGCCGAAAAAAGATCCTTCAGCAAAAGCGCGAGCTTGCCGGAATATCCGGCCGGATCGGCCGACGGGTCGGGCAGACAGTCTGGCGCAAGGACGCGGGACTGCTTCAGGTAATCGAACGGCGAAACCGCCGTCAGCGCCCTGAACCGTTCCCTGCAGCCGAGACGGCGGGACATGTACTTGAAATCGTTTCCGACGCGCAGGGTCGCCGAAGTGAGAACGACGGAATCCTTTGGGTCGTAAAGGAGATTGTTCAGGTCGTCCGCGACCGAAAGAGGAGCCGCGACAAGCCTTACGGCCGTCTTGCGCTTCTCGCGGTGGACGCGCTCGATCCAATAGGCGTGGGTGGGCTGATCGCCCGAAATGACGAAATTCGCATCGTTCGCAAAAGCGACGATGCTCTCGGCGATGGCGTCGAATTGAACGGCTATGTCTGACAGCGAGTTCACCTCGCCTTCGGGAACCGAGCGCTCAAGCGTGTCGCGAAGTTCATGAAGAGTCTTTACCGCATAGGCAAGCGCGCTCTCAAGCTTCGTCTGGAGGGCGAAGAACACATCCTCGTCCCAGTCGTCGCCGGAATATTCGCTGAAGAGCCCGCGCACGCAGTACATCCTTGCGCCGTCGAGCATTCTGTAGCGCACTCTGTCGGCGTTTTCGACAGGCCTGAACAGACGCGACGAGGCGTCGATCACATCTTCCAGGGCATTCAGCGCCTGAACCGTAGCGCTTGAGATTTCGCCGGCGAGACGGACGACCGCCGAGGCCGCAGAGGCGTCGCCTATCGCGCCGCGCTGAAGCTGGCGCTCGAGCGACGCCAGCGCCCCCGACGCGCCGGCGCGCTTGCCGCGGCCCTTGCGTATAAGCCGGTTGAAGATCCGCGTCAGCGCCTCGATTGAAAATTCCCGGCTCAGATAATCCGTCGCTATCGATTCGAGATTGTGGGCCTCGTCAAGGACGAGCCTACCGTACGCCGGCAGGATCGAGCCCGCGCCGCTCGTCGCTTCGGCGAGAACCAGCGCATGGTTCACGACGACGAGATGGGCTTTGGCCGCTGCCTTCCGCGCACGGAAAACGAAACAGCGCGAATAGTAGGGGCAGCGTCTCGCGCTGCATTCTTCACCCGGGCACGAGATGAGCGAGCGCGGCAATCCGTCGTACGTATCCAGATCGCCGTCCTCGGTGGATTTGAGCCACTCGATGAAGCGCGGCATCTCATCCTGCTCTTCCTTGGTCATCGTCCAGAAGCCGGGGGCGAAAAACTCCCCCAAAGCCCTGAGGCACAGGTAATTTGAACGGCCTTTCAGGAGAGCGGTCCTGAACTTCGAGGCCTCGTCGCCCAAAACCGAAACCGCCCGCGGAATGTCGGAATTTACGAGCTGGCTCTGCAGATTGCGCGTCGCCGTCGAAATTATCACGGGAGTGTCGTTCGTCCACGCCCAGAGAACGGAAGGAACGAGATACGCCAGCGACTTTCCGACGCCCGTACCGGCCTCGATCATCAGATGCTCGCGCGCGTTGTACGCCTCGGCTACCGATTTGAGCATGTCGAGCTGGCCGGGGCGCTCCTCATATCCGCGCATCGAGCCCAGGGTCCCGCCGATCATGAGATGGGACGAGGCCTTCTCAGGATCGATGCGCGAGGAATCTTCGTGGGTCGGCAGATGACGGGACGGCCCGCCGTCCTTGAACTCGGGAAACAGATCAGCCCAGGAAGGATCGTCTATGAACGCGGCGGGGGTCATCTGTCAAGCCATGCGCAAACGCTCGGCGAGCGCCTTGAGCTCATCCATGTCGCCCTTCGTGCTTTCAAAGCATATCTCGCTCATCCCGAAGCGCGGGACGATGTGAAAATGGATGTGCTTGACGGTCTGGCCGGCGGCTTCGCCGTTGTTCTGAAGGATGTTGAACCCGTCGGCTCCCAGGGCAGACTTTATGCGGGAAGCGACTTTCTTGACGCGCTTGACAAGTTCGGCAAGCGTCTCGCACGGAGTGTCGAGAAGCCCTTCGGAATGGGCCTTGGGGATTACGAGAGTGTGCCCCTTCGAAAAAGGGTTTATGTCGAGATATGCCAGACACATCTCATCTTCGTAAATCTTGAAGGAAGGAATCTCACCCTCTGCGATGGCGCAAAAAATACAGTTGTTTTTCATGATCCTATTATACCAAAATTAAGAAGCCCGCAATGATGCGCCTTCAATATTCCAGCAGACTGCCGCCGATGGTTTCGCGAAGGATGGAATCGCCCGGAACCTTCGTCGGATCGGCATCGTGAATACCTCTCAACAGCATCGACAGCACCTCCGCCTTGGCCTCTTCGGGCATTTTCAGCTTGACCTTTTCAAGCAGGCCGGCGACATATCGCTTAAGCACCGAAAGCTCATACTCGAGCCCGGAGTCAAAAACGGCATCCGCATTCGACGCGAACGGAAATATCCATTTCTTCTCGCCTTCTAGGACTTTGGGCCAGATATGGAAAGTGTCCAGGGGACTCATCTTGCGGAACTGGTTGTCGCGCACCAGACGGCGCAGAAGCCTGGCGTCGGCCGGAGGCAGACGCGACTGCGCGAAGACCACGAGCTGCGTCAGCGGTTCGATATAGATCCTGAACTTGCAGCCGTCGTCAATCTCCGCCGTAAGACGCGGATTGAGCGCATGGATGCCCTCGAGGATTATGACCGCGTTTTCCGGCAGTCTCGCAGGAACGGCTGAATCGTAGCCGTCATGAAGCCCGAAATCGAACTTGCGCATGAAGACTTCCTCTCCGCGCATGAGAGCGTTCATGTCGGCGGCCAGACGAGGCATGTCCACGCACTCGACATGCTCGTAATCGAGCTCGCCGTTTTCGTCGCGCGGATTGCGCTTGTCGCCGACAAAGTAATCGTCGGTCGACACGAGCATCGAATCGATTCCGTTGACCTTGAGCTGCGTTATGAGACGCTTCGCCGTCGTGGTCTTTCCGGAGGACGAAGGCCCCGCCAGAAGGACAAGCCTCACGCCTCCGCGCTCCGCGATCTGATCGGCTATGCGCGAAAGCGACTTGACCTGCTTCGCTTCGCAAACAAGAATGAAATCCCCGATTTCACCCGAATCTGTTATCGCGTTCAATTCGTCGATAGTCATGAAACACTCTCCTTTCAATCGAACTTCTGCCGTCTGAGGGCCTTCTTCTCGGAATGTGCGTGCTTGTCGTCCAGCATGCGCTGTTTCTGACGGCGGCTCCGGCGACGCTTCTGGCGGCGGACCTTCTCGCGCCTTTGCCGCTCGGCGGACTTGACGCCCTTTTCCCTTTCAAGAACCGCTTCCGCCAGCTGTCTCCGCGCGAGCCAGCGGTTGGTCTCGCGGCTGCGCGTCTCGCCGCATTTTACTGAGAGCCCGCTCGGCTCGTGAAAAAGCCTTACGACACTTGAGGTTTTGTTTGTCTTCTGGCCGCCTGGACCTCCGCCTAAGATAAAACTCTCGTCCAAATCGTCCTCGTAAACCGAGGCATCGACCATCTGCGCCCTGATTCGTTCAATGGTCTCGGGAGATATCATCTCAGCAGCCCGTCTCGGCGCACAGATTCTTCTCTTTGGCGCGGCGATAACGCAGCACCATGGACCTGACCGCAAGGTAGGTCACCGGCACGCAAACGGCAGCCAGAAGAAAACCGCCCAGGAAGAACGAAACGACAAGTTCGCCGCCGAGCGATATAAGAGTGGAATAGTCGCCGGCCTCGATGACCTTCGTCATCGCATCGCAAATCGCATCGTATGTGATATTGCCGCAGATAAGGCGATTCGCCGCATAGCACTGGACCGGATAGATGATCCAGATGGTGATCGGATTAGTGATGAGCGTACCCAGCGACGCGCCGATCTTGGACGCCTTGAAAAACATCGCCGTAGGTATAGACAGGATCAGCTGAAAGCCGAAAGGAATCACGCAACCGTAAAACATTCCGATCGCCCAGCCGCCGGCGACCCTGTTCGCGGGCATTTCCTCGCGCACCATCTTCGATCTAAGAAGACGCCAATACGCCTTGATGCGCGAGGAAAAGCCTTTAATCTTCGCCATTAGACTCTGTGGACAAAAAGTCCTGAGCGGAGTTTGGGCTCGAACCATGTCGATTTAGGCGGCATGATCGCTCCCGCATCGGCAATCGACATCATCTCTTCGACCGTAACCGGCTCCATCGCGAAAGCGACAGCGTTCTCTCCGGAATCGACCTTGGAGGCAAGTTCCTTGTCGCCGCGGATTCCGCCCATGAAGGAGATGCGCTGATCGGTGCGAGGATCGCCGATGCCGAGCACGGGCGCGAGAAGCTTGTCCTGAAGATAGCTTACGTCGAGCGAGCCGACGACATCCGTGCCCTCGGGGATGCTCCACGAGAGATCGATCCACTTGCCGTTGAAGTACATGCGGCAGTTGCGATCGCCCTTCTCGCCGATCGTGAAATTCTCGCTTACGCGCGACATGAATTCGTACTCGGAAAGGCCGTTGAGATCCTTGACGAGACGGTTGTAGGCAAGAATCTTGAGCTGGCTGGCGGGGAAGATCACAGCCATGAACCAGCGGGACTCGCCTTCAAAGTCGTGATCCTTGGCATAACGCGAAGCCGCCGCGCTGCGATGATGACCGTCGGCGATGTACGCGACGGGAACGCGAGCGAAGAGCTCCTGGAGCTCATCGGCGGTGCAGCTCGACCCGGCGGCGATTTCCCATACGGTATGGCCGATGCCGTCTTCGGCGACGAAATCATAAAGAGGCTCCGCCCTGCATGCGGCGGCGACGATCTCGTCAATCGCCTTGTCGTCGCGATACGTAAGGAACGCAGGACCGGTCTGCGCGGCGAGCGTCTCGATGTGACGCGTGCGGTCATCCTCCTTGTCGCGGCGAGTCTTCTCATGCTGCTTCAGGATGCCGGCGAGATAATCCTTGGTGTCAAAGGTCGCAACGATGCCCGTCTGGGAGTGGGAGCCCATCGTCTGACGGTAGGCGTAGAACTTGCGCTCGCCCTCCTCGACAAGAGTCCCGTCGGCGACGAGCGCGTCAAGCGCCTTGCGGGCCTGACGGTACGCCTCGTCGGAAGAGCAGGACGTCCCTTCGGGAAGATCTATCTCAGGACGCGAAACATGGAGAAAGCTCTTCGGATTTCCCGCGGCGAGGACCTTGGCCTCGGCGGTATCGACGACATCATAGGGAACGGCCGCGACCTTGATCGCGTCCGCTTTGTTTGGCCTCAAGGCCGAAAAAGGACGGATTTGCATTTAATTAGAATCCTATGTTGACAAGAGGGCAGAAACGCATTTCAGCGTCGCGGATCACGTTGACGACACCAAGCTGAAAACCATAAAGCTCCTCGGCGCGGTTGATGACGCCGATCTGGACGCCGCCCATGGCGCCGACGGAATTTACGAGACCGGCCTGAATGCCGTTCATCGTGCCGCACTCGTTCCAGAGACCTACCTGGAGTCCGAGGGCATCGGCCTGGGCTGCAGAGTTGTAAAAACCGATCTGCGCGCCGGTAAGCTCATCCTTCACATCGTTTCTGAAAATGTTGAGGGCGACACCTTCGAAATACATGGTACGCGCCCAGAGGCCGAAGTCGAATCCGGTGACGCTCTCTTGCTTGGTCGACCATGGAATCGTAATGCGAAGACCGATCAAATCGGGAGTGGCCGGCACTTCACCCATGGCGAAAAACGCAGGCCATACGGCAACCTGCTTGCGGGGAGCTTCAACTTGGACGGTGAGAGGATTTTCATCGACAATGTCGGCGGCATCGGTGGCCGGATCAGCGTAAGACTGAATCGAAAGAGCCGCTGCGGCAGTCAAAAAGAGAAGTTTCTTCATGATTTGTATACTCCAGATTATTTATATGCTGTAATTATATGATTTTATTTCTTCTTTGGCAAGCCTAACCTATCGTAATTTTCTTGATCACGATCGCCTCTTCAGGCACGTTCTGATGAGGCCCGGAGAATCCCGTCTTCACTTTTGCGATCGAATCGACGACGCTCATGCCGTCGACAACCCTGCCGAAGACGGCGTAGCCGAACCCCTGAGGAGTGGGCGAAGAGAAGTCGAGGAACGAATTGTCGACGAGATTGATGAAGAACTGGCTCGTCGCAGAATCGACAATCATCGTGCGGGCCATGGCGATCGTGCCGCGCTCGTTCTTAAGGCCGTTCATCGCCTCGTTGCGGATGGGCTCGCGCGTCGGCTTCTGGTTCATCGCCTTGGTGAATCCGCCGCCCTGAATCATAAAACCGTCGATGACGCGATGGAAGATCGTGCCGTCGTAATGACCGTCTTCCGCGTACTTTACGAAATTGCGCACCGTCTCCGGCGCTTTCTCCTCGTTGAGCTCGAGCGTTATCGTGCCCATGCTCGTGTCGATTGTAGCTTTCATGAATTGATCTCCTCAAATGATTTGCAGACGCTCAAAAGACGCGACTCCTCGAACCCGCCGCAAATGAACTGGACGCCGACGGGAAGATTGCCGTCTGACGTAAAGCCTGCCGGTACGCTCGCCGCGCAGACACCCGCCAGCGCGCTCGGAATCGTGTAAAGATCGTTAAGATACATCGTAAGCGGATCCTGAAGTTCGCCGAGCTTGAAAGCCGGCGTCGGCGCGCACGGGGTGAGAAGAACGTCGACCTCGCGGAACACCTCGTCGAAATCGCGCTTGATGAGAGTTCTAACCTTCTGGGCGCGACCGTAGTAGGCATCGTAATAGCCGCTCGAAAGAACATACGTGCCCATGATGATGCGGCGTTTGACCTCGGGGCCGAAACCTTCGGCGCGCGACTTCGTGTAGAGCGAATAGACATCTACGGACCTGTCGCTCCTCAAACCGTATCTCACGCCGTCGAAACGCGCAAGGTTCGCGCTCGCCTCGGCGGGCGCGATGATGTAGTAGACCGCCATGGCGTATTCGGTGTGGGGAAGGCTAACTTCACGGATCTCGGCGCCCGCCGCCGCGCACTTCGCGACGGCCTCGTCGGTGATGCGCTTGACTTCGGGATCGAGACCCGAAACGTTGAAGTATTCCTTCGGAAGACCGATCCTGACGCCCTTCATGCTCGCGCCTTCGATCACCTTTTCGTAATCGGGCACGGGCTCGTCAGGCGTCGTTCCGTCCATCTTGTCGTGCCCTGCGAGCGCCTTCAGAAGAATGGCGGAATCCTTTACGCACTTCGTCATCGGCCCGACCTGATCGAGGGAGCTGGCGAACGCCGTAACGCCGTAGCGGCTCACACGGCCGTAGCTCGGCTTTATGCCCACGCAGTTGCAGAAGCTCGCCGGCTGGCGGATCGACCCGCCGGTATCGGTGCCGAGCGCTGCGATGCACATGTCCCCGCCGACCGCCGCCGCGCTGCCGCCGGAGGAGCCGCCGGGAACACGGGTCAGATCGTAGGGATTTCGGGTAACGGCAAGCGCCGAATTCTCGGTCGACGAGCCCATCGCGAACTCATCCATGTTGACGCGTCCGCACGGAATAAAACCGTTGGCCTTCATGTTCGCGATGACGGTAGCGTCGTAAGGCGAGACATAGCCCTTCAGAATCTTCGAGCCGCACGTGCAAGGCTGCCCGCGGACATTGATCAGATCCTTTACCGCTATCGGAACGGCTTTGGGGTTCGCGCGGGCGAGCTCCAGCGCAGAGTCTTCGTCAAACGAGACGTACGCTCCGATCTCGCCGTTCTTCTCGCGGCAGCGCTCTATGATGGCCTTGACGATGTCTTCGCTCGAAAAGTCGCCCCTGGCCAAACCCTCGCGCGCCTCTGCGATACCCAACTTATGCAATTCGCTCATTTTGACACTCCTCAGCTTTCGGCGCCTTCTACGATTTTCGGAAGAAGAAATTCATCGCCGACGCGCTTGGGCGCGTTCGCAAGAGCCTCTTCGCGCGGCAGAGACGGACGCACCTCGTCTTCGCGGAACGCGTTCACTATGGCGCGGCCGTGCATCATGGGCTCGACGCCCTCCACGTCGACAGCGGATATCTTCTCGACATAACCGACGATGCCCTCGAGCTGCGGCTGGAAAAGAGCCTTCTCTTCGTCGCTCAGCTCGAGCCTCGCCAATTCCGAAACATAACCAACATCAATCTTCACGCGACAGTTCCTTTCATCAACGGCTCCAAGTGGGAGTAATGCATTTGCCGGGAATGGTGAAAAGCCTGATCGGCTTCTCGCCGTTCTCGTCGGTATCGATAAGATAGAGCACACCATCGCGCTCGGCGACAAGATGACGGGCGTCAGGGGCCCATGACGGATGCTCCCACCGGCCGGGCTCCGTCACAAGACGGGCTTCCTTGTCGCCCTGCGCAGGGCTGATCACGGAAATGAAGGAATCTCCGCCGCGCTTCGTCGTATAGGCGATACGGCCGTCAACGCCCCAGTCGGGGTCAACGTTCTGGCTGCCGGTCGAAGTGATGCGGCGCTTCGTCTTTGTGGCGGGATCGATTATGAAAAGATGGATGCGGCGCATCTCGTCGGAGACATAAACGATTTCCCTGCCGCCGGGACCCCATGCAGGCTGCCCTTCGCTTACATCGTGCGTAGACGTAAGACGCTTCCATGTTCCGGCTGCGATGTTTATGGTGCAGAGCTCGGGATTGCCGAACGGCTTCGAAAGTATGACCGCCGCGGTTGAACCATTGGGGGAAACGGCCGCACCGGTGGTAAGGCCGCCAAAGCCCCACTTCATCCTGCGGACGCAGCTGTCGGTATTGATCTCGAAAATCTGCGGAGCTCCGTTTACATAGCCCGTATAGAGAACCGTGTTGGCGCCCATCCATCTCGGCCCGACGCAAGCCGTGCCGTCGCGCGTAATCTGACGGATGTCCCCGCCGTCGGGATAGCCCACGCAGAGTTCCTCGGAACGACCCTTTTTGTTTATGAACGCTATCTGAGACGAGGCGAAGCCCTTCTTCCCGGCGTAAGTCTCGCACATCTTGTCGGAAAGGCGGCGAGCAAGCATGCGCGCGGATTTCTCATCGGAGGCGCCGGCGGGCAGCGAAAGACGCTTGCCGCGCCCTTCGGCCACCACCGTCGCATCGCTCGAGCCGGAGATCAGGATGGAGCCGCCCTTGTTGACGCGGCGAAAGATTCCGGATATGTCGAGATTTCTCTCGAGCGAACGCTTGAAGGCCGGAGAGCCGGAGACATCGACGGTAACAAGAATCTTTTCGGCTCCTACGCCCTTAATGTCAACAACCGCATGGGACGCCGCGAACGAAACCGATGCGACAAAAGAGAAAACTGCAATGACTAGTAACTTTTTCATTTTAATCTGTTTTATGTTGTGTAATCTGCGTTGATATGAACATAATCAAGCGAAAAATCGCAAGTGTATATCGTGCTTTCGCCCTTGCCGAGATGAAGATCGACAACGACGGCGAACTCGTCCTTCGCCATGACCTTCGCAAGACGCTCAAGCTGCTTCTCGTCGGCCACTTCGCCGCGACGGAAAGCCCATTCGCCGTCATAAAAGACTTCTGTTTTTGTGTCTACCACCTCTGCGCCGGAATAACCGACAGCGGCGAGAACACGCCCCCAGTTGGGATCGCGCCCGAACCAGCTCGTCTTGGCGAGAGGAGACTTCGCTACAGCGCGGGCCGCACGGGCCGCGTCAGCCTCGCTCTTGGCGCCCTTTACGGTTACGGTGACGAATTTTGTCGCGCCCTCGCCGTCCTTGGCCATCTGGCGGGCCAGCGAAATGCAAACAGCTTCAAGTGCCGCACGGAAAAGATCGAACGCCTCGCCGCCGCGCGTAATCGCGGCATTGCCCGCCTTCCCGGAAGCCATGAGAAAAACGGAATCGTTGGTCGATTCATCCCCGTCGACAACGAGCCTGTTGAAGCTCTTGCTGATGGCCAGAAGCAATGCGCGCTTAAGCATTGCGGGTGCGATGGCGGCATCGGTCGTTATAAACCCGAGCATCGTCGCCATGTTGGGCTCAATCATTCCGGAGCCCTTGGACATGCCGCCGACAGTGACGGTCTTGCCGTCGATAACGACCTTTGCACAGGCCTCTTTGGGACGGGTGTCTGTGGTCATTACGGCCTTTTCGGCGTCAAGCCCGTGCCTGGAGGTGCGCCCCAGCGCCTTAGCCGCCGCTTTCGCTCCGGCCAGGAGCCTGTCCATCGGCAAACGGCGCCCGATAACGCCTGTAGAAGCCACAAGAACAAGTTTAGGATCTATCCCGAGCTCGCCCGCCGTAACGAGAGCAGAAAGTTCCGCATCCTTAAGCCCCGCCGTCCCTGTACAGGCGTTTGCACAGCCGGAATTAGCCAAAATGGCCTGAATACGGCCGCTTTTGACTATCTCGCGGTCGTAGACGACAGGAGCTGCGGCCACCTTATTGGTCGTAAAAACCGCAGCGGCCGCACAAGGCTCGTCGGCAACAATTAAAGCCACATCGTTGCGCCCCTTATATTTGATCTCGGCGGCGACGCCTGCAGCTCTGAAGCCTTTGGCGGAGCAGACTCCACCCTTAATGCTCTTAATTTTTTGCATATCGGATATTATACCAAATTTTGGCCAGAGTGACGAGTTGGAATGTTAAGCGCGGAAACTTCTCTGAGCGCGAGGGACGTCACAGCGCCCGGCGAACCGAGATCGAGAAGAAGCCCCGAACCACACTCCGAAGCGCAAGCTTTACGGTAAGGCGAGCGGAGAATCGCCGTGAATCAAAAGGCCGCACTTCCACACGCCTCCGCTCCCGGCGCGCGTACGGTAGACGATCCTGTTCTCGCCCTTCTTGAGCTTGAGCGTTATCGGCGTTGGAGTTACCGGGCCGTCGAACGTCCCGAGGCTCTCGCCGTTGACGATGATCTCGCCCCAGTATTCGTTGTAGCGCATCAAGACATATTCGCCGTCCGCGGGCGCAATCACGCTCGTGGCGACCTCCGCCCAACGTCTGCCGTCGCGGCCGCTGACGACCTCTTCGGGATAGATCTTTTTGAGATCGACATAACGTTCACCTTTGGCGAGAACGACAGTCTTGCCGTCAACCGTATATCTGGCCATCGGCACATGGCAATCGACCGGAGCGACGGCCTTCGACACATCCTCCGAAACTCCATCGCCCGTCAAGCGCACAATGCGCGCATGCTTCTCGCCGCACTTGCCGCAGACCCAGGACAGGCGATACTTGCCGCGAAAACCGCGAAACGCGACAACTCCGCGCCCTTCATCATCGCCCTTCACCTTCACCTCAAGCCTGGTGCGCCACTCCTTGTTGACAAGTTCGTCAAGCGCATCATAGGCGCGCTTGCGCTTCATGTCACGCGTAAAAAGCCCGGAGACGAGAGGCTCGCCGTAAACTCCGCCGCCGTCTACGGCATTCCACCACGTAATGCCCATCGCCGCCTTGTGCGAAAACCACTTGCGGTAGATGTTGCGCGTCAGGATCGCCTGGATCTGGCGGCTCCTGTCGTCCGCACCCGGCGATGTGATCGTGACCTCGGAGATATGCAGAGGCTTGCCCGTCCTGGCCATGGTATCGAGACGATGCTGAATGGTCGCAGGAGTTCCGACCCAATTTACGTTGGTCGCACCGAGCGCGAGACGCATGCAGTCGTTTGTGTTGAAGATATGCATCTGACATCCGACAACATCGATTCTGGCGCCTTCATTCTCAAGATCCTTGACCTGCGCAAGAAAATTGTCGTTGATCGCATAATCGTTGATCACAAGATCGACATCCTTGGGAAAAGCCTCCTTGGCGTCCAAAAGCGCATTGAGCGGATAATCTCCCGGCATAAGCCCGTAAACCGACTTCCAGACAGGCAGCCCCGTGCGGGATTTGCGGTAGACCTTCCAGTCGACGCAACTTTCGTTCACAACATCCCAGCTGTCGACAAAAGGCCCGAAATCCCTGGCGACATCAAAAACCCTCTTCCTGAAGATTTCACGCATGTTCCGGGCGAACCGAGGGGCATTCTCGCCGATGGTCCTCTCGGTCACATAGCCGTACGCGTTGCGCCACGCCTTCTTCCAGCGGCTGTTGAATCCGAAACCTCCCTCTGCGCCGGCTTTCGCACGCTTTGTAAACGTAGAGTGACGCGGAATGCCGAGCGCATCGAAATACTCCTTCTCGCTCTCGGGGCAGTACCAATCGTAAATCCAGTAAGGCTTTGCCGTGCCCCAGATGAGAATATGCCCGTGGATGCGGACATCCATCATCTTCAGATAGTCGATGACCGGCTTGGCCGCCGGGCGACGCCAGAAACGTTCGAGCTGAGCCTCTTCCAAAGAAAGCGAATTCCAATACGCCTCGGTGTCGTCGTAGGCCGCATTTGCGCGCAGCTTGCCGGGCTCCGGCTCGTAATTGTTCCAGTAGAACGCCACGGTCGCCTGGTTGAAAAGACCGTCCTTGCCGTAGCTCGCCTTGTAGGCATCGTTCCATTCCGTTCGGCCGAGCTGATTGAAATTGAAGATGTGGGCGCCGAAACGGAATTCATGATCCATCTGCTCGACTTCGACATTCGTGCCCGGCCGCGCCGGAAGCGCAAAAACACCGTCGGCCTTTCGGTTCGCCTCGATATCCGCGTCGATTTTGCGCTGTTCGTCCTCGTTCCAGATTTTCCAGTACGCATCGCTCATCGCCTTAGCATCGCATCCCGCAGGAACGCCCCTGGAAGACGCTTCAGCAACATCTCCCCATCCGGCCGCCGTCAATGCAAGCAACGAAACTGAAACAAAAGTTTGAAGATTTTTCATGCGTCATATTATACAAAACGACCCGAAAAAAATCCATCTCATTCAGAGTCGAGACAGGTTGCATGTCTCCGGTTTCCGGAATCCGGAAACCACCCCCGTCAACGCGCCCTGAGGCTGTCGCCGCGCGATGAATAATCGATCGCTTCTCCTATCGCGGCAAGCGCGCAATCAAGGCGCTCTTTAGCCGCCAACGACGTCTCGTCCAGCCCAGGCTTTCCGGAATAAAGCTGATATGATTGACGGCGCGTCACATCCGTGACATTCGGCATGACGACGTTCGCGCCGGCAAGAATCCCGCGCTCTCGCCCATCCTTCGCCAATGCCTCGAGAGCCGTGGTCGAAGCGATATTGACGTCATGAAGATAAAGGCGCGTGACCGCTATCATATCGAGCGCGCGTTCAAGCTTCTCGCCGCCTGAAATCGCATCGCGCTCCGCAAGCGGAGTGTCGGGGTGCGAAAGATACGGCCCCATGCCGATCATGACGGCCTTGGCCTCGCTGAAGAAGACAACATCGCGCGCAAGATCGCGTATCGTCTGCCCGGGCAGGGAGCTCATGGTGCCGGTGCCGACCTGGTAGCCGCATTCGTCGAGATGATTCAGACACTCCACCCGACGCTCCCAATCGCATGACGGCGGATGCAGGGTCGAATAAAGCTCCCTGCCGGAAGTCTCGATTCTCAAAAGATAACGAGAAGCGCCCGCGTCCTTCCAGCGTCTGTAGACATCCTTAGTCTGCTCGCCGAGAGAAAGCGTGATTCCGAAATCGAATCTGGCCAGAGCCCTCAGCGCCTCTTCGATGAAACGGGTGTTTTCGTCGCTCTCGATTTCGCCTCCCTGCAGCACAAGCGACCTGTACCCGAGCGCCGCGTTGGTCTCGGCCATGCGCTCTATTTCGGCAACGTTCAAACGGTAGCGCTCGACGTTCCCGTTTGACTTTCTTATCCCGCAGTAGAAGCAGTCTTTCGCGCAGATGTTGCCCAGCTCTATGATGCCTCGAATCGCAACGAGATTCCCGAAATAGCGGCGCTTGAGCGAACGCGCAGCCTCGCGAAGAGCCGTCCTGTCGTCCGGCGACGAAAGCGACAGAAGCCTCTCTATCTCCTCAAGAGAAAGATTGCATGGCTTTTCGAGGGCTTTATCGATCAGAGACTTCATCAACACGAAAAAATCAAAACACCTGCCGAATTAAAACGAAAAAGAAACTGCGAGAGGTTCGCAGTTTCTTTTCGTTGTGTCAAGCGCTCTATCAGTCGGCGGAAGGACGAACCTTGCCTTCCTTGATGCGCTTTTCGACGACCGCCTTGGCGATGGAAGCGGGAACCGCTTCGTACTGCTTGAAGATCATCGTGAACGAGCCGCGGCCCTGGGTGACCGTACGGATCGCGTTCGAGTAGCCGAACATTTCGCCGAGCGGGACGGTAGCCTTGAGGAGCTTGACGCCGGCACGGTCTTCCATGCCCTCGATACGGCCGCGACGCTGGTTGATCGAGCCGTTGGCCGCGCCCATATACTGCTCGGGAACGACGACTTCGACGTCCATCATAGGCTCGAGGAGTTTCGGCTTGGCCTTGAGGAAGGCCTGCTTGAAGCACTGACGGGCACACTCGATGAAGGCGAATTCGTTGGAGTCGACTTCGTGGTAGGAACCGAAGTATACGGTAGCCTTGACGTCGACGACAGGGAAGCCGGCGAGAGGACCGGACTCGAGAGCCTTCTTGACGCCCTTTTCGACGGCAGGAATGTACTCGGTAGGAATTACGCCGCCCTTGACCTCGTTGACGAACTCGAAGCCCTTGCCGGGTTCCTGAGGTTCGAGCTTGAGGCAGACGTGAGCGTACTGACCGCGACCACCGGACTGCTTGACGTGCTTGTACTCGTTGTCGACGTTGACTTCGATCGTTTCACGGTAAGCGACCTGAGGAGCGCCGACGTCGCAGTCGACGTTGAATTCGCGTTTCAGACGGTCGACGATAACTTCGAGGTAGAGCTCGCCCATGCCGGCGATGATCGTCTCGGAGGTTTCCTGGTCGAAGGTAACGACGAAGGTCGGGTCTTCCATCGCGAGAGCGTGGAGAGCGACGCCGAGCTTCTCGTTATCGCCACGGCTCTTCGGCTTGACGGCAACCGAGATAACGGGAGCGGGGAAGTCGATCGACTCGAGAACGATGGGCTTGGCGGGGTCGCAAAGCGTATCGCCCGTACGGGTCTGGGTAAGGCCGACGCACGCGACGATATCTCCGGCGCGGGCCTCTTCGAGAGGCTCCTGCTTGTTGGCGTGCATGCGGAAGAGACGGGAAATGCGCTGCTCCTGGCCGATCGTGGAGTCGAAGAGCTCGGCGCCGAGCTTCATCGTGCCCGAGTAAACGCGGACGAACGTGATCTTGCCCATGTTCTTGTCGGACATGATCTTGAACGCGAGACCGCAGAAAGGCTCGTCGTCGGAAACCTCGCGCTTCTCCTCGGGGTTGTCCTGAGAAACGGCGGCGCCCGTGTCGAGAGGCGAAGGAAGATAATCGCAGACGGCGTCGAGGAGAGGCTGAACGCCCTTGTCCTTGAACGCACTGCCGCAGAAGGCGGGGGTGATCGAACGAGCGAGGCATCCCTTGCGGATGGCCTTCTTGATTTCGTCGATCGTGAGTTCCTCGCCGGCGAAGAACTTCTCCATGAGAGCGTCGTCCTGCTCAGCGGCGGACTCGACCATCTTCTGGCGCCACTCGGCGGCCTTCTCGGCGTACTCTTCGGGGATGTCCTTCTCGATGACCGTCTTGCCGAGGCTCTTCATATCGAAGTAGAGAGCCTTCATCTTGATAAGGTCGATAACGCCCTCGAAGGACTCGGCCGCGCCGATCGGAATTACCATCGGTACGGGGTTGGCCTTGAGCTGAGTGCGCATCTGCTCCATGACGCTGTAGAAGTTGGCGCCGACGCGGTCCATCTTGTTGACGAACGCGATCTTGGGCACTTTGTACTTCTCGGACTGGCGCCAAACCTGCTCGGACTGGGGCTGAACGCCGCCGACCGCGCAGTAGAGAGCGACCGCGCCGTCGAGAACGCGCAAAGAGCGCTCTACTTCGGCCGTAAAGTCAACGTGTCCGGGAGTATCGATGAGCGAGAGGCGGTAGTTGCCCCATGAAACGCACGTAGCGGCGGACTGAATCGTAATGCCGCGCTCCTGTTCCTGAACCATGAAGTCCATCGTCGCGGCGCCGTCATGAACTTCGCCGAGCTTGTAGTTCTTGCCCGAATAGTAAAGAATACGTTCGGACGTCGTCGTCTTGCCGCCGTCAATGTGGGCCATGATGCCGAAGTTACGCACTCTCTCGAGCGGGATGTCGCGTTTTGCCATTTATCTACTCCTTTTGTTAAAAAATTATGAAGTAATATTATACCTTAATTACCCCCCTTTACGCAAGGGGGTAAATACGAGAAATTAGAGGCAAACGACGTGCGCTTCTCCCGCCCAGATGCAGACATCGCCGACGAGAAGCGATCCGTCTGCGGAGATTCCGCCGCATTTGCCTCTTACGGGCTCCATATCGCCATCAGTCTGCATAATCGCAACTTCTCGATTCTTAAGCCAATCGGCTTCCGCGATTTCGGGATAGACCGCCTTGAAGCCGCCGTCGCGCCATACCTCGTACACTGACGAGAGGAAACCCAAGAGCCTGTCTCGAACCTCTATAACCTCAACAGGAGAGCCGTTAAGCCTTAAAGATGTCGCCCTTGACGAAATTTCATCGGGAAAATTCTTCTGGCCGACATTCACCCCGATACCGACAATGACGTTGTCTCCGGCGCGCTCGCAGAGAATCCCCGCAATCTTCAGGCTTGAGACATAAACGTCGTTGGGCCACTTGAGCTTGACATCGCCATCGCGCCCCAAAAACGACGAAACGGTCTTTACTGCGGCGAGCCCGACCGCAAGCGGCAATGTGGCAGCATGGGCGATGTCGAGAGAACCGACATCGAGAACCGCCGACATCATAAGGTTTTCGCCGCGTTCCGAAAGCCACTTGTGATCCAGGCGACCGCGCCCCGCAGTCTGGTAATCAGCCGTGAAGACATCGCCGTGCCGCCCAGCCCTGGCGTCGGTGTTGGTGGAGAGAGTCTCCTTTTTATGAAATATGCGCCACTGCATGATGATGTTAAAACGAAAGACCGACTATCTCGGGCTCCAGTTCGATGCCGAACCTGTAACGCACCCTCTCGCGCATCAGCCTGGCCAGCGCCAGGATATCGCTGGATGTCGAGCCTTCGCCAGCGACGATCACGTTGGCGTGTTCGCTCCAGACATGCGCGCCTCCTGCGCGCAGCGATTTAGCGCCCGCCTCTTCGAGAAGACGTCCGGCGAAATCGCCCGGGGGATTTTTGAAAACGCTCCCGCACGTGCGCGGCGGAAATTTCTTGCGGCGGCAGAGATAATCCTCCGTCGATCCGTCGAACTCGACGCTCTCGAACTCCACCTCCTCGATGGTCCCCAGGATGTCGCTGCGGCGATACCCAAACCGGCAGCCGTCCCTTTCAATCCAGACGCCGTCGACCTTGACGCGCCTGACGACTTCGGATATCGAATGGCCGAACGCGCCCGCGTTCATTTTGACCCAACCGCCGACGGTCCCGGGGATTCCGGCCATCCACGGTATCGAAAGCGACGCGCCCAAAACCCCTGCGCTTACCGTGAAAGAGTCTTCCGAAACGGCGATTTTGCCTGAAGACGCCTCCAGCCGCAGGAATTCCGTATCGCACGTCAGATCGCTTATCCACAGATTGGACCCGCTGCCGGCAACGAATGTTTCGCCGCCGCCGACACTGACGCCGCCAGTCCTGAAAAAGGAGAATTTCGACAGATCTTTCCTTTCGCCGGAGCTCTTCGTCATGGCGCAATCGTCAACCGCCCGTGGAACAAGCTTTATGATGTCGCCGGCTCCCAGGAGAAGCGTTACATCGCCCTGCGCACTTTCGAGATATGCGTGACGCCACGCCTCTGCGCAGCTTCGCGCCAGATAAACGCGCCCCGAAAGCGTCTCGCGGCAGGAAAGATACAGATCTGCTATATCGCCGCCTTCGCGAGGCTCCTCGAACGCGGCATACGTGGGGCAGAGAACGATTTCGTCGGCCAAAGCCATCGACGGCGCAAAATCGTCCAGGAGCGCTTTCGTTCTCGAATAACGGTGCGGCTGGAACAAGACGCGAAGACGCCCTTTCGTTATTCTGCGCGCCATCTCGACGGCGCATTTCATTTCGGTCGGATGGTGGGCGTAATCGACAATGACCTCACCGTTCGAAATGTTGTCGCTCTCCTTTACCGGCCAGATCCGCTGAAACCTGCGGTCGGGCAAGTCGCAGACGATCCCGGAGAGCTCCCGCGCTATCGCCTCGGCGCCATAGCCTCGCCTGAGCGCGATCTCTATCGCGACGCGGGCGTTCTTGCGATTGTGAAGAGGCAGCGCCAGCAGGAACGAAAATTCTTCGCGCGAAACAAACGCGTCAAGATCGAGCTCTTCGGCCTCGATCACCTCACCGGCTCGGCTTTTCGCCTTTTCGTAGCAGGCCAGATAATCTTCAAACGTCTTGAAATGATCGGGATGATCGTATTCGCAATTCGTGACGACGAGAGTTGCGGCGCGATAAAGAGCTAGCGTTCCGTCAGACTCGTCGGCTTCAACGACAAGAACGCCTTCGCCAGGCTCGCAGTTGGCCGAGCCCGCTACGGGAAAGTCGCCCGTCTCGCCTCCGATGGCCCACACGACCTTCTCGCCCAGCGCGGCAAGAAGACGCGCGATGAATGTAGATGTGGTGGTCTTGCCGTGAGAGCCGCACACCGCGATCGATTCGCGCCCCGAGACGATCTCCGCGAGCACTTCGCCACGATACCTGACGCGCGCCAGCCCTAGAGCTTCTCGAGCTTTGGCCGCGAGATATTCGCTGTTGGCGGGCGAAACCGCCGGCGTTACGATTATTTCGTCGGCATCGTCGACATGGCTTGGCTCGTGGCCGATCGCGACCGGGATGCCGTTCGCACCCAGCCACCGCGTACGCGAAGAGGCATACGCATCGCAACCCGAAACGGCATCGCCGCGAGCCTTCGCCAAGAAGGCGAGAGCCGCCATGCCGACGCCCCCCGCTCCGATGAAATGAACATTCTTCCTTGCCATCTGATCGCGCAAAACTCTTTCACTCCACGATTTTATAGCCGTAAGACCGCACGCTGGTCAAACGGAAGCCTTCTCGCCCCAGCTTGTGCTTAAGCCGGCTCACCATATTGCGGATCGCGGCATCGTCGCCGATATAGCCCTCGCCTCTGAGTCCGGAAAAAATCTCATCGTAGGAAAAGCACCTTCCTTTCGACGAAAGGAGCAGCTTGAGCAGCAACCGCTCGGATCGCGTAAGCGCAAAAGTCTCGCCGTCCGCGATCACCTTCATCGCGGCGAAATCCACCAGCGTCGTCCCCGCCTTCCACACGTCGTTCCCGTTCGGCGTGAGGGACATGGCGGAGCGGGACTTTCGCATCGCCGCATTGACCCTCGCCACAAACTCTTCGCTCGGGCGGTCTTTCGCGATATAGTCGTCCGCCCCAAGCCCCAAGGTCCGCACCAGGCCGACATCGTTGGGCATCGCAGTAAAAGCCAGAATGGGAACCAACGGATCGATCGCCCTTATCTCCGAACATGCCGCAGCGCCGTTCTTTCTGGGCATCATGATGTCCATCAGAACAAGAGATGGACGTCGCTCGCGAAAGACGAAAACCGCCTCATCGCCATCCTTTGCGAGCAAGACGGAATAGCCCTCGGATTCAAAAAGAGCCTTGAACGACGAACGCACCGTGCGCTCGTCGTCAACAACAAGTATTTCGCCTAGAAAACCCATCTCTTCTTATGATCCCTGAACTATATTGCCTGACGTTCATTATACCATATTCTAAAGTCAAAATGCTCAAAGAAAAGCGCGGCGGTCGAAAACCGTCGCGCAATTCCATTTATGCGGGGAAGCATCAGAATGTCGCGGTGAACGAAAGGCCTCCGACAAAGTTCCACGTCTTGTCCTCGTGCGCGCCCCACTCGCCGTTGTACGCCGCAGCCGCTTCGCGCATGTCATCGTCGAAGAGATAGTCGTAATAGGCGACATACGCGCCAAGCTTGAGCCAATCGTTGATTTCGTATTCGAGCTCGAGCTTGATCGACGTATCCATCAAGCCGCCGTGGTCGAAACCCTCGACCTTTTCAAGCTCGGCGAAATAACCCTTTGTCCTGAGGGAGTTGCCGAAGCCCTGGGCGATCGAAGGCGTGAGCGAAAGGCCTTCGACGCAATCGATTTTAAAGGTATGGCCAAGCTTCAGGTTTACGTACGTACCCTCATCGGCCATGATGTCGCGCTCGACATAAAGCGTGGGCTCGATCCAATGTCCTTTAAGCCCAAGCTCAAGGTACAGATACTGGGTATCCCATACTTCGCCGATGCTGCGCGGCGTATACCAGTACTGATAGCCGAAATCGACGCTGAGCGTACCGATCTGCTCGCCGAGCTCAAACTCATGAGCCAACCCTATCGAAGGATAAAGCGCGGAATACTTGCCGGCGCGGTTGCCGTAACCGCCACGCTTGCCGCTGCCTTGCGTCAAGTCGAAGATCGCTTCGGCGCTCAAGTACACCCAATCGCCAAAAGTGACCGAAGCGCTGGGGCGCAAGATAGGATCCTTGCCGTCGACAACACCGTAGTAGACGTATCTGGAATCGAAATTGAGAACTGCTTCCGTCGAGATGATCGACGTCTCGTTAAAGGATACTCCATCGCCCGGAGCCCAGGCAAAACCGCCGCCCTCAGATTCGGAAGCGAAAGCCCCGCCTGCAACAACGGCGAAAAGCGCCGCAGCGATCATTTTTTTAGTATTCACTTTTTTCTCCTTTTGAAATTTAAACGATGTATTGGACCGTACTCACCTTACTCGAAAAAAATCGAATTGGCCCGTTTGCAAAGCTGGATCGGCACACCCCACGGATCGCGGAGAATCGCCATGTGAAACGCAGGGTTTTCAAGCGACAGCTGCTCCAAGGTGGCGCCCGCTTCAACAAGCCTGTCGCAATCACGTTTGACATCATCCGAGACGAACGCAACATGAAGCGTCATTGAATTCATTTTTGCGTATTCAGGCGCTTGGGGCGTTTCGCCGGTACGATAGATCTCCAATCCCATGACACCCGAATCATCGAGAATGAAGGCGCTCCCCGGCTTCGAACGACGAAAGCCGAGATTGTGGCACCACCAGTCGATAAACTTGTCGGGATCGGAAACGTCAAGAGCGACATGTTCTAGTTTCATGCTTGCGACCTCCAGAAAAAAACAAGCGCGACGCAACCTGATACGGCCCCCGTCGCGCTGATTGAGCACTTCAGTTGATTCAGCCCTCCGCGGCGAGCGCGGCATCGACCTCGTCGGTCGTCTCCATGTTGTTGTAGACGTCCTGGACATCCTCGAGATCCTCGAGCATGTCGACGAACTTCTGGACGGCCTTGGCGGTGGCGACATCGCTGACGACCGCAGGCTGGTTCGGGACGAGGCCGACGTTGGAGTTCTCTTCGTCGACGACGATGCCGGCACCCTTGACGGCTTCGAGAACGGCCGTGAAGTCATTGGGCTGGCACTTGACGGTGAAGCCGCCGTCCTCGGAGAGGACATCCTCGGCACCGGCTTCGAGAGCAACTTCCATAACCTTGTCTTCGGTGATGCCGTCGGCAGCAGGGATCATGATCTGACCCATGCGATCGAAGAGACGCGACGCGGCGCCCTGCTTGGCGAACTCGAGACCGTTCTTCTTGAAGACGTTGCCGACTTCGGCGGCAGCGCGGTTCTTGTTGTCGGTAAGAACGTTGACGACGAAAGCGACGGCGCCCTTGATGCCCTCGTAGGAGGCGGGAACGAGAACTTCAGCCTCGATTTCGCCCGTGCCCTTCTTGATGGCGCGTTCGATGTTGTCGTTGGGCATCTGCGCGGCCTTGGCCTTCGCGATGAGAGTACGAAGAGTGGGGTTGTTGGCAGGATCGCCGCCCTTCGCCTTTACGACGATGGTGATTTCCTTGCCGAGTTTCGAGAAGATCTTGCCTTTTCTCGCATCCGCCGCGCCCTTCGCGCGCTTGATTGTCGCCCAGTGACTATGACCTGACATGTTGTAGACTCCGTTTCGCTTTTGTTGTTAAGTAATTAAGTTAAGTGGCTTTATCAGACCTTGTGGCGGTACGTGATGCGGCCCTTGCCCAAATCGTAAGGTGAAATCTCGACGGTGACCTTGTCGCCGATCGCGATCTTGATGAAAAACTTGCGCATCTTGCCGGAGATGTGCGCCAAAACTTCATGCCCGTTTTCGAGCTGAACTTTATACATAGTAGCGGGCAGAACCTTGGTCACTACACCCGTCACTTCGATCGCCTGATCTTCTTCTTTAGCCATTCGATTTACCTTGAATTTGTAAATAATGACATATAGTTTACCAAATTCAGCCCCGAATATCAACTCAACCGACAAAATTTTACCTTACGCCCAAAAGCCGGATTATCCATCGACAAATGAAGAAAAGCAACCTTTCAGCGAAGCTTCTCCAGCCCTTCAAGAACAGTTTGCGCGAAAATAGAATTGCCGCGATCGCTCAAATGCGTTCCGTCGTAGGTAAGCTCGCGCTTTTTGGAATCCTTCTTTTCGGCAATCGCCTTGCGAACCGCCGCACCGGGATCGAGATAGATATATCTGCGCTCCAAGGCATGGCGTTTAAGCGCGGCGTTGTACGACACGAGATTTATGTTCGCGGCATAGTTCGGGTCGTCCTCGAGTACGGGAGTCTGCGAAAGGACGACTATCTTCGCGCCGGTCTTTTCGAGCCTGTCGAAAATGGCGGTGATGTTTCTGACGTATTCGTCCAGCGGGACGCCGGGGTTGCCGACAGCGGGATTGGGAGAATCGTTCACTCCGCACGAAAAGAAGACCCACGTAGGCTTGCGGCGTATGACGTCGGCATTGATGCGCTTAAGCATGTCGGCACTCGTATTGCCGCCTATGCCCGCATGGATGAACGCGACTTCTTCGACCTCCTTTCTTACGCGGGATTCGACCAGATTGACCCATCCTCGAGGATCGTCAGATCCGTTCTGGGTGATGGAGTCGCCCAGAAAAGCGATTCGGTCGCCATTGGAGAACGGCAACCCGGCAAACGCCAAAGTTGCGGAGAACATGCCGAAAAAAAAGAATATAGATGTTTTCATGCTGTTGAGTCTAACAAAACCGCAAATCCAAAACAAGAACTATTTTCTGCCGCAGCGTCTGGCTTGTCCTGACCGGACACAAAGCGAAGAAATTCCAGAACAAATCGCCCTTGAGAATCAAGAAAGAATTTGATAAAATATCAACTCATGGTCGGACCCGTAGCTCAGTCGGTCAGAGCAGGTGACTCATAATCTCCGGGTCGTGGGTTCAAGTCCCGCCGGGTCCACCAATCCATAAAAAAATCCTACCGCATCTTCGCGATAGGATTTTTTGTTGTAACCACCTTGATTAGATTTACTGAACCAGGACCTGGCGCCGCTCGTAATGACCGGGCTGCCAGACGCGGACCACCGTGCCGTTGGCCTGAACCTGATCGACGTAACGCCCTTCGACCCAGACATTCTGAGTGGTGTACACCGGCGTCGTCACGACAGGCGTGGTGACAACCGTCGGAGTAGCGACAACCGTCGGAGTGGTAACGACGGTTGGCGTAGTGACAACGGTTGTTACGGGACGATTTACGATCGTATCGGCGATTACGCCGCCGACTACGCCGCCGACGAAACCGGGCCAGAAATTCCTGCCACCACGACCCCAGGCGCTGCCATGGCTATGACGATGCACAGGACGAGAGACATGATGATGGCGAACGACACGGGTATGACCGCGGGCGGGGCCGCGATGCCCTCTTGCGAATGTCGTTCCTGCGCAAAGCGCGACTGCGACACAAACTGCTGCGATTTTAATCATTTTATTCATATTGCACCTTCTCTTTCTCCGCATTTGGCGGTTACAGTCTGGTAGGCGAATCACTTTGAAAAATCTGACAAAAAAATTTTCATCAATCTAAAATTCCCTTGGACGGGGCCTCTTTCTCGTCCCACCACGAGCCTTTAGATGACGAAATGCGGGCGATCGACTTTGTCGTAAGCTGCTTGCCCTTGGTTCCCGCTGCGCGTATGGCGACGACATCCTGGTTCTCGAGCTTCCTGGTCTCGGGATTGACGCGCTTGACCTGCTCCTTGGGCAGAAAATACTGCTGATGTATCTTCTGGTTCTTGGCGGGCTTGAACTTCACGTAAATCGTATCGGGGCAGCCTTCCTGGAAGAAAAGTATCTTCGATTTAGGCTTCTCGGGCGCAAGTCGATAGTCCTTGTTGCGGATAAGCCCGCCGAACCTGAAGCGCTTTATGTAGCTGAACCCGTAACTGCCCTCCTCATAGACGACCGTAAACTCCCGCGTCTCGCGATCCTTCTCCTGATTGTAGCGGATAACGGCAAGAAGATTCTTGTCGACGAATATCTTGTCTTCGGGCTGGGTCTTCTTGAAGCGGCCGTCCTTCCAGACGAAAATAAGCTCGTCGAGCGAAGAGCACTTGAAAAGCTCGTCTCCGTTGCGCAAGCCGGAACCGACGAAATTGTTCTCCTTGTCCCACTTGATCGTAAGCTCGCTCGCCGTTATGGCGCGAACGTCGACCTGCTTGAACGCGCCGGACTCGACCCTGGAGCATCTGGGATACTTCTTGGCGTATTCCTTGATGAGTCCCTTCAGGTACTTGACGACGAACGAACGCAGATGCTCGATGTTGTCGCGGACCTGGGCCTCTTCCTTCTCGATGCCCTCGATCTCCTCGCGGTTCTTGTCGATATCGAACTGCGAAATGCGGCGGATCGGGATTTTGAGGAGTCTGTCGATATCCTCGTCGACGATTCCGCGGCGCAGTTCCTTCAGGAACGGCTCGAAGCCCGTTATGATCGCCTTCTTGACGCCCTCCATCGTCTTCTCGGTCTCGATGCGCTTGTAGATGCGCTCTTCGATGAATATCCTGTCGAGCGTGCGCGCATGGTAGAGATCGTCCAGCTCGCCGAGGCGAATCTCCTGCTCGCGCTTCGTAAGCTCCATCAACCTCTCGACATTCTTGCGGACGATTTCGCTGATCGTCATCAGTTTCGGACGTCCTGCATCAAGAACGATCGGGCGCGACGAAAGAGACTTTTCGCAATTTGTGAACGCATAGAGAGCGACAATCGCCTTCTCCTGGCTCTCGCCCGTCTGAAGCTCAAGCTCTATCTTGACCGTATCGTTCGTCAGATCATGAAGCTTGCGGACGGGAACCTTCTTCTTCTTGATAGCCTCTTCGATCGACTCGGCGAGCGAATCGGTGGTCTCGCCCCACGGAAGTTCGGTGATGACAAGCTTGTTCTTGTCTTCCTTCTCGATCTTCGCGCGGACCTTGATCTTGCCCAAACCGTCCTGATATTCGGAGACATCGAGCGTTCCGCCAAGCTGAAAATCGGGATAAAGCTGAAAAGGCTTCTTCTGGATGCAGGCGATCTCGGCCTCCAGCAGCTCAATGAAGTTATGCGGCAGGATCGCCGTCGAAAGGCCGACCGCGATGCCATCCGCGCCGAGCATCAAAAGCAGCGGAATCTTGGCGGAAAGATAGACGGGCTCCTCTTTGCGCCCATCGTAATTGGGGACGAACGAAGTCGTCTTCCTGTTGAAGATCTCCTTGCGCGCCAATTCGGTAAGACGGCACTCGATATATCGCGTCGCGGCGTGAGGCATCCCGGTCAAGAGCGAGCCGTAGTTGCCCTGCCCGTCGATCAGATAGCCCTTGCCCTCGCCCCAAAGCTTGTTCGCGAGAACGCAAAGCGCATCGCCGATCGAGGCGTCACCGTGAGGATGGTACTGCATCGCATGGCCGACGATGTTGGCGACCTTGGTGTAGCGCCCGTCATCCTTCTCCCAAAGCGAATGCATGATGCGGCGCTGAACAGGCTTGAGACCGTCCTCGACTGCGGGTATGGCGCGCGAACAGATTACGTACGCCGAATACTGGCGGAAGTTGAAGTCGAAAAGCTCGCGCATAGGCCCCGAGCCCGTAAGCCCTGCGGCGGGCTTTACTGCCGGCCCCGTCGACGCCCCTGCGCTCGCGGCCTCCTTTTCAGCCCCTGTCTGCGCACCGCCCGCCGCGACATCCGCGAACAGATCGAGATTGTCGAAAAGGCTTGGCGGCGCCGACTCCTTCTTGTTCTTGTCCTTGTCTTTGGGCATCTACCATCTTCCCCTTGGCGCAAAAGCAAAAATCAAAGACCGAGCTTGTCGAACGCCCCGGCGATAGAACCGACATTGGCGTTCTTCTTCTCGGCCTCTTTCATCCAGGCTGAAACCTCGGCGGCCGTCTCTTCGGCGGCGACTTCCTCGGCGCTCTTCTTGAATACGCGCGCAACACATTCCCTGCGCGAAAGCGAAATCTTGCCGTTGTCGCGATCGATGCGCATCACCTTGACCGTAACGCCGTCGCCCGATTTGAGGACGCTCGCGGGATTGTCGATGCGCTCCCACGAAATCTCCCTCACGGGAATAAGCCCCTCGACGCCGCCCAGATCGACAAACGCGCCGAAATCCAATACGCGCGTAACCGTTCCGCTCAACGTCTCGCCCTCGATAAGGCGCTCGAGCATGGCCTCCTTGAGAGCCTCGGCCTGAACCTCCAGAAGCGCGCGGCGCGAAAGGACGATGTTGAGTCCGCGCTCGTCCTTGGAATAGTCGGAGACGAGAAAATCGAACTTGCGCCCGATGTATTCGGCGGGATCCTTGGTGTAGCGGTCGATCTGGCTGAAGGGACAGAACGCCCTCTCGCCCGCGACGGTGATTTCGTAACCGCCCTTGATCTGCTTTTCGACAAGTCCGGCGATGGCCTCGCCCGATTCCCAGGCCGCCTTGACGGTCGCATTGTCGTCGCTCATGACTTCGACAACCTGCTTCTTGGGGCGGATGATGAGTTTATCGTCGTTGAACGCCTTGCCGAACTTGTAGGTACGCTTGATGCCCTTCATCTGATCGTCGAGCATCGCACCGAAATCGAAAGAATTGCCGCTCATCTCAGGCCCTCTTCATCTGTGGGAAAAGTACAACATCGCGAATGGAATCGCACCCCGTCAGGAACATGACGAGACGATCGACGCCGAAGCCGAGCCCGCCCGTCGGGGGCATGCCGCATTCAAGGGCCGAAATGAAATCCTCGTCGATCTTCTCGGTGTCTTCGCCGGCCTGGTTCTCGAGAGCCTCGCGCTGGGCGATGGGGTCGTTCTGCTCGGTGTATCCGGGGCAGAGTTCGCGGCCCGCAACGACGAACTCGAACACGTCGACGAGAGAGGGATCGTCCTTGCACGCCTTGGCGAGCGGAACGAACTGGCGCGGAATGCGGGTAACGAACGTAGGCTGCATGATGTTGCGCTCGATGAGCTTGTCGTAAACCTCGTGCGTGAGCATAAGCTCGGTGTCGACGCCGTCGAGCTCGAGATTCGTCTCGGTCTCGCGGCCCTTCGCCTTGGCCTTCTCAAGCTGAACGTCAAACGGAAGATCGAACCAGTCTTCGCCCATGAGCTCCTTGACGAGATCCTTGTAGGCTACGCGGCGGTATGGGGGATTGAAGTTGATGACGGTCTTGCTGTCGCCGTATTCGATCTCGCGCTTGCCGATGACCGTATCGCAGAGATGCGGCAGAAGCCCTTCCATGATCGCTTCCATCGAAGTGCGGTCGCCGTATGCCTCGTAGATCTCGCAGACGGTGAACTCAGGGTTATGGGTGCGGTCGATGCCCTCGTTGCGGAAGTCCTTGCCCAGCTCGAAAACCTTGTTCATGCCGCCGACGAGAAGGCGCTTGAGATAAAGCTCGGGCGCGATGCGCATCACGCAATCCTTGTCGAGCGCGTTGAAGTGGGACACGAACGGCTTTGCCGCCGCGCCGCCCGCCTGATCCTGAAGGATGGGGGTTTCGACCTCGACGAATCCGCGGTCCCAGAGATACTTGCGGATCTCCTGGATAAGGCGCGAGCGCGTGAAGAAGCGGTTGCGCGACTCGTCGTTCGTCATCAGATCGACGTAGCGGCGGCGATAGCACTCTTCCTGGTCGGCAAGACCGTGGAACTTCTCCGGCGGCTGCTCGAGCGCCTTGGCGAGCATCATCCACTCCTTGACGACGAGAGACTTCTCGCCCTTCTGGGTCGTGAAAAGCGTACCTTCAGCGCCGATGATGTCGCCGAGATTGAGCTGCTTGAACGCCGCAAACATCGCCTCGGAAAGTTCATCGCGCTTGAAGATAAGCTGAAATCTGTCGGTGCCGTCGTTCATGGTGCAGAAATTCATCTTGCCCATGCGACGGATCATCATAAGGCGACCGGCGACGCGCGCGGCCTTGCCCTCCTCGAATTCCGCGCGGATCTTGGAGAGATCGTCGTGATCATACTTGCAGCCGTAAGGCTCGAAGCCCATTTCCGCAAGCGCCTTCATACTGGCGAGCCTTTGCTCGCGATATTCATTTGTTTCCATATCAAAGTATTATATCATATTTATAACTGATAATTACTGTTTCTCGGCCTTGCGACGACGATGTATCAAGACTACGCTGACAATAATCCAGATAATCAAGACCAACAATGAAATGATGAAAACCGGCAACCAGCCCGTGGTGAAAACAAGTGCAAAAGCAAACGCGACCCACATATTGGTCGCAGGCTCGTGAATGAGCTGTTTACCCGCGAAAGACGCAGCGGCAATCGTCTTATTGTGAGGATCTACCGTACGAAGCAATAGAAGCCCCGTCGCGGTTACACCTGTAGCCTGACCGAATTCGGCGATACCACGCTCAAACCACGCCTCCTTAAAGAGACGCGGCGAGAAGAACAATACAGAAAACACCGTCCAAAACAACCCCGCTACGCACATAATCAAAAGCGGCAGCCAATTCTGAGCCACAACCGAAATGTCTATCGTCGCAACGGCAGCAAGAGCTAGATAGTCAAGAGCCGCACCGGAAATGCGATCCATTTGCGCGCGATCAATCAGGAGGTCGACCTTGATAAGTTTAGATACTGATTGAAGAATCACACCGCCGAGCATACAAAGCGGGAATAGCGGGAAGCCCGCAAACAGGCGGGTTTTCACGTCTGGGAAAAATTTGATTTCCATGAACCGCAACCCTTCAAGAATACCATAACCTATCAGAACCGTGATACCGATAATCGCTATATGCCAGGCGAGAGAATCTACAGAATCGGCCAGAACCGTCTGCTTGCCGGCAGAAGGTCTTTCGGCTTGAACATGAATGCCACGACGCTCATGAATGGTACGCTTATGAAACGGACGGACGGTTTTAATATAGCCGCGCGAATAAGCCCAGTTGACCAGAACCATTCCGATGACGATGCCGGAAATCATGCCGATCGTCGCAACTGTAATACCGAGCGCGACACCTTTCGGCCAATTATGAGCGGCAAACGCTTCGCTCATTCCGACAACCGTTCCATGACCGCCTTCAAAGCCCATTTCGAGAAGGTTGCCGAACGCGTCGGAAACACCGAACGTCGGTGCGAGCAGAAAACCCGCAAGGCCTATACCTACGACGAACTGTCCCCACACGACTATCTGCGCCAAGGTAAGTTGGGGAAGAACGGAAGAAGCGAGATTTTTAACCTTCGGAACTCCCCCTCCCAAAAAGAGCGTAGCAAAGATGATATTGATAAGAAACCCTGGCATCCTGTTCATCTCGGAAACAACCGGCACAGGAATATGGCTGCGATAAGACGATATGATAATAAGCCCTAGAATACCACCGACAATAGAACTCGGCAAATAAAGCCTCTGCAAAAGCGGAATCTGAACTCTAAGAATCTTACCCGCCACAAGAAGGACGGAAAGTGCTGCAAAAATTATAACTGCTGTCATTCTGTAAAGTCTATCATTTTTCTTATCATTTCGCAACAAGACCTTGTGCCATCCAAAACTGAAAGCAGATCAGACTTTTCACGTCATGAAAAAACGCAGAATCGCATCTAAATCAAAATTCCCATGTCAGGCCGGAATAAAGGAAAAACGCATCAAGCTTCATGGTGGATCCGCGCGCGCGGCGCTCGCGGATCTGAGTGCGCGTACGGGAATCGATGGCATCATACCCGCAAACATCGACGAACCATCCCAACCCCCATTTCAGCGGCCCGTGAAACCTGACGCCGTATTCGACGGTTCCGAGCCCCGCCTCGATGGATCTGTCAGGCACATAATTGCCGTAGCGCTTGCGGTTCCAGCCGCTCGATCCCCCGTGCATCGCGATATGAGGCATTACAGAAAGCTTTTTTTCAACCAGGCCGAAATTCCTTTTTACGCCTATGCGGACGTACGTGCCGAGAATGTCGACCACTCGAGTCTGGCCGAACAGATCCACCCATGGCGTCTTGAGTTCGCCCATATAGGTCCATTCGTTGAAGGTATCGATCCGGGCGTTGTCGTATCCTGTTTCGCAGACAAGAATATAGCCCAGGCGATTGCGCAAACGCCACCCTTTTCTGAAATCCCAATCGTAACCGTAGAAAACATAGGGGTCTGATTCGTAGAAATTGGACCGTCTCCCCTTGTTCTCCGGCTTTTCGATATCGCTCAGCGCCCAATACCCGAGCAGCAGGTGACCGTACGACGACAAATGCTGGATTACATCGCCTTCAAGATACCAGACGGCCCGATCCGCACGAACGCCGCCGAGCGAAAAGAGATACGACGAAGTGGACAGCTCTGCGTAGTAGTCGCGAGACCAATTGCCGACCTTCTCCGCAAATGCGTCAAATGAAAAGACCAGCGCAAAAAGAACGATCGCCGCACTGAAACTCTTCATGACCTCTTGCGTACGGGCTCCAGAATCCAACGCTTGTTGTACCAGAACCAATGTTCGGGATGTTGACGGATCTTCTCGTCGATAAGCGCCATCGCCTCCTTCGTAAGACGGGCGGCCTCGGCCTTTTTGTCCTCCGCCGCAGGATCGGGACGCAACGTTCCGAGATGATCGAACACATGCTTGCCCTTCTCGCGGCGCATGACGGCAACGACGATCGGCGAGCCGCACTTGACCGCGAACATCGCGCCTCCCCGCGACACATTCGCCTTTCCGCCGAGGAAGTCGACCTCGACATCGGGCTCCTTGACGCGCAGGTCCGGGAGGATCGCGAACGCGCGACCTTCTCCAAGCTTCTTCCTTATCTCGACAAGAGTTCTCGCGCTGCCGCGCTCGACAACTTCGATATCCCCGTACTGGCGCTTCATCCAGTCGTTGATCTTGGGATTACGCTGCTTCGCGGCGATCGCAAACAGCGGAAGACCGTACTTCGCCATCGACCAAGCCGCCATATACCAGTTGCCGGAATGAGGCACCATGATCACGACGCCCTTCCCTTCATCGACATAGGATTGAAGCCGATCCTTGTAAAGTTGACCGTCGACGACATGGCGATCCATCCATTTGCGCGTAAGCCTCGGCGCTCGAATCATCTCGACGCCCGACTGGAGAATGTTCGCAAAGCTGCGAAAGGCGATACGCTTAAGCTCCTTGTCTCTCTTTTCGGGAAAGACGCCTCTCAATCTCGCCATCGTGCGCTTGCTGCGGAGCTTGAAGACCCGGACGGCGGACCATGCGAAAAACGCGGCGATCCCCATGGCGACGCGATAGGGAATCAAATTCACAAACCCGCAGAAGAACCTGAGAAGGTAATATTCGAAGTTTACGTTAAAAGCGCTTTTTTTAGCCATGTCACTTAAGCTCGCCCAACTTTTTGCACGCGTTCTCTATAGCCCTGCAGACGGCGCGCGACGTTATCGTCGCGGACGTCATCGCCTCGATCTCGCCCCCGTCCTTCCTTACCTTAAGAGACTCCGCTGCGCGATCCTTGAACTGGGACGAAAAGCCCGGAGAATCAAGTTCCGCTCCAAAGCCCGGAGTTTCGTTGGCCTTGAGTTTCCTGTAGCCTACCACCGTTTTCCTGTCGGGCCTGAAACCGACCATGAGAACGATGTCGCCGCCGTACCCGCCGGAATCGGCGCCTTCAACGGCGTAGCCGAGAACATTCCCGGACGCATCCTTGCCGATGAAGCAGGAATCGGTTTCCTCGATCTGCTCAACGCCACTGGGCATCACGGCTTTGACGGCGCGCTCTTTTTTCTCTTTGTCGGCCATGGCGATAGGCTCTTCTGTCAATCTGTTCACATAAGCCAACACGCCGGCGCAAACCGCCGCGATGACCGTAAGGCTCAAAACTAGTCCAAGAATCTTTTTCATCTATTTGGCTCCGAAAGGCTTGGGCTGGGTCCAGCGGCTGATGAGAGGGGTGAACGCGTTCATTATGAGAATCGCAAAGCTGCAACCCTCGGGATAGCGCCCAAACTGGCGGATAAGCATGCAGAGCATGCCGCAACCGATACCGAAAACGATCTTGCCCTTCGATGTTGCGGGCGTCGTGACATAGTCTGTCGCCATGAAGATGGCGCCGAGAAGAACTCCGCCCGTCAAAACCTGAACATGGGCGGGCGCACCGCCGGAGACTAGAGAGTAGACCCAAACCGTCGCGATGAACGAAACGGGGATATGCCACGAGATCACCTTACGGCAAAGAAGATAGACGCCGCCAAGAAGAAGCGCGATCGCCGAGACTTCGCCGATGCAGCCGGGCATGTTGCCCGCAAGAAGATCCCAAAGCGCGGGAATCCCGTCGCTGCCGGCGTGAGGCGTCGCCGACGTCGTCGCGGCGGCAGCGAACATCGGCTTCATCGAGGCGAGCGGCGTCGCCGTCGTAACGGCGTCAGGAGTCCGCCACCAATAAGGCTTGAGCCATGTCGTCATTGCGGGCCCGAAGGACATCAGAAGAAACGCTCGCGCGGCAAGAGCGGGATTGAACGGATTTTTGCCGAGGCCGCCGAAAACCTGCTTGCAGACGGCGATCGCAAAAACAGAACCTGCCGCCGCCATCCAGAGCGGCAGCCCCGCAGGCAGGTTGAGAGCCAGAAGAAGTCCGGTCAGGACGGCTGAGAAATCTCCGATCGTGCCTTCGCGCTTCATTGCGAGACGACACGTCGCCTCGGTCGCGAGGCAGGTGGAGACGCACACAGCAATCGTCCATACGGCGGGCATTCCGAAAAACCAGATGCCGGCGGCGGTCGTCGGCAAGAGCGCGATTATGACATCGAGCATAATGCGCGAGACGCTCGCGTGAGAATGGGCGTGAGGACTCGAACTTAAAATGAAATGTTGCGCAGAATCTTTTGGCTTCATGTATATATTATAGCAAATATGAATTTATGCGTGATGATTTAATTGCTGCCGAGAACTGCAGAAACAATGCGCGGAAAAGCCGACGAGCCGGAATCAAGAAGCCTGACCGCCGCATCAAGCCGTCCGGCCGCCTCACGATGCGCTTCATCGGATTCAAGATACGGTTTCAGAAGCCGCGCGGCATTTTGGGCGGTGAAATCCTCCTGCAGCAGCTCCGGCATCGGCGAGACGCCTTCACCGCCGCACTTCTCCCAGATGATGTTCGCCAACCCCACGTGCTTTATGCCCTTGATGAGGCGGCGGGCGATCCAGGCGAAGACAGGGCTTACCTTGTAGACGAGAACCGTCGGACATCTCGCGAGCGCAGCCTCCAGCGTCGCCGTGCCGGACGCCACAAGCGCAGCGCGCGACGCCAGCAGAAGCTCCCTGGCCCCGCCGAGACGGACCTCTACCGGCGAATTCAGCGCGGAAGACGCCAAAATCGAATCGATCTTCTCTTTCGCCCTTTCATTCGCCGCAGGAACAACAGCCTTGTCTACGCTCAGCCTCGAAAGAGTTTCGAGCATCACCGGCAGATTGCGCTCTATCTCTCCGATTCGGCTCCCGGGCAAAAGCGCGAGAACGCGTCCGCCTAAAGTCGCATCGGCACGGCTCCATTCGAACTCCTCGACGAGAGGATGCCCCACAAACTCCGCGAACCCCGGCTTGAAGAGCGCCGGCTCGAACGGAAAGAAGCAGCACAGCCTGTCAAGCGACGCCTCAATCTTCGGGATGCGTCCGGCCTTCCAGGCCCATACTTGAGGGCAGACGATGTGAACGGCTCTGATGCCCTTCTTTTTCGCGTAGGCCGCGAGCTTGAGGTTCATCCCCGGATAATCCACGGTGCACACGACATCAGGCCTCCATTCGTCGATCGCGCGCTCCATCGTCCTTTTTACGCCAAGAAAATACCCTATGCGAGACACTACCGCCATGAAACCCATGACGGCGAGATCGGCAGTCTTGAAGCCGTAGTCGCCATACCCGCGTATTTCGTGGCCGGCCAAAAGTTCCTTGAGGCGGTTGGCGTAAATAAGGCCCGACTCTTCGCCCGCTAAAAGGAGTATTTTCATATTGAACGCCCTCTCAAGGTCTCAACGGAGCGGGAGGCAATCCGGACTCGACGCCTTCTATCGCGATGCCGTGCCTGTCGGCGAATGCGATCACCTCGTCCCTGTCGAGAAGAACGAGCCGTCGCGCCTGGAACGCGAGCGCCGTCGCGCCGGCCTTCTTCATTCTCTTCAAGGTCTTAAGACCGACGACAGGAATGTCAAAGCGCATATCGTGGCCTTCGCGGGCCGCCTTGAACACGACGCTCCCTTTGCCGGCCAGTTTTCCGCCGCGCTTGATGGCGGCATTCGTCCCCTCGAACGCCTCGACCGCGAGCACCATTCCGGAACGCACCATTACGGTCTGTCCGATGTCATGCCGCCCGACGTCGCGGGCGACGGCGATCGCATGCCTTACATCGCTTTTTTCGCCGTCGCTCAAAGCGCGTTTCGTAAGCAGACCCTCGCCGGGGACGCAATCGTCCATATAAAGGCTCGCCGGCAGAACGGGGACGTTGACCGCCTCGATCTTTTCGATCAGCTTTCCGAAAATCGAATGGGCGTTTTTGACGGAAAGCTCCGCGAGCCATTTTTTGACCTCGTCGTCGAACTTGCCGCGAAAGAGCGAAAGAGGATTTATCTGGCCCGCGAGAATCGCCCCCTCGTAGCCCTGCTCGCCCATCCAGCGGATCCCCTCGGCGATACCGCCCAACGAAATCCAATGGACGCCGGTGGCAGCCTTCCAGGTGGCGCGCTCCGTGGACCCTTTGACGGCAAGCACATCGACACGTTCGACACCCGCTTTTCTGGCGCCTTCCACTACAAGCCGCGGATAACTGCCGCTGCCGGCGATGACGATCAAACTATTCATGGATCATGACTTTATCAAAACAATACATGCGCATCAGACATTCACGGCAGGCGCGACTCTACTGCAACGCCTTGGTGAGCTCCCACGTTTTCACGAGCATGCGAGGAATGTGGAACGGTCCTTTGAAGATATTGCCCTTAGCAGGCTGGGCCACCGTTCCGTCCCGGTGGAGATAGCCGTACCATTCCGGATGCTTCTTGTCCCTCAAGTGCTTCCACGCCCACTCGGACGAGAGCTTGTGCCACTCGAGATACTTCTTGTCGCCGGTAAGCCTGTAGGCGTACGCCGTAGCGATGATCGTCTCGCATTGAGGCCACCAGAACTTCATGTCCTGCTCATAACACTGCGGCGGCAGATTGCGGCAGTCCTTGAAGGAGATTATCCCGCCGTACTTCTTGTCCCAGCCCCAGGCCCACGACCAGTCGAGAATCTTGAGAGCCGTCTTGAGGAGTTCGGGATCTTCGCGATCGACGGCCACATCCATCAGGAACCAGCTCGTTTCGATGCAGTGGCCGGGATTGATCACGCGACCCGAGAGAGTATCGATAAATTCACCGTTGGGGCCGACCGTCTCCAGGAGAGCCTTGAACTCTGGATGGATGAAATACTTCTCGAGAAGGTTGATCGACTCCGTGATCTGCTCGTCGAAGACGGGATCGTCGGAGACCTGCTTCAATACGTTCGCCACATTGATGAGAATCATCGTGAGCGAATGGCCCTGGGCCTTGAGGGCGTCGGTATACTTCGACGGCATCCACTTCTTGCCGCCGGCGACGAATTTGCGGATCCGCTTGAAAAGCTCGACAGCCTTCTCCGCCCACGCCTTGTCGCCGCTCGCAAGCGCATACTCGGCGTATGCGATCGCCGCGAAGCACTCCGAAAAGACATAGCGGCGCTTCCTGAGGCCGACACCGTCCTCGGTAATCTCGAAAAACGCGCGGCCGTCCTTGTCGAAGCAGTATTTCTCGAGAAATTCACAGCAGCTCAACGATGCCGCAAGCCACTTCTTGTCTTTCTTCACATGGTTGTAGGCGTAAGCGCACATCCAGCCGAAGCGCCCCTGAAACCAGACGCTCTTTGTGGTATCCATCAAGGAGCCGTCGCGGTCGAGGCACGTATAAACGCCGCCATGCTTCCTGTCGAGGCCGTGCTTGAGCCAAAACGGCATTATGTTTTCAAGAAGTTCCTTCTTGTATGTTTCGTTCCACTTCTGCCAATATACGTTTTTCATTTCATCCTCCTTTTTTCGGCGAGAACATCGCCGCTCGGCGCAACCCGATGCGTCCATCCACAACGCCGTCAGTTTCGCGATTCACCGGACCATTATACCATATTCCCGCGCACCTTCGCTTGCAAACGGAATCAACCGCAGTTTTTCGGCTCCGTGGCACGGCAGTCCGCAAGGGCCCGGAACCTGAACGCCGACGCATGCAGACGCTACCACTTTTGGCAGCAGACAACAAGCACGACAACCGCGGAAGCGACAACAATGTCTAAGAGGCACCAAAGGAAAACCTTCCGCAAAATGACACCTTCGCTTTTGGCGAGCGAAGCGGCCGCTGCGCCGATCGCTATCGACTGCGGAGAAATCATCTTTCCGATTCCGGCGCCCATGACGTTGGCGGCGGCGAAAACATGCGGATCCGCGCAAAGCTCGCGCGCCACATCAGCCTGAAGCTTCCCGAAGAGAACGCAGGAGCTCGTCCCCGACCCTGTGACGAAACCGCCGAGCATGCCGACAAGCGAAGAAACGGCGGGATATGCCGAACCTGTGGCGGAGACCAGAAAGTCGGCTATGACCGATATCATCCCCGATTCGGCCATGATGCGCGCAAGCATCAAAACGCAGCAGATTGTCGCGAGCGCAGCACGGTAATCCGCGAGCGTCCTGAAAAAAAGCGCGGCAAGACGCTTGAGCGGAATCTTCTGGACAATGCCGCCGAGAAACGCGGCGGCAAGGACCAGCGCCCCCGGCGTGGTCCACTTCTTGATCTCCGCCGGCATCAGCGCGTTTGCGGAAAGGATCGCCACCACGAACCCGAACGGCGCCCACGCGTAAAGCTGACGCTTGAAGGCATCCGGCGAAACATGGCGGCGCGACGACAGGACGATGGCCAGCATGACACCGATGCCTCCTGCGATATCCGGCAGTTCGCACCCGAGGAAGCGCGCAGACAAGACCCAGGGAACGAGAAACGCCGCCTGGGACAGAAGGATCATGCGCCACATTCCGCTCAGCGCCTTTGCGCCGCCGTACACGAGAAGGATCAGGACGGGACCGAGCGCCGTGACGGCCAGCTGAAGAAGCACTGTCATCCGTGCAAGAGGAATCAAATCCACGCCAGACACCTCCGCAAGCGTGACGAGCGGAACTCCCACAGACCCGAACGCGGTCGACGTGGTGTTCGCGACAAGGCACATCACAACGGATTTGACGGGATCAAAACCGAGCCCGACGAGAAGCGCGGCGGGAATCGCCACGGCCGTCCCGAACCCGGCCATGCCTTCCATGAAGTTGCCAAAGCCCCAGACGATCAGAAGGACAAGAACACGCCTGTCGTCCGAAACGGACGACAGGCCTGAACGTATAGCAAGCATCGCGCCGGATTCCAGCGTTACGGCATACGTAAAAAGAGCCGCCGCCACGACAAAGCAAATGGGAGAGAGGGCAAACAGAAAGCCTTCCGACATGACGCCGGGCATCCTGTGAAGAGGCAGCGCCTCCGAAAACATGAAGAAGGAAGCCGCAAGCGAAACCGCAAGCGCGGCAAGAGCAGCCTGCCATGCCTTAAGTCTGAGGAACACAAGCGCGATCAACAGGATCGCTATCGGCGCTATGGAGACAAGGACACTCAATCAGGCTCCTCCGGACATTATCGTGAAGCTGTGGGACGCGAAAGCTGGCGATGGCATTCGTACGCCGCTATCGAAACTGCGTTGGCGAGATTGATCGAACGCGCATGTTCGCCGGGCATCGGAATTTTGAAGAGGCATTCCCTGTAGCGCTCGTAAAATTCGCGCGGCAAGCCGGAACTTTCGTTGCCGAAAACGAGCGCGTCACCCTCCTGGAACTCGCAGTCGTAAAGCGAACGCTCGCCGTGGGTCGAAAGCATCAAAAACCTTTTGGGCCTCTTCGCCGCGAGATAGTCGTCCCACGTGTCGTGAAGGCTCACATCCAAATGCGACCAGTAGTCAAGCCCTGCGCGCGCAACCGCCTTTTCGTCGAGCCGGAAGCCGAGCGGACGCACAAGATCCAGCGGAACGCCGAGCCCGACGCACACCCGCCCGATCGCACCGGTATTGTGCGGAATCTCCGGCCTCAGTAAAACAATTGAAAACATCTCGCCTCCTCGCATTTCCTTTTCAGATCGACCATCCGCCGACGCCGAAGACGCGGCATACCTCGGAGACCAGAATCGACAGCACCAGAAGCGGAGCTATGAACTTTACCATCACAACATAAAAATACTTGAATCCGACATCTCCGCCATGGCGCTGACATTCGGCAAGTATGCGTTTTGGCGAAAGAACCCACCCGACAAAGTAGCATATAAGCGCGGCGACTATGGGCATCAGAACGGAATTCATCGCAAAATCGAAGAAATCCAGGGCCGGCATCCCGAACGGCTGGAACGACTTCCACCGCCCGTATCCGAAAGCCGACACGGAGCCGAAAAGAATCGCCCAGAGCGTAATCGCGAAAGTTGACGTCTTGCGCTTGATCCTGAAGAAATCGCATATCGCGGCGACGCACGCCTCCGTCATCGAAATGGAGCTTGTAAGCGCGGCGAAAAGAACGAGAACGAAGAACAAAAGCCCGATGTAGGGACCGACCGCGCCCAGCGACGAAAACACCTTGGGGAGAGTCTCGAACATCAGACCGGGGCCGGCTTCGATCGCGACATTGCCGCCTTGACCCGACGACGCGGCGAAGATGACGACGACCGGAATGATGATAAAGCCCGAAAGCACGGCGACGAACGTGTCGGCGGCGACAATGCGGACCGACGCGCCGGGAATCGAATTGCGGCGCTTCATGTAGCTGCCGTAGGTTATCATGATGCCCATCGCGAGCGAAAGCGAATAGAACATCTGGCCCATCGCGCCCAGGATCACCTTCCCGAAGTTGTCGCAGTTCGAAAAGTCGGGAACGAGATAATACCTGATGCCCGCGCCCGCGCCGGGAAGAGTGGCGATATACACAGCCAATCCTGCAGCCATCAGAAAGAGGATCGGCATCATTATGAGATTGGATTTCTCGATGCCGTTTTTGACGCCGAGAAGAATCACCGCCGTCACGACGAGCGTAAAGATCACCATGCAGACAAACGGATCCCACGGCGCGGAAATGAATGACGAAAAGAACTCCTCGGGGTTCGCGAGCGTGTCGGGCGAGACGAACGCACATTTGACGTACGCGGCAAAATACTTTACGACCCAGCCGCCGATGACATTGTAGTACGGAAGAATCACAAGCGGAACAATCGTGGCGAGAACTCCGAGAAAGCCCCACTTCCTGTGCCCGAGCCTGCCGAACACCGTCAACTGGCTCTGGCGTGAATATCTGCCGAGCGCGATTTCGGTTATGAGAAGCGTAAAGCCGAGCGTAAGCGAAAGAATAAGATATGCTGCAATAAAGACTCCGCCGCCGTACTTCGCCGCAAGATACGGAAAACGCCAGAGGTTGCCCAGGCCGATCGCCGAAGCCGCCGCCGCGAGAACAAACGCCATTTGACCCGACCAGGAAGCTCGATTTGTCTTTTTGTCACTCACGCCTTACGACACCTTAATGGCCCTGTCTCCAGTGCAGTTCAAATTTTATAGTATTCTTCCCAGCCTTTGCGCGGCACGGGGCCGGCGAGGAGCCTGTTCACCTCTTCATCTCCGACGGCCTCGCCCTTGGCGGGGTCGAACCTGAAGCCGCGATTGAGCCGCTGGGCGGCCACGCCGAGACAGAATATCTGCGACAGGGGAGCGGAGACGCTGAATGGGCTTTTCGCCTCCTCTTCGCCCTTTGCGGCCAGAAGGAAGTTTCTGTAATGGTCGTTGCGGGCCTTTTCGTATTCCGGAAGCTCGCCCGAAAAGCCGACGCGCTTCAATGTGGACGAATGGGAAAGCCCCTGCCAGATCGTGCCGTCGGCCTGGTAGATCTCCTTGCCGGGCTTGAGCTTCGGATCGACAAGCCCGTCGTTCGCCGTGCTCGCAGGGAAAAGCCCCTTGTTGCTGTCGAAACGGAATCCCTTGGGCGGCTTGGGCTGATTGTCGAGACCTTCCCACCATTCGAGCGTTACGTCGCCATGGCCGCCCTTCTTCGGAAACTTCATCGTAAGCGTATCCTGAATCGGGAAGACGTAGGGATTCCAGCCCGTACAGTTGGAAATCGCGACCTCGGTCGGCAGATCTCCCTCAAGCGTAAAGCGGTGGACAGTATCGAGAATATGCGCGCCCCAGTCGCCCATGCACCCCATGCCGTAATCGTACCAGCAGCGCCACTCTCCGTAGGCGAGATCCTTCGAGAAATCGTGGTACGGAGCCGACGAAACCCACGAATCCCAATCAAGCGTCACGGGGAGCGCTTCGGCCTTGGGATACGAGGCCGTCCTTCCGCCCCACTTGTGCCAGCGCCTCTGCATGTTCATGTGGGAGACGACCTTGACGACATCCTTGATGACGCCCTTCCCGCAATAATCGCGGTACTGGTAGAAATTGTCTCCGCTATGGCCCTGGTTGCCCATCTGGGTGACGACGCCGTACTTCTTCTCGGCCTCCATCAGAAGACGGCACTCAAGGAACGAATGGGCGAGAGGCTTTTCGACGAAGACGGCCTTGCCAAGCTTAATCGCGTGCATCGCCGCGCAAAAATGCGAATGGTCGGGAATGCCGATCATGACGGCGTCGATCCTGTCGGCCATCTTGTCGAACATCTTCCTGAAATCCTGAAAGCGCGGAAGGTCGGGATAAGCCTTCAGGGCTTCGAGAGTATGCTTGGCCCCGATATCGGTATCGCACAAGGCGACGATCTCGCAGATGTCGGAGTTCGCCGCGAACTTCTTGAGATCGTACCAGGCCTGCGCGCCGCAGCCTATCGCCGCAAGACGCACCTTCGAGTTGAGAACATACTTCCTGGACGAAAAATTGCACGCAGGAATGAACGGAAACGCTCCCGCCGCCAATGCCGCCTTCAGAAAAGACCGTCTATCCATTTCCGCCGCTCCGCGTTTTAAGGTTTATTCAGCGAACGGAAAATCCGCGCTCCTTGAGATACGCCTTGAGCTCGGGAATGCCGATGATTCCGAAGTGGAAAACGCTCGCCGCCAAAAGAACCGTCGCGCCCGCCTCTGCGGCTTCTGCGAAGTGCTCCATCGTTCCCGCGCCGCCCGATGCGACAATGTCGGCGTCGGTGACGGCGCGAATGCCGCGAATGAGCGGAAGATCATAGCCCGTGCGCGCGCCGTCGGTCGACTTCGAAGTCGGAAGAATCGTCTTTACGCCGTAGCCCGCGACCTTCTTCGTCCACTCGATCGCGTCGGCGCCGGTGGCGGTGCGCCCGCCGTCGATGTAAACCTCATAGCCGGACGGCATGTCGGCATTCCGGGCGACATCGATAGCGACAGTCACCTTGTCGGCGCCGAACTCCTTGACGAGCTCTCCGATCATGTCGGGCGAGCGGAACACCGCCGAAGAAGTCGAAATCTTGTTCGCGCCGGCGCCGAGAACCTCCGCCGCCGCCTTGACCGAAGAGATTCCGCCACCCATCGTAAAGGGGATCGTGGCGACGTCGGCGACCTTGCGAACCGTCTCAAGCATCGTCGCACGACCCTCGACCGTGGCGTTGATGTCGAGCATCGCGATTTCATCTGCACCTGCGGCGCAATACGCCTTGCAGCACTCGACAGGATCGCCGGCATCCTTGATGTCGACAAAATTGACGCCCTTCACAACACGTCCGGCAATCATATCCATGCACGGCATGATCACCAATGATTTGTCTGTTTTCATACAGTCTCCTGAACAAATTGTAAATTGATCTGCGATCTACGCTGCTCGACAGCATCGACCGTTTGAAACATTATATCAAATCTCGTTTTTGGGCGGTAAAAAATTTTGACAATATTTGAACTTGGAATTGAGACGGCGTCAATTTATGGTATAATAACCGAAATCGCTGTGCATAAATTCGAAAAAGGTTTATTATGTTCAACAACAAGATTTACCACAAGATCGACGCTCTTTCCGGCTCCATCGCCACACTTCGCGCTGAAGGCGTAAAGTACAATGAAATCGCAGAAATCGAATCGCGCGCGGGCACTTCGCTCGCCCAGGTAATCAAACTCGACGGACCTAATGTAACGCTCCAGATTTTTGCAGGCGCAAGAGGTGTCGACACTGCCGCCAAAGTGCGGTTTCTCGGCGAAACGATGAAGGTCCCCTTCTCCGACGCCCTTCTCGGCCGCGCATTCACCGGCAGCGGCGTGCCGCGAGACGGCGGCCCCGAGATCACGGACGATCCCTCACCCATCGGGCAGCCCTCGGTCAATCCCGCCAAGCGCGTCATGCCCCACGAGATGGTGCGCACCAACATTCCGATGATCGACCTTTTCAACTCGCTCGTGAAATCCCAGAAGCTTCCGATCTTCGCGAAGGCGGGCGAACCGTACAACGACCTTCTCGCGCGAATCGCCCTTCAGGCCGACTCCGACGTGATCGTAATCGGCGGCATGGGCCTCAAATACGACGAATACCTCAAGTTCCGCGACACGCTCGACAAGTCCGGCGCTCTCGCCAAGACCGTTATGTTCGTCCACACCGCCGCCGATCCGACGGTCGAGTGCATGCTCGTTCCCGACGTGTCGCTCGCAGTGGCGGAGAAGTTTGCGCTTAAGGGCAAGGACGTCCTCGTTCTTCTTACCGACATGACGTCCTTCGCCGACGCGATGAAGGAGATCGCCATCACGATGGAGCAGATCCCCTCGAACCGAGGCTATCCCGGCGACCTCTATTCGCAGCTCGCATCGCGATACGAAAAGGCTGTCGACTTCGACGGCGCGGGCTCGATCACCGTTCTCGCCGTGACGACGATGCCCGGAGACGACGTAACCCACCCCGTTCCCGACAACACGGGCTACATCACCGAAGGCCAGTTCTATCTCCGGAACGGGCGCATCGAACCTTTCGGCTCGCTTTCGCGCCTCAAGCAGCAGGTCAACAAATCGACTCGCGAAGACCACCGCACCATCATGGACGCGATGATCAAGCTCTACGCCCAGTACAAGGAAACGCTCGAAAAGCAGTCGATGGGCTTCAGAATGTCTTCGTGGGACAAGAAACTCCTGAAGTACGGTGCCGACTTCGAAAAAGGAATGATGGATCTTTCTGTGAACATTCCGCTCGAGGAAGCGCTTGATCTGGGATGGAAAATTCTCGCCGACAATTTTGACAGAGGCGAAGTCGGCATTCCGACAAAACTTTCCGACAAATTCTGGCCAAAAAAATAACACAAAAGAGCACAGTTTTTTGGTATAATTTCCTATATGGAACACAGTACCGAAAAACCGACAAAACCAGAGAACAAAAGCCCCTTGAGAGCGTGGATCATAATTGCGCTCATAGGTGTCGTGGTATATTCTTTCTACAAGATGCACGACAAAGGGGAGAGCCCCAGTTCAATTACGCAGGCCGAATTCTTAAGCGCGCTTGAAGAAGGGAAAATCGCCGAAGATTCCATCGTACGCGTCGTCAATCGGGACGAAGGCATTACATACATCACCGGCAAAATGAAGGCGGGGAAGTCTTCTGACGGCGCAAAGGGCAAATCTTCCGACGGCGAATCCGAAAACGCCGATGCCAAGCCGAATAAAGACACATTCCGTGTCGATCTTGTCTTCGGCGAAAACGAAGAGCTGATGAACTCCCTCGCGAAAGCCAGGATAAACGTCAAGGTAAAGAACGAGTCCAGCGCTTTTTCTCCATTCCTGGTAAACACCCTCTTCTTTATCGGAATGCTGTTCCTGTTCTATTGGTTCATGGGGCGCAAAATGGGCGGCTCAGGCGGCCCGTTCGGAATGGGCAAGTCTCGCGCGAAAGTGCTCAACGGCAAGGAAGACACGCGAAAAACCACTTTCAGCGACGTCGCCGGCGTTGACGAGGCGAAAGAAGAAGTTCAGGAAATCGTAGAATTCCTCAAAGAACCGTCCCAGTTCAAAAAGCTAGGCGGCCGCATCCCCAAGGGCATTCTGCTCGTCGGACCTCCCGGAACGGGCAAGACGCTTCTGGCCAGGGCGATCGCCGGCGAAGCCCAGGTGCCTTTCTTCGCGATCTCGGGCAGCGATTTCGAGGAGATGTTTGTCGGCGTAGGCGCCTCGCGCATGCGCGACATGTTCGCTGAAGCCAAAAAGCGTTCGCCCTGCATCGTCTTCATCGACGAAATCGACTCCATCGGCCAGAAGCGCGGCGCCGCCGGCGCGCTTACGGGCAGTCATTCGTACGAACAGACGCTAAACACGATGCTCGTCGAAATGGACGGCTTCGACTCGAACGAAGGCATAATCGTAATCGCCGCCACGAACCGCCCCGACACTCTCGATTCGGCGCTTATGCGTCCCGGGCGCTTCGATCGCCAGGTCCTCATCGACCTTCCGACCTTGAAAGGCCGCGAAGACATTCTTAAGCTCCACGGCGAAAAAATCAAATTCGCGCCCGACGCCGACTTGAAGCGCGTCGCCCGCGGCACACCCGGGTTCTCCGGCGCGGATCTTGCCAATCTCCTCAACGAGGCTGCGCTTCTCGCCGTGCGGAAGAAACTCGACGGCGTAGACATGAAGACGCTTGACGAGGCCCGCGACAAAATCCTTTGGGGCCGCGAGCGCAAGTCTGCGGGATACTCCAAGAAGGACCGCGAAATAACAGCGTGGCACGAATCCGGGCATGCCGTGCTCCAGTTGCTGCTGGAGCACACGGATCCGCTCCATAAAGTCACGATCATTCCGCGTGGACGCGCGCTCGGAGCGACGATGTCTCTTCCCGAGAAAGACATCCTCAACAGAACCAGGTCGCACTTCATCGACGAACTTTCCGTCTTCTGCGGCGGACGCATCGCAGAAAAGATGTTTACAGACGAGATTTCAACCGGTGCCGCCCAAGACATCGCCATGGCGACCGACACCGCCAGAAAGATGGTCTGCAGCTACGGCATGAGCGAAAAATTCGGATTTCAGGCCTTCAGAGAGCCAAACGCGTTTTCGGCAGCGGAGCTTCCTCCCGCCTTCAGCGAAGAGACTTCCCGTGAAATCGACGCCGAAGTCGCGAAGCTCATAAACTCCGCCTACGCGAAAGCCGAGAAGCTGCTTGCCGAAAACCGCGACAAGGTCGAAAAGCTTGCTACCGCCCTTCTCGAAAACGAGACAATGGACGGCAGAGACGTTGAAGAGCTGCTTGGCATACGCAAGACACGCGACAGTGAAGAAGAATCTGAAACGGCCGAGCCCGCGCCTAAAGAACCGGCGACGCCATCCGATGAAGAAGCGTCCAAAACAGAAACAATCCAAAAGAATCCTCTGTAATGGAAAACATATCGCCGATAGTCGAAATTGGAATTCTCTATCTAATAATCTACTCGATACTCAAACGCGCGAAGGGATCTCGCTTCGGACAGGCGTTGATGGGTGTCGGAATACTGGTTACGGTATTGGGTCTGTTCACGCACCTGTTCCATTTTCATGTATTGTCGCTGCTGATCAAATACCTCCTGATCTACTTCGCGATTTCCTCGGTCGTGATTTTCCAGCCTGAAATCCGACACTTCCTTGTCACCATCGGAGCTTTCGGGAATTTCGAGAAAAAGCACAAATCCAACAAGAGAGACGTGCTGACACCCGAACTTTACATAGAAATAATCCGAGATCTTTCGTCCAAAAAGATGGGTGCCCTTTTCGCGTTCGAGCGAGGCATCTCGCTGAGAGGCTACGAGGAATCCGGGACGAGGCTGGATGCCGTCATATCAAAAGAGCTGATAACGGCCATCTTCACGCCGCCGCTTCCGCTGCATGACGGCGGAACCGTCATCCGCAACGGACGCCTGTCGAGCGCACACTGTCTTTTTCCCGTATCGAACAACCCTGTTCTCGTCAGCAACGGAATGCGGCACCGGGCGGCTGTCGGCATTTCAGAAGAGACCGACGCGATCGTTGTGATCGTTTCCGAGGAAACCGGCAATTTTTCGGTCGCGCACAACGGCAAGATAATAACATATCCGGCCGGCTCAAATCCCGCAACGATTACACGTTGGATAAAAAAAGCCCTGCCCTCCGAATCTTCCCAGCTGAACTTTCTCCCAAAACAAATAACTTCTCTGAAAAAACTTTTCGGAAACTTCTTGAAAGAGGGTGAAGCATGAAAATCAAAAAGGCAAGCATAGCATCCTTGTGGGAATCGACAAAACTCCTTTTCACGCGAAATCTCTGGCTCAAGATACTTTCATTCATCTTGGCGATAGCCACGTATGAAGCCTTATCCAACGCCAAACTGACAGAATACTGATAAAACAGCAAAAGAAAAACGTCGAAACTGTTTCAATGAAAGACTCCACGGACACACCCAAGCCTCACAAAAAGACTTTCATAGGATGGTTGTTCTTTCCTATATCGCTTTTTCCGCTCGCGGCGTTGCTTACCTACAACCAGCGCGCCATGATAGAAAATCAAATACCGCCCGACCCCTCAACCAATTGGATAGGCCCGATCGGCGACAATTTCGCATATTACGGCTACGATTTTCTCGGATTGACTGTCTGGATCGTACCTCTGTACTGCATACTCATTGGCTGCAGATCGGCAAGCGGCGCATCGCTCCGACCCGGGTTGAAATTTTTCTGGTGCACCAATCTTCTGATATCGGCTGCAGCTCTTGTGCAGATTCTGAACATTCCGTTCATCGAATCTTTCAGGATTGAAGTCAACGCGAAAAACTCGGGCGGACTGATCGGATTTCTTCTGGGCGACAAATTGCTTCTGCAGCTCTTCGGCAGGCAAGGATCCACGGTGCTTCTTCTCATCCTTCTCTTGATTTCGCTGATCGGCGCAATCGGGATCACCTTCATATCAAACATCTTCAAATCGCTCTTCCGCTGGGCCCTCACAGGCAAAAACCAGCATGAGCTCGACCCTGTTCCCGCCGATATCGAGCCTGACACTCCCGAATACGATGAAAATCAAGCGCTCATAGAGAAGGCCCGACAGGCGAGAGAAGAGGCGCTGCGCCAGAAAGAAGAACAGAAGCGCAGAATCCGCGAAGAGAAGGAAAAGGAAAGACTGCGGCGCGAAGTCGAAAAACAGGAACGCGAAGCCGAGCGCAGACAGCGTGAAGAAGAGCGCATAGCCGCACTCCGGAGGCTCCAGGAATCGACCGACAGCGGCGAACCGTCACCTATAATCCCGCCGCCGAGAAAGGCTCCCGCGACGCCTCCGCCCCCCGCGCCCCCCAGAACGCACGAGTCGAAGAGCTCAAACGACAATGACAGCAAAAGCCCCTACATACTTCCGTCGGCGAATCTTCTCGCCCCCTTGCGCAAGTCAGAGGCCGATCACAGCGATGTCGCCAGCATGAGCCAAAAGCTCATAGACACCCTCAAATTGTTCGGGCTAAACACGACACTTGCATATACCGTCCAGGGACCGGTCGTCACGAAATATGCGATTTCGCCCGAGCCGGGCACAAGACCCGAAAAGTTCACCGCCCTCCAAGCGACCCTTATGATGGCGCTGAAGGCGAAATCTCTCAGAATAGAGGCTCCGATTCCGGGCGAGGACAAGATCGGCATCGAAGTCCCCAATCTGAAACCGGCGGGAATTTCCTTCCGCGAGATATTCGAATCCGAAGAATGGAAAAACTCCAAGGCGGAACTGCCCCTTCTCTTCGGCAAGAGAGCCGACGGCAAGGAGCTTGTTGCCGATCTCGCGTCAATGCCCCACATGCTCGTTGCGGGCGCGACAGGCCAAGGCAAATCCGTCTGTCTCAACTCGCTTATCTGCGGCCTGCTGATGACGCGCACGCCTGAGCAGCTCAAACTGATCATGGTAGATCCGAAGTCGGTTGAATTCACGCCGTATTCATCGATCCCCCATCTTCTCGTTCCGGTCATCACCGACAACCGCAAAGTCGTCTTCTCGCTCCACTGGGCGGTTGCAGAAATGGAGAAGCGTCTTAAGATGTTCGCCCGCGCACGCGTCAGGAACATCTACGACTTCAACCACAGAAAAACGATAACCCAGACCGACATGTTCGGGAACGACGCAGAAGTCAATTCCGACATGCCGGCGACCGTTCCGTACATAGTCATAATAATCGACGAAGCCGCCGACCTGATCGGACAGTGCGGCAAGGAAGTCAACCCCGACATCCAGCGCATAACCCAAAAGGCTCGCGCCGCCGGAATCCACATAATCCTTGCGACACAGCGCCCGGACGCCAAAATCATTACGGGAACGATCAAAGCCAACATTCCCGGGCGCGTTGCGTTCAAGACCTCCCAGGCGATCGACTCGCGCACGATCCTCGACGAATCCGGCGCCGAGAACCTGATCGGACGCGGAGACATGCTCTTCAGAGGCAAGGACGGGCTTCTCATCCGCGCCCAGGGAGCATGGATCTCCGACAGCGAGATAATGAACATAACCGAATTCATCGAACAGCATTCCTCGACTCAGTTTGACGAAACCTTCGCCAGCAAACTCAGCCGCGTAAAGGAAGCCGCCATCGAAGACCCCTTCGCAGCCAACGAAGACGATCCCGACAACAGACCGGAACCTGCCGAAAACAAGTCGGCAAAGCGCGAACTCGTCAAAGCCGCAGCCAACGCCGACGACTTCAAGAAAGCGGTCGAATGCGTAATCAACACGAAACGCGCATCGGTATCCCACTTCCAGCGTCAAATGGGCTGGGGCTACAATCATGCCGCGAAGATTCTCGACATGCTTACCGATCGAGGCATCGTAAGCCCGCCTCAGGGCATGGGGCCCAGACAGATTACCATGGATGAAGATCAACTCATCAGCATTTTGAACGGGGACAACAACATAGAAAGCTCCAATAACGACGACAAGGCAAACGAAGAACCTACCACAAACTTAACAGACGAATTTACGGAGGAACAATCATGATAGAATTTGGAGAAACACTGCGAAAGACTCGCGAAGCCAAGGGTTTGACTTTAAGCGAAGTCGCCCAAAAGACCCACATGCTTGTACAACAGGTAGAAGCATTGGAGAAAGAGGATTTTTCCAAAATAGCAGCTCCGATATACGGCCGTGGATTCGTGAAACTATACTGCGAAGCCGTCGGAATCGAAGACTACAAGCCGCTGGTCGACGAATTTATGGATATCTATTCAGGCAACAAGCCGCCGACCATCAGAATGCGGAATGCGATCCCCGCTCCTGAACCGGAGGACTTTTCGGAAACGGCCAAAAAGAATTTGGCCTTCGACGAAATGACACCTATTCAGCAAAACGAGGACATCCCTGCTGAAGGCGGCGATACCGACGCTTTTTCAACTGCGGCCGCAGCCGGCGCTTCCATCGAGGACGAGCAGCCCGAAGAGGAATTCCAGAGACAACCGGCAGAAGATCTTTTTTATTTCGCCCGTGAACCCGAAGCCCAGCCTCTTCCTAAGCCGAAACAGAAACCATCCTTGAAAAAGTCAATCGATGATTTCTTCAAGGAAAGCGGGACCCAGGCTCCGCCCCTCCAGAACAACGGTCCCGCCAGATATTCAACGCCCAGACCGATAGAAGACGGATTCAAAAAGCGCTTTAACATTCCGCCGGTCGCGATACGTTTGGGCATTCTCGCGATAGGAGCGATACTCATTCTGTGGTTGCTCATCTACGGACTGGTTGCTGTCTACCGCGCTGCGGTAGGACCGGAAACCGAAGAGACTGCAGAAGCCGCCGCGACTGAGCTTGCCGCCCCCGAAAACGGCGACACGCCGCCGTCGGCAGGAGAGTCAGGGAGAACTCCCATGAAACTCAAACATCTGTATGTAGACTGACAAATCGGTTCCAAAGCGAGGTACAACATGAAGAACGAAGATGGTTTTACAAGTTTTGCATGCAAGTCATGCGGCACCGAAATCGAAGCGTCGCTTGACATGATCGGAGAGGAAACCGAATGTCCCGCATGCGGCGCCAAAATAACAATCCCCGACAACAATACGGATGACGATGGCGTTTTGCGCTTTGGCCCGAACGACAATTCGCTGGCCAACACGCAAGCCATGAAAAGCAAGACCATTCGAATAGAGCTTACTGATCTATGACGGCTGAGCTGCTTTAATGGACATCAAGCGAAAAATATTCGATCTCAAGTCCATCTCCATGCGTTCTTGGCGAAAACTCGCGAAAAGAGTTGCGCTTTGCGTTTTTCTTGTCTGCATTCTTTTTTTCAGTCTCTCCAACTGGTTCGTCAGACACCCTTTGGGATGGATTCAAGACAAATACAATGCGCTTCCGGATTTCATGGTGGACGGTCTTGTTTACATCGGAGAACCTTTTGCCGACATAACGGATTCATGGGGACTTACCGGATCAGATGCCTTCTGCGAAGTGCCCGACACTTCACAGATCGGCGGAAGGATATTCTTTGCCGGACCTCCTGTAGTCTCATCAGAAAAAGCTCCCGACGACATTGTTGCTTCTGACAAAGGAGAGTTCATAGTCGGTTATTCCGACAAAATGCGGCACGCTGTATGGTGTGGATACCGGGTAACAAAAGACGCCAAATATTTCATAAAAAAGCGTCCTGGATTCAGGATGGACAAAACATTCAAGTCCTGCCCGAAATCAGGATTATACGCCAAGACGGGATACGACAGAGGCCACATGGCTCCAAATTACGCAATCATGTCCCGCTTCGGGGAGGAGGCTCAGCGCAAGACATTTCTGATGTCCAACGTAGCGCCTCAATCGCCAAGGCTCAATCGCGGGATCTGGAGAGAGATTGAACACAGAATAGCCGATCTGTTCACGTCGAAATGGGGAGAGGTTTGGGTAATCGTCGGGTCGATTTCAGAAGGCAAGGAAACCCTCAGCGGGACGGAAATAGATGTCCCGACGGCATTCTATCAGATTGTAGCGGCAAAGACGGACAATGAAATCCGTGCAGTGGCCTTCCTCTGCGACCAGCATGTTCCATGGAAGGCATGGCCCAGGCACTATCTCGTCAGCATAGATGAACTGGAAGAAAGAACCGGACTCGATTTTTTCAGCGAACTTGACGATTCTGTTGAAGAGAAGCTCGAATCACAGACCGCGACACGCCTTCTGCCTACGGGCTTTTCCGAAGCTTTCAAAGCTTTGGAAATCCATTTCAAGGATTACAGATAAACCCGCTTATTCATACCTCAAACAATCGATAGGATTAAGCTTCGACGCCCGGTAGGCCGGATAAAATCCGAAAAACATTCCTACGAAAGAAGAGAACAAAAACGCGCCGAGTGTCGAGGGAATCTCAATCAAAATCGGCCAATCCTTCCACCATCCGATAAAATGAGCGCCTCCCACACCGAGAGCCACGCCGAACGCGCCTCCTATCGTCGACAAAACCACGGCCTCCAAAAGGAATTGGGTCAAAATATTCGTAGGCGTTGCGCCTATTGACATCCTGAGTCCGATCTCCTTTATTCGTTCCGTTACGGAAACAAGCATTATGTTCATGATGCCGATACCGCCTACAAGAAGCGAAATCGCGGCAACAGCAGTCAACAGCACGGTCATAAGGCCTGAAACGGAACCGATGGTGTCCATGATTTCAGTCGTGTCGCGCATTTCGAAATCATCGTCCTGATAATCGGCAAGATTGTGGCGTTGCCTCAAAAGCGCCGTAATCTCTCGTTTCGCCTCGTCAAGATCATCCATTGAATGCAGCGAAACGTTCATCATATTTATATTGTCGAACTTGGAACGCTGCAGATAACGCTGAACGCTCGTATAAGGCGCCATGATGACGTCATCCTGATCCTGACCCCAATTGTTGGCGCCCTTCGAACCCAGAACGCCAACAATGGTGAATGTCATGTTGTTGAGGCGTATGACCTTGCCGATCGGATCTTCTTCGTCTCCGAACAAATTGGACTTTACGGTAGTGCCTATGACACAGACTCTTGAATGCTGGACGGTCTCTTCATCAGTGAAGAAGCGCCCCTCGCTCATGCTCCAATTGCTTGTCAGCAAGACATCCGGAGAGACGCCCTGAATGTTGCTCGACCAGTTCTTGGCGGCATACATCATCTGAACGGACGCTCTCACCTGAGGACTCACGCCCTGAACAAGATGACTGAGCTCGTTTCTTACGGCCTCTGCATCAGCCGCGGTCATGGTCTGCCCCTGACCTCGTCCGCTCGAAACGGAACCCGCCCTTTTGCGTTCGGGGAAGACCATCACGAGATTGTTGCCCATCGAGGATATCTGCTTGACCATCATCGTCTGGGCGCCCTGACCGATTGCCATGACGGCTATAACGGCGGCAATGCCGACGATAATGCCGATGCAGGTCAAGACCGAACGCGTCTTGTTGCGCATGATCGCCCTCAGAGCCACCTTGAAAATCATTCCGAAATTCATGACAAGGCCTCCTTGACCAGCCTGGAGACTTCCGACTGCGTCTTGCGCTGGCCGCCGTCCTCGAAGTCGTCGCGCATGACCTTTCCGTCGCGCATTACAATATGACGCTTGGCGTACGCGGCAATGTCGTCTTCATGCGTAACCATCACAATCGTTATCCCTTCATTCGAAAGTTCGGTGAAAAGATTCATGATTTCAACCGAACTTTTCGTATCGAGGTTGCCGGTCGGTTCGTCTGCGAAAAGCACCGGAGGATTGTTCATCAATGCGCGAGCAATCGCAACACGCTGCTGCTGACCGCCCGACAATTGGCTCGGCGTATGGTATTCGCGACCCTTGAGGCCCACTCGTTCAAGAAGCATCCTGGCTCTTTTATGTCGCTCGCGGGCCGTAAGGCGCCCCATGTAGAGATCGGGCAGTTCAACGTTTTCGATCGCGGTAGTGCGCGGCAGCAGATTGAAGTTCTGGAAAACGAAACCGAGCTTTCTGTTGCGTATGTGCGCAAGATCGCTCGCCGAACGTTCCGCGACCTGAGTTCCATCCAGAAGATAGGACCCTTTCGTCGGCACGTCAAGGCAACCCAGAATGTTGAGCATCGTCGACTTTCCGGAACCGGAAGAACCCATGATCGCGACAAACTCCCCCTCGTCGATTGAAAGCGACACACCGTCCAACGCATGCACCGGCTCGTCGCCGATGGCGTAAATCTTGTACATGTCGCGTATTTCGATGAGATGACTCATTATTTCTTCGGCTCCGGAGCGGTACCTTTGTTCTTGTTGCGCTGCATACGCTTGGGCATGAACGGATTTGTCTCTTCATCCTTGCCTTTGGACTGGGTCTTTGTCTCGTAGCCTACGACAACCTCGCGATCAAGAAGCTTCTCGGCGTCGTCAACCACAATCTGCGTAAAGGAATTGTCGCTTACTCCTTCGTTTACGAGCATATACTCAAGCGGAGCATCCTTCGAGGCCGGCTTGAACCAAAGTTTCTTGCCGCGGGGGATTTCGCCGCCGATGCGATCGAGATCTTCTTTCTTTGGCCTGAAACGGAACGCGGCGGACGGGACGGAGACAACATTCTCGGCCCGGGCCGTCTCGATCGACAGCGTAGCAGTCATCCCCGGAAAAAGCATCTCGTCCGGATTGTCGGCTTCGATTATGACAGGGAACGTAACAACGTTGTTTGTCGTTGTCGCAGCCTTGCGGATCTGCTTGACGCGACCCGTAAAACGGCGACGGTACGCATCGGCCGTAAATGTCACGCTCTGTCCGATTTTGATGTTGCCGATATCGGCTTCGGGTATCGTCGCTTCGACCCACACGGTCTTCAAATCTTCGGCGATCGTCAACACGGGAATGGCGTTCATCGACGAAACGACCGTTTCGCCCTCTTCGACCTTGCGGTCGATCACCACTCCGTCGACCGGAGAGACGATCGTACAGAACTCAAGATCGGCCTTGGCCTTTTCGGCGGAAGCGCGCGACTGCTCGACAGAAGCCTCGGCGCTGGCAAGGCTGGCTTTGGCGCTGTCGAGATTGGACTCGGATTTGGCGAGAGCTTCGGTAGCCGCATCCAGCTCCGCAAGAGGCCCCACTCCGTTCTCGAAAAGAGCCTTTTTGCGATCGTACGTCTTCTTGGCAAGCACAAGCTCAGCCTCCGCCGACCGCAAAGCCGCCTTGCGGTTGAAAACATTCGCCTCGTTCACATGAAGCTGGGCAAGAGCGATCTTGTAGGAAGCATCGTAGACGCGCGGATCGATCAAGGCGACAACCTGGCCGTTTGTGACGGTTGAGTTGTAGTCGACAAACAGCTTTATGATCTTGCCGTTGACCTGGGCGCCGACCGGAATTCCATTGGAGCTGTTGCGCGGGGTTATCGTGCCCGTCGCTCTGACCGTACGGACAATGTCAGATTCGACAACCTTCACCGTGCGGTATGCGCACTCTTCCTTTTCGTCGGATGACATCCACCAGTAGATTCCGCATCCGGCACCGGCAAGAACCGCGCATATGACGATCCATTTAAGGCATTTCTTCATTTTCTGTTCTCCACTACGTTGACTTCGTTGTAAACAGGAGTCGCCCCGATAAGCTCGAAAATCGCCGCTTCGGCCATCTGTCCACGATAGAAGCTCTTGACCCTGTTGCCCAAAGCTTCGGTGTAGTACGAGACGGCATCCGTAAATTCGATTCGGGAGACCTCCTCTACTTCATACTGGGATTTGACCGTCTCCAGATTTTCTCTGGCCTGGACAAGACTCTCGCGGGCGGTATCCTCGGCTTTACGGGCATTGTCGCGCTCGGCTATCGCAACCTCGAGATTGCGCGAAAGAAGCAGCTCGGCGGCATCAAGATTGTTCTGCGCGACATTCAGAGCGACTGTCGCCCTCTCGACATCCGTTGATTTGGCCCAGCCCGTGAAGAGCGATTGGGCTCCGCTCAAACCCCAACGCCACAGCCACAACGGATCTGTCCAGTTAAGGCTGAGATTGGCGGAAAACACAGGCTTGAGATTTGCAACGGAATAATCGACATCTGCCGAAGCGGCGCGCAGACGGGCTCGGGCAATCTTCAACGAAGGAGAATCCACACGCGCTTGTCTGAAGACCTCATCGACTGAATTTGTGGTGTCGTCGAATCCGCGCATCACACGATCAAGCCCGCCGAGGGGACCGCCAAATATAGTGCGATAGTCACTGACCTCGGCGTCGACACCAAGATACGCAACAAGATTGACGCCGGCGATCGCGACATCATTGGAAGCGGCCACCACAGTTTCCTGGGCGCGCGCGAGATCGAGCTTGGCGCGCAGAACATCAAGCTTCTGTCCGTAGCCCTGCTCAAACCTGGCTTCGGCCTGAGACAAATGGGCGGCATACTGATTGATGTTAGAAACGGCCACTTCGAGAAGAGCTTCGTTCTGAAGCAACGTGAAGTAGGCGTCGGAAACCTCATTGAAGACCTTGTACCCCGTCTGGACAAGTTCAAGCTCGGCGGCGATGACATCCTCGACAGCGGCCTGCTGGCGAGCATCGTTGCGGCCGAAATCATAAATCAAGATATTCAGCGACAATGCCCCGGAAAGATCGCCTCGAGAAGTCGAAGTGTCGAAATCCTTGAACTTCTCTGCTGATGAAGACTCAGAGTAGCCCAAGGACAAATCGGCATCGATCGCATTCCATGGTGTCTTTGAAGCAAGCGGAGCATCCGCCGCAATAGACTTCAGCCGAAGCCTGGCGTCTTTTACGGCCAACGTCGCCGAAACCATCGCAGGACGGTTCGTCATCGCATAATCGACCAGCGACTGGAGCGAAACGGACGAAATCTTGACAGATTCAATCGTATTGGTGCTGTCATGAACGGCAGATTCCTCGCTCATCACAAGGGCTGCCTTTTGTTGCTGAAGACGGGCCTCTTCAACAACTTTACATCCCGTCATAGACAGGAAGACAAGTAAACACAGGGGCAAAAATATTCGAGTGCAGGATTTCAGCATGGTCATATTATACATACCTTAAGGTAGGTATGTCAATAGCGAATCCAGATCATGCGGAGTATGGCGACAGCCCGGAAAAGAACATGTCGGGCAACATCAAATGCGACGGCGCCGCCGTCAGCGCTCCGGAGATCTCCAGTACGACAGATATTCTATATTTCCCATCTCGCGCCCTTTTATGGGAGACTCCTCCAGCCCCATAAGTTCAAGCGAAAGATCTTCTCTGCCAAAACGCACTATCTCATCTCTTGCGGCCAAACGCAATGCCTCGTCACGGACAAGCCCGCCCGGGGCATTGCCCTTTCCGACCTCAAACTGGGGCTTGATAAGAGCGACAATCTCGCCGCCGGGAACGAGAACATCCTTGATAGGAGGAAGGATCAGCTTAAGGGAAATAAACGACACATCCGTAACGGCAAGCTGGGGTTCGCAGGGAAGGTCCTCCTTTTTCATGAACCTTGCGTTGTAGTTCTCTCTTACCCAGACGCGAGAATCGCTCCTCAGCGACCACGCCAACTGATTTGTGCCGACATCGACCGCCATCACCTTCTTCGCGCCGAACTGAAGAAGACAATCGGTAAATCCTCCGGTGGAACTGCCGACATCCAGACATATCTTGTCCTTTGCCGAAAGCGAAGAAAACTTGTTGAAGGCACCTTCGAGCTTCTCGCCGCCGCGAGAGACGAATTTAGGAGGAGAAGCAACTTCAATATCCGCGGAATCGTCCACCAGGCGTGAACTCTTGCGCTCGACTTGGCCCTTGACGCGGACCTTGCCCTCCATCAACAGCGCCTGCGCCCGCGTCCGGCTGTCGCAAAGACCTCGCTCGACCAGAATTACATCAAGCCGCTTTTTCATTGCAGATCAAGGTATTCGATCTTGCGGTAATCCTGAATCGTCCGCTCGACGCCAGGCTTAACCTCTAACGTGATATACGTACCCGTAACGGTTTTTCGGACACCTTCGATCCTCTCTGTCGAAGTTATTACGCGAGTATCGGGGGTAAATACCTTTTTCATCGAAATTTTCAGAGATGTTGTCGATGAGACATTAAGCACGGGATGTCTGATTTCCTCGGAGTATCCGCGAGATGTCAAGCGAACAGTATGTTCGCCGGCCTTGAGGTCAGAAATGATAAGAGAGTCGCTCCACGCCGTAGAATCGCCCGTTCCCTCCGTTCTGCCGATGACGCGACCGTCAACCTCCACCTCGATTCCGGCCGGACGGGTGCGAATCTCAAGCTTCGCAAGATTGCTGGAAAGGCGGAACTCCTCATTGACCGTCGCACCTTTTTCGACGACGATTTCACGAGTCAGAGAATCAAAGCCGTCTTTTTCGGCCTTCACCGTATAAGTTCCCGGCGTAAGATTCTTCAGATAGATCGGCCCGTCGCCGCGAGGTTCGCCATTGATGTAGAATCTCGCTCCGGCTGGGACCGACGTGAGATTCAACTTGCCCGGCAGAGGATTAAGCTTGTAATAAAGGCTAGGAGCATCGCCAGCATTTATGGCGATTTCACGGCTTAAAGTCTCGTAACCATCCTTTTTCAACACTATCGTCATTCGGCCATTGGGGATTTCGGAAACAACGACAGGCGTCGTACCGCGCAATATGCCGTTAAGCACGACCTCAGCACCTTGCGGGTCGCTCGTAATATTGGCGACGCCGGAATTCAACACAAGCTTCACATTCCTTACAAGAGGTCTGCGTCCGTTGAACCGGACTTCAATCTTGTTGTCGAGATAACCCGTCTTTTTAAGAACGATAGCATGCTCCTTTTTAACATCAAGCGTCGTTATGAGCAACGGCGTCTCGCCTTTGGAATACCCGTCAATAACGATTTGAGCGCCGGCAGGTTCGCTATTGAGGAGCAGCAAACCCTTCATCGGCTGCAACTTGCCGAAAACAGGCTCGCTTTCCCCTTTTTTAGGGGTGTATATGGCATCAAAAGGCTCATGATCCTCCATTTCCATTCTTATGTGGGTGGCGACTTCGGGAGTCATCTCCGGAATCGAAAAAGGAGTCTTTCCCTTCAATACTCCATCTACGAAAACCTGCGCGCCTTCGGGAGTCGAATTAAAACGGACAGCGACACCGCGCGGCTTTTCTTCAGCGGCAAAGAGAAGACCTGCAGCGGCGACCAAAAAGAAAGTTAAAAGTTTTTTCATTTTCTCCTCTTTTTCATCTCTTTTTCGATTTCAGCTTTTCTGCTGTCGCATACCTTCATGTTGTTGACGGCGTCTATATGCCATCTGTTGTCGCTGCGCGGAGCCATGACGCATATCGTACTGAACAAATCGTACGCATCGTCATATTTACCTATGTCCATGAGCCGCTTTGCTTCGGCATACCTCTTGGAGCAACGGGCATCCAGTTCCTTTTTGGCCTCGTCGAGATGCTCCTGAATACGTCGTGCGGCAGCCTCTTCACTCACGCCCAGCGCTTTGATTTCCTTAAGCGCAAGCGTGTAATAATCGATGGATTCGCTTATGTAGCCGACTCTCGCATCGCGCTTGTTCCAGAAGTCGTCGCCCATCATCTCGTATTTTTTTGCTGCGCTTTCGATATCTGCGCGAGACATGCCGATGGATTGGCAGTCCAATATGTCGTTGATTTTGGACTCGACGTCGCCCCATACTTTAGCAAACTCCTTAGGAGGCATCTCATCCTTGACAAGAACTTCTTTTACGCCGTTTTTGCGCACAAGTTTTATGCGCCACAACCTATGCCCGGGGGCATCACCCCTATATTCGTTTTTCAGACTTTTCCATTCGTCACCGTCAAAGATGGTCTTGAGAAGCTGCATGTCGGCATCTGATATCTTCTTTTCTGTTGTCGGCAGTTGACGGTTCTCGCCGGGAAGATCGTCCAGCTCGAGAGTTACGGTGCCGTCGCGCTTCAGCTCCGCGCAATAGCGGAAAATATGCTTGGAATCGGCATCGACCTTTTCGCAGAAGAAAGAGATTATTTCATCGGACGGCTGCGGAACCTGTTCCGCAGGGGCTTCTTTTGGACTGAACATGCCCACAACGCTCTTGACCACCTTCGAATCTTTGAAAAGCATCACGCAGGCGATGGCTACAACCAAAATCCCGACCACGGACGCGGTGATCACCTTGACCAACGGCGAGACATTCTTGGCCGCAGCCTCCGAACGATGATCTTCGCCATCGGGTTTCGCTCCAAGTCCCAGATCGACGCTCGTTCCGTTTGCCGATTCGACCGGTGCGACGGCCGGCGGCGGAGCTTCTTCGCCAACGACCTTGAGTTCCGTCGCGCCGACACGAATCACATCGCCGGCTTTAAGCAGAACAGCTTGAGAATAGACAGGCTCGTCGTTGACGTACGTTCCGTTGGCGCTCGAAAGATCGACAACCGTTATGTCGGATTCGCCGGAACACTCGAAAAGGCAATGGTTGCGCGAAAGCTCCTCGTCAGGAATATGCACATCGTTGGAGGAGGACCTTCCGAGCCTGAGTCCGCCGGCGTCGACCTCAAAACGCCTGCCGCACAGCTCGCCTTGCGAAACAACAACTATAGCAAGTCTTTTCACCATACCGTCTCCTGGTTAGAACAGCTGTCCTTTCATCGCCTGCGCAATAACGGGACCAAGCAGAATTATGAATACAGCAGGAAAAATGCAGAGCATCAAGGGACCGAGCATTTTCGTCGGAGCCTCGTTCGCCAGCTTCTCGGCACGATCGAACCGGCGCTCCCGCAACTGTTCAGACTGGATGCGGAGAATAGAGCCTATCGACACACCCAATTCATCGGCCTGAATAAGCGCATACGCCACAGACTTCAGATCCGGCTGTCTGACGCGGTCTGCCATGCTTTTCAACGCGACCTTGCGCGAAGATCCGACCTGGATCTCCTTGGTCATGCGAAGCAGCTCCTCGTTGAGAGGATCCATCTTTCGCGACTCGCAGTTTCTCTGCAGCGCACTGATGAAATCCATGCCGGCCTCAACCGACAGCGTCAGCAGATCAAGAACAAAAGGCAGAGACTTCATTATCGAAAGATGACGCTTTTTTACGGCATCCTTAAGCCACATCGTCGGCTGCATCGCAAGAAGAATCACGCCCATCAGGCAAAGCTGCATCCTCATTGAAACGAACAGGGAATCCGGGAATATCGCCCCCATGAAGAAAATGACGACGCTCCACACCAGCCCCATGGCGATCGGCGAAAGGATTCTCAGCGCCACGAATTCCCGCCCGCTCAAAAGGCCCTCATATCCGCCGGAAACAAGCATCGCATCGAATTTGGCGACATCCTTGGCGAAGGAGGGACGCGAAACGAGCCTGTCGAGATTTCCGACAAACGGCAAAAGCAGCTTGAATGTCAGAGGCAGGGAACGCTCCTGGCGCCGCCCGTCCGCGAGCGTCACATAAGTCACTTCGCGCGCGACGCTCGCGGCATATCCCGCGAGCGCGGCGACCGCAAAACCCCAGACTATCATCAATATGACTTCAAACGCCACAGCCGGAAACCTTTCAGTTGTTATGTGGCAGCCGTACCCGCGCCAGCATCGGACGAAGGAGAAAGAACGCCTCCGTTCGCGCCGGGCTCGCCTGCGAAGAGGATCATGCCCTCCGAGACGCCGACGGACATCTTGCGAGGTGCGAGATTCGCCACAAAAACGACCTCCCTTCCGACAAGCTTCTCCGGTTCGGGATACGCCTGGCGGATGCCGGAGAAGATCGTGCGCTTGCCGAGAGAGCCTGCATCAAGGACGAACTTGAGAAGCTTGGCGCTCTTGGGGACGATCTCGCAGCTTTCAACAACGCCGACCCTGAGATCGAGCTTCTCGAAGTCGGGGAATGCGATCTCTGGCTTGAGAGGAGCAACATCCCTCGCCTCTTCCTTCGTTTCCCGACCCTCCTTGTTCTTGCTCGCCCTGGATTCGTGGCTGACCTCCCCGGACTCGCCGGGCTCCACCTTCGCAGCCTCGATCATCGCCTCGACCTGCTTCATGTCGACGCGGCTGGCGAGATACTCGTATTCGCCAAGAGCGCAATTCTCCTTGAACTCGCCCGCGCTCGCCCACGTCCACACGCTCTCGCCAAAGAGCTTCATGGCCTTGTCGGCGTAGGCGGGAAGAACGGGCTTCAGATAGATGGCGATGATCCTGAATGCGTTGAGCGCCGCGGTAAGCGTCGTGCGCGTCGTCTCTTCGTCTGTCTTGACGGTCTTCCAGGGCTCGCGCCTGTCGAAATATTCATTCGCCGCATCGGCAAGGCGGCATATCTCGACTACGGCCTGGTTGAAACGCCTGTCCTCGTAATGCCTGGCTATCGTCTCGCCGGCTTCGACGCACTTCCCGACGAGCGCCTTGCCCTCGGCATCCATCGTCCCGAGGCGACCGCCAAGCTTCTTCTGGAGCATCTGACCGCCGCGCGAGGCGATGTTGGTGATCTTTCCGACAAGATCCGAATTGACGCGCTGGACGAAATCGGCAAGATTGAGATCGATATCGTCCGTCGTTCCGCCGAGCTTGGCCGCATAGTAGTAGCGCAGCGCTTCTGGCGGGAGATTGTCGAGATAGGTGCGAGCCGAAACGAAAGTACCCTTCGACTTCGACATCTTCTCGCCGTTCACCGTCAAAAAGCCGTGCACGAAAACCTTGGTCGGCCCCTTGAAGCCGGCGGAATTCAGCATCCCCGGCCAGAAGAGGCAGTGGAAGCGTATGATGTCCTTGCCGATGAAATGATAAAGCTCAACTTCGGGATCGTTCCACATGTCGAACTTCCCGGCGTTTTTAAGGCTCGCGATATAACCGATCGGCGCATCGACCCAGACGTAAAAATACTTGTCTTTGCAGCCGGGGATCTCAAATCCGAAATACGGCGCGTCGCGCGAAATGCACCACCCGCGCAAAGGCTCCTTGAACCATTCGAGCAGCTTGTTGGAGACATCGCTCGTCGTATGCCCGGGAATCCACTTTTCGAGATAATCGTGCTGAGGCTCAAGCTCCCAGTAAAGATGCTCGGAATCCTTAACGACCGGCGTCGAACCGCAAGTCGTGCATTTGGGCGCGCCAAGCTCCTCTGCCCCGTATGTAGCGCCGCACTTGTCGCAGCTGTCGCCGTACTGGTCAGCCGCACCGCACTTCGGGCAGACTCCCTTCACAAAGCGGTCGGGAAGAAACATGCTGCACTTCTGGCAATAGAGCTGAGGGGTCGTCTTGCGCGTAATGTAACCCTTTGATTCCGCCGCCTTGTAGATCTGTTCGCTCAACTCCTTGTTCTCGGGGGAGTTGGTCGTATAGTAATTATCGAATTTAATCTGAAAGTCAGTAAAATCCCTTAAATGTTCGGCGTGACTGCGCGCAATAAGCTCTTCCGGAGCAATACCCTCCTTGCGGGCGCGAATCATGATGGGGGTGCCATGGGTGTCATCGGCACAGACATAAACGCACTCATTGCCGCGCATCTTCTGGAAACGCACCCAGAAATCGGTCTGAACATACTCCACCAGATGTCCGATATGAATGTCGCCATTGGCATAAGGGAGCGCACTTGTAACAACGATCTTTCTCTTTTCGCCCATAGGATTCCTCGATATTTTTCTCTAATTATACCAAATCCGGCTGCATTTTAATAGAGTCTCGACACCTCATATTCTCATTCGCGAACATGCCCGGCTGTCGCCCCTAAAACGTCGGCGACCGTAGCAGGAACGAGATCGGAAATGCTCTTCTTCGAGAAAAGACGGTTTCGCACCTCAGTAGACGACTCGACCGTGCGAGAATAGGCCCTGAAAGTGCAGAGTGTCTTCAAGGTTTCATAATCCTTCCATCGCGGCAGACCCTCCAAAGAATCTTCGCCTATTATGAAAAACATCTCGGCGCCGGGGAACGCTCCTGCAAATTCGCGAACCGTATCGATGGCGTACGAGACCCCTCCCTTTTCGAGCTCGCGCCTGTCGATGACGACGCCGGGGATGCCGTCAAAAGCGGCATGAAGACACTTGAGACGGATTTCATCGCTTAAGCGAGGCGCCGAAGAGGTCTTGAAGGGACTTACAGCGGCAGGAATTACGAACAGCTTGTCTAGCGAAAGTTCGGCGAGGGCCCTCCTGGCGATCCCGACATGCCCATTGTGCACAGGATCGAAACTTCCGCCGAATATAGCAATTCTCACTTCGCCAGCTCCTTGGAGCGTTTGGCGGCGGCGGCGAGAGTCGCGGCGACGACATCCTTGAAGTCTGACGCGGCAAGCTTCTCCATTCCCGCGGCGGTCGTCCCGCCCTTCGTGCAGACGCCATCGATAAACGGCTTGAGCGGCATGCCGCTTTCGCGCAGGAACTTGGCCGTTCCGTACATCGTCTGCTCCGCCAATAGCCTGGCGACATCCGGCTTGAGACCGAGCCTCACGCCGGCTTCCGCCATAGCCTCCTCCATATACGCGAAGTAGGCCGGGCCCGACCCCGAAAGCGCGGTGACGGCGTCAAAATCCTTCTCCTTCAAAACAGCCGTCGCTCCTGCGCCGCCAAGGATTCTCTCTACCGCCGCGACATCGGACTTCTTGGCGTTTGATGCGGCGCAGATGGCGCACATGCCGGCATTCGCCCTCAAGGCGAGATTGGGCATGACCCTGACAAGACGCACTTTGGGTCCGAAAGCGCGGCGCAGACCGGAAAGCGTTTTGCCCGCGACGATCGAAACAAGAATCTGCGTCGATTTCAAAAGGGGCTTTACTTCTGCCGCGACCGCCGCGACATCCTGAGGCTTGACGCTCAGGAAAACGATCTTCGCGCTCTTCGCGACCTCCTTGAGATCGTCCGTCACCGCCACAGGGTATTTCGTCTTGAGCTCCTCGGCTCTGGCGGGAACCTTCTCCGCCATTATGACGGAAGACTTGTCTTCAACGGCACAAAGAATGCCTTCAGCCATTTTACCGGCACCGAAAAATCCGATTCTGATAGATTTTGCCATGTAGACTCCTTGATTGCATCTCCATTTGTTTCAGCCAGAGGCGCAGACTAAGTCCGTATATGATATCACTGAACAACATTCGCGTCAACGGCAATACAAGCATTTTATATTTTTGGTATAATATACGGCCAAATGAGAGTTGTATTCATGGGATCGTCCGACGCCTCGGCGGTTTGCCTCAGAGCGATAATGCGAGAGCGCGAACTTGAAGTAGTCGGTGTTGTAACCCAGCCGGATCGTCCGGCCGGTCGCGGCAAGGCGTTGACGCCCTGTCCGTGCAAGGCTTTTGCCAGCGAACAGGGTGTTGCCGAAATCATCACCCCCGTCGATGTGAATTCCGATGAGGCGCTGGCCAAGATCCGCGAGTGGAATCCCGACGTGATCGCCGTCGTCGCCTTCGGGCAATTCCTCAAGGCCCCGCTTCTCAACCTCCCGATTGCGGGCTGCATCAACTGCCACTTCTCGCTTCTGCCCAAATATCGCGGGGCTTCCCCCGTCGTGTCGGCTTTGGCCGCAGGCGAAAAGCTGACAGGCGTATCCGTAATGCGCATGGGCCTCGGGATGGACGACGGTCCGGTACTTCTCCAGAGCTACGAACCGATCTATTCCGATGTCACCGGCGGCGAGCTGATGGACTCTTTGGCGATAACTGGCGGCGTGACGCTCGCCAAGGCGTTGAAGCTGATAAACCGCAACGCCCTTCCGCCCGAAGTAAAGCAGAACGACGACGATGCGACGTTCGCGAAAAAACTGAAAAAGTCGGACGGGCTCATAAAGTGGGACGACCCGGTGATTTTCGTCGAGCGCAAGATCCGCGCGTACATGCCTTGGCCCGGAACCCACACCTTCCTGCCGCCCAGACTGAGGAAAAAGGGTTCGTCGGGACGAATCTCGATCCTGAAGGCCGCCATCGTCAATCTGATCGAACCGGCTTGGCGCACGGCAAAACCGGGAACGGTCCTCAAATGCGTTAAAACTCCGCTTAAAGAAGGCCCCTTGAGCGAAGCCCTTCCGCCCAAAGCGACAGGCCCGATAGTGAAGTGTCTCGATACGGCCCTCATCCTCCTGGAGGTCAAGCCCGAGGGCGGCTCGAAGATGGACGGCGGAGCCTTTCTTGCAGGGCGCAACCTTGCAGAAGGCGAAGACGCCTTCTTGAGCGAATGACAACCCCGCTGACCGTCCGTAGAAACCCGCTCTGTTCCGGGTCCGGATTCTGAACGCTATTCGGAAACAGCCTCGAGGTCATCCCAGCAGATTTCGCCTTCGAAGACCTTCTTCGTCGGGCCTGTCAACGTAACCGCCGAAAAACGCTCTCCGTCGAACACGCCGTCAACGAGAAGATTGTAGCCATAGCTCGTTTTGACGTTCACGGGGAATTCAAGCCCGTAATCCTTTACGCCGATTACCGACGCCGACACGGCTCCTGTTCCGCACGCGCCGGTTTCCGCCTCGACACCGCGTTCGTAGGTCCTTATGAAGACGCAGTTCGGTTTTTTGTATTTCACAAAATCCACATTCGTCCCCGCAGGCGCGAACTCTTCGCTCATGCGTATTTCGCGACCCGACTTCTCCACGTCGACAGCGGAAAGATTCTCGACGGGGACGATTTTGTGCGGAACGCCGACAACAACGAAATCCTCCGAGAAATCCACCGGAGGAGGCATCGCGATCTTGACCAGGTTCTCGCCCATGATTTCGGCGCAGATGATGCCGGCGACCGTCTCGAAACTCATCACATCGCTTTTTGCCGCGCCTATCTCGCGGGCGAAGGCGGCGATGCATCGCGCACCGTTTCCGCACATCTCGGCTTCCGTGCCGTCAGGGTTGAAGAAGACCATCTTGAAATCGCACTTTGCGGACTTCTGCAGGATGATGACTCCCTCGCACCCGACGCCGACATGCCGGGATGCCATGACGGCGATGCGACGATGGTCATGGACGGGAAACTTCTCGTCGCGATCGTCTACGAGAATGAAATCATTCCCCGCTCCGTGCATTTTCGTAAATCTGACGATATTCACAGCAACACCTCGCATGTCAAAACTACAGATTTTCAAACAGGATGTCCATCCAGTTGATCTTTGGAGCCGGGATTTCAGCCCCTCCGGTCATTACGACAAGGTCGCAGAGCACATTGTACGCCTCTTTCAGGACGACATCGTTTTTCCCGCCCGCCTTTAAGCGCGGAGTCGACTGCTCTTCGTCTTCAAGTTCCTTTTCAATGTTGACGGAACGGTCGCGCTTCATCATGGCCTTGCGGGCATTCCGTTCAAGAGGAACCTCCTTGCGGCCGAACACTTCACCCGCGAGATCGACGGCTGCGATATGCTTGAGGAACTCGGAGTCGGCGCGTGTGCGGGCTTTCGAGTTCTTTCGCAGACGGCTGACGTATCCGTTGAGGTTCCAGACTCTGCGATAACCGGTCAAAGACAATTGGGTGAAAGGCAATGCATTGGGCAATTTGTCTTCACCTATGTCGAGATGATCCAGTATCGAAGGAAGATGAATATCGGATTCGACGCCTCTGACCTGGGTGGAATCGCCGTTGATCCGGTAAAACCTCGCTGTCGTGACCTTGACAGACCCGAAGCGTTCTTCATCTCCGTTTTGATTGAGAGGAAGCATCGTCTGGACCGTGCCCTTGCCGTGGGTGCGAACATCGCCAAGAACCACCGCACGGCCGGAATCCTTTAGAAATCCGGCGACGATTTCCGAAGCCGACGCGCTAGCGCGATCGATAAGAACCACCACAGGCTTCTTGAACGCAATCGGATTGTCCGCAGGAATCCTCAGAGGGAACGTGGATTTTTTGTCTTTGATGAGAACAACGGTGCTGGAGGACGAAAAGAGCGCCGAAAGCATTACCGCCTCCTGAAGACTTCCGCCGCCGTTGCCTCGCATGTCAAGCACAAGCCCTTCGACATTTTCGTCATTGAATCGGGCCAGATACTTCGCCACGTCCAAAGTACAGCTAAGAAAGCCCTCTTCTCCGAACTTTTTGTCCATGGTTCCGTAGAAGCTCGGCAGATAGACATAGCCGAGCTTCATCTCTCTCGCCGCCATGCTTACACGCTCGACATGGCCGGTCGCGGCCTGCTCCTCAAGCTTGATCTCGTCTCTGACAAGCTCGATCTTTTTGTGTATCGCGCCGGACGGGTCGCTGCGCGGAATGACGTCAAGGGTGACTCGCGTTCCCTTTTCGCCGCGGATCTTCCTGACCGTCTTGTTCATCGGCTGCCACATGATGTCTTCCCATTCGCCGTCGCCCTGTCTGATCGCGACGATCTTGTCGCCTTTTTTGATCCGACCGTCGATGTCCATCGGGCCGCCCGGCATCACCTCGGCGATCTTGAGGGCGCCATCGTCCATCTGAAGAACGGCGCCGACCCCGCAGAGCTTGAGATTCATGCCCATTTCAAAATCCTCCTCGCTCATCGGAGAAAGATAGTCCGTATGCGGGTCATACGCCCTGCAGACGGCCGAAAGATAGTACTGCAGCACATTCTCATGGTCCGGCTCGGTCATCACGCGAAAATACTGAAGATACTTCTTCGAAAGAGACTCTTCCGTGGTAAGCTCGGGCTCTTTGTAGTCATCTTCATTCTTTTTGCCGGCGGACGATTCCTTCTTCGAATTCTCCTTCTTGGCATCATCCTCGGCGTCAAGCTCCTTGACGAGAGTCATGGCAAGATATTCGTTTTTGATGCGCTTGCGCCAAAGATCCTCGGCCTCTTCGCGCGTGGCGGGCCATTCGGCGTTCTTGCGGTCGAGGCAATACGATTCATCCCGGGAAAAATCCCAGTCGGTGTTGACGATCAGATTTGTCGCGAATTCCACACGCTCGGCAAGTCTCTTCGAATAAAGTTCGTGGACCTCGTACCCGAAGCTGACATCTCCGGATTTTATCTCATCGTCGATGAGATCCCTGTGCCGCGCGAGAGATTCGATGTCGGACTTCAGAAAAATCGTATGGTCGGAATCGTAGAAGGTAACGAGGTTGGTCCATGCCGTCCTGGAGATCGCATCGTCGAATTTCTGGTCCAAGACATGACAGCGCGAGATTTCGCGGGCCACCCTTCTGGCCACTTCTCCGTAGTGGGATTCGGGCCTGAGCGGCTTGTTCGCGAACACCGAACCCGCCGCCAGCGCAAAAACGGCACAAATGATCAGGTTTACTTTTTTCATATGTTGTTCTCCATAAGGCTTATCAGGCGATCAAGTTCATCGGACGCAAGAACGACTCGCTCTGTCGAAAAACTTCTCTGTATCTCTCTGGCGTTAAGCACCACCGCACCGTTGAGTTCTGCGATGTGCGAAACGAAGGAATCCGAAGCAAAAACCAGAATCGGTATCACAGCCCCGTTCCAGCCCGCCTTTTCAAGCGTTCTTTTAACCGCCGCGGCCTCGTTCAGAACCTGGGCGAGAGGCGCACGGGACGGCTCGACTCCGTCGACAAGGATCCGCCCCTCCTCGATGGAGACCCTGCCGCGCCAGAACTTCGTTTCAACGGCGAAAACACCGGCCGGCCCGACCACGACATGATCGACCTGGCAGCCATCGGCGGAAAAATCGTTGAAGACATGATATGAGGACGAAAGTCCGGAAAGCAGATTCGATACGCGCTCTTCGCCCCTGGCGCCGATAAAATGCCGTTCTATGCGCTTTACTCCGGATATCAATCCGGCGCATCCCAAGCCGAGGGAAACGACCAGCATCGACATGCCCACGACGAGATGCCCCGTCAACGCCAGAGTCACCGAAACCCCGGTCGCAAAAAAAGCCGCGAAAATCGGCACAAAACCGATGAACGTACCTCTTATCCGGGCTCCTTCACCGGCCACACCGTGAATTTTAGCCATTCGAATCCTCCTTTGCAATCATTGTAAAACCGGCGTCCTTCAGACGCTCCGCAATAGACTCCACGTCAAGGCCGTACGCTTTTTCAAGCGACGGGATGTCGCCGTGGACAATAAGTTCATCAGGCCACCCGAACTTGAATTCGGCGCCGAGCATCTCGCCCAGGCCTCCTATGACCGAACCGTTTTCGATCGTGGCGATCTTGACTCCGTCGGCCTTCAGCGCCTCTATTCTCGAGAAATCAAACGGCTTCAGATAGCGGGCATGGATAACCTCCGCCGAAAACATATCGCCCAAAACGCACGCTTTGGCGTACTGGTCGCCGGTAGCCACAATGCAAAGCCTGGCATCGCCTCTCTCCGGCGCAGGATCGATCCTTTCAGGAGCCTCGCCGCGCGGATAACGGATCAAAGTAGGCCCGTTTCTCTGAAGGGCTTCGTCGAAAAGGGCCTCGAAATCCTCGGCGTCGCGAGGCTGGCAGATAACAAGGTTCGGGATCGCCCTCGTCATCGCCACATCATAAACCCCCTGGTGGGTGACACCGTCGGCGCCGACCGCGCCGGCGCGATCCACGCAGAATACGACGGGCAGATTCGATATCGCAACATCATGAAGAACCTGATCGACAGCCCTCTGCAAAAACGTCGAATAGACAGCCACCACCGGACGGTATCCGCCGGCGGCCAGTCCGGCCGCAAAAGACACCATGTGCCCTTCGGCGATACCGACATCAAAAAACCTCTCCCTGAAACGGCCGGAGAAACCGGAGAGCCCCGTCCCGTCAACCATTCCGGCCGTAAGCGCGACAATCTTCGGATTCTTTTCGGCCCTGTCCACCAGAGTCGCGCCGAACACGTCGCTCCATGAACGCGAAGCCGCGGCCATGTCCGCGCCGTCCGCCGGCGAATCGGGATCGAACGGACCTACTCCGTGCCACAAGGTCGGCGAATCTTCAGCAGGCTTGAAACCCTTGCCTTTTTTCGTCACAACATGAACGATGACGCTGCGCTTGTCTTCTTTGGCGACGGTGAAGGCGGCCTTGAGGGCGTTCAGGTTGTGTCCGTCCACAGGACCGATGTATCTCAGCCCGAACTGCTCGAAGAATCTGCTGCCGAGAAACAGGGACTTGAGCCGGCTTTCAAGATTATGGTAAAGCCTTCTCAGAAAAGTCAGCTTCAGCACGTGCCCCGCCTTTTCGGCCGAAGCCTTCATGCGATTGTATTTGACTCCGGAGATCAAACGCCCCAGAAAACGCGAAAAGCTCCCTGCCGGCTTTGAAATGCTCATCCCGTTGTCGTTGAGCACGAGAATAACCTTGCGCGTAAGAGCAGCGCAATTGTTGATCGCCTCGAAACATGTGCCGTTGACCAAAGACGAATCGCCTACGACCGCCACGACATTCTCGTCGGTTCCACGCATGTCACGCGCGGCGGCATATCCCTCGGCAAGAGAGAGGGCCACCCCGGCATGACCGGCGACGGCCGCGTCGCATTCCGACTCTGCGGGGTTCGGGAAACCGGAAATGCCGCCGAAGGTGCGAAGCGACGAAAAGGAATCTCCGCGCCCCGTCAAGATCTTCCACGCATAAGACTGATGCCCGACATCCCAGACGATACGATCGACGGCAGGATCGAAAACATCGGCCAGCGCCATCGAAATTTCAACGGCTCCGAGCGAAGACGCGAGATGACCGCCGTTTTCGGAAACGGTCTTTATTATCCTGTCGCGAATCTCCTGGGCCGTCATCTCGGCACTCCCTCCGCCAGCTTGAGGAAAAGAAGAGTGGTCGAGTTCTGCCCGAAACGCTCCATCCTGCCCGCACACGTGTAACGCGAAGACAAAATGTTCCAGAACTCGAGCTGCTCCGCCTTTGGACGCTCGTCGCAAACGGGCGGATCGACGGCGAAAGTGTACCCCGAAAGCGCCGCAACCGGGCAGTCGGACGTCGAAAGAAGATCTCTCCATTGATCGTCCTCAAGAATGCTGAACGGCCCCATCTCAAGCCCGTCGGGAACCTTTCTGCCTGTTTCTATCGCCAGATACAGATCCTGCGTCAAAAGCATGTCGCCGCCGGGATCGAGACGCTCGATCTCACGCGCGGCCTCGCGCAGAGCGGCGAGCTCGCTCTTGTCTTTCGTTATCGCCCAAAAGCGATCTTGCCCGTCGGTCGTCCAGTCCTGAAGGAGCGGCGAACCGAAGGAGACGGCAAACGACAACCCTATTGCGAGCCATGCCGAAACAACGCCGGACTTTGACGGATTGAATATATCTGCATACTGAAAAACGACGACGGATGCCACGGCCAAAAGCCCCATCACGGGAACTTGATAATCCTCGTAGGGGTAAGGAGCCGCCGTTTGAAGAAGCATTACGGCGCACGCGCCGCCCAAAATGGCGGCAAGATTGGCCCGGACCGCAAAAGGAGCCGTCCTGAAACAGTTTTTGAAACCGCCGCCGATCATCCCCAATCCGGCGATTATAAAGACCGGCAAATACCATCTCACCAGACGGCTTAGACTGCCGATGACGAAAACAGGCGAAAAGCCGCTTCGCGCCGCATGATACTTCTGAGCCTCGCACAAGCCAAGGAAAGCCTCGGAGTCGCAAAGATAAACGCCGTACACGGCAAACAACCCGACAACGCCGCCGAGACCGAAAAAGAGAAAGCTCCATCTGAGGCGCGAAAAGCAGAAGAGCAGGACCAGACCGCACGCAAGCGGAAGAAGCGCAAGACTTATGCGCGCACCCGAGGCAAAAGCGAGCAAAGCGGCGCTGACGCTGAAAAGAAGATACCGTACGCCCGTCTTAGCCGCGGAGAACGCCAGATAGTAGAACAGATAGCCGAGCGCGACAAAGAAAGCCGCCAGCGCATAAGTTTTTGGGATAGATATGAAATACACATGAAAAAGATTGCACGCCAGAAGAATAAAGACCAGAAGCTTGGATGACTGCGCTTTAGACTTCTCGACAAGCCGCTCGGCGATCATGGCAAAAACCAGGACCCCCGCGATGCCGAAAAGCGCCGTAAACACGCGCGCTCCGGCCAATCCGAAGGAGTTCCATATAAACTTGAACGGAGAATAGACAACGGGAAGCAAGGGCCCTTGGGTATAGAAGAAATCCCTGTAGAGCATCTTGCCTTCGGACACGAGATTCGCGGCATAAAGGTACCACCCTTCGTCCTGATTGATTCCGCCGAACCAGATAGAGGCCACGGTAAGGAACACACAAGCGAAGATGCCTAAAAACCAATATTTTTTATGCGATTCCATTTCGTTTTTCTTTGATATATAATTATACCAAATTCAGAAGTGGCATAGCAAACTTCAACAATCCGAAATCACAGGCGCAAACACATGTTTTCAGGCGCATCCGCCAAGGCATCTCGCCCCAAACGGCATCGCAGCACATTTCGGTGAAATCAGTCAGCCCCGCAGTCGAACAGGCGCATCGGAATCAGTAGAACCGATAGGGAATGATCACCATGGCCGATCTTACGCCCGCGGACTTGGCTTTGATGCGAATCGGCACATGAGAACCGGGTTTGCGCCGCAAGATCACCTGGGCCTTGCCGCCTGAAAGTCCGACAGAGGCGCTTCGTCTGCCGTCGTCATCAACAGACCCCCTTTCGCCCGCGTCGTTCGTACACCCGGTAAACTCGCCGGGACCGTCCTCAAGGGTAAATTCGACCTGGCAATCCGCACCGTTTTTCAGTCTGCCGTCCCCGTCGGAGAGCATGACCTCCAAGACGATGCTGTCATTCGCGCGCAACGCCGCCAAACACGGGTAAAACCGCAATGCCTCCGCCGCACAAGTAGTCTTCAACACTTCTTCGGTGTAATATACGTCGTTTTTGCTGGCGATCGCCTTCAACTCGCCTTCCCGATAGACAACATCCTTGGCAAATCTGCAGCGGGAGACCTTTTCAGGCTTTCCGGCATCAGATCCGTTTACATAGAAATTAACGCTGTCGGCATCAGTTATACACTCAATGCGAACGGTTTCTCCGTCCTTCCAGTCCCAGTGCGGTTTGATAACCAGCGTTTTGTCGCCAGGCATATAAGAGCTTTTCAGAAGAGCAAGCTTTTCGTCGTCAACATGCCCCAGAGCCGGAATGAAACGGTCCCTGTCGAGCCCCAGCTTTTTCAGATCGTCTTCGTCAAACGCCAAAAGCCCGACTTCATCGCACAAATCAAAGAACCGTCTGTTCGTCTTGACCTTGTCGAAAAGAACCGCGTTTACGCCCGCGTCCTTGAAGCTTTGAAGTTTGATCCTGGCTTGAGGCTCGCTGAACGCCTCACCCAGAGCGCCAAGCGAAGAATCGGACAAAACCCCCTTTACAACCGTCTTGCGACCGTTCAAAAGCACTGAATCCGGCGATAACGGCGCAATGGTGCGGACAGCATACCGACCGACCCCGCCGTTCTTCACGACAGGATTGTCGAAACTCCAGATTCGAGGCTTGTCTATCTGATACTCCTTTGAAACCGGTTTAACCTGCGTATTCGAACCATCGCCGAACGACGTTAGATTCTCGACGAGCATCGTCGCTTCACTGCCTGTCAGCTTCGTAAACGAAATCTTTTGGGAGCCGCAGACCACCCGCTCCTTGCGGTCGAAAACATCGACCCACACCTCCCCGGTGATTCCGGCGCTCTTGACCGACGCATCCGACGCATCAACCGTTATCGCAAGAGCATTCTCCTCTCCATATTTTATCGCATCGGAAATATCAACCTCATAGCCATCCCGCCCGACATCTTTGACCTGAAGCTCTGTATTGTTCACCTTGACCGAAAAACTTCCGTTCACCGCCGCCAGACGCAGCGCGACATATAGGCCTTCGACATCTTTTTCGACACGGAACGAACGCTTGAACTCGGCCTTCGCGACATCGCGGAAGAACTCCGAGGCGGTCGCGCGCCAATCGACAGGCAGATTCACTTCAATTTCGCGGGAATCTTCGCAGTTCGGACAAAAACGCCATCCCATGCCCAGAGAACGGCACCCTCGCGAGGTAACGACCCCTTCTAGCGCAGGTGTCTTTGCCCGAGCCTGGGCGACACGAATCTCCGCCATCTTCTTCTCGCCCTCGCTCTCGACCCACATATTGCCGCGCAAATGCCACGGCATCCATCCGTCAGCCCACGAATCATCCCTGAACGCCTCTTGATAAAGCGAGGTGTCGGCGATTACGTCGTCTGAGGTGCCGGCTTCGCCGTCAGGACCTTTTGAATACAGCACGGGATCTTTATCATCACCGGGATTTTCGTAGACATACTCATTATCCCACGGATCCGGCAGAATCTGATTGACGTAAGGTCCCATCCACCCCGGCTTCGGCTTCTTCATGCGCGTTATCGCCAGGTATTCCAGACCTTCTTCCGTAGTCGGATATGTCCCGACATGATAACGGTAGCGACCAAGCGCTATGGCCAAATTGTCGAGATGTTCCTTGACGGCATCCTGTTTTGAATTGGTCAGATCCAACCCTTTGCGCTTGAAGATGGCAGAGCTCAAAAGCCCTCCTACGACGCACAGCACGATCAAAATGGCCATGTAATACGGGAAACCCCGTTTCATCTTCGGGAAAGCCAGCCCAAGTTCCGCCCTCTTCTGGTCAAACTCCAGGGCAATCGCCTTTTTTATCGACGAAATATCCTTCTTCTTGCCGTTCTTCTTTTTCTTGGAAGGAAATTTCTTGCGCAATAGACTGTTACTGACCATACGTCTGCAGACTTAAGCGATTCGTTCAAAAATTAGGCTGCCAGGCCTTTCGGCCGACGGCGAAACCGTAAACGCCTTAAAAAGTTCGGAGGCCGCGCTTTCCAATCCGTCCGGAGACCCCGACTTCTCCAACGTCGCCAGCGGAGAACCCGTCGAAACCTTGTCGCCGATCTGGACATCGAGAGTCACGCCGGCCAAGGAATCGATCGCATCGCTGGCCTTTTCGCGCCCCGCGCCGAGCTTGAACGCGACGCGCGCGACCTTCTCGGCATCGATCGCCGAAACGACACCCGAGCGCATCGCCTGGATCTTGAACTTGAACTTCGGTTGGGCAAGAAGCTTTTCGAACTTTTCGAGATCACCCCCATGGGCGGCGACCATCGCCCTGAACTTTTCGAGTGCACTTCCGTCCAAAAGCCTCTCGCGGCAAAGCGCGCGCGCCTCGTCAAGAGGCATATCCTTCGCAAGCGAAACCATAAGGGACGACAATTCCAGCGAAAGAGCCACATCCGGACGGTCGACGAACGCGGAAGGAGACGAAAGGATCTCGATCGCTTCAGCGACCTCATTGGCATTGCCTACGGCGCGGCCCAGGGGCGTATTCATATCGGTCACGAGCGCTGCCGCCTTGCGGCCCGCCGCCTTTGCGCCGGAGACGAGAGCGCGAGCGAGCTCGCACGCATCCTCCTTCGTCTTCATGAATGCGCCGAGGCCCCACTTGACGTCGAACACCAACGTCGAGGCGCCTTCCGCCAGCTTCTTGGAGAGTATGGATCCTACGATAAGCGGAATCGACGCGACCGTCCCCGTAACATCCCTGAGCGCATAAAGCTTCTTGTCGGCGGGCGTTATCTCCCCCGTCTGAACCGTCATCGAAACGCCGACATCGGCGACGACCTTCTGAAAATCATCGAGAGAAAGGGATGCGTTGTACCCGGGGATCGTCTCGAGCTTGTCGGCCGTTCCGCCGGTCAGCCCGAGCCCGCGGCCGGTGAGCGACGGGACGGCCACGCCGCATGCAGCAGCAAGAGGCTGAACAATCAAAGAGAGCTTGTCGCCGACTCCTCCGGTCGAATGCTTGTCGGCGGTGGGGATGTCGAGCCTCCAGTCCAGACAGCGCCCTGAGCGCATCATCGCATCGGTCAGATCCGCAGTCTCGCGCTCCGTCATCCCGCGACAGCATATCGCCATCGCCAAGGCGCTCATCTGGTAATCGGGGATTTCGCCCGCCGTAAAGCCCTCGATGAATTCGCGTATCTCGGCGGAGCCCAACGCGCGGCCTTCACGCTTCTTGTCGATGATGAGTTTCGCGATCATAAGAGCAGCCTCCCTCGTTTAAAGCACACGATTGTCTATGAGCCTCGTCTTGCCGTTGAAGACCGCGAGCAGGACGCAAACGCCCTTCGCCGTCTTCTTTGCGTCGGCGAGGGTTTCGCCATCGACAAATTCGACATAGTCGACCTTGAGCCCCTCCTTCTCGAGAGCCTTGGCAATTCTCGCCTTTTCGGCTTTGACGCTCCGGCCGGGCTCAACGCTCTTGAGAAGACGCGACAGGGCGAGCGCGCGCTCACGCTCATCGTCCGACAGATACGTATTGCGCGACGACATCGCAAGCCCCGACTTCTCGCGCACGATGGGAGCTACGACAATGTCGAGATCGAAATTAAGATCGCGCACCATCCGCTTTATCACCTGAGCCTGCTGATAATCCTTCATGCCGAACACGGCGAAATCGGGATGGGCGAGATTGAACAGTTTCGCGACAACGGTGCATACGCCCCGGAAGTGTCCGGGGCGGCGCGCGCCGCAAAGCCCCTTCGAGAGCAGCTCCTCGTCGACATAGACGCTGTGGCTGTCCAGATACATGTTCGCGCTCGTCGGAAAGAATACAGCCGTCGCGCCTGCGGCGCGGCACTTCGCAAGATCGGACTTCTCGTCGCGCGGATACTTTTCGAAATCCTCGTTTGGCCCGAACTGGACGGGGTTCACGAAAACGCTGACGATGATCTCGTCGGCCTTGCGCTTCCTGGCCTCTGCGATCAGGCTCAAGTGTCCGTCATGCAGATAACCCATCGTCGGCACGAGAGCGATTTTCGCTCCTGCCTTCGAACGCTGCCGCGCCCACTTCTGAAACTTGCCGGGCTCCCTGAAAATCTTCATTTCTGCAATCCTTTCAAAAGCTCGATTTCTTCTTTGTACCCCTGAAGATCGCAAGGCGTCTCGAGGTAGAACGGCAGATCCCTGAGCTTGGGGTGATTCACGATCCGCTCGAACGCTTCAAGCCCGATCTTGCCCTTGCCGATCTTCTCGTGGCGATCCTTGTGGGCGGCGAGAGTGTTCATCGTGTCGTTCAGGTGGATCGCCTTGAGCCTCTCAAGGCCGATCACGCGGTCGAACTCGTCGAGAACGCCGTCAAGATCGCCTACGATATCATAGCCGCCGTCCCAGACGTGGCACGTATCGAGACACACTCCGAGATCGAGGCCGCTCAGGTCCATAATGGCGCGAAGCTCCGCAAAATTGCGGCCGATCTCGGAGCCCTTGCCGGCCATGGTCTCAAGAAGAACGGTGGTCGACGGCGTCGAACCGAAATTCCCGAAGATGCGCTTGAGCATCCCCGCGATAAGTTCTATGCCCTTCTCGGCACCTTGGCCGACATGGGAGCCCGGATGGAAATTGTACAAGGCTCCGGGCGTAAGCTCAAGCCGGCGCAGATCGTCGGCCATCGTCATTTCGGCGAATTCCCTCACCCGCTCTTCGGCGCCCGCCGCGTTGAGCGTATAGGGAGCGTGGGCGAGAATCGGGCCGATTCCGTTCGCTGCGGCATATTCGTTGAACGCCGCAACATCGGCCTTGTCGATGGGCTTGGCCGCGCCGCCGCGCGGATTGCGCGTAAAGAACTGAAAAACGTTAGCGCCTATCGAAACGGCCGTCTGTCCCATGGCCAGATATCCGCCGCTCGAGGAAAGATGACATCCTATCTTCATATCTTGAAATAATCCTGTGGACTTGTTCACTGACACAATTGCAGAACAAGCATAGCGAACGAGGTGCAAAGCACGGGGTCGGACTCCCAGAACCTGTTGTTGTCGTTGTACCAGCTTCCGTCCGGCTTCTGAAGGCTGATCAACTTCTCCGAAAGTTCCTTCTTCCAGTCGTGCTGGCCGACCTTATCGACCCCGGAGGCGGACAGCGCGCGGGCCATGATGTCGTAAAAATAGAAAAGACCCTGATTGCCCATTCCGGGATTCTCGTCGACACTCCAGTTCCGCTTGCAGTACTCGAGCGAATCCCTGACTCGCGGATCTTCGCGACTGAGCTTCGCATGGCACATCGAAAGAACGGCCGCGTACGTCATCGAACCGTATGCTCGAAGATGAACCCGATTTCGGGAATTGGTGACCGTCCCCGCCTGAGGCGTCCTGTCGTTGTACGCCGCGCCTCCAGCGTCGGGACCGTCTTTTTTCATGAGGTTGTCCACAAACTCAAGCGCCTTCTCCCAGTCCAGATCGACGCGCTTTCCGCCGGACCGGAACTCCTCCAGGGACTCGGTTCTCCGCATCGCATCCAGCGCGTAGCTCGTATTCGACAGATCCGCATAGCGTCTCCTCGAAAGCTTGTCGTATCCAAAGCCTCCCGCCATCGTGTCGTCGCCGGTAAGTTGCGACGATGCGATATATTCGCGCGCCTTCAAAAGCGGAGCCGAAGGGCAGATTTTAGACTCGAAGAGCGCTGAAAGGCACACCGCGGTATTGTAATTGCCGAGACCGGAGCCTCCGCGACCCGGCTTAGGCACATAAAACCCGCCGTCTTCGCGCTGCGTCGAAAGAACATACTTCACGCCTTTCCTGACGGCGTCAGACGCCCCGGGGGAGCGCTTGTCGGAAACGCCCGACAACGCCCAGACAGGGAGCGCCGTCAACGCCGGCATCTGCCTGTCGCTCCAGCAGCCCTCGCTCGACTGTCTGGAGAGAAGGAATGCCGCACCCTTGTCGATAGACTCCTCGATCGTCACGCCAGGCGAAACAGCGGCGAACAGACAGAGCGCCAGAAGCAAAACCTTTTTCATGTAAATTCTCCTTTTGTTATTGAACGTGCTTCAGTTGAAAAAGGTTTATGAAAACCTCTCAACTGACGCCACGCGTAGAATTGCGGTAGAAAGCCACAAGCTCCTTTATCTCCTCGAACGGCTCGACATCATGCTCGACACGATCCAGAGCCTGCGAGCGATTGAGCCCGTCGCGATAGAGAAAGCGATGCGCTTCCTTCAAAGCCTGGAGAACGTCGCGCTTGAACCCGCGACGGTTGAGACCCACCACGTTGGGACCTATGACCTTGAGGGATCCCTCAACCATGTCGCCGAGCATGTAGGGCGGGAAGTCCTGCCTGATTTTGCACATTCCGCCGACCATGGCGTGCTTGCCGACGGTGCAGAACTGATGCGATGCCGAACATCCGCCGACGATCGCGTAATCGTGAAGATGAACGTCGCCGGCGAGCTGCACGGAATTGGAGCAGATCACATGATTTCCCAAAATGCACCCGTGAGCGGCGTGGCAGTAGGCCATGAAAAGGCAATCGCTGCCGATGATCGTCTTTTCTCCGTCCGCCGTTCCGAGATGGACCGTCGCAAATTCGCGAATCACCGTCCTGTCGCCGATTTCGACATAGCTTACGGACCCCTCCTGGTATTTAAGGTCCTGAGTCTTCATTCCGATAAGGGCATACGGAAAGATCTGGCACTGTTCGCCGATTGTTGTATGTCCGTCAACAATGGCTCCCTGTCCGATCGAAGTGCGGTTGCCGAGCTTTACGTCGGCCCCGACACGGGCGTAAGCGCCGATGATCACATCTTCTCCGAGAACGGCACCGTCTTCGACAATTGCTGTAGGATGAATTTTAGACATACGACCTCCTTGATTGATTTAAAGATTGCGTTTTATGAACCATGCCGAAAGAGCCAGGCACGCCGCCGGCGCAAGCCAAATGAGGATCTCCGGATGAATAAAATACTTTTTGTGTATGTTGAGCATCAGCATCACAATAAGATAGAACCCCAAGGCTATGCCGATCGAAATGGCCATTCCGATAGTGGACTCCTTCCGCTGGGAACGGATGCCCAGCGGGATTCCGACGAGAACGAAGCAAAGCGACGCCATGGCGAAGACGAAACGCTTTGAAAACTCGACTTTTGTCTTGGAAATATGCTGGCGAAGCTTATGCTTCGCATCCTCGAACTCCTCCCCCGATCCGCTCATCGACTCCAGCACCTCGGTGTCTTTATCAATGGCGGCCGTGATTTCGGCGAAATTGAAATCCTTCATCTTTTTGACATAGGTTTTCCTGTCCACCTTGATCGGGTAATGGACATACCTGCCCGTCGCCATCCCCGGTCTGTTCGCCTCGATCGGCTCGACCCTCACGCCATAAAGATCCAACGCTATATCGTCGTCTTCTCCTATGACCAGCGCCTTCTGGGCGTGGATTGTCCTTGTTACCTTTTCGTCGGTCTTGTCTGTCGCCATTATATCGTAGAGCCAACGCCCTTCCTTTCGCCCGACATAGAGAGTGACATTCGGGAATTCGGTCATCATAACACCGGGCTTTATGATGTCGACAGCGTCGCCGAGCGAAATGTCGGCCGTCATTTCCCGGCGCACCTCGTGCCCGCGCGGAACGATCTCGTTGTTGACCCACATGCCCAGAAGAGAGCATCCCAGCGCAAAAAGCAGCGGCCACTTCATCACGCTCAAAAGGTTGACCCCGCATGCGCGCATCGCGGCGATCTCGCTGTCGGCCGAGAGGCGCGAAAAGACCAGGACGCTCGAGACAAGCAACGACAGGGGTATCGTCCATTGCAGCGTTTCGGGGAAGCTTATCGCAGCGAACTTGCCGACAAGCTTGATCGGAAGGCCGTCCATGATAAACCCGACGATCTGGACCAGAAGACCTATCGTCAAAACGAAACTGAGAACGAGAAACGCCAACGCGAAACTCGACAGAAACGATTTAAAAACGTATTTGTCTATCGTCTTCAATTCTTGGCCTTTATCAGGAAGTTGGCTTTTTTGCCCTGACGGAGCACCGCCAGTTCGCCATCAATGAGATCTTCTTTCTCAAAAACACGCTTGTCGTCAACCTTGACGCCGTTCAGCGAAAGCCCGCCCTGGACGGCCATGCGGCGAGCCTCGCCGTTTGACTTGAACATGCCCGCGGCGGCAGCGACCGCATAGACGCACTTTCCGGCGATTTCGGAGATGGGCAGTTCGGCCGATTTGACGTCTTTGAAGATCTGGGAAAGCTCAGCCGCCGACTTGCCGGAAACATCGCCGCCGAAAAGAGTCTTGGTGGCGCTGAGCGCGGTCTGAAGCCCCTCTTCGCCGTGAACAAGCCTCGTAAGCTCCTCGGCCAGGGCCTTCTGGGGAATGCGAGCTTCTGGATTCGCCTTCATCTCGGCTTCAAGTCGCGCGATCTCATCAAGGCTTTTAAGGGAGAACACCTTCAGATAACGGATCACGTCGGCATCAGCCGCGCGAAGAAAATACTGGTACCAGTCATACACGCTCGTCATTTCGGCATTCATGAAGAGCGCGTTGCCCTCGGACTTGCCGAACTTTCTGCCGGCGGAATCGAGCAGGAGCGGGAACGTAAGACCGTACGCCGTCTTTCCGCGCATGCGATGGACGAGATCTGTGCCGGCGGTAATGTTGCCCCACTGATCGGCCCCGCCTATTTCAAGCATGCAGCCGTAGTTGTCGTAAAGATGGAGAAAATCATTGCCCTGAAGAATCTGATAGGAGAACTCCGTGAACGTAAGAGCGCCCTCCGACGCTTCGAGACGCTTTTTGACCGATTCCTTGGCCAGCATCTGAGGCACTCGGAAGTTGATCGCTATGTCGCGCAGAAACTCGATCGCGCTCGTTCCCTTGTACCAGTCGTAATTGTCAACCATCACAGCGGCATTGGGGCCGTCAAAATCAAGAATGCGCGAAAGATTCTCTCTGATGCCCCTCTTGTTCTCTTCGACCTGCTCGAGAGTAAGCATATTGCGCTCGGCCGACTTGCCGCTGGGATCGCCGATGAGACCCGTGGCGCCTCCGACAAGCGCGATCACCTTGTGTCCAGCCTGCTGAAAGCGCTTCAAAACCATGATCGAAACAAGATTTCCAGCCTGCAGACTCCGCGCGCTCGGATCGAAGCCGCAATAGAGAGTCGTGGGTTTCTCGAGCATTTTGCCGATTTCAGGATCAGTCAAGGCCTCCACAAGGCCGCGTTCTTTAAGTTCTTCTAGCAAGTTCATATATGTATATTATATCATTTATCTTTTAAATCGGCTTTATCGGCATGATGATTTCCGTCTCCGTGCGACTTGCGGTGGAGATGGGGATGCGGAATGTGGATCGTACGCCGCCCTATGAGAACCGGCACACCCAAATGGTATTTGATCGCAAGCGCACGTATCACAAAAATACTTATGATGCAGACGATGCTGCAAATGCGCGCATCGACCCCGAACGCCAAAAGTATAAAGTAGAGAAGACCGCCCGTAGCGCATGCAAGAGCGTAAATCTCCTTACGGAAAATGAGAGGGACCTCATTGATGCAGATGTCGCGCAGCACACCGCCGAAAACGGCCGTTATGACACCCATTATGATAGCCTTCCACCAGCAGACAAGAGAGCCGGCCTCCTCGGCGGCAATCACCTTCTCCATGCCTATGACCATAAAAATCGAAATCGCAATCGTATCGAACACAAACCAGGTTATCTGCTCGGAAATGATGCGTCTGCCGAAAAGCGCAACAGCCAGCACGGCAAGAAACGTCGTAACCAGGTAACTGGGGTCTTCCATCCAAAACGGAGATTTCTGCATAAGGACATCGCGCAAGGTCCCCCCGCCGAGAGCGGTTATGAATCCGATCACATACGCCCCGAACCAGTCGAAGTGCTTGACGCTGGCCATGCGCACGCCGGATATCGCGCCGACAAAAGTCCCGATTTGGGTCAAAACCTCAAGAAACGGCCCTGGGCCGAGCATTCGCTCGAGGGTTTTGACCACAACATCCATGGCTTACATTTCTTCCGGTTCTGAATTGCCGTGAGGGATCGGCTTCCAGCGTCTTGTGGGAAACACGATCGTCCAAAGAATCGACGCGGAAAGAATAAAGGAAAACGCGGGGAACGTCAGTACGGCCCACCATTTCGGACGCCGCTTCTTGCTGGAGAGGAAGACCGCCCCCCACGCAGTCACCAGGCCTACGATAGCAACAAAGACGAACATCGCCAAACACAGGATCGCCGCTTGAACGGCAGGACCGCCCAAACACACCTTGAGGACAAACGCCAACACGGCAAAAAGCAGAACGAACGCAACGGACATGCCGGTCAAAATGGCGAAATAGCTATCGAAAAGACGCATCGACGGACGACGGAACATGGCCTTGAGCCACGGGAAGAGATAAAGTCCCGCGACATGCCAGCCGCCGGTGGTCCAGCGGCAAAGCTGATGCCACATGTGCTTCACCTTCACAGGCTGCTCGTCGGAATACTCCGCTTCTGATATGTAGCCGATGCGACGGCCGGAAATGTTGCACTGGACCGAAAATTCCACATCTTCGACCAAAGTGTGGGTACGCCAGCCCTTGCCTTCCAGGATGGTCGTCAGAAATGCGAATCCCGTACCGGTCAGCTTACCCGAAAGCCCCAGCTTCGTACGCACGCGGTTCGAAAGTTCGTTCATCAGATCCCAGTAAACGGTATACCAGCCGGAGATCACATTTGTCGTGGCGTTCGAGGTCATGCGACGGCCCGTAGCTATCACATCCCCGTCGTTGAGCGCGTTATTCATCTCGTCGAACCACTGAGCGGAAACGACGTTGTCGGCGTCGAACACCGCTATCGCATCGTAATAGTCAGAACGCTCCAGAACCTTGTTGATCGCCCACGCCAGAACATCTCCCTTGCCCGAACTGGGCTCGGTCTTCTCCCAGACCGTGGCTCCGGCGGCACGGGCGGCTTCGGCGGTCTTGTCGGTGCAGTTGTCGGCCACGACAATCACCTCTCGCTTGTCCTTGGGATAGGAGGACATCAAAACGCTTTTGACAGGAAGGCGAATGACGTTTTCCTCGTTTCGGGCGCAGATCAATACGGCGAAACGGAGCTTGCGGTCGGCGACAGGATGTTTCCTGCGCGGAATGAGAAGCCCTACGGCGACCACAAGAGTGGACCACAGGAACACAAGTCCCAGACCGATTGCCACATAGTCAAAACCGTTGAACGAATTACTCTCAATCATCACGCCATCTCCTATGAACCCATAAATATTGTTCTGGATACTCACGAATCGCCGATTCAAGACGATCGTTCAAAATCTGTGTTGCAGCATCCCTGTCCGCATCTTTGGCAAACGCAAGCGGACTTCCGCCGACAAGCCTGTAACGATACGGAGCTATGCGCACAAACGATCCAACAACAATTTTGCATCCGCTCCGCATGGCAAGACGCGTAGCACTCGTAAAAGTACGGGCGGGACGCCCGAAAAACCGCAATTTCGCGCCGCTCGACGTATGCTGATCGATAAGAATCGTCATCGCAGCCGACGTCTCTGTCCATTGGCGCAAAACGGCAGACGTGAAGCCTTTGTTCTTGTCGACCACCGTAACAGGGCCTCTGAAATGATGCTTCTTCATCCATTTCGCGACAAATCTGCTGTTCATCACGCGCGCCACAGCGATCATAGGACGGGCAAACGAAAGAACGTTCGTCGCCGCCTCCCATACTCCGTGGTGGGCGCTTACAAGAATAATCGGCTCGTCGGGAGAGTCGAGAAGAAGCTTTGCAGTTTCAGGATCGATCGAATCGACCTCCAGGTGTTCGCGCCAGTTCGAGGCGTTGACGACATTCGGAACGCAAAGCGCCTCGCAAACATGCCCCGCAAGGTGACACCAGGACTTTTTGGCGATTCGCTTGGCCTCCTTCTCGTCTGAAGTAATCCCGCACTTCATGATATTCATAACAGCCAAACGCCTCCTTTTAGGGAAAAACGGCCACAGGAGCGCGGCAAAACCGGCCCCGAAGCCATAAGCGTGTTTCTGTATGAATGTCATGTTTCTATTCAAAACGGATAGTCGCGGCTCTGCCGTGAGCATCCAGACCTTCGACCGCGGCGAACGCCTCGATCGTCGACTTGGTCTCCTTCAGATCCTCCCTGGTGAATGCGACGAAACTGTGACGGCGGCGGAAATCATCCGGCGTAAGACCGTTGAACATGTCCGCAGCTCCTCCGGTCGGAAGAACATGGCTCGGCCCCGCCACAAAGTCGCCTGCCGATTCGGGAGTCCACGGCCCAGCGAAGACCGCTCCCGCCGAACGGACACCCTTCATGACCTTAAGCGCGTCTGAAGTCATGATCTCAAAATGCTCGGGGGCAAAACGGTTGACGACCTCAAGGCCCTCTTTCACGTTCCTGGCGACGACGATCAAAATCCCGCCGCGGTCTATGACGCGCTTGACTATGTCCTTGCGCGAAAGCGTCTCGGTCTGCGCGAGAACCTGGGCTTTGATCTCGCGGGCGAACTTTTCGCTCGTGCAGACGCAAAGCGACTTCTCCCACCCGCTGCCGTGCTCGGCCTGGCTCAAAAGATCGGCGGCTATCCATGACGCGCTGACGGACCCATCGGTCAAAACTGCGATTTCGCTGGGACCGGCCACCTGATCGATGGCGACATAGCCGTAAACCTGACGTTTGGCCGCCGTGACGTACGCGTTGCCGGGACCCGCAATCTTCTGGACTTTCCTGCAGGATTTCGTGCCGAAAGCCATCATGCCGATGGCCTGAATTCCTCCGACCCGGTAAATCTCGGTCGCACCAGCCAATTTAAGGGCATACAAAAGCACGGGATTGACTTCACCTGTCTTGCCGGCGGGAGTGCAGGCGACGATTTCCTTTACGCCAGCGGCCTTGGCGAGAGTCACGGTCATTATCGAAGTGGACGCCAAAGGCGCGGTGCCGCCGGGAACATAAACGCCGACACGGTCCATCGGAGAGAAGAACTCGCCCGTGGTTCCGCCGCGCGGAGTCTTCATCGACCATGGCTCGCGCAAAGACGCCTTTGAAAATTTCATGACGCGACGATGGGCATCCTTGACGGCCTTGAGAACAGACGGATCGATCGTCTTCTCCAAAGAGTCGATGTCGACATCAATCCTCAAAGACTTGCCTTTATAGCCCTCGAACTTGCGGACATATTTCAAAACGGCCTTCTCTGAATTCTTGCGGATATCGGCAAGAACCCCGAATGCGGCCTTTTCGGCCTCTTCGGGGAACGCTGGACGAGCATTGAACTTCTCTACGCTCTTATCTCCGGCCTTGACGATTTTTATCATCTTAAAGCTCCATCATTTGTCCTTTTCGCCGAGGACGCACTTGACCTCGCACTCGGCGGCAAGCTCATCTCCGACATACCCCTTGAGGGCGAAAACGCCGAGTCGCGAGCGCACCCGAACGTTTTCGACAACCGTCGTGAGTTTGTCGCCGGGTCTCACCGGGCGGCGGAAACGGGCATTGTCGACGGCGGCAAGAAGGAACGAAGCCTCCTTGTCCTGGCCGCCGAGAGCATTGCGGGCAACAAGCGCCGCACCAGAAACCTGGGCCATCGCCTCAACCAAAACGACACCCGGGACCACAGGAAAATCAGGGAAATGACCTTTGAAAAACTCGTTTTTCTCCATCGTGAACGTATATTCGCCCAACGCACCCGTCTCATCGGCGGAAATAAGGTTGTCGACGAACAAGAACGGGCTGCGGTGCGGGAGCAGTTCTATGCCGGGTTTATTGTACGAGTTTTTGAACTGGGGAAATTCCATATCGGTTTTCCTTGGGTTTTCAGACCTTTTTGAAGACGAGAATGCCGTTGTGGCCGCCGAATCCGAGCGAACTCGAAAGCGCGACACGAATCTCGCGCTCGACGCCCTTGTTGGGCGTGTAGTTCAAATCGAGCGGAGTTTCGCCGTTCTCGACATTGACTTCGAGATCGGGATTCTCGTAATTGATCGTGGGAGGAACGAATCCCTCGTGGATGGCAAGAGCGGTGATCGCGGCCTCGAGCGCGCCCGCCGCGCCGAGAAGGTGCCCGTGCATGGACTTGGTGGAAGAGATGTTGATCTTCTTCGCGCCCTCCTCGCCGAAGATGCGCTTGAAAGCCTTGGTCTCCATCTGATCGTTGAGATGGGTCGATGTTCCGTGCGCGTTGATGTAATCAACCGTAGAGCGGTCTTCTATGCCGGCATCCTTGAGCGCGATCTCGATGGCCTTTACGGCGCCGTCGCCAGACGGATCGGGAGCCGTGATGTGGTACGCGTCGGACGTCGAACCGTAACCGGCGAGCTCGCAGTAGACGCGGGCGCCGCGAGCCTTGGCGTGCTCCTCGGATTCGAGAATGAGAACGGCGGCACCCTCGCCCATGACGAAACCGTCGCGGTCGGCATTGAACGGACGGCACGCCTTCTCGGGCGTATCGTTGAACTTTGTCGAAAGAGCGCGCATTCTCATGAATCCGCCGACGGCGAATTCAAGAACAGCCGCCTCCGTGCCGCCGGCGATGACGACATCGGCGCGGCCTGCGCGGATCATGTCGAGCGCGAAGCCAAGCGCATCCGTCGAGCTGGCGCAGGCTGTGGTGACAACCTGAGCGGGGCCCTTGGCGCCAAGCGCGATAGAGACGTTGCCGGCAGCCTCGTTGGCGATAAGTTCGGGAATCGCCAAAGGAGAGAGGCGTTCAGGGCCACGGTCGAAAAGCGTCTTGTAGCTCTCGCCGGTGACTTCAAGACCTCCGATGCCGTTGCCGATGAGAGTGCCGACGCGATCCATGTCGGGCTTGGACTCTTCGGTATAGCCGGCATCGCGCCAGGCCTCGACGGCCGCAGCGACGGCGTACTGGGAGAACAGCGCCATGTGACGGGCTTCGCGCTTGTCGATAAGCCCGCCGTCGATTGCATAAGACTGGAAATCCTTCACTTCGCCGGCGACCTGGCTGGTGCAGCGCGATGCATCGAACTTTGTGATTTTGCCGACAGCCGGAGTGCCCGCCTTGAGCGAAGCCCAGGCCGCGTCTTTGCCGTTGCCGTTGGCGCACAGCATTCCGATACCAGTAATCATTACTTTCTTCATCTTCAATTCCTCTCTTTTAAATTCTTGGATTTCTTCCGGTTAAAGATTCGGCCAGGTGCAGAACGTGCCGGCGTACGTAAGGCCCGCGCCGAATCCGACCATGACGATGTTCATTCCGTCCTTGAGTTCCCCGGCTCTGACGGCCTGGTCAAGCGAGATCGGAATGGATGCTGCGCTCGTGTTGGCCGTTGTTTCGAGATTAAGCCAGAATTTCTCAAGAGGAAGCTTCATGCGGCGCGCGACGGCCTCGATGATGCGACCGTTGGCCTGGTGGGCGAACACGCGGTCGATCTCCTCGGGAGTCGTTCCGAGAAGATTGCAGAGATCGCTCGAGACCTTGGCGAGGGTCTTGACCGCAAAGACAAAGACATCGTGGCCCTTGAGGGTGAGCTCGGGCAGGAACGGCTGAGGCTTCTCCGGAACCTGAGTTACAGGCGAAATCGGCAAAGCGTCCTTGCAGCCGCCCGTGCGCATGATGAAATGCGAACCCAGGCCGTCGGCCCCGAGAATCGTGTGGGCCTTTGTCTTGAGCGACGCGACACCCGGCGGCTCGTCGTTGCCGAGAACGACAGCTCCGGCACCGTCGCCGAAGAGGATGCAGCTCGCACGGTCCGTCCAGTCGAGAATGCGCGTAAGCGATTCAGCGCCGATGACGAGAGCCTTCTTGTCGGGATAGAAGTTCACGAACCCGCGAGCCTGCTCGAGAGCGTAAACGAAGCCGGCGCATGCCGCCTGGAGATCGAAGGCGCCGGCGTTTGTGCATCCGAGAATTCCCTGGACTATGCAAGCCGTCGAAGGGAAAGGATTATAATCCGGCGTTGATGTCGCTACGACAATCAAGCCTATTTCATCGGCCTTGACCCCCGCCGCATCCATCGCCGCCTGAGCGGCTTTTGCGGCCATGGTCGAAGTCGACTCCCCTTCTCCGGCAACATGGCGCGAATGGATGCCCGTATGGGAATAAATCCACTCGTCAGACGTTTCCAAAGACTGAGCAATATCGTCGTTTGTGACGATTTTCTCAGGAAGATAACTGCCGGTTCCTAATATACGAATACCCATATTCACTCCTGTTTACGGATTTTGCACCATTATACCAAAAATAGTTGAAGTTGAACAATGGACTTTAATTATCTGGAGAAATGCGATCGGTGCACCGAAGCGTCAACCAGAATGTTTTTCTGGCGGTTTTTCTCGCCCAAAGAACGCGCGACATGTACGCGGCGGCCGCTGACGGGATCGATCCCCGTGTAATACATGCATGTCGCGGCGGTAAGGGGGGTCGGCGTGAAAATCTGGACCTGCTCGGGGTTGAGCTTGAGCTCCCTCGTCGCGAAACGCTTGAGCTCGCGCATGTCCGCTTCCGTGCATCCCGGATGCGCCGCGATGAAATAATACGTCAAGAACTGCTTTTTGCCGAACCGCCTGTTGGCGGCCTCGAATTTTCTTTTGAACTTCAAAAGGCTCTCGACGCCGGGCTTTCCCATGAACTCCAGGACGCGGGGAACAACATGCTCGGGCGCAAGCTTGAGCTGGCCGGACACATGATGCCTGGCGATCGCGTCGATGTACCGGTCGCCGCATGCGCTGTCGGCGGCGACAAGGTCGGGACGGATGCCGCTGGCGACAAAGACACGCCTGACGCCCGGTATCGAGCGCAATTTCTGAAGCAGATCAAGCTGAGGGCGATGATCGACCTTCAACGAAGGACATACGGACGGGAAAAGGCAGGCTTTGTTTCTGCACGCGCCTGCCGACGCCTTTCTCGCGCAATCAAACCCGTACATGTTCGCCGTCGGACCGCCGACATCGCTGACAATCCCCTTAAAGCGCGGATGATCAAGAAAACGCTTCACTTCGTTCACGATGCTTTCGGGCGAACGGCTCACGATCCGACGCCCCTGATGGACGGCTATGGCGCAGAATCTGCATCCGCCGTAGCAGCCGCGATGGGTGGTGACGCTGAAACGGACGGTGTCCAGAGCCCTTATCTCCCCCTGGCTGCGGATCGAGGCGGGCGCGTCCAGCGTCCATTTGATGTCATGGACGGCGTCCAGCTCATCACGCTCCAGCGGCGGAGAAGGAGTGTTGTGAACCAGGTAGCGATTGTCGACTTTCTGGATCAGCACCCTGGCCGTCACGGGATCCTGATTGTCGGAGAAAAGCCTGAACGCATCGGCAAACGCCTTCCTGCCTTCATCCGTGGCGGCGCTGACTTCCGCATAGGACGGCAGCACCGTCGCATTCTCCGGCAAAACGAAATTCTTTTCGCTTGCCATGTAGCAAAGCCCCCTGATCGACCGCCAGTCGCGTCCGTTCTTGAGCGCATCGGCGAATTCAAGGACCGTCCTCTCGCCCATTCCGTATGAAAGCGCGTCTGCCTTTGCGTCGCATACGATCGGTCGGCGCACTTTATCGCTCCAGAAATCATAGTGGCTTATGCGCCTCAAACTTGCCTCCACTCCGCCCAGAAGGATGGGTTTTGCCGGCTTCCACGCAGAACGGATCGCGTTGGAATAGACTATCGCCGCACGGTCGGGGCGGCGGTTGTTCTCGCCGCCAGGCGTGAAATCGTCATGATGGCGCCTTTTCCCCGACGCCGTGTAATTGGCGACCATCGAATCGACGCATCCGGGGCTCACGCCCCAGAAAAGCGCCGGCTCTCCCAGTTTCTTGAACGCCAGAGGATCGTTCATGTCGGGCTGGCTCAAGACAGCAACGCGATATCCCGCCTTGGCAAGCGTCCGGCCGATCACCGCGACGCCGCTGTAGGGCGAATCGATATAGGCGTCTCCGCTCACCAGAATGACATCGGCCTGATCCCATCCGAGCTTAAGCATCTCTTCTCTGGTAACGGGTATTGGATCATTCATGGCATCGCCCCAACACATTCTCGCTTGGTTCAAGCATCCTGCAAGCATCAGAATCCCGGAAGATTCATCTGTCCCGACACGCAGACTTTGCGTCCTTTGGAAAGCGTCCGGTCCGAGGTATCGTACACTACGAATTTTATCCCGTCGAAACGGCGGGAGAGTTCAGACCTTATGTAATTCGATACGCTTTTGACATTACCCTTGTCGTCATCGGAGAACCCGATTGCGACCGATCTGCCGAGACCGCCCGTACGTTGGAGCATGTGGAAGACATGCTCCACGAAATCGCGTATCGCGAACTCCTTGGCGAGTTCCGGCTTTGCGGCCGTCGTGGCCCTGGCGAGCTTCTCCTTGTAGACGGGATCGTTGGCCATACGCTCCTTGAACCCGTCGTACGTGACCGCCGCGTAACGGCACATCCCCAGATAGTAATCGAGCTCCTCTTCGTCGGTGCCGAACGTTTCGACCTTGTCGAGAAACTTTCTGTATCCGCGAAGATTCGACATCATCGTTTCGCGCTCGAGCGGGGTTAGAGCGTTCTCTATGAAGACGCGAACCGCCTTCTCTATTGTCGCGGGAGCGTGCCCGCGCGCTGTCACGATGGCGAATATCCGACCTTCGATCAGCGTCTTGCGGAACGTATTGTAGCTCGGAGAAGGCTTCTCGCCGTTTGAAACCTTGGCCAGCGCCGCAAGCGTATCCTCGATGAAGCGGTTCGGCTCGTCGTCATTTTCGGGATCGGCGAAATTCCTGAACGCCTCGTCCCAGCCGCCGTTCGCCGGCGGACGGTAGTGATCGGTGTCGGTTCTCACGAGCGCGAAGGTCGAGGTCGAAACCTCGACGCTCTTCCATACGCCATCCTCGCCTTTATGCTCCATCCTTATCTTGGTGGGCATGTGAAGGATGTTGTCGTCCCAATCGAAGATGTAATACTTGAAGTCGCGGTTGGCGACCTCTTCGTTCAGGTACGGAACGGGGCGCGTCACAGCGCATCCCCTTCGAAATCGAACCCGGCCGCCCGCTCCAGGCGGACGCGGCAGAAATCGCCGACCGCGAGACGGCGGGCCTTCGGAGAATCGAGAAGATACACGACGCCGTCGACATCGGGAGCCTGGGAACGCATGCGGGCGACGCCGGGAGCCACAACAAGCGCGTCGTATGCCTCACCCAGCATCTTCCTGGACTTCACCTTCCAGAGCTTCTTCGCTTCGGCCATGACAATCCTTTCGCGCTCTTCGGCAATCTTGCGCGACGGGCGGCCCGACATCTTCGCGCCCTTGGTGCCCTTCTCGGGACTGTACGCGAACGCACCGAGCCGATCGAACTGCATGCGCCTCAAATCCGCAAGAAGCTCGTTGAAACGGGCTTCAGTCTCGCCGGGAAAGCCGGTCATCACGGTTGTGCGAAGCGTAATTCCGGGCACTACGTCGCGCAGGACCTCCGCCGCCACACGAGACGCCTCGATCGCGCCCTTGCGGTTCATCTTGGCGAGGATTTCGGGAACGGTATGCTGGAGCGGAACGTCGACATACTTCACCGCATGCTTCGCATTGTTGAGCCAGTCGACGAATTCCTCCGTGATCTCGCTGGGATAGCTGTAGAGGACACGAATCCAAAACTCCCCCTTTAGCGCGTCAAGCTTCCAAAGCAGATCGCTCAACCGGGTCTTTTCCTTGAGATCGCAACCGTAAAGCATGGGGTCTTGAGCCACGATATTCAGTTCGCGGCAGCCGCTCTTTATGAGCGCCTTTGCCTCGCGAATGATATCCGCCATCGGGCGCGAACGGAATCTGCCGCGAATGCCCGGTATTGCGCAGTAGGCGCACTTGTGGTTGCAGCCCTCGGCGATCTTGAGATACGCAAACGCCTTTCCGGTAAACCTGAGCTCCGGCATTTTAGGCTCGATCCATTCGGACGGAACTCCCTGCCAGACATCGACGCCGGGGAATTTCGACTTCGCTTTCGGATATCGCTGAGGGTAGCATCCCGTGACGACGACCTTGCCGAAATTGCCGCTGTTCTTGAGCGCGACGGCGCGGGCGATCTCGCTCTCGGCCTCTTCACGGGCCGAGGCGATGAACGAACACGTATTGACGATCACAACATCTGCGCGGTCGGGATCGGGCGAAAGTACGCAGCCCTCCTTGAGAAGGTTGCCCGCCATAACCTGAAGATCGACTGCGTTTTTGGCGCACCCGAGAGATACCAGCGACAACGATGTTTTTGCTTTAGCCATGACTGTTCAATTATATCACAATCTTCCGAAAATCACACTCGCATTGCTGCCGCCGAACGCAAAGGAATTGGAAAGCGCGACGTTCACCTTTACGGCGTTGCCCTTCTCGGCGATCCTGAATGGGGCAATGGAGGAATCGACCTCGTCTGTGACATGGGCAGGCACCCCGGCGCCTTTCTGGATCGCCAGGCAGCACAGAGCCGCCTCAAGGGCCCCCGCCGCCCCCAACGCGTGCCCGACGAGAGGCTTTGTCGAGCTGCACAGGACATCCGCTCCGAAAACACGCGACACCGCCGCGCATTCCATGGAGTCGTTGTATGTCGTTCCTGTTCCGTGGAGATTCACGTAATCGACCTCGCCCGGCTCGAGATTCGCATCGGCAAGAGCCGCGCGCATGGCCGCCTCGGCTCCGCGGCCTTCGGGATCGGGTGCCGTCAAATGGTAGGCGTCCGAGGTTTCGCCGACTCCCAGAAGCGCCACGCCGCGCTCTCCTTCATCGGCTTTCCTGAGTATGAAGAGCGCGACGCCCTCGCCGAGGTTTATCCCGTCGCGACCGGGGGAAAGCGGCCTTGTCAAAGTAGACGAAACAGCCTCAAGGGCGCTGAACCCGTTTACGACAATACGCGTCATCGCATCGGCTCCGCCGACCAGGACTGCGTCGCAGATCCCGTTTTCGATCAGGCGCCGCGCGGAGGCGAAAACTTTAGCGCTGGACGAGCATGCCGTCGACACGGCCCAGCACGGCCCGCCCAGAGCGCACTTTTCTTTTATGCGCATGGCGGGATAGCTCATGTCTATCCTGTCCGAAGGCCTGAATTCCTCAAGCGTGGAATTGCTGGTCCCGAGAACAACGCCGATGCGTTCGGGACTGCAGCGCCTTTTCAAATCTTCTACGGCGGGCATGAGATTCGAAAGCGCGACATCCACAAGCGCGCCGATACGGGTGGGCGAGGCCGCCAGTTCCTCATCCGTAAGCGGCACCGACCCGAAAAACGTCTTTTCGCCCGATGTTATTATGCCGTCAAGCTCTTTCATGCCGGACGTATCGCCGGCTGTCATGCGCGCGTGCGTTGATTCGTTATCGCGCCCGAGAGCGCTTACGATCGTAAAATCGGAGATCAGATAACGGTTTTTATTCTCTTTATCGGCACTTTCCATAAGCAACCCTTCATTGGACGTTCCACGTAAAATCCTGAAGCGGCCAGGCATCGCGCAGCTTAAGCAGTTCGATCGCATACGCCCTGGACATCTGCCTGGCTTCGGGCGGCATGCGCTTGACGAAAACACGGTATTTGCGACCGCCCGTCGAAATGCACGAAACAAAATAGACAGGATGCTCCAGCGCGGCGGCGAACCTGAAGACGCCTTCGGCCAATTCGACCTTCCGGCCGTCGACCTCCTCGATGCGCTTGCGCCCGAAGCTTCTGTCTCCGGCCATCAATATCGCATCGCCATCATCAAGCCTTTCCCCGGCGAAGAACACAGTGCCGGGATTGAACTCCGAAATCGGATGGATAACAACCTTGTTGCGCCGCTGATGCTTAAGGTAGAAGGCGTTGAAGACACCCGTGCGAGCAAACTCCATCCATGCGTGGAAAGTCACTTCGCATTCGCCGAGCGCGGCAAGGACCTCGATCGTTCCGACATGGGAGGAAAGGACAAAAACACCCTTCTTTGCGCTTACGTCGTTTATGAAATCTGCGGCATCCCGAGAATCGTCAAGCTCCACAACGGGCTTTGAGCGTCCGTCTGCCATAACGACCATCTTGTCCGCAAGCGAGCGCGTAAAGTTCATGACCTTGCCGAGCTTCGGAGAAGCCCTTCTCACGCCCGGCGAACATATCCACATGAAAAAGCCCGTGCCGGAAGCCGCAAAATGGAAAAACCCCAAGCCGAAAACCCTGTATATCGCCCAGATCAGCGCAAGCCCGAACGGAGTAGACGCGTATTCGGAAGTATCTTTGCGGGGAACGAAGAGAAGCGAAATCATGTACGCGACGGGCAGGCCGACGGCAAGCGAAAGCCCGAAAGCCCTGACGACAGGGAATGAAACGAAAACGAGCGAACCGAAACCTACAAAGCTTGTCAAAAAGGCAAATGTCACGCTCCTGACGGAGTTCTCTTCGCCGGAACGCGCGAAAACCGCGTAATCGACACCCATGCCGGCAAGCAGGAAAAGCGCCAAAAGATGGAAAAGATTGACGCCGACCCCCGTCAACGACAGGAATCCGAGCACTGAAACCACCGCCGCGAGCGAAGGGAATGCGACCGCAAACGCTTTGCGCCCGAAAAGCGCAACAAGAACAATCACCATCGCAACAAGCGAAAGCAACAGCCACAAGCCGATTTCTTCGGTCCACTCATCCAAAATCCCTTCAAGCGTTTTGCGCGGCTGACAGAACGAGACGCCTTCAACCGCCCCTTCGGACGTCAACACCTCCGGTCGCTGCACCGACGAAAGAATCAAAGCTCCGTCCCGCACAAAGAGACTCTTCAACGAATCGGGAACATCGCTCCAAGTCCAGGCTCGAGGTTCGTCCGGGAGCGTCAATTCCTCCAATCCGAGTCGGCTTTTGACATATTCGCCCTGCTCTTTGTAGAGAAGCACGACAGCCTCATGCTGCGACTGCCGCTTTTTGAGAGACGGCATGAAACGCGAAAGGCATGGCACGTCCGGAGGGAGTTCCAAGGACTCTTCCCTTTCGAGAAGCGTCTCAAGATCATCCGGACCGTCCGTCACGAGAAAGCCGCGGTTTTCGTCAGCCGAGCCGTTTATTTCCGCCAGCGTGCGCTCGGCGTCCGCAAGTTCTTCAGGCGGAGCGTAAAGAGATGTAATGGCGGTCTTGAACCCAAAGGAACAAAAGCCGGCAAACGAAGCGGCAAACGCGACAACTCCAAAAAAACGCAAGATCTTAACAGGCGGAGAAATGCGCTTGACGGAAGACAAATCGCCGTATCCGTCAGAGGGAAAGAGGAAAAGCACACAAAACAGAGCCGCCGCAAGCCCGACGCCGATGAATACGCCGCTTTGGCGAAGCACGGGGATGGACGAAAACAAAAGAGGCAGAAGAGTAATCTCGGTAGTGACAAAAGAAACGACAAGACTTCTTGCCGTCGCGCGAACATCGCCGGAACGGCGCAACAGCCAATGATATCCGTAATCGACGACAAGCCCCAGAAGAGTCGTTGCGAAAAGCACTGTCACCACATGGATTTCCGAAAAGACAGACACCAGCGCCAAAGAGCCTGTCAACGCGGAGAAAAGCAGCAGATAGGCCAAAAGAAAAATCGATTTCAAGGAACGGAACACAAGCAAGGACAGCAAAAGGACAAACATCAGGGAAACGAAACCCAGAACTGTCGTCTCGAATTTGCATTTGGCGGCAGAATACGCGCTGTGCATCGGAATTCCGCAGGCGGATGCCGAGACGCTCTCGCTCCTGACATTCTGAAGAACGTTTTCCAGACGCCCGCGGAAAGCGATAAGCGCATCCATATCGCCAACCAGAGAATCGCCAAGCTCCATCGCGAGCAGAATGTGATGTTCGCCATTTTTTTCGGCCGTCAGAAAACCGGTGGAAAAATCGGGCTTGAACGACGACTCGGAGTTCGCAAACGCCTTTGCAAACCCGTCCGTCAGCAGAAAAGGATCTTCGTCAACCGGAAACAGCGGCGGCACAATCGACTGGAAAGCGCTCTTGACGGCTCTGCGAGCGATCTTGGAACGTCCTTCAGCCGAGGCCAGCAGTTCAGCATCGCCCGACGAGACAAGCCCGGAATCATTTTTCCTGCAAAGGTCGGCTATTTCCTCGACCTCGCCTCCGTCTATCCGGAATCTCACGCTTTTGCATTCATTGGCCGGAAGATTATCTGCAAGATATTCCGCCGCTTTCAACGCATCCTGTCGATTTCCGGAGGAAACCAGAACAGGAACGACATCATCAGACCCGTTGCGCACAGCCTCCGGAACGGAATCCGCGGCGGAGCCCACCAAATCATAAAGTGAACTTTTAAGCTCTACGCGTCCAAAAGCAAACACGCACGCCAGCGCACACAGGAGCGCCGCGACCGGAGCAGCGGCTTTAGCTGTTCGTTTCAGCGTCATTTATCTTTCCAGAGCAAATGCGTCGAGCGGGAAATTTCCTTGAACTCGATCTTCGTGATTCCGCCGCCTTTGGTGCGCATGACGATACGGTCAACCGTACTGTCGCCGACAATCTCGACTTCCTCCATGATTCTGCGAGCCCTCCAGTTCGAGGGCTTGAAAACGGCCTTCCATCCGCCATTCTCCCCGGGCGAGAACTCCATGTCGACCATTGCCTTGAACGCGCCAGAATCACCGCCGAGAAAGGCATCGCACGCTTCTCGTATGCGGGCATAATGAGGAAGTTCCGAAAGCGATTTCTCGCGACGCCCGTCCTCGTCGGCAAAAACCATCTTATCCTTCGTCATGGAAATCCTTTCGGCGAACGGAAAGCGCACATCCCATACAATGCCCTTTTGGGAGGCGCACGAAACGAGCCCCGTCGAAACAAGAGTCCGATCGGAACCCGCGAGCTTCCGTTCCATCTTCCACGAAGCGTCAGCATCCAAAGCACGACGCAGCGCAGATTCGCACCTGGAGCGGAGAGACGGCTGCTCAAGCGCCATCGACGTGCAGGAAAACAGCAGCGCAAACCCCAAACAAAGGTATTTCATCGACTTTTCCTTTCCCAAATTCCCGAAGCGCAAGGCCCCCGGAGACCAACCAGCGAAAACGACCATGAGTCATCGCTCTTTTTGTCTATCTGCAAAGACACTTCTGTCCCCGGGAAAATGACCTTCTGGAATTTCAGCTGGCGCAGAATGCATGCGTCAGGAAACGAAGAAAACGCCTGTCGCGCAAAATGCCTTATGAAATAAAGCTGCGCCACGCCGGCGAGAACCGGGAACTTCGGGAAATGCCCGTCAAAACATTTCATGTCCGGAGGAAACACAAACTTGGCCGACAGGCGATTCGCGCCGAGAGACCACCCGGTCACCGCCGGTTCGCAGCACCACATGTCCAGCATTGTCCGAACTGAAGCTACGGTTGTCTTTCCCTGCTCGTTCACCGGCAGCGCGCGGACAAATCTCATGCGGCGCGGAAACGCGGCCTGTTCGACAAGCGGCGCAATATCGCGTCTCAAACGGGCAGCCAAGCCGCCGACAGTGCCTTTAGCCAGCGCTTCGAGGCCTTCCGGCGAAAGCACGATCAGCGCACCCGTCCTCGCGACGGCGCCGGAGCAGACTTCGACTCGCACGCGATCTACGAGAGGATGGGACTTGAAGGCCTTTTCAACAGCGGAAAGCGAAACGTACTTCTCGAGTATTTTGACGCGACGGTCCAAGCGCGCTCCGAGGACGAAAGTTCGGTCAGAAGTGAATTTTATCGAGTCGGTCATGACGAAAGGACGCGACATGGCGTGGGGCGAGTCGACCTCAAGGCCGCCCTCGGAAGAAAGACGCGCGTTGACGACAGGACAGAGCGTCCATTCCTCGCCGTTTATCCTTCTGCGCCAGGCCACGGAGCCCGCCTCGGTCGAGCCGTAAATTTCAAACGGAGAAGTTCCGAGCGTTTCATGGATCGCCTTCGACGTTTCTTCCGCGAGCAGGCTGCCGGAAGTCACGATCGAGACGAACATCCCCTTCAGCGCCGCGAAATCCGGATGCCCGAGCGCTTTTTCGAGGAACGACGGCGTCGTCACAAAAAGAATCTTTCCGTATTTCGCGCACAGGGCGGAAAGTTCCTCGACAGACGTCACGATCGCCGGATCGACGGTCGAGCCGGCGATCGCGGGCGCACGTACGCGCCACAACGCTCCGTACATGTGCTCGGGACGCACGGTCGAAACCACAACGGGAGCCCGGCACCAGATGTCCGGAAAGGAATTCACAAGCTGAGTCGCATCTGCCATAAGCGACTCTTCGGTTCTCACGATGCGTTTTGCATCCCCCGTAGAACCGGACGAATGGAAAATCACCTCAGACATTCAACACTCTCCTGCGGTAGATATATTCACCGAGAAACAGGCCGCCCATCAGCAGATACGACAGGAAACCGTTGTAAAAAGCCCATACGCCGGGAGAAAGAAAAACGCTCGCCAGGCTCGCCATGAAATTAAATGCAAGAAACACGGTCCATACAACCGTCAGCTTCCTGCAGTAACGAACGCCTTTTTCGTCCAGATCACCCCGCATTCTCCTGGCGAAAGCCTCGCAAACGGGAGTCCGGAAAAGCGAAACGAAAAAAACGAAAAAGGCTATCAGGTTCATGATGACGGGATAAAGCCTGAAATATATTCTGCCTTTGAAGAAATAAACTCCCCAAACGGCAAGAACAGGCAATATCGCCGTCAGAACTCGCTTCATTTACCCTGCTCGTTCATCAAACGGAGGACAACGTCGGCGACGTCGCCTATCGTGCGGATCGACTTGAAATCCTCCGCCTTAACCTTGAGCCCGGTCTGATTCTGCAAACGGACGACAAGATCCACAGCATCGATGCTGTCAAGATCAAGATCCTCGAAAAGACGGGACTCCGGAGTAAGAGTCGCGGCATCGCATTCGAACTCTTCAACCAAAACGGACTTGATCGCCTCTACGGCCTCTTCCCTGGTCTTCATTGTTCAGTCCTCCAGCTGGATATCCGCATTGGCCGCAATAAAGCTTGCAAGCGTGGACACGGACTTGAAATGCTCCTTGTTCTCTTCGGAATTCGCTTTGAACTTGACCTGGTATTTCTTTCTGAGCGCCACTCCGATTTCAAGAGCGTCAATGCTGTCAAGCCCGACACCGTCGCCGAACAGAGGCTTGTCTGATTCAATGTCGGCAGCAGTAAGTCCATCCATCTCGACGGAGTTCAAAATAACCTGCCTTATTTCCTCTTCTAATTCAACTCTTTTCATAAGTAACTTTTTGTTGTGATTGTTGTTTTCTTTATCTAAAATCAGCTTTGGTTCCTTGGATCGCTCTTTTTAGAAAAGATCAGCGAATACGCCAGAACAACGGCAAAGCATATCACGGGAACAATGAACGACGCGCGAAGCGAGGCATTGGAAAGCTTCAGGTTCGTATCCCAAGTGGAATCAAACATATAAGTCAATTTTGCCCAAAGGGAATTCTGGCTTCCAATAATCTGAGCCATCCAGGGCGTGAGAAGCGCTCCGCCGACGATAGCCATAATAAGCCCCGCCGCACCAATCTTATGGGCGCGGGAATCAATTCCGCCAAGTGCGATGCCGTATATCGTGGGAAACATAAGCGACATAAAGCCGCTCATAAGAATAAGGCAGATAACATTCCATGAAAAAGGAAGTCCGCAAACGGTAAAAATTACCTTCGTCGGGATATACATGACGCCAAAAGAACACGCTATCGCGCAAACGGCAAAAAGCGCCATCAGTTTCGCAGGATCGACATATTTCATACAGAACGTCGCAACCCATCGGCAGAGGATGAACGTGCAAATGGCGATAAGATAATACGTAGCGCCGTCCTTTGCCGTAACCCCAAGTTCCTTTTGGCAATAAACATTCATCCAGGTCCAGGCCGCGATCTGAACCCCGACATAAAAGACCTGTGCAATCACGCCGAGATACCATTTAGGTGAACGGATAAGAATTTTGAAAATCTCCGCGAAATCCGTCTTTTCCGCCTGTACCTCGTCTACACTTGAGCGTTTTGAGAAAAAGAAGAAAAACCAGATTAACGCGCAAATTACACAGAGCCCCACATAGGGAACACACACCCAAAACAGTTCATTGCGCACGATACCGTCTAGCGCGGCAGGATCCATATTAGCGCGCTCATCTGCCGTCGCCGGATGAAGGTTCGCAAGAATGAACTGCTGCGCAAGAAGGATTCCAGCAAGGGAACCTAACGGATTGAACATCTGCGCAAAATTTAAGCGTCTGACTGACGTAGACTCATCGCCCAGCGCGAGAACATAGGGATTGCATGTCGTTTCAAGAACGGCGCACCCTCCGGCTACAATGAAAATTCCGACAATATATGTCCAAAAACTCTGAGCAATACAGGCAGGAACATACAACATCGCGCCAATGACATATACGCCTAGACCGACGAGAACGCCTACCCGATAACCTTTCTTCTGTATCAACAGCGAAGCGAATATCGCAATAACAGAATATGCCCCGTAGAACGATATCTGCACATACCCCGCCGTAGACTGACTTGTACGGAAAATCTTCTGAAACGCAGGGACGAGATTGTCCGTCATGTTGTTCAAAAGCCCCCAGAGCGCGAAGCAGCTGACGAGCATGATGAAGATGGAAAGATACTTGCGCGGGACGACGGGGGCGTTGCTGTTCATCGGCGTGTTCCTAGGAAATATTTGTAGGCAGGGTCTTTAGAGACATCAAGATAATTGTACCCGATTTCATCGAGCACCTTGGTGAATTCGGCGCGTTCCTCCTTTGGAACCTGGAATCCCGCAAGAACCTTGCCGTGGTCGGCACCGTGATTGCGGTAGTGGAAAAGCGAAATGTTCCAGCGCCCCGCGATGACGGAGAGGAATTTCATCAAGGCCCCCGGCTTCTCGGGGAACTCGAACGAATAAACGATTTCGTTCACGATCTTCGACGAGCGCCCTCCCACCATGTGACGAACATGCTCCTTCGCAAGAGCGTTATCGGAGAGATCGATGCAGTGGAAGCCCGCAGAGCGAAACGACTTCTGCAAAGCCTTTCGCGCGGCGACATCCTTTACCGAAACCCCGACGAAGATATGGGCGAGAAGCCCCTCGCTCATGCGATAGTTGAATTCGGTGACGTTGTTGCGGCCGAGCTTTTCGATGAACTTTGAGAAACTTCCCGGCCCCTCCGGAATCGCGCAGTCGAAAATTGCCTCGCGCCCTTCGCCCAGTTCGGTCTGTTCGCAGACGAAGCGGATGCGGTCGAAGTTCATGTTCGCGCCCGAAATGACCGACGCGTATGTCTCGCCCTTCTTGGCGACCTTCTTAGCCGCCGCGAGACCGAGCGCGCCGGCAGGCTCGCACACCGCGCGTGTCGCTTCAAAAATATCCTTAATCGCCGCGCACGTTTCGGCCGTCGAAACGCGGATTATCCCATCGAGATTTTCGCGGCAGAGACGGAAAGTCTCTTCGCCTGGCTTCTTTACGCAGACGCCGTCGGCGAAGAGTCCGGGATTATCGAGCGTAACGCGACGACCCGCCTTTAGCGACTGGAACATGCAGTCGGAATCCTCAGGCTCGACACCGTAGACCTTCACTCCCGGACGCACTTTCTTAATATAAGCCGAAACGCCCGCCGCGAGACCGCCGCCGCCGATCGGAACGAACACGGCGTCAAGCTCGCGCCCGACATCATCGAGAATCTCCTTGCCGACAGTACCCTGACCCGCGATGACATCGGGATCGTCGTACGGCGGAATGAATGTAAGACCGAGCTTCTTGACGAGTCTCGCCGCCTCTTCTGCGCAGTCGGAATATCCGTCGCCGTGAAGAACGATGTTGGCGCCGTGAGCCTTTACGGCATTGATCTTGATTTCAGGCGTCGTGACGGGCATCACGATAGTCGCCTTTATGCCGAGCTTTTTGGCGGACAGAGCGACGCCCTGGGCATGATTGCCGGCGGAGGCCGCCAAAACTCCGCGCTCCAGCACCTCGCGCGGCAAAGAACGCATCTTGTTGTAGGCGCCGCGAATCTTGTAGCTGTGAACACTCTGTAGATCCTCACGCTTCAAAAGGAAGCGGCAACCGTATTTTTTGGAAAGATCCGACGCTTCATCAAGAGGCGTTTTTATTGCCACGTCATAAACGGAAGCATTGAGGATTTTTATGAGATAGTTCATTTAGACATCATCTTTCGCTTTTTCGGCTTCAATTTTCGAAAAATCTATTTCGGGGAATGCTTCTTCGGCCAACGGTCTGTAGTACGTATTGTCAGAAACGACTTCATTGACGAATTTCATGTAATAGCCTTCGACTCCTTCAACCGACAGGCAGAACCGTTTGAGAATCATCGCAAGGCCAAGCTTGAATTCAGCCTTTCTGTTCGCGGAGGAAATCTCTTTCTCGACCTTGTCCGCCAACAGTTTTATTATGAACGGATACTTGTCGTAAATAGTACACCAGCCGTACGGAGATTCGTTGCCCTTGCCATCTTTGTTTAAAAAGACTATCTTATCTCCATCTGCACTTGCAACTTTCTTTCCGGCAAAATTCCTAATGTACTCATTACGCTTTTTCTTATCGGTAATGAGTTTCTCTGTGAACACACCCTTTTTGAATTCATAACCGTTTGAAGCCGCAACCAACTCCTTGTGGGCGACTTGCATCATTTCAATTTTTTTAACGCCGAAATTCTTGACTCTAATCCGAGCCTCCATGGTTTTAAAGACCTTGCGCTTTCTCTCAATTTCATCCAGCGCACCCTTCCAGTAAAGGTTGCCGATGTGCTTTTGCACAATTTCGTCTTCAAAAGCCATTTTCGCCTCCCCCAGCTCTCTTTCCAGCAGAGCTTTTCTGGCGGCTTCCTTTTCCTCTTTTTCACGCCGGTCCTGCTCTTCCTTCTCGAGTCTATCCTTCTCACGGCGTATCTTCTCTTTTTCCTCTGTGCGACGCTTGGAATCCTGATCGCAGATTTTTTTCATTTCTTCGATGCAGCCCCTGGAGGTTTTTCTGAGTTCCGATATTTTTTTACTGTAACTTGTCTCGTAAGGCTTGACTTCGCTTACGAAATCCATCAGGTCTTTCTTGAAGCCGTCATCGTAGACGATCTTTGACAAACGATCGTCTACCTTAGACTCCAAATCGCCAATCTCCTTGTTCATGGCTTCTATTTGACCTTTAAGAGATGTCATTTCACCCCAGAGCTTTCGCATTTTCTCCAGGCTTGGCGGCAACACCACCTGAGGCGTCTCTGCTTCTTCAGCGGCAGCGGCCTGCTGCTCGTCACCAGCGTCGTTCTCCGCTTTTTCGGGCGACGCCTCGACCTTCTCATCTGCATTGTTCCCGGCGGCGGCATTCTGCTCAGGCGCGGCCGCAACCGCATCGGCGACAGGAGCCTTCGCCTTGGGCTGTCTGATTTCCTTTATGGACGCGAGGACATCCGTATCGCTGTAGATTTCTTCGTATTTGTCAAAGCTTTCTTTCGTGTCATCCACAACATCTTTCAGGAGTTTCGCGACAGATTCCTTATAAGGCTTCAGCGACTGTTCCTGAAACGCCTTCAAATATTCCACGTCCACATCGATCTGTTGTTGCACTTGAAGCTTTTGAGATTCTTTGTCCTTGTTTTCGGAATAGGACTTGATGCCCCAAAGTCCGCCGCCGACCAGAAGGATCGCACCAATCAGCACACCGGCAAAAATGGCGACTTTCGCACCGACATTGCCACCCGACTCCTCGTCTTCGTAAGACTCTTCGTCGGATTCGTCGCGAGAGCTCGCGGAGGCCATTTTCTTGAAATTGCAGGCCTTGCCCGTACTGGAATCACCTGACGATTCTTCCTCGTCGCCATCATCGCCGGACGTTTCCGAAGTTTTCCTGATCGACAGTTTCTTTTTGGACTTGATCGTCAATTTCTTTTTGCCCGAAGCCGCAACCTCCGCCGACTTGGCGGGAGCCCCTTGAGGAGCCAGAATCTGTGATGAAGAAAGTCCAACGGTCATGACCGCCTTGAAATCGGCAAGCAACGCCTCAAACGACGGATAACGATCGCCGGGATTAAAAGCAAGCATCCGCATTACAAGCGCATCAATCTGAGGAGAAAGCTCCGGACGGTTTTCGCTGGGCTTGCGAGGAATGAATTCGAAACGCTTTCTGACTACGGTCATTGCGTCGTCGCCCTCGAAAGGAGCCACTCCGCAAAGAGCATGATAGAGCGTTCCGCCGAGGGAATACATGTCGGCACGATAGTCAACGGCATCCTTGCGGACCTTCTCGGGGGCGATATAATACGGCGTCCCCCAAATCTCATCGGTGTCATGCTGCATCGCAGCAAGGCCGAAGTCGACAATTTTAGCATTCCCGTTGGCATCGAGCAAAATGTTCTCGGGCTTGATATCGCCGTGGACAAGACCCTGATCGGCCGCACAGCGAAGAGCCTGGGCAACCTGCTCGCAAATCTTCATGATGCGAGGTATGTCGGAATTGGCCCCTGAATTGCGCATGATCTGATCGAGAGACCCTCCCGCGACAAGTTCCATCGCGATATAGGGCATCCCGTCGGAAATTCCGTAGGAATATACCTGGGCGATATTGGGATGGATAAGACGGGCAGCAGCCTGGGCCTCCTTTTTGAAGCGCTCTACAAATCCGGCGTCACTGCCGAATTCCTTGAGCATCACCTTGACGGCGACAGGTCGATCGAGCATCTTGTCGCGGCCTAGATAGACGCCGCCCATGCCGCCTCTGCCGAGTTCGCGCTCCAGAAGAAAATTACCGTTTTCACCAAATACACAAGGCGTCTGAATCAACTGCACATCACTCATTTTATCGTCCCCCATCTAGGATTGATGATTGGCCAGAAAACGCAAGAGGCGTTACCCGTCACCTTCTTCTCAGGCACCGCGCCCCAATAACGGCTGTCATAACTGTTATCGGAATTGTCTCCGCAAGTAAAATATTCATTTTCGCCAAGCTTGACTTCACCGTCCATCGCAACCTCTCCGCCGTTTTTGACGCCAGGATTGGGCCTGGGGGTCGCTTCACCGCGCGCGCCCTTCATCGGCTTCAGCGGAGGCATGACCGTTCCGTCAATAAAGACATCGCCAGCCCCGGTTATTTCAATCGTCTCATTGGGCAAAGCCGTCACGCGCTTGATGTAGTGAGTCCCCTGCATAAGACCGTCGATGCCTGTTGTGGAAAAAACCATCACATCGCCTCGGGCCGGCTTTCTGAAATTCCATTTCCATCTGTTTACGAAAACAAAATCGCCCGAGGTATCGTATCCGGCAAAAATCTTCTGACCCTTTTTAACACGATACGGATAGGCACCCAACATGGAACTCCCAGGATTGCTCCAGAGGGATTTAAGAACCTGCGCGCGGCTTCCCGTTTCTCCGAGGAATTTCAGCGTTTCAGTACCGTCGCTCAAAGATTTCTCGATATGGGTTAAAGCATCGTCGGGAACCTTAATCTCCTCGGAACGCTTTAACGCAGAGGCCACATAAACGACCACGCGCCCGTCGTCCGCGCGTTTCTCGGCGCATACCTCGCCGTCAAACGGCGCCACAAGTTCCTTGTAGTCACGACCGGATGCGAGCCAATTGAGCCACTTTAGCGGCGTCGTCTCCCAGACGCCGGGATTTTCACAAGGCTGAAAATGATTACCGTACAACGTCGGCTGCATCGAGCCGGTCGGAATGTTGAACGGCTCGTAGAAATAAGCGCGAAAGGCCATCGCGACCGAAATCGCGACGACCAATGTATCAAGCCATTCCTTGGCGTAATCTTTAAGACTCTTCGCCATTTATCACGTGCGGTAGTTGGGAGCTTCCTTGGTGATTGTGATATCGTGAGGACGAGCCTCCTTAAGTCCCGCGGTCGTGATGCGGAAGAACTTGCCCTTCTTCTGAAGCTCTTCGATCGTCTTGGAGCCGCAGTAGCCGAGTGAGGCCTTGAGGCCGCCGCAGAACTGGGTCATGATCGACTTCACATGTCCGGAGTAGGGAACCATTCCCTCGATGCCCTGAGGCACGAGATCGTCGTCGGACTCGTTATCCTGGAAGTAGCGCGCGCGCGAACCCTTTCCGTTCTTGAGCGCGGCCATCGAACCCATTCCGCGATAGACGACGTACTGACGGCCGTTGGAATAGATCTTCTCGCCGGGAGACTCCTCGGTGCCCGCGAGAACGGAACCGAGCATGACGGAATCGGCGCCCGCCGCGAGCGCCTTGGGCACGTCGCCCGAAAGCTTGATGCCGCCGTCGGCGATGACGGCGACGCCCGTTCCGCGAAGAGCCTTGGCGGCGTTGTAGACGGCAGTAAGCTGGGGAATGCCTACGCCGCAAACGACGCGGGTCGTGCAGATGGAGCCGGGGCCGATGCCGACCTTAACGGCATGGGCGCCGCACTTCGCGAGCGCGAGAGCCGCCTCGCCCGTGGCGATGTTGCCGGCGATGACGTCGATCTTGGGGAAGTGCTTGACGATGTACTTCGTCATTTCCATGATGCCCTTCGAGTGGCCGTGGGCGCTGTCGACGACGACAACGTCAACACCAGCCTCCGCGAGCTTCTCAAGACGGCTCAAATCGCCCTTGCCGCCGGAGACGGATGCGGAGACTCTGAGACGGTGCTTGTCGTCGCAGTTGTAAGTCGGGTTCTGGTTCTCGATGAGACGCTGGACATCGGTAAAGCTGTAGAGACCGACGACGCGACCGGACTTGTCGACGAGGGGGAGCTTGCCGACCTTGGCCGCACGCATGAGATCGTAAGCCTTCTTGAGCGAAGTCGAAGGAGCCGCAGTGATGGGGGCGAGCTGCATGACGTCCTTGAGCTTCTTGGCCTCCATCGGAGCAAAGCGCATATCGGACGAGGTGATCATGCCGACGAGCTTGTCGTTCTTGTCGAGAACGGGGAAGCCGTTGAACTTGAGGCCCATGCGCTTCTTCTCGCTTCTCAAAAAGCTGATGTCGTCATTCTCGTGGAAACACACAGGCGCGGCGATAAGGCCGTTGAGGTAGTTCTTCACCTTGGCGACTTCGCGGGCCTGCTCGTCTTCTTCGAGATTCTTATGGATAACGCCGATACCGCCCGCGAGAGCCATCGCGATAGCCATCGGAGCTTCGGTAACCGTATCCATCGCAGCGGAGATAAAGGGAATTTTCATCTTCGTGCGGCTGGTGAGATTCGTCTCGAGCGACGTATCGTCTGGCAAGAAATCGGCATATTGGGTCACGAGCGTGACATCGTCATACGTAAGGCCTTCATAAGGAAAGGCCTTCATGAAAGAATCCATATATTTATTCATAATTTCCCCTTCGGGGCGCATAACCCCTTTTGATTGTAAATTATACCAAAAAAGAGTTCTTTGCGCAAAGCGAAACTGAGCGCCATGAGCCGTCAGTACCCATAAAAGCCCGACGCAGAACCCGTTTGCCGGGCGACATGCCCGCGACTTGCGGCTAGTTCAAGCCGAAAGTCGCAAGTCACGGCATCGTCACTTCTTGCTGTCGGGCGCTTTTTGAGGCGCAGGCGGCGGAATCGTAGCCGGAAGATCGCCGAGAACGGGAGCGCCCTTGGACATCCTGTTCCTGTTCGATACAAACGTCACCGACTTCGTGGGCTTTTTAGGATTCTTCTTTTTAGCCTCAGCGCTCCACTTGTACGAAGAGCATCCGATCGCGCTATCAAAGCCGGGGCCGAACGCACAATTCGTGACAGTAATAGTACCCGCTACGGTATCACCGGGATTGGAAGAGCGCCAGTCGGAGATATCGCAGAAGATTACGCCGGACTTCGCGGTCGTAGTAGCCTTGCAAGAATCGAACTCGATCTGACCGATACCATACGCACCGAGACGGAGGAAGTACTTACCGGGAACATCGAATGTGCAATTCTTAAACTTAATATTACTGGCTCTGACCCAATAGCCGTTCCACATAGATGTATTCGTAAACTTGCAGTTCTCAAACTCCATCGAGCCGCCTGAAATTCCGCCTAAGTAGCAGCCGTCAAATTCACAATTCTTAAAGGTCTGCTTACCTTCAAGGAAATTGCCAAATGAGACTTTATTAAACTTGCAGTCATCAAACACATTTCTGCCTCTGAAGGCGTTGAACTTACCGCCCTTCATGACAACGCCGTTCCACCTGCCGCTCATAATGTGATTGACCTGGCAGTTTTCGAAATAGCACCCTACCGCATTGGCAGGCGCCATAGCACGATTTGAAGCCTTGGAATTAACGAGACGCGCAGAGTCGCTTAACGAAACCCAAGCGTTATTGTTAGTACTCGTTGTCATCAAATCCAAATCGTAAAAGGCATAATCCCATCCTAAGCGCGAATCGCTTCTCGTTTGAGGAACGGAAAGTCCCTTTGAATATGTATTGCGGATAAAGCGCCCGTAACCGGAGCGATTCTGACTGTCGCAATAATATGAACCGGTAGTAAGCTTATTATCGCGGACGCAAGACGAATTAGTACGACCCCAGAAATGAATCGCGCACTCGTTCTTTTCGAAAATGAAGTTATGACCGCAGCATGTAAGGAGCGAATTGTTAAGCATATTGCCGCTACACTTGTTCCCGATGAAGGTCGTATCCTGCATCATATCCCAGCCGTCTTCCGCGTCGAACGCGCACTTGGCGGCGGACTCTCCGCTGCGGGTAATAAAGTTACCCTCAAAGAGGAAGTTTCTCATCGCGCTTGCCGCGTAGCCTACACAGCGTGCGCGATCGAAAGTACAATTCTTAATAATGCAGTTTCTCGGGATGAAAAACGCGCAAAGAGTAAGCCCCGTCTTATTAGCCTCTTCCAACGACCAGTTAAGCTGGGTTACGCGCAAAAACGCGGCGTTGGCGGGAATCGGAATTTCGCGATACTGATAAATCGTCTCGGACGAAATAAACTTTTTATCCTTATCGTACCAGCAACCGACGAGCTGCCACTGCTGAGAAGCGATGCCCTGATAACCGAGATACTTCGAGACTTGAACACGCTTAACCTTTTCGGGCTCAACCTTAACGAAGCCGCTCGTAAACTGAAGTTTACGATCCTCGATAAGCTCACCGGTCTTAGGATCGAGCGCACCCGGAACGAACTTACCAAGACCGCGATGATAACGATGGAGGGAACCATTACGCTTACCCATACCATTACTGCCGCCGTAGCCTGTAATATCCTTAATGACTACATCTTGAACCGAGCAGTCAACCGACTCAGCAGAAATTGAAAATCCGAGCGGCCATTCGGGATTGTTGGGCAATGCGTCATAAAGATGCTCAAAATAATCACCTTCAATCGTACCGTTCACCAAGTGAGCGTCCTTAACGTCTGCAATTCTGACCATACAGCCGTGAACACCCGCAAACCCGTTACATTTAATGGTAGCGCCGTTTAAGTCAAGCGTCATGTTCGAAGGTAAGCTAATCGATGAAAAACCGCTTATACGGTAAGTGCCGGGGAGCATAACAACCTTTTTAAAGCCGGCGGCCGCCTTATCATTAAGAAGTTTCTGTAAGCCCTGCGCCGTTTTTAAAGAGGTCTGTTCAACTTTATTCGTATCGTAACCAGAATCGTTTACGACCTTAAGAGCACGCCAAGAGTTGAAAATGATATTTCCGCCGCGCGCTGGAGCATAAACCGTATAGCCGACCTTACCGTCATTAGCCTTAGTGGGATTTTCTTCGATGTACTTAGCGATTACTTCCTTATACATCTTAAACTGATCATTAAAGGCCATCTTCTTAGGCGGATGAGGAACTTCAACTAAAACCATACGCCCTAAATCGCCCTTATTGCAAATTTCGTACGCGTTAAGATCGTCAGCCGTCATCGTATATACTTTGTCGGCGGGGATTTTAAGATCCTCAGGAGTTACAACGCGGAAAGTATGCCAAACGCGATGAGATTCGAGATTATTAGCGCGATTTACCGCCCAAATGCAAACCTCATACTCGCCCTTCGGAAACGGCTTAAAGGAGAACTTACCGTCACCCGCGCCAACATTATTCTTAGTTCGCTTAAGCTCACGCCCAGTCGAAGTAACAACCTTTAAGTAGACGTCAAAGCGATGGGAGTTATCACGAAAACGCTCCTGGGAATGATTGTAATCGGTGACGTAATAACTAAACTCAACCTTCTCGTCAGTCGTCACAATAGGCTTAACGTAATAGGCCGAAACATAAGGGAACTGACGTTCAACCGGCGCCTTAAAATAACGCGGGGGTTCGAAAACTTTCTTAAGATTCGAAGGATCAGTAAATTCACCTGGAATAACAGGCTGCGCAAAAAGCGAACCGGTCACTAAACACAAAGACAAAACTAATAACCTTTTCATAATTTGCTCTTTCATTTTCAAATTCTAAACTTTTGCATTATACCAAAAACACAACGCCGAACACAACGAGCGATATTTCCTGCAGACGCAAAAATGTTAAAAAACGGGACTCCTCGAAAACTTTCTCCGTTGGCGTCATTTAAAGACTAATGTGGAGACCGACCATTCGCCGCCCGGTAACGGCAGCGATTTATACTTGCCTTTATACTTAACGACAATCCTGCGGCGTTGAATTTTACGGACGAGAGAACCGTCGGACGCGACGACCAGCACGTACTGACCGTCGGGATTGCGAAAGAGAATAAGGCGCGTTCCGTCTCTAAAGCCTTCCACATTCATAATGCGGGCGCCGCGCTTTACAAACGGGCCGATGTGCCTGAATAATTTATACTGAGGCGAATATGTAACATCGCCCGTAGTAGAATCTACGACCGTAAAGCCTCCGCAAAGATGTGCGCCTGTAGCCGGAGTACCTAATTCATCAAGGCAGATATTCCACGTCGTAAACATCGCACAGCCGTTCTGGAGGATACCGAACACTTTCGCCGCCCACCAGAATTCAGATCTTTCCTTTACTACGACATGAGGCCCGTTCTCCGTATGATAAAAGCCCTTATCAGCATACGCCGCTTTTAACGGCGCCATATTCTCTGATTCCTTAGGATTGCAATAGCAATGCCAGGCGATACCGTCTACCGCATCGCTTACGCCTTCCATCGCCATCAGCTTTTTAACGCGCTCTATGCCGCGCTTATCGGGATCATGGTCATGAACCCAGATTTTAGTTTCTATTCCCGCTTTCTTGAAAGCCTTGGAAAGATGATCTCTAACGAATACACCTTCTTTCTCGGCACTGTATGTGCAGCATGGATATTGCCCGCCTGTATCGCACATGGTTTCGTTTTGAGGCGAGACAGCCGATATTTTTATGCCGCGCTTAGCGTATTCTTCGACATATCTCACAAAATAATTGGCTAAAGCCCCCATCGAATCATCTTTAAGCTGGCCCGAAATCATCAAATTCGAATTTTTCATCCACGCCGGCGGGCTCCAAGGCGAAGCGAAGATAAACATATCAGGCTGATAGGCTATCGCCTCTTTTACCATAGGAACTAAATAATTATCATCGCGCGCCAATGAAAAATCTTTCATCTCCACATCGCCAGGCGTATCATTGTAACTGTAAAGAGCGGTTGAATAATCGCTAGCTCCGATACAAAGCCTAAGCGTACTTAAGTTACACCCTTCAGGCGTAAAAAGCTCCTTCATAAGCTTTTCACGCTTCTCTTTAGGCATATTCGCCAATATCCAGGCCGAAGCGTCGGTCATCGCCCCGCCTAGGCCTAAGAATTCATGCATCGACTTAGCTTTATCAACATCTAAGGCTGGCGCAGCCGGGTATGAGTGAATAGTAAACCCAGATGTTGTAATCTCGCGAAAATCTTTAGATGCAGTCGTCTGATAAAGACGCAGTTCGTCACCGCCCTCAGAAGCGATAAATGCTGCAGCAACAATAGGTAAAACAGAAATCATAAAAACACTCCTCGTTAGGAAACAAAGACCTCATTTCATCTTACGATTAAGCAATCAATTTCAGGGAGCTTGTCAGTCAGGTTAAAAAGCTTGATCTTATTCGAGCCGGAATTGAGTTTTACCGTGTAAGCTAAATCGATGAACTTCGCCTTATCTCCACCCTTCGCCTGAACCAATATTTTCTCTCCGTCATTGACCATCATATAAAACGCACAATCTTTATCAGTTCGAATGCGAAGCGTAAGCGTATATTCGCCGGATTTAGGAACATAAACATCTCTCCATGTAAGCGTATTATCTTTATTCCCGCCGAGATTAGCGACAACCATACCACCTGACGCGCCTTCGACATCGTACCAGGTCGGAACAATGCGCGAGCCCTGACTACGCTTACCGAGATTATCGTATTCCGCGAGGAATGCGACCTCCGCCTCATAAACGACGCGATCTAATCTACGCTCCGCGTCAAAAAGATAGAACTTAGATGCGTGAGGTCTAAGACGAATCGTCACTTCGTCGGTAAACTCGCCTAAATCGCCGCGCTCGACGAGATCAAACGCCGCTATGGAGCCCGCTAAATCCAAGTCACGCGCTTTAATCGTAAACTCTTTCTCCTTGTCGCTCGTATTACATACGGCCACATAGCGCGAAGTGCCGCGTAATACAAAAGCGTCCTTAGTCAGCATATAAACTTCGCCCTCTCGCGCTGCGACATACGCCTGCAAGCCGAGGGGATCCTGATTCATTCTGATAAGAAAGGGATTCTTAACGAGTTTAAGAGACTCGCTATCCATATTCCTAACATCGCACCCGAGCATCAAAGGCGAAGTCATTATACACCACATACCGAAATGAGTCACCTCTTCATCGCGCGTAATCCCGGGATCTGTCTTGCCGAACGCAGACTTTACCTTACCCTTAAGCATACCGACCTCAAGCATATCCATATCATTGAACTTACCGGGTCTTACGTATGAAGCGAGATTAAAGGAATTGGTCGTAATAAATTTTATAACTTCCCAATCAGCGCGAATGTCGCCCGAGGTGCGCCAAGAGTCCGACACGTCCGCCGCCCATGCACCCGGAAACGCCCAACGGCAGATGTTGTAGTGAACATCCTTACCTGTAGCGCGAATAGCCTTCGAAATCTCCGTATAACGATCGCGCTCGGGGAGTTTCTGCTGATATCCGCCGCAGTAATCGACCTTAAAGAAATCAAAGCCGAGCTCATTGAAAAAGAGCTTACAATCCTCTACATCGTGCCCCCAAAGTCCCGCGCCCTTACCGCCTAATTCGCCCCCAAAGCTCGCGCACGTATTAGTTCCCGCGTCAGAATAGATACCCGCTTTCATACCAAGAGCGTGAATCGCATCGACCGTACCCTTAAGCCCTTCGGGGAAACGCCGCGCATGAATTTTAAGCTTACCGTCGGGATAACGGCCGTCAAAAAAGCCATCGTCTAAATTAACATAAACATAGCCCGCGTCTCTTAAGCCGTTAGTAACCATAGCGCGAGCCGTCTCTACGATTACGCCCTCCGAAATCTCCGCTCCGAAGGTATTCCAGCTCGACCACCCCATAAGCGGAGTTTTAGAATTGGCTAGCTTAATGGGCTTAGCGAGCTTAAGAAAGCGCTTCGCGCGCTCAACCATTTCAGCTCGCTTAAGCTCGCTTACTTTACTGCGATTTATGAACGCCTTTTTACCGTCCTCCGAAATGCGCATACGCTTATCGCATTTAGGACAGTCTACAAACTCCACTTGTAAATGAGAAGCGCGCGCTTCGGCCGACTTAGCCTCCGCGCACGCCTTATTACAAGATATCAATACCGCTATTGAAACAAAAGGTGTTAATATCGCAGCGTAATTCATAATTATAAGTTTTATTATTCTTTAGTGAACTTTTCATCGAGCCATTGGCGACGCATCTGCTCAACGATAAAATCAACATTGAAAAGCTTCTCGCCGACTGCCGCGTAGATTTCAATGACTTCATCATCAGTCATCGTCTTCTTTATGCGGGCGGTATACGTATTAATCGAACTGACGAATGGCTTAACCTTCTTAAGGTAAAACTCCTGATCGCCAAGCTCGGGATCCTGCCACTTTTCAATGTAACCGTTATTACGGGAACCGCAGGAATTTCCTAAGATCTTCTTGCCGACGATGAGAAGGCGGCGCTTGATCATCGCATCAGCCTCCTTGTCAAAGCCGGTGAACTTAAGTTCCGCGAACGAGGAGCGGTTGTGAACCGAGGGCGAACCACCGAGAGTGTATCCGCCGCGCATCCAGTGAATGAACTCGACATACCAGGCGGGAGTCTTCTCAGACGGAATCGATGCGAATACGCTCTCCCAAGGCATGGTTAAAAGAAGCGCGACCCCGTCATTGAGATAGACTGATTCTTGACGGAAGTTGGTCTTGGCAGTACGATGACCAGTGATGTTATCATACTGAGTCGTAAATGTAGCCGATAACTTTGCGCCCTCACGCGCGTCAATCATCAAGCAGTGGTACGGATTATCAATACCGGTAGCGACGTACGACTCAAATCCAGGGGGATTAGCAAGACCCATCTTAATATCGTCCATATTATCAAGGAACATTCTAAGCATAATCCTTACACCAACCTCATCAGCATACGAAAAGAATTCCGTCGGGCGGAACTTAGAGCCGTCATCGAAAGTCATCTCGCGCCCTGTAATCGCCGCGTCCGTTTCGATAAGGAACTTAAGGTTTTCGCCATACTTAACGCTAAGAAGCGACTTTTTAGCCTTCTGATAGCGCTCTGAATCAAGAACGCCCGTTAAAGTGCGAGGGGCGTCGTTCCACCAGAAGCACTCGCACTTTACCTGCTCGCGAAGCGGAACAATCTTAGCATGAAAAGCTAAAATAACCTTAGTGGCCTTTTCATCGCCCTTGGCGACCAACTTCTTGGCGACCTTCTCATAGACCTTGGCGAGCTCAATCTTATCGCCCTTCTTTTCGATCGTCTCAAGATACTTATTGCCGATCTCCTCGGCCTTATCGGGATTGGCGAACATATCCGCCTCAGCTACAAAAAGCGCCGCGGCGTTACGGTCTTTAATATAACCCTTCTTATCACTCTCCTTCATACCTTCAGGAGCCTTGGCAGCTAAAAACTCCTTAGCGTAAGCATAAGCCTTTTCGCTTAACACGGGGAACTTGACGGCATAAGTAAATTTAACTCTCGCGCTCGGGCCAGGAACATTCTTAGCGCGTTTTTCGACGAATTTAAGCAACTCTTCGGCGCACTCGACTGTAGCCATATAACCCTCAGCACGGAAAGAGGTGCTGATATAACGATAAACGTCATTTAAGATGTCGCTCTTGGGATTCATCGTGTACTGGCGATCCATCATCTCACCGATCTTATCGAACATATCCTTGCCGTAAGTCGCGTTGCAATAAGCGACATATTCACGAACGAGCCTGCCGTGATAACCGCGAGGAGCTTTAGCCTTCTTGAATTCGTCGTCGAAATATTCGGCCGTAATTTTATTTTTAGGCTTATCAGCAACTTTCGCCTTAGGGTTAAAGTCTACGAGTGATTTCAGATTAGCGCGCGAAGTCTCAGCAAGAACCTTATCGGCATCGCTGAGCTGAAGCTTCTTAAAGGGATACTCAACCGCCTCCAAAGCCGCGGCGATATCACGCGTCGCTTCGAGATGACACCTGGCGATTTCGCTGCAAATCTCGATCTTCTCCTTATTAAGATAAACATCCTTAGTAAGAGCCTCTTCGAGCTTAGCGCGCGCAGCATCAATGTCGTTATGCCAATAATCGGCAAAGCCGCCCTTGAAGTTTTTCTTGATAAGAGCGTCGGTCTCTTTTTTAAGAGCCTTCCAAGCCTCTTGGCTAACCTTAGCGGGATTGACAGGCTTCGCGGCTTTGTCAGCAGGCGCGGCAATAACCGCAGCCGCAGTCACTAAAGAAAGTACAAACAATAAATTTTTCATTTTAAAAAACTCCTTTTCTTACTTGCCCAACGCCTTGCGCATCTTAAGGATATAATCAATCATCTCAAGGCGAGCGAGATTTAAGTCTACAGAGTCGCGCTTAAGCATCGCTAAATACATGCGCGCTTTCTTAGCGAGAAGTCTCGCATCAACATCGCCCTTCTTAAGGCACTCTTCAGAGAGCTCTTTAAGATAAGTCGCGTAACGAATATCGTCGCAAGCCTCGCGGAAGCCCGCGTACTGAATCGTCTCCAAAAGACCCTTATTATCGTTGTAGGTAACAACCATCGGACGATAAAGCGTATAGGCGCGGTCATTTAAGACTCCAAGCTCAAACTCATAGTTGTACGCCATCGTCGCACCGTTAAGCCAGCCTAAAAGGCCGTGCTGACGACGCGTAAATTGGGGGTTCTCGCTGGCGGTGTGCTGCGCGGCATAAAACCCGAGCCACGTATCGCCGATTTCGCGCCAGGGACGCGTCTTTTCGAGCATAGTATCGGGCGAAGTACCAAGCGGCATAAACGAATAGACATAACCGCCCTTATACAAAAGCGCTTCGTGACCGGCGCAGCCGATATGAATGCCATGGCGCTCAAACTCGCGGAAGAGTTCGCGGTGAGTCGTTACGAACGCAGTACCCTGCTCATCGCCATGGGCACAGAGAATCGTAGAACCGGGTAAAAGCTTATCGTAATATTCTTTAGTCTTACGAACCGAAACTACAGAATCATAATAATTCTTCCAGCTCATGCGACCGCCATAATTAAGCCCGAACCAGGGCACCAGTGAATTGCAGATTACAACATCAAGCGGAAAGCCGACCTTGCGCAACTCGCTGACAACCCACTCCTGATGCTCTTTATTACCCTCATAAATAAAAGGAGCATGGAACATCGAGTGATTATAGAGCGATTTTAGCTGACCTAAATAATATTCCTTAGCCTTCTTCTCATCACCGAGCGCACGTTTAAGACGCCCGAGATTCGGCATAGCGCCCATGCAGGTATGAAGATAAGGCTTATTGGGCTCAAGATAACCCTTCGGCATGGGAAGCTCAAAGGGAAGAACCTTAACAGCCATCGGGATTGTAGCGAGAGTCTTACCCTTGTGAGTAACGGCTACCTTACCCTTATAAAGGCCGCTCTTCTGGGTCTTTTCGGCATTGACGGTAATAAAGAACTGCTTAAAGGAATCCTTCTCAAGCTTAACGGGCAGAAGCTTATCAGCATCGCGAAATCCTTCGGTATACTGATTAAAGCCACTCCTGTAGGATTCAGCCTTCTTAGGGGCCGAAACCCAATAGAAAGTATCCTTACCATCCTTGCGAACACGGGCGTAGTTGGCGGGATCCTTATCCTTGACTACCTTGATAAGATCCTCGTCATGGAGCAGAAGTTCCGGCGTAAGTTTAAGACCAGTATCATCGAAGTAGCTGACCCAGCCGTTACCGTTCTGGAACCAAAGCTTAACTACGCGGATATCGTTGTTAAGACCAGGTAAATCGACCTTAAGCTCAACATCATCGAGATCCTTAAACGAGAAAAGCTGGAAAGAGCAGGACTCAAACTCGCCCTGAGCCAAAACGCACTTAACAGTACCGTTAAGCTCACCATCATCCGGCCATGTATCATCCAGGCGCATAATCTCGCTCATCGCGGGAACTGCGAAATACGCGACATCGCCCTTCACGCCCGCATCCTTAAGGCGCTTAGCGTTAACCTTTTTAAGCTCCTTAGCGCGTTCGCGCTGAGCATTCCAAACGGTATCCTCGACACCAGCCAACGAATTAAGCGGAAGTGCAGTTGAAAGCGTAACCGCTATAGTCGACATTAAAACCGACAATGATGAGATAGTACTATTTTTCATAATTGCATTTTACTAAATAGCGTCGCTTAAATGCAATGAAAAATATAATTTTTACGGCGTTCTTGAGGGCTCTTAAAAGAGTCCTCAAGAACGCCGTGATGGCGACTGCTATTTAACGATAAAAGCTTATTCGTCCGTAAAGACGTCGTCGAGCCATTCGCGGCGCATATTCTCAACGATGAAGTTGATATTGAGCATCTTCTCGCCGACGGCATCGTAAGTCTCGAGAACCTCGTCTTCGGTCATAGCCGGCTTAATCTTCTTAAGATACGGAGTAATCGAATCTACGAGGGGCTTAACCTTAGCGAGATAGAACTTCTGGTCTCCAAGCTCGGGGTCGGACCACTTTTCGATATAACCGTTCTCGCGCGGCGAACAAGACGCGTTAAAGATGTTCCTACCCTTAATAAGGAGCTTACGCTTAATAACAGCCATAGCCGCCTTATCAAAGCCAGTAAACTTCATCTCAGCGAACGAGGAGCGCGAGTGAACGGTCGTCGAACCGCCGAGACTGTAACCGCCCTTCATCCAGTTGATGAACTCGACATACCAAGCGGGTGTCTTATCGCTCGGGATCGAAGCGAAGACGAGTTCCCACGGGAATGTAATGAGCGAGGCTACGCCATCATCAAGATATACGGTATCGATTCTAATGTTGTTCCTGTTAGCGCGATGACCCGTAAAGTTATCGTACTGAGTTAAGAACGAAGCATCCATCTTACCCCCTTCTTTAGGCGAGAACATAAGGCAGTGATAAGGTGAATCAATACCCGTAGCGACATAAGACTCAAATCCGGGAACGCCAGCGAAGCCGTTCTTAACATCATTAATATTATCGAGGAAGAGTCTCAAAATCATTCTTACGCCCTCACCGTCAGCATAGGCGAAGAACTCGGTCGGGCGGAACTTAGCTCCATCGTCAACCGTCATCTCGCGCCCAGTAAGCGCCGCGTCAGTTTCGATAAGGAACTTAAGATTGTCGCCGTACTTCAAATTAAGAAGACCCTTCTTAGCCTTGGCGTAAACGGGAGAGTCAACTACGCTCTTAACGTCGCGCGGCGCATCCGCCCACCAGAAGCACTCCGTCTTAACCTGCTTACGCGCAGGAACGACCTTCTCACGCATAGCGAGAACTTTGCGAAGAGCCTTCTCGTTATGCTTCTTATTGAGCTGTTTAGCGACATCCGAGAGGAACTTCGCGTACTCTACCTTATCGCCCTTCTTATTGATCGACTCGAGATAATCCTCGGCGATGTCATCAGCATCGGAATAATCCTCGACCGCGTCAGTAAGCGCTACATAGCGCTTAGCCTGAACTAAAGCGTTGTCAATGCGCTTTTGAGCGTGGGGATCCTTAACCGTAACGGGATTAGCGATAAATTCTTTAGCGAACTTATAAGCATACGACTCTAAGTATGTAAACCTAGAAGTATAATCAAAAAGCTCCTGTGCGCCAGGGCGTCTTTTATCTGTTCGCTTAGTAATGAACTCTATTAAAGCCTTACGACCTTCAGCTGTAGATGTATACCCGGTAGGATTCCAAAGAACAGCTAACCCACGATAAGCAGCTATAAGCGCATCAGAATTCGGATTTAACTTAAGATTAGCATCTAACATCTTCTCAAGCTTCTCGAACATCTTATCGCCATAAGTCATATTACAGAACTTAGCATATTCCTGAGCGTTATTATAGCCATATCCATGAGGAGCTTTAGCCTTAGAAAAGATTTCGTTAAAATATTTTTCATCCTTAACGACCTTAGGCTTAGCAGTTGGATCAGGAATTGGATCAACGCTCGTTAAACGCTTAACCTCAGCGAGTTTCGCCGCGGCTAAATCGCGATCCGCGCCCTGGAGATTAAGATTCTTAATCGGATACTCGACAGCAGCAATCGCCGCGTTCACATCGCGCGTCGCTTCGAGATGACATCTCGCGATTTGGCGGCAGATTTCGATCTTCTCTCTAGGAAGATAAATATCCTTTCGGAGTTCTTCATTGAGTTTCTTAAGCGCGGCGTCTATATCGTTGTGCCAATAGTTGGCGAAACCACCTTTAAAGTTCTTTCTTATAAGATCGTCTGTCGACTTCTTAAGCGCCATCCAAGCATTTTGGCTCGCTTTAGCTGGGCTTATCGGCTTTTTAGGCGCGGGAGCAGCTACTACAGCGAAAGCCGCCAACAAAGATAATACAAACATCAACTTTTTCATTTTTAAAACTCCTTTATTCTTACTTACCGAGGGCCTTGCGCATTTCCATAATATAGCGAATCATCTCAAGACGGGCGAGATTTAAATCTACAGACTCGCGATTGAGCATCGCCAAATACATAAGCGACTTCTTAGCCGTGATGCGCGCATCGACATCGCCCTTCTCTAAGCACTCGTCAGCGAGCTGCTTAAGATACGTACCATAGCGGATATCGTCACAAGCTTCGCGGAATCCGGCGTACTGAATCGTCTCCATAAGACCCTGAGAGTTAGCGTAAGTTACGACCATCGGGCGATAAAGAACCGCGTCAAGATCGTTAAACTTACCAATCGCGAACGCATAGTTAAACGACATAGTAGCGCCATTAAGCCAGCCTAAAAGACCGTGCTGACGACGCGTGAACTGGGGATTCTCGCTCCCTGTATGCTGACAAGCGTAAAAGCCGAGGTAATCAGCACCGATTTCGCGCCAAGGACGCGTAGACTCGTACATATTGTCAGGGCGAGAGCCAATAGGCTGGAACGAATAAGCGTATCCTCCCTTATAAAGCAATGCTCCGTGACCCGCGCAACCTAAATGAATACCATACTTCTCATATTCGCGGAACATTTCGCGGTGAGCCGTAACAAAGGCCGTACCCTGTTCATCGCCGTGAGGACAAAGAATAGTCGCGCCGGGGAAGTGCTTAGAATAATACTCGTGGCACTTTTTAGCGCCCTTCTTAGCGTCCATGACATTCTGCCAGCTCATGCGACCGCCGTAGTTAAGCGCGTACCAAGGAACGAGGGGACTACCCATAACTACATCGAGAGGAAATCCGATTTCCTTAAGCATAGGAATGCACCACTCGTTACTGCCGTTAAAGTAGGGAGCGTGGAACATGGAATGATCATAAAGCGACTGAAGCTGATTTCTGAAATACTTCATAGCCTTCTCTTTATCGCCGCCGAAATTCGTGGTAATGTGACCTAAAGACGGCATTGCGCCCATGCACGAATGAACGTACGAAACCTTAGGATTAAGGTAGCCCTTAGGGAAGGGAAGCTCGAAGGGAAGAACCTTAACAGCTAAGGGAACAGTGTGAAGGAGCTTACCCTTGCGAGTAACCTTAACTACGCCCTTGTAAACGCCAGGCTTTTGATCTTTAGCAGCCTTAATCGTAAGGAAGAACTGCTTAAAGGAATTCTTCTCGAGTTTTACCGGCTGAAGCTTATCGGCATCAACAAAGCCCTCATCGTACTGATTGAACGATCCCGCGCCTGATTCAGCAGCACGAGGAGCCGTAATCCATAAGAACTTATCCTTACCGTCCTTGCGAACGCGCGCATAGTTGGCAGGCTCTTCGTCCTTTACGACCTTAATAAGATTTTCATCATGAAGAAGAAGCTCCGGGGTAAGCTTAAGACCAACGTCTTCAAAGTAGCTGACCCAACCGTTACCGTTCTGGAACCAAAGCTTAACGACGCGAAGATCATTCTCAAGCTTAAGATCTACGTCCAACTCTACATTTTCAAGATTCTTAAACGAGAAAAGCTGGAATGAGCAAGCTTCAAACTCACCCTTGGCGAGAACAGTCTTAACCGTACCATTAAACTGACCATCTTCAGGCCAAGTATCCTCTAAGCGCATAAGTTCGCTCATCGCGGGAACTGCGAAGTGAACTACATCACCCTCGCCCTTCATAGCCTTAATGCGCTCGGCATTAACCTTCTTAAGCTCCTCAGCGCGCTCACGCTGAGAATGCCAAACGGATCTATCGACTCTAACCTCAGAGTCGGCAAACGCCGCGCACACCGTCAACTGCATAAAAAGCGCCGAAAGCGCAACAGTTTTCAACGAACTTGCATTCATATATTTTCCTTTAATTTCAGTAACTTTTCACTTAAACAATGGCCCTCAAAAATAATATAGGTCTATTTTTGAAGATTGTATTTTACTAAAAACTAACAATAAGATACAATGGAAATTTTAAACGAAAAAAGAAAAATGTTAAGATAATTTGTGATATAATAATCCAATGATTCACGAAATACAAAAACTTAAAAAAGAGCGCAACGCCGTCATCCTCGCCCATAATTACACTTTGGGAGAAGTACAGGATGCGGCAGACTATACCGGCGACTCTCTTGAACTTGCTCGCCGTGCCGTTCAGGTTGATGCCGACGTGATTCTCTTTTGCGGCGTTTACTTCATGGCCGAGACGGCCAAAATCCTGAATCCATCCAAAACGGTTCTTATACCCGATGCCTCCGCCGGCTGTCCTATGGCAGACATGATAACCGGAGCCCAGCTTCGGGAACTTAAAAAAGCACACCCCGGGGCCGTCACCGTTTGCTATGTAAACTCAACCGCCGAAGTTAAGGCCGAATGCGACATTTGCGTAACGAGCGGCAACGCTGAAAAAGTAATGGCGACTATCGGACGCGACAAAAAGATACTCTTCGTCCCCGATCGCCATCTGGGTTCTCACATCGCCGCGAAAGAAGGCCGCGAGTACGTTCTGTGGCAGGGCCACTGCCCCATCCACAACGCCCTCTCGCCAGAAACCGTCAGAGCGATGCGCGCCAAGCACCCCGGCGCACCTGTTCTCGTGCACCCCGAATGCCCTAAAGAGGTCCGCGATCTCGCCGACGAATGTCTCTCTACCGGCGGCATGTGCGCTTATGCGCAAACCTCCACGGCGGATAAGATCCTGGTTGGAACCGAAATAGGGATTCTCCATCGACTCCGCAAGGAAAACCCGGCCAAGACCTTCATTCCGATATCGACGGAGCTTGTCTGCGCAGACATGAAAAAGATCACACTCGAAAACATTCTGGCGTCTCTCAGGAACATGGAGACGAAAGTCGAAGTTCCCGCCGAAACATCGTCGAAGGCACGCCGTGCCATCGAAGCGATGCTTGCGGTCTGCTGACGGCGATCAGGCCGTCCGCGCTCAATTCGAAGACAAGGCCCTGGCGGCGAATTCGTCCAGCTGACCTGTCAGCGCGAGGAAATCAAGCGACATGTATCTGTCGCGCATGTATATCGTCTTGCGGACGTCGGCAAGCGTCGCCTCCACCGTCGAGCCGATAGCTTCGGGAGATGTGGGCGCGCCGACAACTTCAAGCCTTCTTTTAATCTCCTCTGACGGGATCATCTGCCCGGCAAGGCGTTCACGAATCTGCGGCCAACGGCTCTTGAAATCCTCAAGACGCCGGCGAGTTGTCTCGCGGTCGACATGTTTCGCTCTGACGGCCGCGACTCCGAGCGACGGGAATCTGGTCGAACCGAACGCTTCCAGCCCCTTCTTTTCGGCCTCTTCAAGCGTAAGCCAGTTGGCAAGGCATTTTTCGACATCCAGCTTCGTATAATCGAACGCAAGGATCTGTTCGTATACGCGGCACATGAAAAGCGTAAACACACCGACCTGAATGCCGTGAGGAACCATCTCGCTTTTGAATGTATGATCCCGCATCTCAAGCAGATGGCTGAAAAGATGTTCCGCTCCGGACGCAGGGCGTGAACTCTGCATGTCCTGCATTGCAAATCCGCCCAGCATGAGACCCTCGACAAAGCGGGAGAGAGGCTCGGTCTTCTTCGCCACGACGCCTTCGGGGTCGCCGATCGCCTCCTTGAGGCCATCCTGAACGGTATGCCAGGAGCTGTCGTGCCAGACGCTTGCGCCAAGCTCGTACGCCAGAATCCAATCGGCTCCGGCCGGAACCTTGGCCATCAGGTCCGCAAAACCGCTCGCCGCCATCCATTCGGGAGCGGTGCGCATCACATCAAGATCGGCGACAATCACGCGCGGAGCCGGACAGGCGTAGGTCTGCTTGGCGCCTTCCGGACTTCTGAGCGCCGCTCCGAAGCTCGAATAGCCGTCAACGCTCGCCGCCGTGGCGACAGACATGTACGCAACTCCCAATTCGCCCGAAGCGCGCTTGGTAAGATCGTTGATTACGCCGCTGCCGACTGAAACAGGCACCGGCAGAGCCCCGCCTTCGGCAAGTGAAGCGATCGCATCACGAACTTGATCGACATAAAAATAATCGGCGTGGAACGTCTTGCCGTCCGGCTCAAGCACAAAACGCGAAACCTTTACGCCTGCAGCCTTCAACAACGACTCCACCATCTCGCCGGCAACAGCCAATGTTCGCGGATCGCAAATTACGACAGCCGAAGCCGCATTTTCGAAATACTTGAAAAAGAGGGTCGCAACACTTGCCAGAGCTCCTTCTGAAATTACGCAGGATTTCGTATCGTTCGCTTTTTCCAGCGCCGCATCTATCATTGCTTTTGACATTCGATCTACCTTTTTTTTACGATTAACTTTTTACAACTCGCTCCGAGGCGCCGGGGATGCCGAGCGCCGTCCTGTATTTGGCTACAGTGCGTCTGGCCACAGAATAGCCCTTCGCCTTCAAATGCATGGAAATCTTGTCGTCGGACAGCGGATTGAGCCTGTCCTCGGATTCGATTATCTTTTTAAGTTCGTCCAAAACGGCGTCCTTGGCAACGATGCCGCCGTCTTTAGTCGCGCACCCCGAGACAAAAAAACGCCGCAGCTCCACCGTACCGCGCGGAGTGGAGACGTATTTGTCGTTCACCGTGCGCGAAACGGTCGCGGCGTGGACACCGGCGACATCGGATATCTCCTGCATCGTAAGCGGACGCAATCCCTTAAGCCCGTTCTTGAAGAAACCTGATTGCGCGTCAAAAATCGCCTGCGCGATCGCAGTTACGGTCTCTTCGCGCTTCTTCAGCGCCTCGACAAATTCGTTCACTGAAGCGATTTTGGCGCGGATGTACGATTTTGTCTCGTCGTCCACAGCGGGATCTTCGAGCATCTTGAGATAGCGAGGCGATATCTTTATCTCCGGCAAGCTCCTCGCGTCAACGCGCGCGACCCAGCCGGCGGCGGTTTTCACCGCGTGAATCTCGGGGTTTACGTATGCCGTCGCCTTGCCCGACCGGGAATACGCCCGCGCAGGACGCGGATCCAGGCTCCTCAGCGCCGTAAGAACATCGGCATAGCGTTCATGACTGATGCCGAGAGCCTTCTCTACCGTGGCAATGCGCCCTTCGGCGACATCCTTAAGAAGGTTTTTCTCCAGAAGATCGCATACCTCGTCGCGATACGGGGAAGAATCGAGCTTGTCGATCTGGGCGAGCAGACACTCTTCAAGAGCCGTGGCTCCGCACCCGGGCGGATCAAGCGTCATGATCACACTCAAGATTTCACGTATCTTCTCTTCGCTCTCTCCGGTCACCATCACCAGATCCGGCATAGATCCGGCAAAGTAGCCGTCGTCGTTCAGTTCGCCGATAAGGATTTCGGCCAGACGGTAATCAGACTCGTCCAGATCGGATGTTTTTATCTGAGAAGCAAGATGTTCTTCCAGAGTCTCCTCTGTGGTTTGCGACTCTATGAAACTCCGGCGACGATCCATGGCTTCGGCATCGGCGGCATAAAACGAATCCGGCGCGGAATCGTCATCGGGATAATCGTCGTCCCTTGCCCTCCGGTCGTCGGCAACCTCGCGCTCTTTCTGCGATACGGTCTCCTTCTCCAGCGTACGCTCGACATCGTCGATGACGGGATTCGTTTCAAGTTCGCGATTCAGTTCGGCGCGCAGTTCGGGCAGACTCATCGCCAAGATATCAAGGCCACGGAGCATCCGTGGCGCAAGAACCATCGTCTGGGACTGGGACTGCGACTGCCGCTGTGAACCTGAAAACGCCTGGGGCATCACTGCTCCTCGGTAACGCGCAAAATCTCGTTGACGCTGGTAACGCCGCGGAAGGCTTTGGCCCAGCCGTCCTCGCGCAGCGTCTTCATGCCCTTGGCCATCGAACGGTTGCGGATTTCGGTCGCGTTCTCGCGGCGGACGATAGCGCCCTCGATATCCTCGTCGACCTCAAGCACCTCAAAGAGAGCTCTGCGGCCTTTATAGCCCGTACGCGAGCACGCATCGCATCCTATCGGCTCAAAGACGGTATTCTTCTCGGGTGCATAATCGAGCGTGTAATACTTCATGTCGAGAGGAGCTTCCTTCATGCACTTGGGGCATAAACGGCGGCAAAGACGCTGTCCCATTACGCCGGCGACGGCAGATGCGATAAGGAACGGCTCGACACCCATGTCGATCAGTCGGGGGAAGGCTCCGGCCGCATCGTTGGTATGCAAGGTGGAAAACACCATGTGACCCGTAAGCGACGCGTTGATCGCGATTTCAGCGGTTTCGCGATCGCGGATTTCGCCCACCATAATGATATCGGGATCCTGGCGCAGGAACGCCCTCAGCGCGGCTGCGAACGTCATGCCGATGTCGGCCTGCATCTGAACCTGATTGATGCCGGCCATGTGGTATTCGATCGGATCTTCCGCGGTCATGATTCTCACGTCGATCTTGTTGACCTCATGGAGGAACGAATAGAGCGACGTGGATTTGCCGGAGCCGGTGGGCCCCGTCACGAGAAATATCCCGTTCGGCCGGTGGATGATCTTGTCGACAACGGCAAAATCGCGCTCGGCGAAGCCAAGATCGGCCATCTTGACGAAACTGCCGCTCTTGGCGAGAAGTCGCAGCGAAATAGACTCGCCGTACGCCGCAGGCATGGTCGAAACGCGGATATCGATATCCTGCCCCGCGATTCTGATGCCGATGCGACCATCCATCGGCAGACGCTTCTCGGCGATATCAAGATTCGCCATGACCTTAATGCGCGAGATGATCGCGGCTTTAAGCTTGTTGAGCTGGGGCGGAACGTCCACCTTGTGAAGCATGCCGTCGATGCGGTAGCGGATGCGAAGTTCCGTCTCCTGGGGCTCGATATGGATATCGGTCGCACCCTGACGGTCGGCTTCGACGATGATCTGGTTGACGAAGCGGACGATCGACGCCTCTTCCCCCATTTCGTTCACATCGATTTTCGTCATCGCCCCGAACTCTTCGTCAACCGAATAGCGATCGTCTTCGATCATCTTTTCGATCGCATCGGCGCCGACACCGTAGTATTTCTTGACGGCCTTCTCGACTTCTTCGCGCGTCGCGAGCACAGTCTTGATGGGGCAATTGGAAATGAGCCGCAAAGAATCCGCCGGGGTAGTATCGAAAGGATCGGAAACCACGATCGTTATCGCCTGTCCGTCATATCGATAAGGCAGGATGTTGTACTGATAAACGGCACTTGCCGGAATTTTGGTAAGCGCTTCGGCCGTAGGCTGGTTATGCTCGAGGTCGACCAGCTCCAGCCCAAGCGCGGAGCCGACGCCCCGCAAAATATCAATCTCCCTATGTCCGCCGAATTTGACCGCCGCCTCATAGAGGCTCATACCCGGATTTTCGGCTCTATTTGAGACGATACGGGCTATCTGCTCATCGGTGAAAACCCCGGCAGTTTTTAGAACAATATTCGTCAGCGACATATTTTCCGTCATAATGAAGATATTTTATCAAAATCCCGCTTTGTGCCTCAATGTCACACCTTGAGGAATATTTTTTTGCGGTAGAACATATAAAGAACCAGCCAGATGACGACAAGATCGACCACCCTTGTCGCTACGGGAGCCCAAAGAGCTCCGACATCACCGATCTCTTTGATGATTCCGCCGAAGAAATATTTGGTTATTCCGCCGAACCAGATGAATTTGGACATCAAATAGACCGTAATCGAATTCATGCCGATCACCATAAAGCCAAACGCCCATTTTTTCAATCCCCAAACATCGATAAGATGGTAGAAGATCGCCATCATCAATGTCGAATAGGCGGCCGCCGAAAGAACAAACGAGGGAGACCAGAGGCTCTTTACGATTTTATCGCCCATGGCGAAGGTAAAGATATGCAGAAAAGTGAAAAGCACGCCCACCCCGGCCAAAAGCACGACCGTTTTCATCTTGCTATCGAGATTCTCGGACTTCAGGACGGCGCCGGCCATCATGCCGATAAGAGCCGTCGCCACTCCGCCGGCAACGGCGAAGAAGGATTCCGGATCGTAAAGCTTCTGGAATATATGATTAGGCATAATCGTCCTGTCGAGCCACGATATGATATTGTACTCCATGGCGTACGTATCGCATCCTGCCGGCGAGCCGGGCGCAGCCACAAAGCGCAAAACGCCCCAATACCCGAAGAGAAGCGCTCCGACAATTCCTGCGCGAATCCAATTGTTCCTGACATGATAAAAGATAACGGCTCCTATGGCCCAGCTGATTCCGATAAAGCCAAGAACACTGGGAATCCGGAATGTAGGCTTGAACTCCTTGAGGACTCCGTTGTAGATCATTCCCAACACAAAGAGAATCGCCGCGCGCTGCAGAATCTTCAGATGTATCTGAAGCGGCGTACGGCCTCTGTCCTTCTGCGAAGAAAGCGAAAACGGCCATGACACTCCGGCCAAAAAGAGAAAGAGCGGAAAAATCGTATCGTGATGGCGCAAACCTTCCCACGGGACATGGCTCATCTGTTTTATGAGCGCAAAATCAGCATTACACCCGAAAGCTTCGCAAATCATTCTAATAAGGCCGGCGAAACCGATAATGAAGAGCATATCGAAACCGCGCAACGCATCGATCGACATCAACCTCAACTTGCTGTCTTTCTTTTCCATTTCCGTCATTCCTCTTGATTAGGCTTTAAGTTTTTTCAATGCCGAAAGAAGTTTCTTCATTTCATCCGGCGTTCCGATCGTAATGCGGATCCTGTCGCCAGTAAGCGGCCCCGCAAAATAGCGCACAAAAATATTGCGCTCGCGCAATGCGGCGAAAAGTAACGCGGCCGTCATCCCCGCCGGGCGCGCAAAGACGAAATTCGCCTCGCTCGCGGGAACATCCCATCCGAGCTTCCGGAGTTCATCCGAGAAGAACTCGCGCGTCTCGACCACCTTCCTTACCGTCCTGGCGTGATACGCCCGATCTTTCAAGGCGGCGAGAGCTACGGCCTGTGCAACGGCGTCGACGTTGTAGGAATCCTTTATCTTGTAGAGAGCCTCAATCAAATCGGCAGGCCCCACGCAATACCCTACGCGCAATCCCGCGAGAGAATAACTCTTTGAGAAAGTGCGCATCACAATGATATTTTTATTTTTAGACGCGGTCGCGAGCGCCATACAGTTAGCCTTTGCGAAATCAGCATACGCCTCGTCGACGATTACGACACCGGGGAACTTTTTCGCAAACGCCGATATCTTCTTGGGCGACGCAAAGCCCCCAGTAGGGGCATTCGGGTTGGTCCAGAGAAAAAGCGATGCATTGGCGGGGATATCGATCTTGGAGGAATCGACGGGGGTGCCGACCCACTTTACGTCCCGAATCGCAGCGAGAGTCTTGTAAAGCGAATAGCTCGGATCCAGCGACGCTATCGACTCGTCATTTTCGACAAACGCCCTTGCGGCGAGCGTCAGAATCTCATCGGAGCCGTTCCCGACAAAAACGTTCCCGGGCTTCGTGCCGTTGAGCTTTGCGATTTCTTCGCGAAGCTCCGCGAAAACAGGATCGGGATAGCGCCTTAATTTATCAAGATCGAAATCCTTCAAAACCTTCGCGCATTTCGGAGAAGGCGGATAGGGGTTTTCATTTGTATTGAGTTTTACGGCCGTCTTCGACTTAGGTTGCTCGCCGGGCGTGTACGCTTCAAGAATTGCTGTCGCTTTTGTTATTCTCATTGCCTTCACTTTTTTCGCCGTCTTTGTCGAACACGAGTTCTGCGCTCGTATTGATGACATGACGCTTCATTAATATGACCAACACACTTTCGTCGTTCCAATAGCTCTTGACTGATTCGACAGAGTCGGCTCCAGTGTCTTTGACGACCTTGTTCAAAATCTTGAGATTATTTTCAAGCGTGGCGGTCTCCGAGAAGAATTGGCAGGACATTTTGTTCACTTCGTCCGGATTGCCGGAAGCCAACGGAATCAGATTGAAAAGATACCATCCGGAATTCGACACAACCACCATTTTCCTGCGGCCGACATTACTCACCTCGACAGACGCGCAGCCTGACAGCAAAGCCGCCAGGAGAATCGAAACAAACTTCCTCATCTAGAATCCTCCTTTTCAGTGGCAAGGACTCCGCTCAACTGGATTTCTTTGTACGAGAGAATATACGGCAACGGGATCGGAATGTTGGACCCGGGAAGTTCAAAAAGCACAGATTCGTGTGTTGTATACGATAAATTCTCAGGCGTGACATTCTTCTTTGAATTGGAATAGTCAATAAAACGACCTTGAATCTTATCCATCGTCACATCATTGCGAAAAAGCACCCAAGGGGTAAGCGCATCCTCTTCGGCGTTGCCACAGGCGATCGGTATAAAATGAAAAAGATACCACCCGTAATTAGAAACCAGAACATGCTCTTCGCCGGTAGAACTAACAACACCCTTCTCAATCGAAAAGCATCCCGTCATAACGACAGCTGAGACTATCGCTAAAAGTAATTTCATTTCAAAAACTGTGAATATCTTTCTCATAAAAAGCACTTATGTATATTATATCTTTTACCCTTATCAGATGCAAGGGGTAACAACAACAAAAAAGCGCGGCTCTTGGAAGAGTCGCGCTTTTCGCTTCTACTTGTCGATACTCGAGAAAACAGAATGTTTGCGCGAGGCTTTCACCTTCGGTCGCTCGTAGCGACCTGTCTCCTTAGAAAGGAGGTGATCCAA